>JAZTYV010000035.1:0-1776 GCA_045637145.1 Clostridia bacterium | reverse complement strand
GCTGAATTGTAACCCGAGATGCCATTTTGTAAAACAAGATGCATCTGTTGTAAATAAAAACTGAATATTTGTAAACGAGATGCCACTTTACTTACTTTTATGTAAGTGTAAAATCCAGTTTTGTAAACGAAATGCCGTTTGATTTCTTGCTATTAATGTCGTATGATACTAATAAACAGCATCGCAAACAGAGGTCGATTCTCTCTCGATTTTTTTGTAATCGGAGAATCCACCCCTTATATTGGGCATATAAGGTTATTAATGTTAGTGGCGCAGTTTGTTATTTTATTTTTTGAGTAGGGCTGGCTTTAACATGATGTCATCGGCGGCTACCGATGCACACCCAAGAAGCTGCAAAACACCCTCTCCATGTACAAAGCTGAACATCTCGTATGGGCTACGATCGTTCAGCTTTTTTCTTTTATAAGAATTGATGTGATTCATCATTAAAGCAACATCATTTTGGGTTAAGTCATCAAAACTAGTTCCTTTAGGAAGTATTCGTCGAATTAGTTCATGATTTACTTCTATTTCTGGTTTTTGATACGGGCAGCCTGCATCACAGTAGAATACGTGAGTCCTTAGAATTGGTTGTTCTTTCCGATATTCAATCGCTTTGGGATTGGAAAACTCACTTCCATTGTCCCCTAATAATACCGGAAAGAGTTTTTCGAACAGCATAGGACCAAGAGTTTTGTCTAACTCATTAAATATATCGACAACGGACCTGGCTGTATTGGAATCTCTTAAAAATGCAAGCATAAAACAGGAATCCACAAAATGAATTGTCAAAAGACACTTGCCTCCTCTGTTTCCAATCACAGAGTCCATTTGAACAACGGGTATGTCCGGATGCTTTTTGATATAATGCTCATAATCCTCAAAAGTACGATTATTGCGGCATGCTCGGTCCACTTTAAACTCTGGTTTTTTATATCTTGGTCGAAACCGCACTTTTCTTGGAAGATCAATGTTCCTAATATCCAGAAGGCAAGCATCCACATAGTTATAAATTGTTTTTTCGCTACACATAAGTTCATCTCTATGATTTATACATATCTGATGGATGGATTGTCCCTGGCGTACCAAAGGACTAATAATCGCATTTAATCTGGCGATTTCTTCTTCTGAAACGCATAGACCACTGCGGGATTCGGAAATTTTTTGGTGAGCTTTTAAATGTGCCTTTTCAGCATCATAGAATGTTTTAGTTAGTGTACATTTTCGAAGTTCAGAGCAGCCATTACAAACATATGGCGGTTTAAATCTTATGGCACATACTTCTTCAAAAAAGTCTGTACATACTTCATTACATCGTTGACACAATCTGCAGTTTGCAGAAGAAGCACGCGTACATGCTTTGCCACAGACATCTTTCTTGCGACAAGTAACACGATGCTTGCAATCATTATGTGGAAAACCTGGGCGGCCAGTAGCGATTAGTGTAGAATACTTCTTTACTTCTCGCGCAACTGTAGTGGGGTCTTTCCCAAGACCGACAGCTATCTTTTTAAATGACAGACCCGCTGTCAAGCTCTGCTGTATCTGTAGTCTGTCTTCATACATAAAAAATCTAGACATAGCGTCCTCCTTATCCCGCCACTAACAATTCGAGGATACTTTGTCTGATAATACTAAGTCAAACAAAAAAGACTGTCACTTCAATTGGAGCAATCTTTTGTAAGCCAAAGTGCAACCTCTTTGGCTAATAATATCAATGTAACTAATAACTATATTTTTCAATCGAGAGGGTTGCATCTCGAATTACAATTAAAG
>JAZTYV010000034.1:0-31881 GCA_045637145.1 Clostridia bacterium | reverse complement strand
TTTAGATGCCATCTAATTCATTCGCTTTTTTCAATGCTTTGAGGGCTTTTTGGAAAAATCAGTTTTGAAACAAAAGGGTAGATGCCAAGTGGTTTTGAACCAGACTTGAACCAAAGACAATATAATAGCACCTGGATTTATCACAATCAGGTGTTATTTTTGGTTATCAAACAACTTCTCAATAGGAACACCAAGAATTTTTGCTATAACATAAAGTTCTTTATCTGTTGCACTTCGTATCTGTCCTTCGAGTTTTGAATAGCTGGTAGGATTCATGTCGCAACCCATAACTTGAATTTGAGAAATAAAGTCTTTTTGCTTTATTCCTTTTTCTTTCCTCAAATGTTCTATATTTTTACCGACTAAATTTTTATTGCCGTATGTTTGCTTTCTTATTTTCATAGAATATAATTCCTTTTTAGAATATTTTCTTTATTATATTACTAAAAAGCATTGACATAATTCCGAAAAAGAATTATAATATAATAAAATTCTAATTTGGAATTAAAAAACAGTTCAGCGTGGGGGGTAATTATGAAAAAAGCATTATTGATCAGTTTAATGTTGTTCATTGTGCTGTTAACGGCTTGTGGGGGCAGTACAAAAAATGACATAGTAGGATTATGGAAGAGTTCTGGAGATGAGAGTATATTTTATAATTCAGTTGAATTTTTTAGTGACGGCACACACATTACCGAAACGCCAGGTTGGAGTGGCACTTATACAACTGACGGAAATAGACTTAGAATAAGTGGAAAGCTATACGGTGAAGTGTTTTCGTTTGAAATAACCGATAAAGGAAATAAGTTGATATTAACTAATAGTCTTGGCTATTCGAAAACATATGCTCGTACGAATTAAAAATGTGAGGTGGTGTTAAAATGTTGAAGAAAATGTTTATGTATGTAAAGTCTTGTTTTGTTTTAATCGTTATGTCCTTTGTTTTTTGCTCTTGTTCCCCCAATAATGATTTGCCAAAAGGAGCAAAATATTTTGAGCCTATATGGTTTGAAAATTTGTCTAAATATGTTACAGGAAATCACAATAGCATATCCGAGTTTAAAGACGGTTTTGCTGTAGCCACATTTGCAAATATGGGAGAAGAATGGAAAGTTTCTGGAAAAAGTATCGCTCTTATCAATAAAAACGGTGAAATAATATTAGGACCATTCCGTGAAAATGTTGGTATAAATATTATAGATAAGAATAATTTCTGTATTTTGAGTGCAGAGTCAACAAAAATAGTAGATGCTGACAACAATACAAAAGCTGTTTTTGATGGAAGTTTGGGATGGCATACATATGTTTCTTATACCGAAAAATTATTTAATAAAGACGGAATTGCGAGTTGCACAAAAACAGCATCTGGGCAATTAGTTGGATTTGGGTTGGTAAATCAGTCTGGAGAAACTGTTGTACCTTGCAAATACAAAGCCAATTTTTCTGATGCAGAAGATGAATATATTGTCCTTATAAAAGATGAAGAACGAAAAAATGCGGATGTGTATCATTCGGACGGCTCATTTTCGCACAGCATATCTTCAGATTATATGATTGAAGACTACAAAAATGGATTATTAGAAATAGTAGGTGCAGAACAAACAAATTCTGGATATTATCAGGCATATGGGTATGGTTTTACAGACATATATGGGAATGTGGTGGTTGAACCAGCACGTGACAGAATGTGTAGTGTGATTTCTAAAGATTGCGTTATTATATCAAATAGAGATAATAATGGTTGCCAACTATTGAATAGTAATGGTGAAATTATCAAGAGTCTCAATATAAATTTTTATAATCAACATGATGCAACTGAAATGGTTAATGATATATTTATGTTAGATAGTGGTTATAAGTCATATTTAATAAGTTCAAAAGGTGATATATTGAAAGAGTATAATGACTCTCGTTCTTCAAAATATTGTGGTGACGGTATTTTTTCGCTTACTTTTGGTTCCTATAACGACGAACATGTTAAACTTATCGATAGTAAAACAGGTGATTTTATAGGAGAGCAATATGGGGATAGGATGGAGATATGTTTTAACGATGGGTACGCTTTCGTTGAAGATCCAGAATATAATTCATCGTTTGTTATAGATAAAAAGGGAAATAAGTGTTTAGAGGGCTATAAAATATCTGGTGATGTCACTGACAGAGTGGTGAGAATACATAATGACACGACAGCTGGTATAATTTGTCTGCCTCCTATAGAGGAATAATAAAAACAATTTGAGGCGGGGGTGTTTTTGTTACTAATCCCTGTGGCATCTAAACCATTCGGCGCCTCCAAAAAAAAGACATTATTCAAATGAATAATGTCTTTTTTTCATCCATATAAATCTCTTGAGAGATTTTCGACATGTCATAAATGACTCGATATGTGCTAATGCACTCGATATGTGCTAATGCACTCGATATGTGCTAATGCACTCGATATGTTGCCTTGCGGCAACGAGATTTATATCATATCAAGTTTGAGCGAAGCGAGAACATATCGATTTTACGAAAGTAAAAATATCGAGCAAACGGAGTTTGCATATCGATTAAAAATTTACGGCATCTAAACCATTCGTCTCTTCCAACCAAAAAAGGATGCGAAAGCGTCCTTTTTTTGGTTTAGTAAAAATATGCAAGAAACAAATTTTTTTATGCACCTTGATTAAAAGTCAAGGCTCTTATTCACTGAGCTATGCGAAGTCGGCAGCATTACCGCTTTTCCGCTGCCGGTGGCAGATAAAGGGAAAGTGGTAATGGCGCAGCGTTCGAAGACAAGGCATCACCCCTTGTGTGTATGCCTTGTTTCGGGCACCGCAAGTGTCGCCCATCCTAAACTCACAATAAGATAACACAAGGTAGACTGCATGACTTTACCAAGGTGTCCGGAGTTCGAATCTCCGATGGTTCACCAACCAAAAAAGGATGCGAAAGCGTCCTTTTTGTGTTTTTTTATTGATTTTATTATGATTATATGTTAAAATAATTAAGTAAAATTCCATACATTCACACAGAGTGTTGATTATGCTGCAAAAGCCATATGCAAGGCATAATCAGTGAAAAGGGAATGGGGTGAGAATCCCCTGCGTAGTTCTGACGGTGTGTGCATCGAAATTTTTGTGTCCGTTAGCGAAAGCTAGTCATTGGGAAACTGAGAAGGCAGGATGCAAAAATGCAGACTTTTTAGTCTATATGGTGCGAGTCACAAGACCTGCTTTGATGTTATTCCGTAAATGCTTAAAAAGCATAGGGGTAGCGTTTTTGTTTGTTCTTGTCTTTGCGATAAGGGCTTATTGCTTTATGCAAACAAATTGTGATTCATCACAGAAAAACTCAGCTGTGGTAATTTTTTAAAAAAATTGCCGCAGCTTTTTTATTGCGGTAATACTCCGGAGGTGACAAATTTATAAACAGTTAAAGTACAATCAGATTATTATGACGAAAGGACTAAAGAAAATGAAGAAAATACTATGCTTATTATTAACATTTATTATGCTGTTTAGCACAATACCGCAAGTCTCCTTTGCTACAGATGAAAATATAACTGTTACATTAAAATTTGATGTATCTGTTGTGGCAGATGACACAGACAGACTCTACAATGACCTTCTTGCAACAGGAGTTTTTGGTGAAGAAATCACAAATGTTCCGGAAGACATAACCGTTACAGTTCCAAAAAATTCTTCTGTTCAGTACATTTTATATGTTGCCCAGGAGCAAAATGGTTTTAGTGCTGTTGGTATTGAAGATGACTTTGTAAAACAGATTGGCTTTGTAGGAAATGATATTCTTGAAAACCTTGTAAGTACATCTATCGGTGATTATTACAGTTACAATCTCTTCAATTCTGCCGGTTGGAGATTTAGTGTTGATGATGTAGAATTAACTACATCTGTTTCCGGGGCGATTATATCTGAGGACGGTGCCGTTATTGAGGGTAAATATGGTCTTGTAACCGGATGGGATTCACAGTGGAATCCTATGTATTATGACGAAACTTTTATCGAAAACTATAAAAGGCTCTCAGATTTAGTTGAAATGAACATTGATATAAGTTCATTTACTGATGTGCAAAAGGCTAAATTCGATTTGGAATTAGAAGAAGCAAAAGTTCTTCTTACATCTATTTATAACGAAGCCAACTTAAATGATGATGTTTCAGATTTGCTACTGGAAATTAACCCTGAGTTCAAAACAACAGGCGGAATGTGGATTGGTTTATACGAAGAAAAAGATGTATCTTTCTGGGGTACAGGTTCGATTTCCGAACAGCTTGAAATTGCCGCAGAAGAACTTACAAATGCCATGAATCCACTTCCTGCAAATTTAATTTCAAAGCTTTATGTGACTACTCTTGCAGGGATTGAAGAGGACAACCTCGTATTAAATTTTGAACCCGATAAATTCGAATACACAATTGTTGATTTTACAAAAGACAATTTCCTTTCAAAATATTTAAAGTGGAAGACTGTTCTTACCGATGATGGTGCAACAGTTTCTGTTTTGCTTAACGGAGAAAGTTTTGATTTTAAAGATGCAGGGAACAACTGGAGCAGGTTTGATAATCTTGACTGGACAAACAGATTGGTAAATACTTTAATACTTACTGTTACTCCACCTGAGGAAAGTGCACTTACTGAAACTACATATACCATAAAAATCTTTTCTGAAATTACAGATGAAAAGAAGGTCGCTGTTGCCAAAAATCTTCTTACTTGGGATAACATAAAAGGAATGAACGAAAGTCCGTCAAAGGTTACAACACCTCTTGTTTTCCCGTCAAATGTCATAGTTCCTGAAATTGGGGAAGTTTCCGTATTGTGGAGTGGATTTGACGGAGTGATATTTGGAGAAAACAAAGAACTTCTTTCCCGTCCAAAATCACCAACAGAGATTACACTTACAGCCACATTAACTTCCGGAGAAAGCAGTGTTACAACTCCGTTTACAGTTACTGTTCTTCCAATAAGTGATAAAACTGACAGGGATTCAAGAATTTCTGTCTTACTTGAAAACATTGCACAAACATACACAGAGAAAACCTCATTTTGGGAAGTAATGGATATGGGTGCATACAAAAAGTATGTTCCCTTAACTGAAGCTATTCTAACAGAGAATGCAAAACAGGAATTTATCAATACAAGCATTAAGGCTGTGTCGGAAAGCAACACAGATACCGACCTTGCTAAAGCAATTCTTGCACTTACTTCACAGGGAATTGACGCAACAAAACTTTATAGAGTTAACAGCAATACGCCGATTGATGCAATTAAAAAGCTCAATAAGGCTGAACATTCAGCAAGTGTTTGGAGTGCTCCATACACTCTTGCCGCATACAACAGAGATGGATATCATAATCGCAAGAATGAACTCTCTCTCGTTAATGCTATAATAGATTCACAGGGCAAAAACGGTGCGTGGGATGAATTCGGAACAATAGATACAACTGCCAATGCAATTGCAGGACTTTCTTTCTATATGAATGATAAAGACGCAACTATTAAAGCGAATGTAAATAACTCTATAGAGAATGCGCTTGCATACCTGTCTGCACAACAAAACGAAGACGGAACTTTTTCAGACTCATGGTCAGGAAGAAATTCTAATTCAACCGCTATGGTTGCAATCGCTTTGGCATCAGCAGGAGTTGATGTTGAAAATGATGCCCGATTTATTAAATGTGGTAATACAATCATTGATGGACTACTGTCTTTTGCTCTTGAAGATAACACTGGTTTTGGACATATAAACAACACTGCAGAGAGCAGCTATTCAACTGAACAGGCTTTCCGTGCTCTTATTGCACTTGCAGGAGCTATTGAATACGGAAGTGCATATAACATTTATAATATGAATGGAATCACTTTATCTCCGGCCCGTGCAACAGGTGAAAGTGCAAGTTGCGGCTCTTCGTCTGAACCACAGGGGGATAATATCTCAGTTAAGTTTTCAATTAAATCGGATAGTGGTTATTGGCTTAAGAATTATACAGTTAATATTCCGGGTGACGGAGCAACCGTTTATCATGCTTTTGTAAAGGGATGCGATGAAAACAATATTAAATATGTTGGCGCAAGCAAGGGCTATGTTTCTTCAATTACAAAGGGCAATAAGTCCCTTGGAGAATTTACATTGGGTAAGAACTCGGGTTGGCTATACAAATTAAATGGTGAAACTCCTCTTCTTGGAATTAAAGAATGTAATATTGAAGACGGAGATGCAATCTTGTTCTATTATACAAAGAATTATAAAAAAGAATCCGGTCTTGGTAGTTTTAGCAAACCAAAAGAAGAAAAAGAAGAACTTAAAGAAGAAACGAGCAGTCCTGTTGATAGTGTTTTTGGAGATGTAAAGAAAGATGACTGGTATTATGAAGCTGTAAAGTATGTGTACGATAATAATCTTATGCAGGGTACGGGTAATGTCTTTGAACCCGAAAGCAAAATGTCAAGAGCAATGCTCGTAACCGTTCTTTACAGAATGGCAAATCCTGAAAGTGCTAAAAATATCCATACCTTTGCAGATGTTTCCGAAGGTCAATGGTATTACGATGCTGTTGCATGGGCGTATGCAAACGGAATTGTAAGTGGTATAAACAGCACAGAATTTGCTCCCAATAGTAATATATCGCGTGAACAAACGGCTCTTATTATCTATCGCTTTGCAAAAACACAAGGATATGACGTGAGTGGCTTTGGAGATATTTCAAACTATTCGGATACAAACGATATAAGCGATTGGGCACTCGAGGCAATTTACTGGGCGAATGCAACAAAGCTTGTAAATGGTACAAGCGAAACCACACTTTCACCAAAAGCTACAGCAACCCGTGCTCAGGTCGCAGCAATTCTTATGCGTTTTTGTCAGAATATAGTAAAATAAAAAATGAGTGTCAGATATCGGTGTTATAAAAGGAGCATTAACAATGAAAAAAATCATCTCACTAATTTTAAGTTTGACTATTCTCCTTAACATTACTTTACAGGTTTTTGCATTCGATAAAGTTGATACCGTTTTAGAAAGCGTTGGAATTTATTTGTATGAAACCGCAAATGAACCTATTGTAGGCTCTATTGGCGGAGAATGGGCAATTTTGGGTCTTGCACGAAGTGATTTGAATATTCCTGATGAGTATTTTGAGAATTACTATCAAAAGGTTACAAAATATGTTAAAGAATGTAGCGGTGTACTTCATAACAAAAAATACACCGAATATTCAAGAGTAATTCTTGCTCTCACTTCAATCGGCAAAAATCCTGCTAATGTTGCAGGATACAACCTTTTGGAACCCCTTGGAGATTATGAGAAAACAATATGGCAAGGAATAAACGGAGCTGTTTGGGCACTTGTTGCTCTTGACAGTAAAAACTATGATATGCCAAGTAACCCAAATGCAAAGATTCAGGCAACAAGAGAAATGTATATAGACTACATTCTCAAAAATCAAACTTCTGATGGCGGATGGGCATTATCGGGTGATGCGACTGATATTGATGTTACTGGAATGGCACTTCAGGCACTTTCAAAATATCAGTATGATGACAAAGTTAAATCGGCAACAGAAAAAGCACTTGATTGCTTATCTAAAATGCAGAAGAAAAACGGCGGATTTTCAAGTTATGAAACAGAAACTTCCGAAAGCAGTGTTCAGGTTCTTGTTGCCCTTTGCGAACTTGGTATTCCAATAGATGATGAACGCTTTGTAAAAAACGGAAATTCTGTGCTTGATAATCTTTTTACATTCTACGATAGCGGAAAAGGATTTAAGCATATACATGAAGATTCTGCAAACTCAATGGCAACAGAACAATGCTTTTATGCTCTTGTTGCATTTAATCGTATAATCGCAGGTAAAAACTCACTTTATGATATGACTGATGTCAAAGAGCTTAATGTTAGTTCAGACTCATCTGCTCTTGCAGAAATAAATGCAGATGTAAAGAAAATGGGTATTATTAATCCCGGCAAGACCTTTGCAGATATTGTAAGTCACAAAGATAAAACTTCCATTGAAACTTTAGCATCAAGAGGAATTATAAATGGTAAGACAGAAAATAGTTTTGATCCAAACTGCTTGGTGACAAGAGCAGAATTTGCAACTATTATTGCAAGAGGTCTTGGACTTCCCCAAATGAGTAATGTGATTTTTATAGATGTAACAACAAACGATTGGTTTTATAACTATGTTTGTACGGCATACTATTACGGAATAACAATGGGCGTATCAAAAAATGAATTTAATCCAAACGGAACTATAACGCGTGAAGAAGCGGCAGTAATGATTGCAAGAGCCGCAAAACTTTGCGGAATGGATACTGAAATGGACACCCTTGAAGTTCGGGATAGCTTGGCACAATTCTTTGATTATGTAAAAGCATCCGATTGGTCTCAAAGCTCACTTGCTTTTTGCTACAATTCAAATATCCTTGACAACAGTGTTATGGATATAAACCCTAAAGAAGCAGTTACAAGAGCAGAAACAGCATCTATGCTTTATAATATGCTCTTCCTTGCAAAGCTTCTGTAAGGAGAAATCAGATGAAAAAACATAAAAATAAAATAATAGCAGGTGTTATAATTGCAATTGTATTAGCATTTGTCTTTTGGTATGGTGGCGATGCACCCTCACTTAGAGGTTGGTCTCCGGAATCTAAAGAAACTGTTTGTGTAGTTAAAAATGAAAAATCAACAAAAAAAGAAAACGCTGAAAAACCTCAATCTTCTGCAAATATAAAAAAGCAGGTCAAAACCGAAAGAAACAACATAGAATACTCCAAACAAAACGGTATGATTATAAACGAGAATACCGGTAAGGACAAATACAAAACAGAACCTGTTCCCAAAGGTAAACCTGTTCCTGCAGAACCTGAAAATACACCTGTTACAAATAGAGAACTTACTTGCATCTTATCTGTAAGGTGTGATACAATTATGGATAATATTGAATGGCTGGACATTCAAAAAGCTAATGTTATACCCAAAGACGGTGTGATATTTCCTGAAAAAACCGTTACCTTCTATGAAGGCGAAAGTGTATTTAATTTGCTTGTGCGCGAAATGAAGCGCAACAAAATTCATATGGAATTTGTAAATGTACCTGTATATAACAGCGCTTATATTGAAGGCATTGCTAATCTTTATGAGTTTGACTGCGGTGAACTTTCGGGGTGGATGTACAAAGTTAATGCTTGGTTCCCGAATTACGGATGCTCTCGTTACCTTCTTAAAGACGGTGATAAAGTTGAATGGGTATATACTTGTGATTTGGGTGTTGATGTGGGCGGTAATTATTCTGCAAGGAATGGTAATTGAAATGAATGAATTTAAAACCTATCATCCGATTGTGAATTTTACATATTTTATATTTGTAATCGGTTTGAGTTGCTTTTTAATGCATCCGGTGTGCCTCGGTATTTCTCTTGTTTCAGGTTTTGCATATTCCGTGGTACTGAAAGGCAAAAAAGCAATAAAAACAAATTTAATATATATGCTTCCGATGCTCATTGTAATGGCTCTTGTAAATCCACTATTTAATCATCAGGGTGTTACCATTATAGACTACCTCCCAAGCGGCAATCCCCTCACCTTGGAATCAATAGTTTACGGATTTTGTGCAGCAGCAATGATTGTTAGCGTTATATGTCATTTCTCTTGTTATAATGAAGTGATGACAAGCGATAAATTCATTTATTTGTTTGGAAAAATCATACCTGCCATGTCACTTATTATTTCTATGACGCTTAGGTTTGTTCCGAAGTTTGTATCTCAACTTAAAATTGTTGCAAACACACAGAAGTGTATGGGACGCGATATAAGAAGCGGAAACATCATAAGACGAGCCAAACATGGACTCAATATATTGTCAATTATGATAACCTGGTGCCTGGAAAATTCTATAGAAACAGCCGACAGTATGAAATCGCGAGGGTACGGCATACCCGGAAGAAGTGCATTTTCTATATTTACATTTGATAATCGGGATAAAAAAGCCCTTATATGCATTTTGCTTTTTGGTTTATATACAATTGTCGGAAATCTTTTGGGCGGAATGTATTTTAGATATTTTCCGTATATGGAAGCGGCAGAGCCATCTGTATACGGCGCAAGCATATTTTTATCATACTTCTTTCTTTGTATATGTCCTGTAATAATTGAAATTTGGGAGGTGAGGAAATGGAATGCTTTAAAATCCAAAATTTAAGTTTTTGTTATCCAAACAAAACAAGTAAATCACTTGACAATATAAATTTTACTGTAAGACAAGGTGAATTTGTAATTGTTTGCGGAAAATCGGGATGCGGAAAAACCACTCTCCTAAGACTGTTAAAATCTTGTTTGTCACCTTTTGGAAAGGTAGGCGGAAATATATATTTCAAAGAAAAGCTTCTCAAAGACTGTGATACCAAAGAACAAGCTGCAGATATTGGTTTTGTGATGCAAGACCCCGACAATCAAATTGTAACCGATAAGGTATGGCATGAACTTGCTTTTGGTTTGGAAAGTCTTGGATATAAAACACCGGAAATCCGCACAAGAGTATCCGAAATGGCGTCATTCTTTGGAATAGAACCTTGGTTTTACAAAAAAGTAACCGAGCTTTCGGGAGGTCAAAAACAGCTTTTAAACCTTGCCTCCGTAATGGTAATGCAACCGTCTGTACTGATACTTGACGAACCTACAAGTCAACTTGACCCTATTGCCGCAAGTGAGTTTTTGAAAACGCTTGAAAAAATAAACCGCGAACTTGGTACTACCATAATCCTTACCGAACATCGTTTGGAAGATGCCTTGCCCATTGCCGACAGAGTAATAGTCCTCGATGATGGCAGCGTTATTGCAAATGGAACACCAAACGAAGTCGGCAAGCTTCTAAAGACTATACATCATGATATGTACAAAGCTCTTCCCACACCCGTAAGAGTCCACGGAGAAATCCCAAATTCTCTTCCTTGTCCCCTGACCGTGAGAGAAGGAAGAATGTGGCTCGAAGAGTATTCTCGAAATCATGAATTAAATGCCGATGCAATTCCAAGTGATTCTTTTCTTGAAAACAAACAAACTGTAGTCGAATTTAAAGATGTATGGTTCAGGTATGAAAAGAATTTGCCCGATGTTTTAAAGGGATTAAATTTCAGTGTATACGAAGGAGAACTGTTTACAATAGTCGGAGGTAACGGCGCAGGCAAAACAACTGCCATTTCGCTTATGTCAGGTCTTATTTCGCCATACAGAGGCAGTGTGATTGTAAATGGTGAATGTGTTACAAAAAAATCACTATGCGGAGTGATTGGTGTTCTTCCGCAGAATCCGCAGAGTATGTTTGTTAAAAAGACAGTTTATCTTGATTTACTCGACATTATGTCCGAAACCAAACTTACAAAAGATGAAAAAGAACAAAAAATACAACACATCGCTGTAGTTTGCAAACTTGGAAGCCTTTTGGAAAGCCATCCTTACGATTTGTCGGGAGGCGAAAGACAGAGGGCGGCACTTGCCAAGATACTGCTTATGGAACCCAGAATCCTGTTGCTTGACGAACCAACAAAAGGTATGGATGCACATTTTAAAGAAGAATTTTCACATATTCTTAAGGACTTAAAATCAAATGGCGTGACCATTATTATGGTATCTCACGACATCGAATTTTGTGCAGAGTTCTCCGACAGATGCGCTATGATGTTTGATGGCAGCATAACCTCAACAGGCACACCGAGAGAATTCTTTAAAGGTAAAAACTTCTATACCACCTCTGCAAACCGTATGGCCCGGGAACATCTTCCTGATGCTGTTTTGGCAGAAGACATAATTCTGGCATGTAATGGTGTTTTAGAAAAGAAAGAGCAAAGATGTAATATGGATTTTAACAAAACCGAAGCAGAATCCAACATAATAAAATATGTTGAAATCGAAGTTGTACAATCATCCAATCCAAGCAAAAAGCTCTTAAAAACAACTATGTTGACATCTTTTTTAACGCTTCTTTTAATACTGCTTACAATTTATGTTGGCGTTTCCTTATTGGGCAACAGAAAATACTATTTTATAAGCCTTTTAATAATACTTGAAACAATGATACCATTTTGTATGATGTTCGAATCAAGAAAACCAAAGGCAAGAGAAATTGTTATGATAAGCGTTTTGTGTGCCATTGGAGTCGCCGGCAGAGCAGCTTTTTTTATGCTTCCTGAATTCAAGCCCGTTGTTGCTCTTGTTATTATAACAGGTGTATGTTTTGGCGGTGAAACGGGATTTTTAGTAGGTGCAGTAACCGCATTTGTTTCAAACTTTTTCTTTGGACAAGGTCCGTGGACACCGTGGCAGATGTTTGCCTTTGGCATAATAGGATTTTTGGCAGGAATACTTTTTAAAAATGGCTTTATCCAAAAAAACAAAACATCACTTTGCATATTCGGTTTCTTATCAACACTTATTATTTACGGCGGAATCATGAACCCGGCAGCTTTCATTATGTGGCAAAACAAAATCACTTGGAGTATGATGGCAACAGCATATGCTATGGGGTTTCCTCTTGACTTGATCCATGCCCTTTCAAGTGCCTTTTTTCTTTGGTTTATATCTGAACCCATCATAGAAAAGCTCGAAAGAATTAAGCTTAAATATGGCTTGGCAGAAAAATTTTAGTTACTTGTACTGTATACAAAAAACATTAATGTTGATTTGATATTCTTCATATGCTATACTAATGTGGCAAATAAATTTTTATAAATTGCTGTTGCAATAAAAGGAGAAACACCATATGCAATCACTTCTCAAAATTATTCAAACAATAAATGTATATCTGTCAGATTATATTCTAATCATTATGTTGGTGGGAACAGGTCTGTTTTTTACTATTCGGACAAGATTCGTTCAAATACGATGTTTTAGGGAAGGAATAAAAACTGTTTTTGGCGGTTTGTATACCAAAAACAAGCTTAAAAATGACGGCATAAGTTCATTTCAGGCGCTGACCACCGCAATAGCAGCACAGGTTGGAACAGGAAATATAGTGGGTGCTTCCGGCGCTATACTCACAGGCGGGCCCGGTGCACTTTTCTGGATGTGGGTTATAGCATTCTTTGGCATGGCAACAATATATGCGGAAGCAGTGCTTAGTCAGGAAACCCGAAAAGTAGCGCCTAACGGAACCATATACGGCGGACCTGTATATTACATCAAAAGAGCTTTTGGCGGATTTTGGGGCAAGTTCCTTTCAGTATTTTTTGCAGTAGCGGCAATTCTTGCTCTTGGATTTATGGGTGCTATGGTTCAGTCAAACTCCATAAGCTCTGCTGTGAGTTCCGCCTTTGGCATCGACCCCAAAATAATAGGAATAACAGTACCTCTGTGTGCAGGACTTATTTTTATAGGAGGCATAAACCGTATAGCTGCCGTAACAGAAAAAATGGTTCCGCTTATGGCTATTCTCTATATAGCAGGTTGCATTATTGTTCTTTTGTGCAGAATTCAATATATACCCGAAACCTTCGCCATGATTTTCAAATATGCATTTAAACCGCAGGCAATAATAGGTGGCGGATTTGGTATGGCGTTAAAAACCGCTATTAGCCAGGGTGTAAAAAGAGGTCTTTTTTCAAACGAGGCCGGTATGGGCTCCACTCCGCATGCTCATGCAGTGGCAAATGTAAAAAGACCCCACGACCAAGGTACAACAGCTATGATAGGTGTGTTAATAGACACCTTTGTTGTTCTTACTTTAACGGGTCTCACTGTTGTGTGTACCTTATATGCGGGAGGAGGTCCCTTGTCTGCCGATGCAGTAAAAGGCGCAGCCGAGGGTATTAGTAAAAACAATATGGCACAGCTTGCCATTGGAAATGTTTTCGGCAGTATGAATGCAGGTAATGTTTTTATAGCAATCTGTTTGTTTTTCTTTGCCTTCTCCACAATTATAAGCTGGAACTACTTTGGAAAAATCAATGCAAATTACCTGTTTGGAAAAAAATTCACCCCTATTTATATAATCATTTCAATCATATTTACATACCTTGGTTCAGTGCTGTCCAGCGACATTGTCTGGGAGCTTACGGATATGTTTAATCAGCTTATGGTAATTCCCAATGTCATAGCTTTGTGGGCACTATCGGGCATAGTTGTAAAATCTTCAAAAAGCAAAAAATAAAACAATACGGACAATTTGCTAGTTCAAGTTGTCCGTATTGTTTTATTTAAAAAGCTAATAATATTGTAAATGTTATCATTTATATATCGTCTACCGGAGGATGCTATGATTGTGTTTTTCTTATTATTAGCCTTATTTGTTTCTGTACTCTTTTTGATGTGCCGTTGGTGTTATTGGTATGCTTTTAAAAGTGATTACAAAAGACAATCCACTCAATACGATGTACCCATATCCAAACATAGAAAAAGAGCAATTGAAAACATTATTGAACTTATGAACACTCCCTTTGAAGATGTGGAAATAACCTCCAAAGATTCTCTTAAATTATATGCAAGATACTATCATTTAAAAGATGACGCTCCAGTTGCAATTATGATGCACGGATACAGGAGTCACGTTTTTCGTGACGGCAACGGAGGTTTTAAGATTGCAAAAAATTATGGTCTCAATATACTTATGCCGGACCAAAGGGCACACGGAAAAAGTGAAGGCAAGTGCATAACTTTTGGTGTTAAGGAACGTTACGATTGCCTTGAGTGGGTAAAATACCTCAAAGAAAGATTTGGAAAAAACATAAAAATTGTACTTATAGGACTTTCTATGGGGGCTTCCACAGTGATGATGTCAGCCGATATTGTTCCCGAAGAAAATGTGAAAGGTATCATATCGGACTGCGGTTTTTCATCGCCAAAAGCCATACTTACCGAAGTTGCAACACAAATGAAGCTTCCGCCAAAGCCTGCATATTTTCTGCTGAAAATCGGCGCAATAGTTTTTGGAGGGTTTAACCCGGATGAATACAGTGCTGTGGAGGCATTGCAGAACACAAAAATCCCAATATTATTTATTCACGGAGAAAAAGATGATTTTGTTCCATGCAGCATGACAAGAGAATGCCACAAACTTTGCAAATCACAAAAACAAATTTTTACAGTGGCTAATGCCAGTCATGGTGTTAGCTATTATCTTGACACTTCAGGATACACGAAAACAGTAACGGAATTTTTAGACTCGATTTTTTGACACACCGATGCCATATAAAAAGCATTCCGGCAAAAAACAAGACTGTTGCCGGAATGCTTTTTTACTATAATTGTTTTCCAAACGCAGAAGCAACGCTTCCAATCTTTTTCATAAGGTCATCAAACTGTGGCGGTGTAATGGATTGAGCACCGTCACATTTGGCGTTTTTGGGGTCGTTGTGTACTTCTACAATAAGACCGTCTGCACCTACTGCAACAGCTGCCATTGCAAGAGGTTCCACCATCCAGTTAAGACCGGTTGCGTGAGATGGGTCTATAATAACAGGAAGATGAGAAAGCTTTTTAATTGCAAGAATCGCGCTCAAATCCAATGTGTTTCTTGTGTATGTTTCAAATGTTCTTATGCCTCTTTCACAAAGAATCACATTGGTATTTCCGCCTGCCATAATGTACTCTGCACTCATAAGCCATTCTTCAATAGTAGCAGACAATCCTCGTTTTAAAAGTATGGGCTTATTTATGTGCGAAAGCTCCTTAAGCAAGTCGAAATTCTGCATATTTCTTGCTCCAACCTGAATTACATCAACACATTCGTTAAACCTGTCAACATGGTGAGGACTCATAATTTCGGTAACAATAGGCAGACCGGTTTCTGCCTTGGCTTCTACAAGCATATCAAGTCCTTCAAGTTCAAGACCCTGGAATGAATATGGCGAGGTACGGGGTTTAAACGCACCGCCCCTGAGCATTGATGCACCTGAGGCTTTAACTTCCTTTGCAATGGTTGTAATCTGGTCTATACTTTCTACTGAACATGGTCCGGCAATAACGCTGAGTTTTTTGCCTCCGACCTTAGCTCCGCTGCAATTTACAATGCTGTCCTCAGGGTGAAACTTACGGCTTGCTTTTTTATATGGCTCGGATACTGCCATAACCTTCTCAACATTGTCAAGCATCATTACTTTGTCGATATCGATGATGTGCGTGTTGCCCAGCACACCAAGAACAGTGCAATCCACACCTTTGTTTACCTGAACACTTACACCGTAAAGTCTTTGAAGCTTGGCAGTTACAGAATTCACATCTGTTTCGGTTGCCCGTGGTTTCATAATAATAATCATAAAAATATCCTCCCTTGGATACCCATATTGAAAAGCTCTGTAATTTAAAAATAGTCTTTAAAATTAAATATTTAAAAAACAAAAAACGGAGCTTTACAAAAATGAGCTCCGTAAAATATATAGTATTATACGACTAAACATATCACTCATTCTTGTCAAAATCACACACAAAAAAGACATAACCCATAAAAGTGCTAAATCGAAATGTTTCTGTGTAATTTTTAACAAAACTGCGATTCATTTAATCATCTCCATTAGATGTATTCTATCACTGTTTTTTTAAAAAATCAAGTCCTAAAATGTTTTTTTATAAATATATGTGCAATTTTTATTAAGACAATACCTGTGTATACCCGAATTATCGCAAAAAAATAAAAATAATATGCAAAAATATTTGAATTATGCCAAAGTATGTGCTACAATAATATATATTAACAAAAATGGTACGAGAGGATGAATGAAATGGCAAAAAAAGATTTAGACTGGGGTTCGCTTGATTTCAGTTATCTTAAAACCGATTACAGATTTGTATCCAACTTCAAAGACGGAAAATGGGATGACGGCGAACTGACAACAGACAATAACATAGTACTCAATGAGTGTGCAGGTGTACTTCAGTATGCACAAACTTGTTTCGAAGGTCTTAAGGCATACACAACAGAAAACGGAGACATTGTTGTATTCCGCGCGGACCTCAATGCACAGAGAATGGCAGATTCCTGCAGAAGAATGGAAATGCCTGTTTACCCTGAAGACAAATTCATAGAAGCAGTAGAAAAGGTTGTTAAAGCAAATGCAGATTGGGTGCCCCCATTCGGCAGCGGTGCTTCCCTCTACTTAAGACCGTATATGTTTGGTTCAAATGCAGTTATCGGTGTAAAACCTGCCACAGAATATCAATTTAGAATTCTTGCTACTCCTGTAGGTCCTTACTTCAAAGGCGGTGTTAAACCCCTTACACTTAAAGTTTCGGACTTTGACAGAGCTGCTCCCTGCGGAACAGGTCACATCAAGGCAGGTCTTAACTATGCTATGAGCTTGCATGCAATAGTAACCGCACACAAAGAAGGCTTCGATGAAAACATGTACCTCGATGCCAAAACTCACACCAATGTAGAGGAAACCGGTGGGGCAAACTTCCTGTTTATAACCAAAGACGGCAAAGTTGTAACTCCTAAATCATCAACCATTCTCCCGTCCATTACAAGAAGATCTCTTGTTCAGGTTGCAAAAGACTACCTTGGGCTTGAAGCAGAAGAAAGGGAAATTCCTCTTTCCGAGGTAAGCGAAATGGCTGAATGCGGTCTGTGCGGTACAGCAGCGGTTATCTCTCCCGTTGGTAAAATTGTAGACCACGGCAAAGAAATTTGTTTCCCCAGCGGTATGACCGAAATGGGTCCCACTATTAAAAAGCTCTACGACACTCTTACCGGAATTCAAATGGGCAGAATTGAAGCTCCTAAAGGGTGGATTAGAGTAATTAAGTAATATACAAGGGAGAGAAACTGCCTCTCCCTTTATTATTTATACCAAAGATTTACACTATGGGTAAACAATATACTAAAAGGATGATTTATGATGCAGCAAAAAAGATTGGTTACAGTTCAGGACATCTCGTGTCTTGGTAAATGCTCACTCACTGCGGCAATACCGATTATAGCAGCTTTTGGCATAGAACCTGTAGTTCTGCCTACTGCGGTTTTGTCTACACACACAGGTGCAGGTTTTGCCGACTATACATTTAAAGATCTGACAAGAGATATGCAAGGAATTATAGACCACTGGAAAAAGCTGAATCTCTCTTTCGATGCTATGTATTCGGGTTATTTGGGAAGCATAGAACAGCTTGATATTGTTGCTCAATTTTTCAATGATTTCAAAACAGAATCAAACCTTGTGTTCATAGACCCTGTAATGGGAGACGAAGGTAAGCTATACAGCGGTTTCAACAAAGAATTTTCAAAAAAGATGTACTCTCTTTGCTCACATGCAGATATAATATGCCCCAATGTAACAGAAGCATGTTTTCTTACAGACACAAAGTACAGTGACATACACGATGAAGAGCATGCCATTCTTCTTGCAGAAAAACTTGCCGAAACGGGCGCAAAGATAATTGTAATTACCGGAGTAACCCTAAATGACAAATACGGTGCATTGTGCCTAGATACTCAAACCGGTAAAATCCATACTCATTACAGGGGAAGAATATCGGGTCACTATTACGGAACCGGAGATATCTTTGCAAGCACGCTGTGTTCGTCCCTTACAATAGGTAACTCTTTGGAAAAATCTTTGGATACTGCCATTGATTTTGTATATGAAAGCATATTAAACACACAAGACGAAAAAGAAAAATACTATTACGGTGTTAAATTTGAGCAATGTCTTGATAAAATTACTAATTTATAATAAAAACCCATGTAATGTGTTATAAACACTTTTTTATGTATACCATGTTGTAATTATTTATTGTAAAGTTTAGAAAGGATTGATAGTATGATTCTCGCAATAGATATAGGAAACACCAATATTGTTCTTGGAGGTTTCGAAAATGATATTCTTAAATTTGTAGTACGAATTTCTACTAATCCTTCAAAAACAGAAGACGAATACGCAAGCAAAATACAAAATATTCTTTCTATCCATAATGTACTGCCCAAAACTGTATCGGGTGCCATTATATCATCTGTAGTACCTCCGCTCAATCCTGTTATTCAAAAAGCATTGAAGCTTGTGTACAATGTCGATGCACTTATGGTGGTACCGGGCATTAAAACGGGTCTTAACCTTAAATGTGATGATCCGTCATCCGTAGGCTCTGACCTTATCTGTGCGTGCGTTTGCGCCACCAATATGTATGGTTATCCATCGCTCATAGTTGATATGGGCACTGCCACAAAGATACTTCTTGTTGATGAAAACGGCGCTTTTGCAGGAGCATCTATCATACCAGGTGTAAATATGGGATTAAGGTCTTTAGCCTCGGGCACAGCACAGCTTCCGCAGGTAAACCTGGAAGCACCCAAATCTGTGTCGGGCAAAAACACTATAGACTGCATGAAATCGGGAGTTGTGTACGGCAATGCCTCTATGATAGACGGTATGATAGACCGTTTTTGCGAAGAATTTGGAAAAGACCTTCCTGTGTATGCAACAGGCGGTCTTGCATCTACTATCATACCTCATTGTAAACATCAAATAACTGTAGACAAAGATATGCTTTTAAAAGGTCTCTGCATTTTGTATAAAAAGAATATATAAATTCTGTATATTGCCATTTTGGTTAATATAAATTATGCGTTGTACCGACAGAAGTCGGACGACAGCAAGGAGGATTTTTTATGACACAATCACAAACGAAAAAAATCACAACCAAACAGTTGGTATTGGGTGCAATACTAACAGCGCTTGTGATAGTACTTCAGCTTTGGGGCTCTTTTATTCGTTTTGGCCCGTTTTCCGTATCGCTCGTTTTAATACCTATAGTAATAGGTGCCGCAACCTGCGGCAAAGGTATTGGGGCATGGCTTGGATTTGTTTTTGGAATTGCAGTACTTTCGAGCGGCGATGCGGGTACATTTTTGGCAGTAGATGTATTCGGAACAATAGTAACCGTGCTTGTTAAGGGTACTCTGTCGGGGTTTCTTGCAGGAGTTATGTATGACATTTTGCAAAAATACAACAAATTTCTTGCTATAATGACAGCTGCTATTGTTTGCCCTGTTGTAAATACAGGCGTATTTCTTTTGGGGTGCCTTTTGTTCTTTATGGAGACTGTTGCAGGCTGGTGTCAGCAAGCCGGTCTTGGCACAAATGTAGCAAAATATATGATAGTTGGTCTTGTTGGCATAAACTTTGTATTTGAGTTGGCAGTAAATATTATACTTGCTCCATTGGCACTGAGGATAATAAACATCAGAAACAAAAATTAAAAATATGGGGAATGGCAAATTATATTTGTCATTCCTCTTTATTTTACGCAGTAAATTATTGACATAATCGCCAAAATGATGTATAATAATGTGTAACATTAGATATGAACGGAGGATTTTTTATGAATTCCAGCAAACTTAAACCATATAGTGTTAAAAATTTCGATAATATACGCCATATGGTAGACCTCGCCGCAGAAGAAGCAGGTGACAAAATATCGCACAAATACATTGAAAACAAAGAAATTAAAGAAGTAACCTTCAGAGAATTCAAAATGATAACAGAATACCTCGGTACAGCAATAAATGACCTTGGATTCGGTTCGGCACACATTGCAAATATCGGTATAAACAGTTTCAAATGGATATGCATCTATGTAACGGTATTAAAAAGCTCGGGTGTATATGTTCCTATTGACAAGGAACTCCCCGAAACAGATATTATAAATGTGGTAAACAACAGTGAAAGCGAACTTGTTTTCTATGCCAAAAAGTTTGAAAACTTCTTTAAAGAAAACAGAGATAAATTTGCCAATGTCAAATACTTTGTGGGTCTTGACAGAGAAGAAGACGAGGGTGAATTCTTGTCTTACGACAAGCTTCTAAAAAAAGGCAAAGAACTCTATGAAGCAGGTGACCGCGAATACGAAAAACTCGGAAGCGACCCGCACGACCTAAAAATGCTTGTGTACACATCGGGTACAACAGGAAATTCCAAGGGTGTTATGCTTACCGAACACAACTTAAAAAGCGGTATCTATTACGGTTTACAATGCAGCAGAGTTCTGGACTCATGTCTTAGTGTGCTGCCGTATCATCACACATATGAGGCTGTCCCCGGCATATTAGTAGCAATTCATCACCATGCTACCCTCTGCATTAATGACAAGCTTACCAATGTCCTTAAAAACTTAAATACATTTAAGCCTCAGTACATCTATCTGGTTCCTGCGTTCGCAGAGCTTTTCTACAAAAAAATATGGGCAACTTTAAAAGAAAAGAAAATAGCATGGCTTATTAAAATTATGTTGGGGTTATCCAACGCTTTAAGAAAAGTTGGAATAGACATACGCCGCAAGCTGTTTAAATCCATACTTGACAATTTTGGCGGCAACCTTGAGGAGATTGTATGCGGAGGTGCTCCCATAAGAGCAGAGGTTGGCAAATTCTTTGATGATATAGGCATAATCCTCTTTAACGGCTATGGTATTACAGAGTGTTCTCCTCTTGTAAGTGTAAACAGAGTTGAGTGCAACGATCCATCAACAGTTGGCATGATTCTTCCCTGCCTTGAACTCAAGTTTGAAGATAAAGATGAAGACGGCATAGGAGAAATCTGCGTAAAGGGAGATGTGGTAATGAAGGGCTATTACAACCAGCCTGAACTTACAGCAGAGGTTCTCTCCGAAGACGGATGGTTTAAAACCGGAGACTTTGGTTACATAAACAAAAACGGTCTTTTGGTTATAACCGGCAGAAAGAAAAATCTCATAGTCTTATCTAACGGCAAGAACATTTATCCCGAGGAAATCGAAGATTATATTCAGGGCATAGACTACATTAAGGAAGTTGTAGTGTACTCCGTAAAGGATGAAAACGGCATAGAGGACGCTCTATGTGCGGAAGTCTTCCCCGACTATGAAGCACCTGCAATAAAAGATAATGCAGACATTGAAACAATGATTAAAAAAGATATAAATGAAGCTACAAAAATGCTTCCGGTATACAAAAGGATTTCTAAAATCAAAATAAGAAAAGAAGCATTTATTAAAAATTCTTCCAACAAAATAAAGAGAAATCTTATTGAAAAATAAACTGTCTGTAAAATGAACCGACCCCCAAAAGTTAGACCAAAAATCTAACTATTGAGAGGTCGGTTTTTTTATCATTCTGCTATATAAACCTTTTTCATTACTATGGGCTCTGTGGGCTTGTCCATATAGTCTGTGGGAACATCTGCAAAAGCATCTACCACATCCATACCCTCAATAACCTTACCAAATGCAGCATACTCACCGTCTAAATGAGGTGCATCCTCAAAGCAGATAAAGAACTGACTTGATGCGCTGTCCTTCATCATTGACCTTGCCATAGAAATAACACCCTTTTTGTGTTTTAATGTATTGGCGCCAAATCCATTTGAGATGAATTCGCCGGGAATATTAACTCCCGAGCCGCCCATACCTGTCCCCGTGGGGTCTCCTCCCTGTGCCATAAAACCTGCAATAACCCTGTGGAATATAAGTCCGTCATAGAAACCTTCCTCTACAAGATTTATAAAGTTTTCTACAGTTGCAGGTGCATAATCGGGCATAAGTTCAACCGAAAACTTTCCTCCGTTTTCCATTTCAAAAATAACTACTGTATTTTCCATATTACTTTTCCTCCTTTGAATATTTATTAAACTCATCATCAGTAATAATCGATGCTTTCTTAATGACAATATCTATAAGCGGTTTGTCGTTTTTGTCTGTTGTTGCCTCAGCTATTTCATCAACAGCTTCCATACCGTAAACAACCTTGCCAAACGCAGCATACGCGCCGTCTAAATGTGAAGCATCGTCAAGGCACACAAAGAACTGACTTGACGCACTGTCGGGGTCATCTGTTCTTGCCATAGACACTGTACCCCGCTCATGCTTTAATATGTTTTTCTTGTAGCCGTTGTCTTTAAATTCTCCTTCAACTGTTTTTCCAGAACCACCCATTGCATTCCCATGTGGTGCTCCTGCCTGAACTATAAATCCGGGTATTACACGATGAAACGAAATACCATTGTAAAATCCATCAAAAACAAGATTGCAAAAGTTGGCAACCGTTTTAGGAGCATATTTTGGATAGAGTTCCATTACAAAACTTTCTCCTGTTTCCAATTCAAACTTTACTTTGATATTATCTTTGTCTGTTTTTTTAATACCATCGGCATATGTTATTTTATCTCCGTCAAGTACAATTTTGGTGTTTTCTCCAACCTTATACTCGTATCTGTTACTGCATGCTGCAAAGAGAGTAGTACAAAGCACAAGAATAAATATACATACAACAATCTTCTTCATAAATTAATCCTCTTTTATAACTATTTCTCCGTTTTGACAATCCACTGTAACCGTACTGCCGCATACGAGTTTCTCAGAAAGCAAAAGCTGAGATACAGGATCTTCTATAGAAGTCTGTATTTCTCTGCGAATAGGTCTTGCTCCATAACGGGGTGTGTATCCCTTTTCTACAAGTGTTTCCTTTGCCTTGGCAGTTATTTCAAAGCCAATGCCCATGCTGTTAAGCTCGCAAATCATATCCTTTAGCATAAGGTCACAAATTTCAAAAAGTTCTTCCTTGGTAAGATTTGAAAACTCTATGACTTCATCTACACGATTCAAAAACTCCGGACGGAATATCTCCTTAAGCGATTTAGATATCTTGTCGCTTATACCGTTTGATGAAACCATAAATCCGGGAGCAGAAGCCGAGCCAACACTTGTGCCTGCATTACTTGTCATTATGATGATAGTGTTTTCAAAATTAACATATCTTCCGTGAGAGTCAGTTATCCTGCCGTCATCGAGTATCTGCAAAAGAATGTTAAACACATCGGCATGCGCCTTTTCTATTTCATCCAAGAGAATTACAGAATATGGTTTTCTGCGCACCTTTTCTGTGAGCTGTCCACCCTCGTCATATCCCACATATCCCGGAGGCGAACCGGTAATCTTGGCAACAGAATGCTTTTCCATATATTCACTCATATCGAGACGGATAAGAGAACGCTCATCGTCAAAAAGGGCTTCTGATAGAGCCTTTACAAGCTCTGTCTTGCCAACTCCCGTAGGTCCTACGAATATAAAGGATACAGGGCGTTTCTTGGTAAGCTTTAAGGCGCGGTTGCGGCGTACTGCTCTTGCAACAGCCTCTACAGCTTTATGCTGACCCACAACCCTTTTGTGAAGTCTGTCTTCAAGATTCAGAAGTTTCTCCTTGTCGGTTTCTGTTATATTTCTTACAGGTATTCCTGTCCATAATTCTATTACCTTTGCCACATCGGAAACAGTGATTTTTGTTTCTTTCTGTCTTGTTCTCAGTCCTGTGCGTTCTCCTTCGAGACGGCATTTTTCACCTTTTAGTTTGGCGATTTCTTCATATTGAGGCTGTTCGGTTTCTTCCTCCTCAAGTTTTGACAATTTTTCTGTTACAATCTGGAGCTCAGCATTGGTTTTGATAATATTTTTGCTATGCTCGCTGTCCATATTAAGTCTTGAAGACGCCTCGTCTATAACATCAATCGCTTTATCCGGAAAAAATCTGTCATTGATATACTTTCCGGAAAGAATTACAGCCTCTCTTATTACATCATCGCTTATAGTTATATTATGAAAATCCTCATAATAATCTTTGATACCCGAAATTATTTCTATGGTTTCCTGCTCTGTAGGTTCATCAAGAAGCACAGGCTGAAAACGCCTTTCCAACGCGGCGTCTTTTTCTACATACTTTCGGTATTCATCCAAAGTGGTAGCACCAATTACCTGTATGTCACCCTTGGCAAGAGCAGGTTTCAAAATATTTGCCGCATTCATTGCGCCATCGGCATCTCCGGCACTGACAATGGAGTGTATTTCATCAATTACAAGTATGGTGTTATCCTGACGAGCTTCCTCTATGATGTTTTTAAGACGGCTTTCAAACTGTCCTCTGTACTGAGTACCTGCCACAACACCGGACAAATCAAGAAGATAAACCTCTGCGTCACATAGTCTCTCGGGCACATTGCCATCTGCAATCCGTTGTGCAATGCCCTCTGCAACCGCAGTTTTTCCAACACCGGGAGCACCCAATAATACAGGATTGTTTTTGCTTCTGCGGTTCAAAATCTGAATGGCGCGGTCAATTTCCTTTTCTCTTCCTACAACCCTGTCAAGAAGAGATTGTTTTGCTTTTTCCGTGAGATTAACACCAAAATTATTAAGACATTTTTTCTTCTTTTGCTGATTTTTAATTCCCTTTTTTATATTACTGTCTTTAATGGGGATTTTTTCCTCATCTCTGTTATCTACGGGCATCATAAGATTTCCTCCGCCCATAATATCCTCAAATGCCTCGTTGAAATCACCATTTTCCAAAAATTCTCCAAAGCCAGCAACCATATTTTCGATTTCGGCAGGTTCAATGCCAAACTGGTCTGCAAGCTGATTTACAGGAGTTATATTCTGTTTGATTGCACACGGCAGACAATATCCCTCATTTATCATTTTGGTTCCGTCACTTCTGGAAACAAAAACAACTGCGGGATTTTTTTTACAAATGGAGCACACTTTCATTCTGCATACCTCTACTCTATATAATTAATGTACATTTAAAACAATATGTCATTTCGTATTTTACCACATATTACTATGTTATTTCAACAGAGAATTTGTCTTTTTTAAAAATTGTTCATATTTACAATAACAATGCCTCCCTTTTAAAAGAGAGGCATATTGTTTATTTATACATTGGATGTTTCCCTTGCCTTATTGACAACATCGGGATTTTTGATATATGTCGGAACAACCTTTTCTACAACATCTTTTATTTTTGATATGTCATTTCCTACAGCAGCACTGTGAAGGAGGTCAAGACTTGGCTTTAACTCGTCCATTGTAATATCTGACGGAGAACCTATAAAAATCTTTTCATGGCGTGTCTTGGTAAGACCCTCTTCACTCATAAGAAGTTCCTCATATAGTTTTTCGCCGGGACGCAGTCCTGTAACTTCTATCTTTATATCAACCCCCGGAGTATATCCGGATAGTCTTATAACATTTTTGGCAAGGTCGTATATTCTTACAGGCTTGCCCATATCCAAAACAAAGATTTCTCCGCCCTTTGCATAGCTGGCTGCCTGAAGCACAAGCTGTGCCGCTTCCGGTATTGTCATAAAGAATCTTGTAATATCCTTATGTGTAACGGTAACCGGTCCTCCCTCCTCTATTTGCTTTTTAAACAAAGGAATTACACTACCGTTTGAACCAAGTACATTACCAAAACGCACTGCCACAAATTCTGTATCGCTTATTTTCTGCATGCTTTGTACAATCATTTCACACATACGCTTGGTAGCGCCCATTATATTTGTGGGATTTACAGCCTTATCTGTAGAAATCATTACAAAACGCTTAACCTTAAATTTATCTGCACACATAGTAACATTTAGTGTACCAAACACATTGTTCTTAATGGCCTCACACGGACTTACCTCCATAAGAGGAACATGTTTGTGTGCCGCCGCGTGAAATACTATGTATGGCTTGTACTGCTCAAATATACATTCAAGGCGCTCTTTGTCTCGTATGGATGCTATGAGAATTACCGGAGGATTATCGGGGTAGTGTCTGCTAAGTTCCATCTGCAGTTCATAAGCACTGTTTTCATAAATATCCACAACAACAAGCGTTTTAGGATTGTATTTCATTATCTGTCGGCAAAGTTCAGAGCCGATTGAACCGCCTCCGCCTGTTACCATAACAACCTTGTCTTCTATATATTCTGATATTTCCTTGTTGTCAAGCACAATAGGACTTCTGTCCAGCAAATCCTCAATGCGTATTTCACGAAACATTGATTTTTTATGCCCGGGAGTAGATATTGCCTGGTCCATTGCAGGAACTATTTTTATCTTGGATTTTGTCCTGCTGCAAATTTCTATTATTTCATTTCTGTCTGTTGAGCTTGCAGAAGGTATAGCTATAAGTATCTGATCGATTTCGTGTTTGCGGCAAAGTGACGGAATTGCATTACGGTCACCCAAAACAGTATATCCGCAAAGAGTGCTTCCTTTTTTTGATAAGTTGTCATCCACAAGACCTACTATGTCAAAATTAAGGTTTTCGTTTACAGGCAAATCCTTAATCAGCATTGTAGCCGCTGCACCTGCTCCTACGATTAAAACCTTTTGCAAAGGCTCTTCTGTATCATCTTTGGATTCGTGTTTGGGATGTGGTAATTTTATTAAAACACGAATAAACATTCTTATAAATACGGAATAAATACATGTTGAGCATACCATAAGAAAACAAACCCTAAGTATTTTTCGTATCTGATTGGTATATGCATCAGCAAAAGCATATCGCAGCAACAAAGTAATAAGCATTGCTATAACTCCGCCCACAATTGAAGAAAGGCAAAGCTTGATATAGTCTTTTGAACCACCAAACACCCACAAAATGCGATATACACCGCTTAAAAAATATGTACCGAACAGTGATACTATTACAGAAAGTGCTATAGGGAAATAATTTGCCGCATTTACAGTAGCTCTATTAAATCCAAGCACGAACAGTACAGAGCCGAAATAGAATACAATGGCACCTAATAAATCAAAAATGAAAACAACTCTATTTCGAAAGATTTTGGAATCCTTCACAAAAAACACCTCGAGTTTCATATATAATATAGTTATTTTAACATATACAAAATTACTTGTCAATTTATACTTTTTGTATTTTTTTGACTAATTATTGATTTATTTGTCAAAAAGTAGTATGATATTCTTTGATATTGGTCTGGAGGTTTAAATATGTTAGGTGTATTTGCAAATGTAATAACCATTTTAATAGGCAGTGCTTTAGGCATGCTTTTCAGAAAAGGAATATCCAAAAAAGTAACGAATTCCGCTATGGCAGCAATAGGTCTTTGTTGTTTATGCATAGGTGTAAATGGTATGCTTGAGGGCAAAGACACTATAGTTCTTGTAACAGCAATGGTTGTCGGTACAATAATTGGAGCTGCTCTGGACATAGACAGCAGACTAAACAATCTAAACAATAAGACAAATTTTAAAAATGCATCTTCCAATGTTATAGAGGGTTTCATAACGGCATCTCTTGTGTTTTGTGTAGGCTCTATGACCATACTTGGCGGGCTTGATGCCGGACTTAAAAATGACAATACAGTTTACTACACCAAGGCAATATTGGACCTTATATCCTCTGCAATGCTCACTACCTCCCTTGGAATAGGTGTGGTTTTTTCTGCGGGAACTGTATTTATATATCAGGGGGCACTGGTTTTGCTTGCAACCATACTTGCTCCGTACCTCACCGCAAATATGGTTGCCGAACTGAACTGTGCAGGCTCACTTATGATTTTTGCGTTGGGAATGAATCTTTGCGGTATAAGCAAATTTAAAATAGCTAACTTTCTGCCGGCAATTATTATAGTGCCTGTTATTTGTATACTCAAGGGGCTATTTTGAGCCATTTTGCAAAAAACTCTTGCATTTAAAGATAACTTGTGTTATCATAACTAAGTAGTTTGATTAAGGCCCCTTGGTCAAGCGGTTAAGACGGCGCCCTCTCAAGGCGCAATCATGGGTTCGATTCCCGTAGGGGTCACCAAAAATCCGCACATTTTAAGTGTGCGGATTTTTATTTGTTTCCTATTCACCATTAACCAAAAACAGTTTGTATACGAACTTTTGGAGAGTGATGAATAATAGAGGAGAGTAAACTTTGATTTAAGCAAGCACAAAAACACCTTTAAAAACATATGATAACACGAGGAAGTGGGGTTATTATGTCATCAGTTGTTTTTAAAGGTGTTTTTCTGCCTCTTTTGGGAACTTCAATAGGCTCCGCCTGTGTGTTTTTTATGAAAAATACCCTTTCAAGAGCTCTTATGCGAAGTCTCAATGGATTTGCAGCAGGGGTTATGGTTGCTGCATCTGTCTGGAGTCTTATTATTCCGGCAATCGAACAATCATCGTCTCTTGGATACTTTTCTTTTTTTCCTGCTGTTGCAGGATTCTGGATGGGTGTTATGTTTCTAATGATACTCGACAGCCTTTTGACAAATCTTTATAAAAACATGTCGTCAGTCAAAGATGAAAAATTTGTATTCAAAAAAAATTCTATGCTTATCCTTGCAGTTGTAATACACAATATTCCCGAAGGAATGGCAATAGGTGTTGCAATTGCTGCATATCTTAAGGGAGTTCCGGGAGTCAGTGCCGCATCTGCTATTGCTCTTGCAACAGGTATTGCTATACAGAATTTTCCGGAAGGCAGTATAATATCAATGCCCCTTGCGGCAAAAGGTCAAAAAAAGTTTAAATCATTTTTTTACGGATTTCTTTCCGGTGTTGTAGAACCTGTGGCAACAGCGCTTACAATCCTTCTGGCAAGTATTGTAACACCTGTTCTTCCGTATATGCTTTCTTTTGCAGCCGGAGCAATGATGTTTGTAGTAGTTAAAGAGCTTGTCCCTCAAATGAGCAAAGACTCACAAGACAATGCAGGTACCATACTGTTTACATTGGGTTTTACGCTTATGATGGCTCTTGATGTAGCTTTGGGATGAACAAAAAAATCCGCAAAATTGCGGATTTTTTGTTTTAATATATTTACTGTTGATTTGCCTTAAATACATCTGCCACTTCGCTTATGGTGATGTATGCAGTTTGGTCAATCTGATGAACAAGCCTCTTCATCCTGGTAACTTGAAAACGGTTTACAACAAAATAAATAATTGTCTTGGGTTGTTTTGAATAACCGCCCCTGGCATCTACAGTGGTACATCCGCTTTCAAACTCATCAGAGAGTGCCATGGAAACCTCATCTGGTTTTACAGTTACAATCATAGCACATTTTTCTCTGTCCAAACCTTCTACAATAAAATCTATTGTCTTAAGCCCTGCCCCATAAGTAACTATGGAATACAGAGGCAAAATCCAACTATCCATTGATATACCGCATATTATGTAAAGTATCACATTATATACCATTACAAAAGTACCAACGCTTACACCTATTTTTTTTGCAAATATAACTGCCATAACTTCAATGCCGTCCATTGCACCGCCATTTCGTATTGCAAGACCGCTTCCTACACCGGATATAATGCCGCCAAAAAGCGCACACAGAAGCAAATCCTCTCCGGCAAGTGGAGATGCCATAGTGACATCTACCGGAAGTACATCTGTAATCATAAATGCTGCAAGAGAATACATTGCAACGGTAAATATGGCATATACAGTAAAGGTAACCCCCTGCTTTTTCAATCCGTACAAAAAGAGCGGAATATTTAGTATAAGAAGAAAAACAGAAAGGCTGAACGGTGTAATCTGAGACAAAAGCATGGAAGTACCCGAGATGCCGCTGTCATATAGCTTTACAGGATACAAAAAAATTGTAACACCAAAAGCATTGACAATGCCGGCTGCAACCAACATAATGAAGTTTTTTGTTTCCAGTGTTTTTAATTTCTTCATTAAGGATGTCATAAAACTATCTCCGATACAATCATATTTTACATCTTATATTCTACATTTTGTAACCCAAATCGAAAGCCTTAAGATTTACATCCAAAAACTTTTCGGGAACAGTGGTTTTTATTGTTTCAACCCATTTTTCATATGGTATGTCTGTACTTTTCGCCATAACTCCTATCAACACCACATTAATTGCCTTTATATTACCCGCTTGTTTTGCAAGAGAAAGTGCATCTATTACCTCAAGGTCTGCATCAGCACTTATTTTGTCTGCAATATTTTCCGGGTAAGAAGCCGCACCCGTAATTACAGGCATAGGGTCAATGTTTTGACTGTTTGCTATCATCTTTCCGCCTTTTTTAAGATACGGAAGCGCCCTGTAGGCTTCAAGCATTTCAAACGCAAGGATAATATCTGCTTCGCCCTCGTCTATAATAGGAGAATACACCTTGTCGCCGTATTTAACATAGGTCACAACACTTCCGCCTCGCTGGCTCATACCATGAACCTCAGAAACCTTAACATCATATCCTTCGTTTATAACAGTATTTCCAAGAATTCTGCTGGCAAGAAGAGTACCTTGACCGCCAACGCCAACAATCATAATATTTTTAGTCATTTGCCATCATCCTTTCTACTCTTCTTTTGCAATGGCGCCAAACGGGCACACATTCATACAAAGTCCGCAACCGTTACACTGAGTTGCATCTATAACAACATTTCCTTCTTTTACTGTAATTGCAGGACAACCCAACTTCATACACATTTTACAGTTTTTACAATTTTCACCAATCTTGCATTTGCCTACATATTTCACTCCCTTGAGAAGTGCACAAGGTCTTTGAGCAATGATAACCGAGGGTTCCTCCCTTTGGGTCTCAGCCTTTACGACTTTTTCAAATTCCTTTACATCAAATGGGTCGCACACAACAACATTGTCTATGCCTACAGCCTTACAAAGCGCAATCAAATTTACTTGCTTTGTTTCCTCTCCGCGTATTGTGCGTCCGGTAGTGGGATTTTCCTGATGTCCTGTCATTCCTGTAATGGAGTTATCTAAAATAATCACCGTGTTGTTACCCTTATTATACACAATATCCACAAGACCTGTGATGCCCGAATGCATAAATGTAGAATCACCAATAACAGAAACAAGCTTTTTGTTAAATTCCTCACCTCTTGCTTTTGCCATTCCGTGAGCTGCACTTACCGATGCACCCATACAGATTGTAGTGTCGACAGACTGAAGAGGAGCTACAGCACCAAGAGTATAGCAACCTATGTCTCCGCTTACTACAAGACCAAGCTTCTTTAATACATAGAAGGTACCTCTGTGCGGACATCCTGCACACATTACTGGAGGTCTTACGGGGATTTGCTCTTTGATTTCTGTCTTCTGGGGAGCATCTTCACCCAAAACAACATACTTAATCATCGATGGAGTATATTCGCCAAGAAG
>JAZTYV010000033.1:0-24329 GCA_045637145.1 Clostridia bacterium | reverse complement strand
CTTGCACTTATGGTATAATATTCCAGATAAAGCAGACTTTGTTAGATTACGAAGTTTAAGAGTAAAAAAGTTAAATTTACAAATTTTAAAAATGGAAAGAGGTAAAAACTATGAACTTCCCACTTGGCGATAAGCCTATTCGTATTGGTATCCTTGGTATGACCGAGGGTAATGCACATCCATTTTCCTGGAGTGCCATGATTAATGGATACGATCATGATGAAATGTGTAAATGGACAAATGAACTTTATCCAACTATTCCACAGTATCTTTCAAAGCAGCCAAAAGAAACATTCGGTATCCCCGGTGTTAAGATTACTCATATTTGCTTTACAGGATATGAAGACAGAGAAATGGCAGAAAACTGTGCTCGTGCAACCTTTATTCCCAATGTTGTTACAAAGCCTGAAGAAATGATTGGTCAGGTTGATGCTATCATTTGTGCAACAGATATTGGCTTGGAACATGTTGAACGTTGCCGTCCGTTTATTGACGCAGGGCTCCCAATCTTTATTGATAAGCCTCTTACCGACAACGAAGAAGACCTGCGTACAATTGTAAAATGGTATGATAATGGTGCTCACATACAGTCTTCATCATCTATGCGTTATAAGAAATCATACGAACCATACTACAAAAATCACTATGAACTTGGTAACATTCGTTACATTGTAAGCCCTATGGCTAAATATTGGGAAACCTACGGTATGCATGCAATTGAAGCCATGCATCCTCTTCTTGGTCAAGGTTTTGAATGGGTTGAAAACCTTGGAGACCATGACCGTGCAATGGTACAACTTCATCACAAAAATGGTTGCGATGTAAGTATTCCTATGGGGTATGGATTTGCTTCCAACGGACTTACCATTATGGCAGAATACGGAAGCCGCGTGCTAACAGATAGCGACTCTTATTATGCATTCAAAAAACAACTCGATGTATTTGTTCATTATCTGCGCACCGGTGAAGAAGAGCATCCTTTCTCCGATACTGTTGAAATGACAAAAATTCTCATTGCAGGACTAAAGAGCCGTGATGAGGGTGGTCGCCGAGTATATATTAGCGAAATTAAAGAAAGATAACATGAGGTGCTTAGTATGAACAAAATTCTTGAACGCTTTTCCCTTGAGGGTAAAAAAGCACTAATCATTTGTCCCCAGAACCCATACGGCCGCGAAATTGCACAAGGACTTAAGAGTGCAGGTGCCGAAATTTGGGTGGCAGGCGAGACTTCTGTTGACCTTGGTGTTGATATTGCGGGCAGTTTTACATATACACATGGTTCAATTGAATCCGCAGCAAATCTTGAATGCGAAGTGCGTGCCAAGATGGGTACACTTGATATAGTTATTGAAAATGGTCTCTATACACCGATTAAAGGTTGGAAACAGTCTTATACAGAAATATACGACCAACTTTCAAAAACCGAACTTGGTCTTATGCTAACCGTACAGAGTCTTGGACATATCCTTGCAGAGCAGGGGCACGGAAGCGTGATTTTAGTTGCTGATTATGGTGCTTTGGTTGGATACGATCCTGTCAACTATAAAAACTGTCCCGATGAAAAAGACAATGATTTTTCTTTTGTTAAAGGCTTTATAAATGGCGGCGTTGTTAACTATGCCAGACAAGCCTCAAACTATCTTGCGGAAAATGGTTGTCGCTGTAATGCTGTGGCATTTGCTCCTGTTGAAGGAAACTGCTGCGAGGAGTTTAAAACCGCATTTACACGTCACAATCAGGTGAAACGTCTTGCAAATGCAAACGATATTGCATCTGCAATTATATTTTTAGCATCCGATGCATCTGAGTTCATCACTGGTATTACAATGCCGGTAGATGGCGGATACGTTGCGAAATGAGGTGGCTTAAATGAATACATTTGATTTGTTATCCATGAAGGGCAAAAATGTCCTTATTACAGGAGGGCGTGCAATGTATGGTCTTGGTGCTACTCTTGCTCTTGCAGATGCAGGCGCCAACATCTATCTTGCAAGCCATACTATTGAATCTGCTCAACCTTTTATTGAAGAACTTCGACAGACAAAGGGAGTAGTTGCAAAAGCGATTGCTTTTGATCTTGATAATATTTCAAGTATAGAAAATCTTGTTAAGACAGTAGTTGAAGATGCAGGAAGTATTGATGCGTTTGTTCATTGTAGTCGTATTATCCCTTCCGGCGGTACTGGTATTGGTTGGGACGAAGACCCCATACATCTCGAACAAAATGTTCGTGTCAATTCTGCAGGTTCACTTTATATTTTGCAGTTGGTTGGCGAGCAAATGACAAAACAAAAAAGCGGTTCAATTGTCGTATTTGGCTCAATGATGGGGCTTATCGCCGTTGAAAAGCACAACTATGACGGAAACCCGCAAATGACACCCGGCGCATATGGACATGCATATTCTGTTGATAAATCGGGACTTTCTGCCTGGGTACGCCACGCTGCAAGTTACTATGGTCAATACGGTGTCCGCATCAATGCAGTATGTCCGGGAGGACTGCAATCTGATCGTACTAATCCTGTATTTGCAGAGCAGTATTCACTACACACTCAACTCGGACGTCTTGCTAACGGCGATGATGTTAAAGGTTTGATACTTCTTCTTGCTTCTGATGCTTCTGCGTATCTTACAGGTCTTAGTATCCCTGTTGATGGTGGATATACCTGTATTTAGTAATTTATTATTAGAAGAAAGATGATACTTAAAAAGCAGCGTTTGAATTTTTCGATCGCTGCTTTTTAACATAACAAAAATAAAGTTAAATACATTAAATTACTATTTTAAAAAATTATCCCGAAATCTACATTTTTACAATGTCATAATTGATTTTATTTTTTATGTATGATATAATGATTTCAAGCGAAATCAACAAAGGGAGAAAAGTCACATGAAATACTATCTTTTGGTTTTACTATCATCACTGTTTTTTGCTTTGCAATTTCTTTGCCAGCAAAAATTTGAAGAAAAGTCGGGCGCAGGCTTCGTGCAGGCGGTGGCATTTTCTTTGTACAAGGGTTTAACAATAGTTGCCATTATGCTTATTCTGTCGGCATTTAAGCTTGAATTTGAGTGGTTCAGCTTTTTGCTCTCGGGAGTGTATGCTCTGTGCTACATATTTATGGCATATTTCAGCCTCAAGGCATTTTCGGTTGCCAACCTTTCGGTGTATTCGGTTTTTACAATGCTTGGCGGTATGCTTTTGCCGTTTGTAGTAGGTGTGGTTTGTTACGGCGAGGCGTTTACTCTGTTTAAGGTTGTATGCTGTCTGTTGGTAGTAATTGCGGTATTATTAAATATTCAAAAGGGAGCCTCGAGCAAAAAAGCATTTTTATATTATATGCTGGTGTTCCTCTTAAACGGCTCGATTGCCGTTATAAGCAAGGTTCACGAAGCATCGGGATTTGCACATACAGGACCCGAAAGCTTTATGCTGTATTCGGGTATATGGACAATAATTGTCTGTGCAATATGGCTTCTTTTAATCGGCGAAAAAATCCCGCTGTATAAAGGCGGAGAGCTTCTTTGCTGCACGGGCAACGGCTTTTTCAACGGCATAGGCGATTGGCTTCTGTTGATAGCTATTGCAAAGCTCGATGCATCTGTTCAGTATCCGCTCGTAACGGGTGGTGTTATGGTTTTTTCTACCTTGATAAGCATTATCAGGCGCGAAAAGATAAGAAAAATTGAGTATTTTGTTGCAGGTGTTGCTTTTGTGGCATCTGTAATGATGGCATTTTGATTTGCAACTGCTTAATTTTAAAAAAACTATGAGGTGTTTTTTGTGTATTTAAAAAGCATAAAAATGCAGGGCTTTAAGTCCTTTGCAGACAAAATTGATTTGGAATTCGGACAAGGCATCACCGCTATCGTTGGCCCCAACGGAAGCGGTAAGAGCAATGTTTCCGATGCTATACGCTGGGTCCTTGGAGAGCAGAGCATAAAGAGTCTCAGAGGAAGTAAGATGGAAGATGTAATATTTGCAGGCACTCAAAAGCGCAGTCCTTTGGGCTTTGCTCAGGTTTCCATTACGCTCGACAACTCTGACGAAATATTCAACATAGACCAGGATGAATTAAAGGTTACAAGACGCGTCACCAGAAGCGGAGAAAGCGATTTTTACATAAACAATGTACCCTGCCGTCTCAAAGATATCCACGAGCTGTTTATGGATACCGGTTTGGGAAGGGAAGGCTATTCTGTTATAGGGCAGGGCAAAATAGACCAGATACTTTCTTCAAAGGCGGAGGAAAGACGCCACATTTTTGAAGAGGCATCAGGCATAACCAAGTACAAATACCGTAAAAATGAGTCCGAAAAGAAGCTCTTGCAAACCGAGGAAAACCTCATACGCATCAAGGATATACTTGTAAACCTCGAGGAGAGGGTAGAGCCGCTTCGCGTTCAGTCGGAAAAAGCAAGAAAGTATCTTGATTTAAGAGAGGTACTAAAGGGGCTCGACATAAATATTGCCATACGCAACATAGACAAGCACAAACAAAATCTCGAAGAGGGCAAAAAGAAGTTTACGGACACCTACAACCAGCTAAATGATGAAAAGCTCCGTCTTGACCTCATAAGCGAGCAAATCAGTGCAAAGACAGACCAGCTTAGTGAAGTAAACGAAGAAATAAACACCTTAAAAGAACAGTCCTTTGTGCTCGAAAAAGAAAACGAGACCATAAAGGGCAAAATTGAAATTATTAAAAACGACATAAAAAACAATTCGGAAAATGCACTTCGATGGCAATCCGATGTTAAGATAATCAAAGAAAAGATTTCCCTTGCCGATGTAAGCATTAAAAACAACGATTCCGACATAAAGGAAAAGGAAGCACAAAAGCTTGTTTTGGAGGAAAAGCTTGCCGAGTGCGACAAAAAGCTTGCAGACTTTGAGGCCGATATAAACGCCAAAGCAGCCAAGGCAGAGGAATACAAAAATGATATTGTACGCCTGCTTGGAGAAATATCTGCATACAAAGCCAGACTTTCAGGCTTTACTGCACTTATTAAGAACTTTGACGAAAGAAAGCTTGCGCTTGACGATGAGCTTGCACTCAAGACAAAGTCCATGGCAGAAAACGATAAAAAGCTTTCTGATACTCTGGATTTGCAAAAGAAAAACGAGTCCAAAAATGCCGAAGCCCTGCAGGGAATGGAAGAGCTTAAAAAACAGTATTTTTCTGCAAAGGACAAGCTGGAAAAGTCCAAGGAGGAGCAAAATACCACAGTTACCGAGCTTAACTCCAAGATGTCCCGCATAAGTCTCTTGGAGGATTTGGAAAAGGGTCTGGACGGCTACTCCAAGGGTGTAAAAAATGTTCTCAATTCCAATACAGGGGGAGTTCACGGACTTGTATCCAAGCTCATCACTGTAAAGGATGAATACATTACCGCCATAGAGATTGCTCTTGGAAACATGGTGCAAAACATAGTTGTTGAGGACGAAGATACTGCCAAGGAATGTATAGACTATCTGGCAAAATCAAATGGCGGAAGAGCCACCTTTTTGCCCGTAAGCTCTGTAGACGGCGATGAAATCAAGAACCCTCCCCAAAAAGACAAAGGCTATATAGGCATTGCGTCCAATCTTGTTGAGCACGACAAAAAATATGACGGCATATTCCGTTCGCTTCTTGGCAGATGCATCATAGCGGACAACATAGACAATGCCGTAAATATGGCAAAGAAAAACGGTTACAAATTTAAGATTGTAACCCTGGACGGTCAGCTTATAAATGCAGGCGGTTCCATTACAGGAGGAAGCTTCAGCAAAAATCAGAGCCTTCTGGGAAGAGGCAAGGAAATAGAACGCCTCAAAAAGGAAGCGGATAAGCTTAAGAAAACGGCAGATGCCAATGACGATAAAATTGCAAAGCTAAAGGCAGACATAGACAAAATGGCAGACACCAAGGCAGAGCTTGAAAGCGTCATAACCGCGTGCGAGCACGAAAGGGTGCGCCTTGAGTCCGAGCAAAAAAGCTTGAACCGCATCGCAGAAGAACTCAAGCACTCCATTTTTGCCATAACAAACGAAAACGGCGATATATTAAAGAGCATTTCCGATGTGGAAAAGGAAACGGAAAGCTTTAATGCAAAAATAGGCGAAAACGAGAAAAAAATCATAGTTTCCCGCGCATCTGCAGATGAATTTACCTCTATGGCAGACGAAATAAGCCGTGAAAGAGACGAGTTTCAGGAAAGCATACTCTGTGACCGCATAGCATACAACACCATAGATAAGGACATAGAAACTGCAAATGCAAACATATATTCCTTAAGTGCAAACAAAAACACCTTGAGCATGGAGCTTGCGTCCAAGCACAATGACATCAAAAATATTGATGATTTAAACAAAAAGCTTTGGGGCGAAATTGCAAATCTTGAAAACAACATAACCGTAAACATAGAAATAATGGGCGAAATTGCAAATAAAATTGCTATGACCCAAAAGGGTTACGAAACAGATACCGCAAAGCTCAAAGATATTCAAAGCTCACTTAAGGAGCAAAACGAAACCATATATCTGCTTCAGCAGGAAGCAGCCCGCCTTGAAGCCAAAAATGCCAAAACAGAGGCAGATACAGAGGCTGTGATAAACAAATTGTGGGATGAGTACGAGCTTACCTACAACACAGCACTTAGCTACAAAAAGGCAGATTTTGACTACAACGAGGCTCAAAGGGAAGCCTCTTCCCTAAGGGGCAAAATCAAACAGCTTGGCAACATCAACATAGATGCAATCGAAGAATACAAGGAAGTCAAAGAAAAATTCGACTTTATGACCGAACAAAAGGCAGACCTCGACAGCACCAAGGAAAAACTCGAGGACATCATTCTCGAAATGCAAAAGGTTATGACCGAAAAGTTTGCCGAGAGCTTTGAGATTATTCAGCAAAAGTTCAATACCGTATTCCACGAGCTTTTCGGAGGCGGTGCAGGCAGACTTACCCTTACCGACCCCGGCAACATACTGGAAAGCGGCATAGAAATCGAAGTACAGCCCCCGGGCAAAAAGCTGCAGAATATGATGGCACTCTCGGGAGGCGAAAAGGCACTTTCCGCAATAGCACTTCTTTTCTCCGTACTTGAGGTTCGCCCCACACCGTTCTGTATTTTAGACGAGGTCGAGGCGGCTCTGGACGAGAACAATGTGTACCGATTTGCCGACTATATACGCAGATATTCCGAAAAGACACAGTTTATTGTGGTAACTCACAGAAGAGGCACAATGGAGTCGGCAGATATCATGTATGGTATTACCATGCAGGAAAAGGGCGTATCCAAACTGCTTAAGCTTAAATTTGAAGATTTGGAGGATTACAACTGATGTTTGGATTTTTAAAGAAAAACGGCTCACAGCCCGAAGATGCTGTTAATGATGACGCAAACAAAGCTCTGGAAACAAATGACGATGCATTGCCTTTGGAAAAAATACCCTGCGGGGATGAAGAAAAAGAACAGGATGCAATAGGCAATATTGAAGAGAGCAAAGGCTTCTTTTCCAAGCTTAAGGCGGGACTGGGCAAAACAAGAGACGCCCTCAACGAAAAGGTGGACAATGTCTTAAAAATCTTTAAAAAGATAGACGAAGACCTCTACGAAGAGCTTGAGGAAGCTTTGATTATGGCAGATGTCGGAGTGGAGACCTCAACCTATATCATCGAAGAATTAAGAAAAAAAGTAAAGGAAAAAAAGCTTACCGAAGCCGAAGAGGTAAAGGGCGAAATCAAAGAAATCGTGTCCGAAATCCTGTCCGAAAATGACAACACACTAAGGATTGACAGCATACCCTCAGTAATTGTGGTTATAGGTGTAAACGGTGTGGGAAAAACCACATCAATAGGCAAGATGGCTGCAAAATACATTTCCGAGGGCAAAAAGGTAATTCTCGGCGCCGCAGACACCTTCCGCGCCGCAGCAATCGACCAGCTTCAGATATGGGCAGACAAAGTAGGTGCCGAAATCATAAAGCACGAGGAAGGCTCGGACCCCGCATCTGTGGTTTTCGACACCATAAGTGCGGCAAAATCGCGCAAAAGCGATGTCATAATCATAGATACCGCAGGCAGACTTCACAACAAGAAAAATCTTATGGACGAGCTTGCCAAAATTTCCAGAATTATAGACAGAGAGCTTCCTGAGTCCTCGCGCGAGACCCTTCTTGTGCTGGATGCCACCACAGGTCAAAATGCAGTAAATCAGGCAGAGGTGTTCTCCGAAAGCGCCAAAATCACGGGCATCATACTTACCAAGCTGGACGGCTCCGCAAAGGGAGGCATAGTTCTTGCCATTGCGCACGAGCATCATATTGCCGTTAAGCTTGCAGGAGTGGGAGAGGGCATAGACGACCTCAACGAGTTTGATGCCAAAGATTTTGCAAGCGCTCTGTTTGGCGAATAATATATGCAATGTACTTTTACCCATCACCCTTCGGGGCGGTGGGTAAACATTTTTATGCGGTAATTTTTGCTTGTGTCGGGAGCTATGGATATTAAGTTTTTGCCCGACATTTCCATTATTCTGCCCGCAAGGGCAATGTCCATATCGTATATTTCCTCTATGGTTATCTCCGAGCTTATTAGGGTTACAAGGTCAGCGTTGTACCTTGCATTTATTATCTCAAAAGCAAGGTTCATGTCTGCGTTGCTGGGTCTTTCCATTGGATTTCTCAAAAAATCGTCTATGTACAAAACAGGCACCTTTTTGTAAATTTCAATTGCGCCGAAGTATTCCTCCGACTCCGTTATATTGTTTTTTAAGCTTATGCTCTCCTCACGCCACAGCATATAGCGAGCTTCTTTTCCTTCACGCATAAGCGAGTTTACTATGGCGGTGCATATGTGAGTTTTGCCCGAGCCGGGTTGTCCGCCTATAAAAAAGCATCCCGATGGATTTTTCATGAAGCCTTTTGCTTTATCTAGTATCTTTTTTTGCCAAGGTTCCTCTGCGGTGTACTTTGCAAGGGAATACTTTTTAAGCATCTTTCCAAGACCGCTTTTTTCCATTCTTTTAATGAGCTCTCTTTGTGCCATGCATTTGCACTTTACAAGGTATTCGTAACCGTCCCGTATTTCAATAAAGTCGCCTCTGTTGTTGCACAGGGGGCAGTTCAGCCCCTCAAGATTTCCTTTGGACCTGTTGTATATTTCGCTTACGGTTTCACTGTTGTTATCACAGGACAGTTCCGTATTTGCATTTATTTTCTCTATCAGTTCTGCTATGGTCACTTTGGTATTTATTCCCTTCTTTCCTTTCTTCTATGGATTTATAATTATTATATATATTATTTATATCCGGGCGGTTATTTGGCAAATCCTTGGCGTATCCTTGGCGGAATTTGGCGTTGCTTTTGTTATTCGCGGGTCCGGAATACGCGTATTTACTAACCTTTATAAGTGTCTTGCCCTTGGCGGAGGTGCACTGTATTGCTCCCGAGCTTTTAAGAGCGTCCAGAGCAGTTCGTATCTGGTAACGGCTTTTGCCCAGCCTTTCTGCAAGCTCGCACTGAGTGGTGAGCATTTCTCCCGCATTTAGTTTGGTGTTTCCCACAAACCCCTCTTTCCATCGCACACTTAATGCAATGTGCAAAAATACAGACTTCGCGTTGTCATCATGATACCACTGCCAGTTAATAATATCACGGCTTAGTTTTATCCATGTTTCTATGTGTATCACATCCCTTCTAACACTATTATAATCCGTTTGTACTACACATTTCGCCTACAAACTTAAAAAATTTATGAAAATATTAAAAAAGCCTTGACAAACACAGCAATATATTATATAATTACAAGCTGTAAAGCAGTTTGCTTGACAGTAAAGTTTTTTTCTTTACAGAATCGGAGGGCAGATGTATGAAGGATTTAACAATATCTCTTCTTTTGGATTTCTATGGAAATCTCCTTCCGCAAAAACAACTCGATATGATGGAGCAATATTACGCAGAGGATTTATCGCTTTCGGAAATTGCACACAATTCGGGCATTACCCGTCAGGGTGTACACGACAGCATAAAGCGTGCCGCATCGGAGCTTAAGCAGTATGAGGAAAAGCTTGGACTTTTAAAGCGTTTTTCCGACATCAGCGATGCCGCAAACAGCATAAGAGCATTGCTTTCTTCGGAGCTTACCGAAGACAATGTCAATAAAATATCCTCACTTCTCGACACAATAGTAGAAGAAGCATAGATGTATTTTAAAAGGAGGTTTTACCTTTGGCATTTGAAAACTTATCCGACAAACTCCAGAGTGCTTTCAAAAAGTTAAGAGGCAAGGGCAGAATTTCCGAGGCAGATTTAAAGGCAGCAATGCGTGAGGTTAAGCTTGCTCTTTTGGAGGCAGATGTTAACTTTAAGGTAGTTAAGGATTTCATAAAATCCGTATCCGACAAGGCAATAGGCTCCAATGTTTTAGAAAGTCTTACACCTGCACAGCAGGTCATAAAAATTGTAAACGAAGAGCTTACCGAGCTTATGGGTGCCAAAGCGGTCAAAATCAACTTTGGCTCCAAAACACCCGCCGTTATAATGATGGTAGGTCTGCAGGGTGCAGGTAAGACCACCACAAGCGCTAAAATCGGCGGTATACTCAAAAACCAGGGCAAAAGACCGCTTCTTGCAGCCTGCGATGTATACAGACCCGCCGCAAGAAAACAGCTCAAGGTTGTCGGCGAAAAGCTCGATATCCCTGTGTTTTCCATAGATGAATCAAACGATGCAGTCCATATTGCCAAAGAGGCAGTAAACCACGCCAAGCACTACGGCAACGATGTGGTCATCATAGATACTGCAGGAAGACTTCACTTGAACGAAGAGCTTATGGATGAGCTTTTAAACATCAAAACAGAGGTTGCGCCTGCGGAGATACTTCTTACCATAGATGCTATGACAGGACAGGATGCCGTAAATGTTGCACAGGCATTCAACGAAAAGCTCGACATAAGCGGTGTAGTTCTTACCAAACTTGACGGCGATACCAGAGGCGGTGCCGCACTTTCCGTAAGGGCAGTTACCGGCAAACCCATAAAGCTTGTGGGTCAGGGCGAAAAGCTCACCGATTTGGACTGGTTCTACCCGGACAGAATGGCATCGAGAATTCTCGGTATGGGCGATGTACTTACCCTTATAGACAAGGCACAGCAGGCATTTGACGAAAAACAGGCAATAGAGCTTGAAAGGAAAATCCGTCAGAGTGCCTTTACCCTGGATGACTATCTCGAACAGATGAAGCAAATGAAAAAGCTTGGCTCTTTTTCCGATATTTTGGGCATGATACCCGGTATCAACAAGCAAGCCCTTTCGGGAGCAAACTTTGACGAAAAGAGAATAAACCGCATAGAAGCAATTATAACCTCAATGACCAAAAGGGAGCGCAGCGACCCGTCTGTTATAAATGCAAGCCGCAAAAAGCGAATTGCCGCCGGAAGCGGTACAGAGGTACACGAGGTCAATCAGTTCTTAAAGTCGTTTGAACAAATGCAGAAACTTATGAAACAATTTAGCAATCCGAAGAAAATGAAGAGAGCCATGGGCGGTCTCGGAAATTTCTTAAGATAGCATTTTAAAATATAAAATTGTTTATTAAATACTTACGGAGGTGAATTTTAATGGTTAAAATTCGTTTAAAGAGAATGGGTGCAAAAAAAGCTCCTTTCTACAGAGTGGTTGTTGCAGATTCCAGATATCCCAGAAACGGCAGATTTATCGAAGAAATCGGCACATTTGATCCTAAGACAGAACCCTCTACAATCAACATTGATGCTGAAAAGGCTTCAAAGTGGCTTGCTACAGGTGCACAGCCTACCGATACTGTTAAGGAATTGCTTAAAATCAGCGGTATCATAAAATAGGCTTTAGGAGGTTTTGGCTTATGAAAGAGTTATTAGAATATATAGCAAAATCTCTTGTTGATTTTCCCGATGATGTTTCTGTTACAGAAACAGAAAGCGAACACTCAACCGTACTTGAGCTTCGTGTAAACGATGCCGATATGGGCAAGGTTATAGGTAAGCAGGGCAGGATTGCAAAGTCAATCCGTGCCGTAATTAAGGCTGCTGCAGGAAAGAGCAACAAGAAGGTTATTGTAGAAATAGTTCAATAGCTTAATTGGTATGTAAAATAAAGCGCAGAGCGCTTAAAGTCCGGATTACTACTTTTTAAAAAACAAAGAGTATAGTATCAGACTGATTTTATGTAGAAATCTGCAATTTTGCAGATTTCTTGCATTTTATGCCTTTAAGCAGTTGCGTCAGTATCCGAACTCGCCAAAACAAAGTAAAATAGCTGTTTTTCTTCGTTGTCGGTCTCAAAATACGACAGTATTATTTCGACCTTCCGCCTTGAAAAACAATCTATTTTATCTTGTTTTTGGTTCAATAAATTTTTGGTGCTGTGTTTTTGCGGCAAAGCGAGGCAAAAACGCAGCGAATGCTGACGCATTTGCGAGTGTTTTAACAATGCAGTGGCGTAAAAACACGCACCCAAAACGGGTTCGGATACTGACGCAACTGCTTAAGCTATAGGCGAACTTCGCCTTTTGCTGTATTTATATAAGGCTTCAGGTACCCCTTAGCTTCGCTTGGGTTAAGTTCGCTTATTCTGCATTTTTTACACATCAAACATTTTTAACAGGAGAACCATTATGGATAATATTATAGATGTAGGACAGATTGTAAATACCCACGGTTTAAAAGGCGAGGTAAAGGTAAATCCCAGAACCGATGCCCCCGAGGTTTTTGAGATTTTTGACAGTCTGTACACACAAGACGGCAAAAAATACAAGGTAAAGGGTGTCCGCTATCAAAAGAACTGTGTTCTGTTAAAGCTTGAGGGCATAGATGATGTGGATACTGCACAAAAGATGAAAAACAAGGTTCTTTATGCAGACAGAGAGCTTTTTGAAGATTTGCCCGAAGACACCTACCTTGTGGCAGATATTGTGGGGCTCAGCGTAAAAGACGAAATGATGGTCTACGGCACTGTGGAGGATGTCATAACCACAGGGAGCAACGATGTATATGCAGTAAAGACTCCTCATAGCAAAAGCATATATATCCCCGCAATCAAAGATGTCATCAAAGAAATAAACATCAAAGACGGATATGTTTTAATACAAATGCCGAAAGGACTTTTGGATTGATATGAAATTTCATATTCTAACTCTTTTTCCCGAAATGTTTTCGGGTGTACTTCACGACAGTATGCTCGGCAGGGCAGAAAAGAAAAATATCATAGAATTCAATGTGGTAAACATCCGCGATTTTGCCGCAAACAAGCACAACCGTGTGGACGACTATCCCTACGGCGGAGGCAGAGGCATGGTAATGCAGGCAGAGCCTATATACAGGGCGTACCAAAGCATATTGAGCGAAATGGACGAAAAGCCACATGTTTTGTATATGTCGCCAAAGGGAGAGGTGTTTTCTCAAAAAAAGGGTGCAGAGCTTTGCGCATACCAAAATCTTGTTATTTTGTGCGGACACTATGAGGGTGTAGACCAACGCATAATAGATGAAATCGTAGATGAGGAAATATCTATAGGCGACTATGTTTTAACAGGCGGAGAAATACCCGCCATGGCGGTCATAGACTGTGTAAGCCGTATGATAGAGGGTGTTCTTTCCAATGAGGACAGCTTTACCGATGAGTCTCACTATTCAGGACTTTTGGAGTATCCGCACTACACAAGACCTCCCGTTTTCAACGGCAGGGAGGTTCCCGAGGTACTCATGAGCGGAAATCACGCACTTATATCCAAATGGCGTATGGAAAAATCACTCGAGGAAACAAAAAACAAAAGACCCGATATGTACGAAAAATATCAAAATCGATTAAAATAAATGATAAAAAAATCCAACTACAATTTTTAAAAAGAAGGGTTTAATATGTCAACAACAAAACCGAAAAATTTAGTAACAGGTTCACTTTGGAAGAAAATCCTACTTTTTGCATTGCCCTTGGCTGCAACAAGTATGCTTCAGCAGCTTTTTAATGCTGCCGACCTTGCCGTAATTGGTCGCTTTACGGGCGATATGGGTGAAAAGTGCATTGCCGCAATTGGTTCCACTTCACAAATTATAGCTCTCATTATAAACGCCTTTATAGGCCTATCCATAGGTACCAATGTCACCATGGCAAGTGCCGTTGGCAGAGGCGACAAGGAGACCGTACAAAAGATAGTTCACACCTCGGTACTGTTTTCTGTTATAGTAGGATTTGTACTCCTTTTGGTAGGACAGTTCTTCTCTAGGAGCATCCTTGCTATGACAAATGTTCCAAACGACATTCTTCCACTTGCAACAACCTACCTAAAGATATATTTTATGGGCGCACCTATGATACTTCTCTACAACTTTGAAGCGGCAATCTTTATGGCAAAGGGTGACACCAAAACACCGCTTATCATTCTGGCAATATCAGGTGCCATCAATGTCGTATTAAACATAATTTTTGTAGTAGTATTTAATATGACCATAGAGGGTGTAGCAATTGCTACAATTGTATCCAATCTAATCGGTGCGGTTGTGTTATTTGTATTTTTGATGAAATCAAGAGATGACACTAAGCTTTCGTTAAAGAAAATTTCCATCGCCAAAAAAGAGCTTTCTGAAATATTAAAGATAGGCATACCCACAAGCCTTGAGGCATCGGTATTTTGTATTGCCAACATAGTGGTCCAGGCAGCAATAAATAGCTTAGACACCATATATATGGCAGGTTCCAGCGTTGCAAGCAATGTAGAAACCTTTGCATACTTGCTATTTACGGGTTTTTCCAAGGCGTGCGTAACCTTTGTTGGTCAAAACAGGGGTGCACAGAAGTTTGACCGATGCAAAAAGACTCTAAGGGTGTCTATGATTGAGTCGTGGATAGCACTCGGCATTGGCATTATGATTATTTTAGGTGTAGGTAAGTCAATCCTGTCGCTCTTTAACACCAATCCCGAGGTTATAGAAGTAGGCTACACAAGGCTCATATATATGGTTGCATATGCGTACTTCTTCACTTCAGTATACGAGGTGCTGGGAAGCTACCTAAGAGGCTACGGCATATCAATGCTTCCTGCTGTTATCACAATGATTGGTGTGTGCGGAACAAGAATCATATGGATATTTACCGCGTTTAAGTTTAACCCCACATTTGAAACAATATTGATGGCATTCCCACTTAGTATGATAATTACCGCACTTCTTATGACAGGTGCGCTAATATACCTAAAGCCTGACAAGAAGATAATTAAGCAGACTTTAATTTCCGAGTTTGACGGCGAAAAGCTGAGCAATGCCAACATCATCACAATAGGCAGAGAGTTCGGCAGCGGTGGCAGAGAGATTGCCAAGCGCCTTGCAGAAGAGCTTGGCTACAAGTACTACGACAAAGAGCTCGTAGACGAGATAGCGGAAAAGATGCAGGTTAGCGAAACCTATGTAGAAAACAACCTCGCTCATCTTTACAAAAACTATCACTATGTTATAAGACATAGCTTCTCGTCGAGGACTACTCCCATAAAGGAAAAGCACATCGAACTTATTACCGAGCAGAGAAATGTCCTTCAAAAAATTGCCGAAATGGGCGAGAACTGTGTAATAGTTGGCAGAGCCGCAGACATCACACTATCGGCGTATTCACCGCTCAAGATTTTTATCTATGCGGATATGGATGCCAAGGTGTTAAGATGTAAACACAGAGCCGCCGATGGCGAGAACCTAACCGACAAAGAAATCGTCCAAAAAATCAAGAAAATAGACAGAGCCAGAGCCAGCTATTACGATATGGTTTCCACAGTCGATTGGGGCGACACCTCGGGTTATCACCTGTGCGTAAACACCACGGATGTAGACATCAAAGCTATTGTGCCTATGATTGCGGACTATGCAAGAGAGTGGTTTAAGCATGTAAACTAAGGTGGTTTTTTAAAAGAAAAGACTTATTTTAATAAAATACCCGAAAAAAATATTAAAAAGTGAAAAAAATGCTTGCATTTTCCAATTATATGTGTTACACTATTTAAGGTTATACGGGCGGTCCTCTGTAAATGACCTTTTTCGATTGGGTCCGCAGTGCTTTACAAGAACGCCTACGGAGAGAGGAGGATATATAATGGATATTATTGAAAGCTTAACAAGCGCACAGTTAAGAACAGACCTTCCCGAGCTTTGCATTGGTGATACCGTTAAGGTTCATGTGCTCATCAAAGAAGGTTCAAGAGAAAGAATCCAGGTGTTTGAAGGTACAATTATTGCCAAGAAACACGGCGGTATTACAGAAACCTTCACTGTAAGAAGAATTTCTTACGGCGTTGGTGTGGAAAGAACTTTCCCTGTAAATTCTCCTAAACTTGCTAAAATCGAAATTGTCAGAAAAGGTAAAGTCAGAAGAGCTAAACTCTACTACTTGCGTGACAGAGTCGGTAAGGCAACAAGAGTTAAAGAGAAGATATGACGTCTCATTGCAAAGAGGACTTTGTTTTGTCGCGGGTCCTCTTTGCCCCTTGATTATCACAAAACGCTATGGTCTTTATGTCCATAGCTTTTAATTATTTTTGCGGAGGTGCTTGTAATGGAAGACAATTTAAACAATGTACAAACTCCCGAACCCCAGCCCGAAAGTCTCAACTGGGCAAAGGAAATTTTTGAATGGGTGGCATGTATTGCCATTGCAATAGCAGTTGCTCTCCTTATTAAGAATTTTGTATTCACCTTGGTCAAGGTAGACGGCTCCAGCATGAATCCCACACTTACCAACGGAGACAGACTTTTCACAAGAGTCATAGGCTACACAGAACCCAAACAGGGCGACATCATCATATTCCATCCTTCAATAAGCGAGAAAAACCGCGCACCCAAAAAGGATTTGGCATATGTTAAAAGAGTTATTGCTACAGAGGGTCAGGTTGTAGACATCAATGTAAATGGTGAGGTTTTGGTAGACGGCAAGGTTTTAAAGGAAGATTACATCAGCGAAAACATCAACATATATGCCTTTATGACTACACCTTTACCCTTTAAAGTCCCTGAGGATACAGTTTTTGTTCTTGGTGACAACAGAAACAACAGCCACGACAGCAGAAGTGCAGATGTCGGCGCAGTGCCCCTTGAAAATATAATGGGCAAAGCAGAATTCAGACTCTGGCCTTTGGGAAAATTCGGCTTGTATAAGTAATTATTTCATCACCACGATGCTATGCTTCGTGGTGATTTTTGAAAATAAGGAAGTGATTGTATGGATATACAGTGGTATCCCGGTCATATGACCAAAACACGAAGAATGATGGAGGAAAACCAAAAGCTCATAGATATAGTTGTAGAGCTTCTGGATGCAAGAATACCCATAAGCAGCCGAAACCCTGCCATTGACGAAATATTTGCAAACAAACCCCGGCTTGTTGTTTTAAACAAATCCGATATTGCCGATGCCGATACCACTCGCGAGTGGGAGAGATATTTTAAAAATAAAGGTCTCTCTGTTATGAGCATATCCTCTACAACGGGCAAATCCTTAAATGATGTTTTTGCCCGTTGCAAAGAAATATTAAAGGACAAAATTGAGCACGATAAATCGCGCGGACTTGTAAACAGACCCATTAAGATGATGGTTGTAGGCATACCCAATGTGGGCAAGTCTTCGTTTATAAACAAGCTTTCGGGCAAAAAGAGTGCCGTTACAGGCGACAGACCGGGCGTAACCAAGGGCAAACAGTGGATAAGACTTCCCAATTCGTTTGAGCTTTTGGACACCCCCGGCATATTGTGGCCCAAATTTGAAGATGTGTCTGTGGGTGAAAAGCTGGCTTTTACAGGTGCCATAAAGGATGAAATTATGGACCTCGAGGAGATTGCCATAAGGCTTTTGGAAGTTCTTAAGGCAAAGTATCCCCTAACACTTACACAGCGCTACAAAATGACAGATTTTTATGATATGGACGGCTACGAAATGCTTGAGCTTCTCGGCAGAAAAAGAGGCTTCGTGGTTTCGGGCGGAGAAATAGACACCGAGCGTGCATCAAAGATTCTTCTGGATGAATTCAGAGGTGCCAAGCTTGGCAGAATTTCGCTGGAAACTCCTTTTGATTTTTGAAAGCGGGGAAATACAAATGACACAAAACACAGATATGCTTTGCTATGAAAACAAATATTACCAAAAAGGGTACAAATATGTTGCGGGTGTAGACGAGGCGGGCAGAGGTCCCCTTGCAGGTCCTGTTTTTGCCGCAGCAGTAATATTTGACAAAGACACCTATATCGAGGGAATAAATGACTCCAAAAAGCTCACGGAAAAGAAAAGGGAGGAGCTTTTCGATGTAATTACACAAAAGGCACTTTGCTATTCTATAGTAAGTGTTGACGAAAAGGAAATAGACCGGATAAACATTCTTGCCGCCACACTGAAGTGCTTTAATCTTGCGGTGTCATCTCTTCCCGTTACTCCCGATGTTGCACTCATAGACGGCAACCGTGTGGGACAGATGCCCGTTGAATGTGAAACAGTGGTAAAGGGCGATGCCAAATCCATGTCTGTTGCCGCAGCTTCAATTCTTGCCAAGGTAAGCAGGGACAGATATATCGTCCGCCTGCACAATGAGTATCCTGAGTACAACTTTAAAAAGCACAAGGGCTACGGCACAAAGGAGCATCTTGAAGCCATAGCAAAATACGGCCCATCGCCAATACACCGTCTTACATTCAAGGGCGTAAAGGAGCATGTTAAGTGAACACTGTGCATATAGGCAGAAAAGGTGAGCAGACCGCCTGCCAATATCTGAAACAGCAGGGATACTGCATACTTTGTACAAATTTTCGTGCCGCGGGCGGAGAAATTGACATCGTTGCAAAAAGAGGCACGCACATTTCTTTTGTAGAGGTAAAGACCCGAAAAAACACCAAATTCGGCTCGGGCGCCGATGCTGTCAACTCTTTTAAACAGCAAAAAATAATCCGTACTGCAAAAGCATTTCTGCAAAAGTACCAAGGCTTTGAAGAAGTATCTTTTGATGTATGTGAGGTATATACCGAGCAAGACGCCATAAACTATATAGAGAATGCTTTTTACGCATAGTTTGGCAAAAATACTATGCATAACTTTCAAAAATCGGCTTAAAAATTGCATTTTTAGATATAAATGCTACAAATTTTGAAATTTGCGACTAAAAAACTTGCAATTTTTTTTGCTATATGGTAAAATTTTAAAATATCATACATTTATATCTTTTGGAGGTATGACAATGGAAATTTCAAATAAATTCAAGAAAATTGCACCTTCTCCCACACTTACCATCGACTCAAAATTCAAGCAGATGAAGGCAGACGGTATGGATGTTGTAGGTTTTGGTGCGGGCGAGCCCGATTTTGATACACCCAGACATATCAAAGATGCCGCAATCGAGGCTATAAACGCAGGAGTTACCAAGTATACACCCGCATCGGGTACTCTTGAACTCAAAAAGGAAATCTGCCAAAAATTGTCAAGAGACAACGGTCTTAGCTATGAGCCAAGTCAAATTGTGGTTTCCAACGGTGCAAAGCACTCTTTGATAAATGTTTTCGGAGCAATATTGAACCCCGGCGATGAGGTCATAATTCCCGCGCCGTTCTGGGTAAGCTATCCCGAAATGGTAAAGTACAATGACGGTGTTCCCGTGGTTCTTCATACCACAGAGGAAAGCGGATTTAAGTTCAGTGCAGAACAGTTTAAACAGGCAATTACTCCAAAGACAAAGGCTATCGTATTAAACAGCCCCTCAAACCCCACAGGTATGGTGTATACAGAGGATGAGCTTAAGTCAATTGCCGAGGTTGCTGTGGAAAACAATATATTCGTTGTTTCCGATGAAATTTATGAATACCTTGTGTATGACGGTGTTAAGCACACAAGCATTGCAAGCTTCAATGACAAGATTAAGGACCTTACAATAATAGTAAACGGTGTGTCCAAGACCTATGCAATGACAGGCTGGAGAATAGGCTATACGGCTTCCAATCCCGCTATAGCAAAGGCTATGGGCAATGTGCAGAGTCACACCACATCAAACCCCAATTCCATGGCTCAGGCGGCAACTGTTGCCGCATTAAACGGACCTATGGATGAACTTAAAGTTATGATTTCTGCATTTGACGAAAGACGCAAATATATGGCAGACAGAATTAACTCCATAGACGGCGTAAGCTGTCTTGTGCCACAGGGTGCGTTCTATGTGATGATGAATATATCTCGTTTAAAGGGAAGAGTGCTTGCAGGCAAAACCATAAACAATGCAGACGACTTTGCCGAGGTTTTCCTTGAAAAACAGCTTGTTGCAGTTGTTCCCGGAAGCGGCTTTGCTGCACCCGACTATGTCCGCTGGTCATATGCTACAAGCATGGAAAACATCAAAGAGGGTCTGGACAGACTCGAAAAATTGCTTGAAAGCTGATGTAATATAAAAGCTGTTGCTCATAAGAGCAACAGCTTTTTTGTTCTCGGCTTCATAAAACTATTGATTTTGTGCATTAGAAATAGTATAATAAAAATGATATATAAATGCGGGGGTTAATATGGTTAAAGTCAATATTCTCGGTGTCAAAGTAAGCAAGCACACCGCTGAAAGTGCATCAAATCTTATAGTTAAATACATTAAAGACGGCGAAAAAAGAAGGTGTATATACACACCAAACTCCGAAATACTTATGCAGGCGTACAGAAATGCAGATTTTGCAAAGGTGTTAAACGAGGCAGATGTTCTTCTTGCAGACGGCATAGGTGTGGTGTATGCATCCAAAATTCTCAAAAATCCCATTACGGAAAGAGCCACCGGGTTCGATACCGCATGTATGGCGCTTTCCAAGATGGCAGAGCATGGTATGAGTGTGTACCTCTTTGGCGCAAAGCCGTCTGTTGCCGAACAGGCAGGTGAAAAAATACAGGCAAGCTACCCGGGTATTAAAATTGCAGGCTGTGCAGACGGATACTTTGATGATGACAAGGAAAAGCAAATAATTGCCGACATCAATGCCAAAAAGCCCGATTTGCTGTTTGTATGTCTTGGAGCACCCAAACAGGAAATGTGGCTTAATAAGCACAAAAACGAGCTCGATTTCGGCGTAGCAATGGGCATAGGCGGAAGCCTCGATGTCTTTGCAGGCACAGTTAAAAGAGCACCCGTCTTTTATCAGAAATACGGCATAGAATGGCTGTACAGACTTTTAAAACAACCGTCAAGAGCAATAAGAATGCTGGATTTGCCCAAATTCGGATTAACCGTACTTAAAAACGGAAAAAAATTTCCACAGGAGAGATAAATTATGAATGTAGAGTTACTTCAGTACAATCCCGATTGCGAAAAAATTGTAGCATCAGCAGCAAAGCTGTGCTATTCCTCATCGCAGATATCGGGCATCATGGATGGACTGGACAAAGAAAAGACAAGAGCATTTATAGATAAGCTTATGAGCATGGGTCACGAAAGTCCCCTGGAGCATATCACCTTTACCTTTGGTATAGAGGGAGTGTCCAGAAGCCTTTTGGCACAGTTTACACGCCACAGAATTGCAAGCTACTCCGTTAAATCCCAAAGATATGTAAACGAGGGCAGTTTTGAGTTCATCACCCCTCCTGAAATAGAAAACGAGCCGGAGGCAAAAAAACTGTTTTTGGAGGCTATGGCAGACGATGTCAAAAAATACAATGCTATTTCCGAAATACTGTTTAAAAAGCACTATGATAGCATGATTGCTGATGGTATGAGCGAAAAGAAAGCCAAGACCTCTGCAGAAAAAAAGGCAATAGAAGATGCAAGATACATACTTCCCAATGCTTGCGAAACAAAGATGATTGCCACCTTTAATGCAAGAAGTCTGCTTAATTTCTTCAATCACCGTTGCTGCGAAAGAGCACAGTGGGAAATACGCGATATGGCAAACAAAATGCTCTCCCTTGTAAAAGAGGCGGCACCGTCCATATTTAAGTATGCAGGGCCGTCCTGTGTGTCGGGTCCCTGCCCCGAAGGCGCTATGAGCTGCGGAAAGGCATTGGAAAAGAGAAAGATGTATCTTGGAGAATAGTATGAGTAAATATAAGCTTGTGGTCATAGAGGGTGTGGATGCCAGCGGCAAACAAACCCAGACCGAAAAACTTTATGAAAGAATTCTGGCATCGCAAACCAAAGTGGAAAAGATAGAATTTCCAAACTATGCGTCCGACACATCCTCTCTTGTAAAGATGTATCTCGGAGGAAATTTCGGAACAAGTGCCAACGATGTAAGTCCGTATATGGCATCTGCCTTTTTTGCGGTGGACAGGGCAGGGAGCATCAAATGTGTATGGAAAGAAAGGCTTGATAATGCCCAGGTTGTAATTGCCGACAGATATGTTACTTCGAATATGATACATCAGGCGTCCAAAATCGAAAATGTAAAGGAAAAGAATGATTTTCTCGACTGGGTGTACGATTTTGAGTACAACAAACTATCTCTTCCAAAGCCCGACCTTGTTATATTTTTGGATATGCCCGTGGAGTATGCACGACAGCTCATGGAAAACCGCAAAAACAAAATAAACAATTCCGAAGTAAAGGACATACACGAGTCCGACATTGCATACCTTACAAAATCATATGACAATGCGGTGGGCATTGCCAAAAAATACGGCTGGCATACAGTTTCCTGTGTGAAGGACGGAAAAATAAGAAGCATAGATGATATTTCAAACGAGATATTTGAAACATACAAATCCATACTTTAAAATAATATTGCTCCGAAAGGAGCAAATATGCGCTTGTAGCTCAGTGGATAGAGCACCGGCCTCCGACGCCGGGTTGTCGTAGGTTCGATTCCTATCAAGCGTGCCAACGAAAAAGGTCCCAAAGGGGCCTTTTTTGTTGGGATGGCAGATAGGTCGAACCAAGACGCGCGGATAGAGAGACAGTGTGTAAAGAGAAACAGAAATAAGAAATAAACTTATCTTTTTTTGAATGTAGCGCTTGACCACAGAGGATTACTGCGGAGGCGCCCTGAGCGAAGCGAGGAAGTACTCGAAGGGGTATTCGATTCCTATCAAGCGTGCCAACAAAAAAGGTCCCAAAGGGACCTTTTTTCATTGGCATACATAATAAAAATATTATAAATCGGGCAATAAAAATAATTTATAATCAACTTTATATTTTGGAGTTTAAAATATACCTTAAAATTTTTTATAAAAAAATATATTTTTATTGCAACCTTTTTGCCTTTTAAAAAATATTACTTATGAAGAAGGAAAAAACTTAGTAAATGTCCAAATCAATAAACATATGAAATATAATGTTTCAAAACAAATATTTAAATAAAAATCAAAAAAAGAAAGGTACATAATTATGAAAAAAATCTTATCATTAGTTTTAGCATTATCAATGCTTACCGCATCAACAGCAGTTGTATTTGCACAGGACAATAACCAAGAATCTCAGGATATACTTCTCATATCCGAAGAAGCACAGGAATACATTTCCGACACAAGAATAGTTGAGGGCATAGTTAAGGCTGTGTCCGAAGAGCAGATAGAAATCGAAGACCTTGCATTAAACATAGACGAAAACACACTTGTATCAGACACTGACCTTGTTCCCACACAGGTTAAAGAGGGCGACCTTATTACCGCAGTTGCAAGCACCATGACTACAAGAAGCATCCCCGCACAGTCCTATGCATACTACATAATAGTACGCCCAAGTGCAGAGATACCTGCACCTATATATATGTCAGTAGACGAAGTTAAAGACGGCTTTATCTACAGCCAGGACGGAAACTACGAGGTGTCCTACGAGAATGCAGAAGTTTCCATGTACAGAACAAAGAACATTGTAAAGGCAGAGGAATTAACCAAGGGTTCAAAGATATTTGTGTATGCAGACATCATGACCATGAGCATACCTGCACTTGTGAACCCCACAAAGATAGTAATTATGTCTATTGAAAATACAGAGCCTGAAGCAGAAAAAGAGCTTGAAGAGGAAGCTCCCGCACAAATAACAGAAGTTATTTCCGACACAAGAATAGTTGAGGGCATAGTTAAGACTGTGTCCGAAGAGCAGATAGAAATCGAAGACCTTGCATTAAACATAGACGAAAACACACTTGTTGCAGACACCAACCTTGTTCCCACACAGGTTAAAGAGGGCGACCTTATAACCGCAGTTGCAAGCACCATGACTACAAGAAGCATCCCCGCACAGTCCTATGCATACTACATAATAGTACGCACGAGTGCAGAGATACCTGCACCTATATATATGACAGTAGACGAAGTTAAAGACGGCTTTATCTACAGCCAGGACGGCAACTACGAGGTGTCCTACGAGAATGCAGAAGTTTCCATG
>JAZTYV010000032.1:0-7120 GCA_045637145.1 Clostridia bacterium | reverse complement strand
TCAATCCTGCAACGAACAGAATCATACCGATAGGAAGGCTGATCCATGCAGACTTTGTAAATCCTGCAACGATGTATGTAAGGAAGGATACTGCTGCCACGAAGATTGCATAAGGAAGCTGTGTAGATACATGGTTTAAATGGTTACATCTTGCACCTGCAGAAGACATAATTGTGGTGTCAGAAATAGGTGAGCAGTGGTCACCGCAAACCGCACCAGCAAGACATGCCGACATACCGATAATAAGAAGCTCGGAATCTTTGGGGAACATAATTGTAACAATGGGTATGAGTATGCCAAATGTACCCCACGATGTACCTGTGGCAAAAGCAAGTACACAAGCCACAAGGAATATAACTGCAGGGAGGAAGCTTGCAAGTGCAGGAGCCGCATTTGTCATAATATAATCTACATATACATTGATGCCAAGTACATCATTTGCCACATTCTTAAGCGAGGTAGCAAATAGCAGAATGAGGATTGCAGGAACCATTGCGTTGAATCCTGAGGGAATTCTTTCCATAGACTCCTTAAAGGAAACAATGCCTCTTAATGCATAATAAATGATTGTAATAACCAAAGCTATGAGACCGCCCATGGGGAGACCCACTGTAGCATCTGTGTTTGCAAAAGCATCTACAAAGTTTGAACCTGCCCAGAATCCGCCCACATAGAGAAGCGAAAGAACACAGGAGATGATGAGTACAATCACAGGGAATACAAGGTCAATAACCTTACCCTTAGCATTTGGAGTATCGTCTGCATCGTTGTCTACAGTTTCTTCTTTGCCTTCTTCGCAAAGTCTGTTCTGAAGCTTCATGGGACCGTAGTCGAACTTCATAAGTGTAATGGCAATAATAAATACAAATGTAAGAAGTGAATAGAAGTTGTAAGGAATTGCCCTGATGAAAAGTGCCAAACCTTCTCCCTCGGGAGCATAGCCTGCAACAGCCGCTGCCCATGAGGACACGGGTGCTATCATACATATAGGTGCCGCTGTAGCATCTATAAGGTACGCAAGCTTGGAACGGGAAATCTGCTTGCTGTCTGTAACGGGACGCATAACACTTCCTACTGTGAGACAGTTAAAGTAGTCGTCTATAAATATAAGTACACCAAGCACAAATGTTGCGAGCTGTGCACCAATCTTGGTCTTAACATGGGTTTTTGCCCATGCACCAAAGGCTGTGCTTCCGCCTGCCTTATTGATAAGAGCAACCATAACACCAAGAGCAATAAGGAATATAAAGATACCTGCATTGCCCGCAAATGCAGAAATAAGACCTACATTTACAACAGTGTCTATTGTGCCTACAACATTAAACTGTGTAGCAAATAATGCCGCAAGTGTAACACCAATAAAGAGTGAGCTATACACTTCCTTGGTTATAAGTGCAAGAAGTATTGCAACTATCGGAGGTGCAATAGTTGCTATTGTGCCGAAGTATCTTGAAGATGCTTCAACCTCGCCCTTACCCAAACAAGTTTCACAGGCTGCATCTTCCACAATGCCCTTGCCGTTGCAGTCTGTGCAATGTGAAACACCATTGTTATTGATTGCAAGTGCAAGTGCAACTACAGCTACAAGCATAAGTACAATTGCCGCAATCTTCAAAACTTTGCTTTTGTTCATTTTTTGACCATCCTTTGTTTTTATTTTTGAACGAACAAACAAACTTTATTCGTTATCAAACAAGTAAATACATTACTAAAGATATTTTGATTTTACCACAATATACCATACAAGTCAAACAATACTTTACATTATTTTTACATTTAAAATTTGACACAACAGCAATTAAATGATATAATTTATTATGTATAAGTATTATATGATGGATTTGTATATTCATTTTGTGTGCATACTGTTTACACATTAACGCATTTAGGAGGATTTATCGTATGTTTGCACTCAAAAATTTAAAAATAAACGAAAAAGGACATCTGGAAGCGGGAGGATGCGACACCACAGAACTTGCAAAAGAATACGGCACTCCCCTCTATGTGATGGATGAGGATAAAATACGCTCAAATATGCGCGAGTACAAAAATGCCATAGACACCCACTACAACGGCAACGGTTTGGCCATGTACGCAAGCAAAGCTCTCAGTACAATAGGTATGTACAAAATTGCCTCACAGGAGGGACTGGGCGTTGACGTAGTATCGGGCGGTGAGTTATACACAGCTCTCAAAGCAGGCTTTAACCCTCAAAACATATGCTTTCACGGAAACAACAAAAGCTTGGACGAGCTTACAATGGCTGTTGAAGAGAATGTGGGTATTATAGTTGCCGACAGCATGCACGAGCTTGATATTTTAAACTCTCTGGGCGAAGAATACAAAAAAAAGATTAAGATAATGTTTCGTATTAAGCCCGGTGTGGAAGCTCACACCCATGAATTTATAAGCACCGGACAAATAGACTCCAAATTTGGATTTTCCATAGAAAACGGCGAGGCAGATGAAATCGCAAAATACGCAAAAGGTCTTGAAAGCGTTGAAGTAATAGGTATTCACTGCCATATAGGTTCGCAAATTTTTGAACTGCACCCCTTTAAGCTTGCTGCAGAAATCATGACAAAGTATTACATTAAACTCAAAAATGAGTTTGGTCTTCCTCTTACAACTTTAGATCTTGGAGGAGGATTTGGCATAAGCTATGTAAAAGAGGACAAGCCCGCACAATACGGCAAATACATTGAGGCGGTGTCTGAGGTTGTAAAAGAAATCTGCAATAAAGAAAAAATAGAGCTCCCATACATTTTGATGGAACCGGGCCGTTCAATTGTAGGCGATGCAGGTATTACTTTGTACACAGTTGGCAATATTAAAGATATAAAGAATGTCCGCAAATATGTTTCCGTAGACGGTGGTATGGGCGACAACCCCAGATACATACTCTACGAGGCAGAATATGACGGTATTCTTGCAAACCGTGCCAATGATGAACCTCAAGAAATTGTTACCGTGTGCGGCAAATGCTGTGAATCGGGAGACATAATAATAAAAAATGCTCATCTTCCCAAAGCCGAAACAGGAGATATCCTTGCAGTAATGTCCACCGGAGCATACAACTACTCTATGGCATCAAACTACAACAGAATACCCCGTCCCGCCATAGTTTTGGTAAAAGACGGGCAGTCAAAAATCATGGTAAAAAGAGAAACCTATGACGATATCATTAAAAATGATGTTATGTAATTTATAAGGAGACTACATATGGGTAATATCAAAATGTATATTATGGGACTTCTTTTGAGTATTCCCGGTTTGGTAATTGCACTTTCTTTGCATGAATTTGCTCATGGGTATGCGGCATACAAAATGGGTGACAACACAGCCAAGTATCAGGGCAGATTGAGCTTAAATCCATTTCATCATCTTGACCCTGTGGGTACACTTTGTCTGTTTTTGTTCCACTTTGGATGGGCAAAACCCGTACCCATAAACCCATATAATTTTAAAAAACGCAGGGCAGGAATTGTGGTAGTAAGCCTTGCAGGATCCATGATGAATTTTGCAATAGCACTTATTTGTGCATTTCTTGTACAGATAGTGTCGCCATATGCATTGACAAATCAGCTTGGTGAGTTTATATACAGCATACTCTACTACTGTGTATTGCTCAATGTTGGTCTTATGTGCTTTAACCTGATACCCATCCCTCCTCTGGACGGCTCCAAGGTGTTGTTTGAGTTTTTGCCGTACCGATACAGGGAATTGTTCTATCAGGTTGAAAGATATGCAACATTTATACTTATGGCTCTGCTATGGACAAATGCGCTTAACCCCGTACTGAACACAATGCGCAGCTTTGTGCTTGGTATAATTTCTGCAATAGTGGGATTGGTATTTTAATGGACGAACTTATTTTTAAAACCGAAAGCTTCGAAGGTCCTCTTGAACTTCTGGAGCACCTTATAAAAAAGAATAAACTTGATATTTGCAAGGTTTCCTTAATTGAGATAACCGACCAATATATAGAACACATAAACCAAATGGAAGAAATGAATCTTGAAATTTCGGCAGACTTCCTTTTGGTAGCTTCAAATTTGCTCTACATCAAATCAAAGGCCATTTTGCCAAAGCATGATGAGGAGGAAGATGACAGCGACCAACTTGCTCAAAATCTTACCGAGGCTCTAAAGGAAAGAGCGAGAATGAAGATAATATCCGAAAGATTCAGAACCATGCAATATGACGGCACCTTCCGTTTCTTTAAAGAAGAGGAAAAAATAGAGAAAGCAAAAGAGGTAAGAAAGTTTGAAAACCTCGATGCAAGCAAGCTCTATGACGCATTTATGACAGTGCTGGAAAAAACGCAAAGAAGAGCTCCGCCTGAAAAATCCAACTTTACGGGTATTGTGGGCAGAGAACCCGTTTCCGTAAGAGAAAAGGCAGGTTCTCTTATGCACAGACTTCGAAAGGACAAAAAGCTCCGTTTTGAATCCGTGTTTGAAAATGCCAGACACAAAAATGAAGTTGTGGCAATATTTCTTGCCATACTTGAGCTTATGAAACTAAATCAAATCCTTGCATACGAAAAGGACGATACAATTCTTATACGCCTTGGTGACGGGGCAAGCGAAAACACAGAGGAGATATTGTCAAATATCAGCGGTGATTTAAATGAATAGAAAACCAAAAGCAATACTTGAAGGCATACTCTTTGCCATGGGCGAAGCCGTACCTGTAAAAAGAATATCAGAGGTTATGCAAATCTCTCAGGAAGAAGCAGAGCAAATTTTGGAAGAACTTGCAAACGATTACTCAAATTCTCCCGAAAGGGGTATTCACCTTATTCGTCTTGAGGACAGCTACCAGCTTTGTACAAAAAGAGAATACTACGACTACATACATCAGCTTAAAGAAAAAACAAGAAGAGCAGCACTTACAAACGCAGGTCTTGAGGTTTTGTCTGTTGTAGCATACAATCAGCCTGTTACAAGAAGCTCCATAGAATTCATACGTGGTGTAAACAGTGACGGCCCCCTAAACAATCTTGTTGCGGCAGGGCTTGTAAAAGAAATGGGTAGACTGGATGCTCCGGGCCGCCCCATACTATTTGGCACAACAGATGACTTTTTAAGGTCGTTTAATCTTTCCTCGCTTACGGAGCTTCCCAATATTGACAAGGAGTATTCTTTTGAAGGACTCGGCACCGAACTCAGCGGTTCACCTGTCCTGCTGGATGAAGAAAATATAAACAAAGACCAGTTAAAAATCGATTTTGAAATTGACAAAGAAAATTTTGACGAAAACACAGAGTCTCAGCAACAGCTTAAACTTTTGTCGGACGAAGACTAATAAGGTTTGAAAGGAAGGGTTTAAATGTATATATTATATATTTTGCTTGCAGTTTTAACCCTTTTAACAATCTTTACACTTACGGCAAAAATCAAATTTTTTCTTGAATACAAAAAATATCCCGGTGAAAAACTATATACAGACATGTATTTAAAAATCGGTTTTATAAATTTGACCGGAATTTTTAAAAACAAAGATAAACTTAGTGCCACCAAGAAAAAAATGAAAGATGAATCTTGCGAGGACAAAGAAAAAAACTTCATACAAAAGATTAAAAATTTCGCAAAAACATTTGACATCTTAAAAAAAGTATATTCCAAAAACAGATGGAAGATACAAAAGAGTCTTAGCGTAGAAAAAGCAGAAATTCACCTTAAGTTTGGTCTTTTGGATGCTGCACAAACAGGTATTGCAACAGGTGCTGTATGGACACTTCTGTACAATGCACTTGCTTTCTTGGACACTATAGGAACTGTCAAAAAACACTTTTTTGAAGTAAAACCCGTATTCACCGAGGCAGGCTTCATTTCCGAAGGAAAGTTTAAGCTTTCTGTCAGGGTAATAAATGCAATTTCTATAGCAATAAGTCTGTATACGACATATAACAAAGTATCAAAACAACACAAACAAAATTTATAAAAAGGCGGCGATATTATGGAAAAACATCCTATTGAAGGTTTAATGGGCGAGGCAATGGACCACATCAAAAAGCTTGTTGATGTAAATACCATTGTAGGAAATCCCGTAACAACTCCTGATGGAACAACAATCATACCTGTGTCCAAGGTTGCATTTGGATTTGGTGCAGGCGGAAGCGAATTCAGTCAGAGACCCGACTGCAAATCTGACGGCAATCTCTTTGGCGGAGGTTCCGGCGGCGGAGTAACAATCAACCCCGTTGCATTTCTTGTGGTAAATGAAGAACAGATTAAACTCCTTCCGGTATCGGGCTCATCTACTACAGCAGACAAAATTGTAGACCTCATTCCCGAGCTTATAACAAAATTTAATAAGATTGCAAATGAAATGATTGAAAAAAGAGCCGAAAGAAAGGCTGCCGAAGTAACCGAAGAAAAAAAAATTGAATTATAATTCCCAAATCAACAAGCAGAAAAACTCCCCTTTTGGGGGAGTTTTTCTGCTTGTTACAAATATTATTTTGTGTACTTTTTATCGTTACTTCTTATTGCGTGCTCAAGCTCTACAGACTGAATTGCAGTTTCCAGGTCGCATATCTTTTCGTCACTGTGTCTTAAGTGTTCAAAGAAAAGTCTGTTTTCTTCATAAAAACCGCTAAGTTCAAACATTTCTAAACTGTCAGAGAGTGTGTCGCCGGTTATAACTTCTTTAACACTATTTCCCTGAACATGTGTAAGCTTGCCGGGAACATCTATATTGTTCCAGAAAGGAAGTTCAAGGAAATATGTATTATCCACGGTATTTACCGTGATTCTTTCTACAACACTTCCACCTACCGGTATGATGGTTATCTGTGATACAACTCCGTTTTCCATAGTGCCGTTCATATAAATATTTCTTACATTTTCGCCAAACTCATAAAGATGCTGATATGTAAATTCCACATCTTTGTAATCAGCGCCAACAATATCCTTAATGACATCTATAGCATGAATTGCTGTTGTGGAGAAATCATCATCATAACGCTTTGTACGATACATCTGATATGTAATATTAAGAATCTTTGAGCCGTCATTTTTAAGAAGCTCCTTGAGTTTAAGTATGAGAGGTGTATAACGGCGGTTAAACGCTGTACGAACATTTACTCCGCTTTCCTTTGCTGCCTCCATCA
>JAZTYV010000031.1:0-157464 GCA_045637145.1 Clostridia bacterium | reverse complement strand
GCTATCAATATGGAAGGCTACAAGACACTTGCTGAAGGTGACGCAGTAGAATTTGAAGTAATTGATGGTAACAAGGGTCCTCAGGCAGCTAATGTTGTTAAAGCATAATGCTTTTGGATTATCATATAAAATAAGTTGATTCTATTATGCAACAAAGCGCCTCTCCGTATGGAGAGGCGTTTTGGGTACATTGTATTGTAAAAACCAGATAAGGAGAATTTTATGTGCGACAGACAGATGATTATTGATTTGATTAAACAGTCTGACTCTAAATTCAGCAAAAGCCAAAAGAGAATTGCGGAGTATATTACAAATCATTACGAAAGCGCTGCTTTTATGACCGCTGCCAAACTTGCAAATCTTGTATCTGTAAGTGAGTCCACTGTTGTACGCTTTGCTTCGGATTTAGGCTATCAGGGTTATCCGGAATTTCAAAAAGCATTGCGCGAGCTTATCAAAAATAGGCTTACTCCGGTGCAGAGAATGGAAATTACATCATCGAAGCTAGGTGATGAAGATATACTAAAAAAGGTTGTAAATTCCGATATAGAAAAGCTAAAACAGTCACTTGATACCGTAAACAGCAAAGACTTTGAAAGTGCCGTTGACGCTCTTACAGGTGCAAAAAATGTGTATATACTCGGTGCAAGAACTTGTTTTTCTCTATCATCTTTTTTAGAAGTTTATTTAAATATGCTTTTGGATAATGTTAAACTTGTGGCACACAATTCTTCCAGTGATGTTTTTGAACAGATGTTTAGAATAAATCCCGATGATGTTCTTGTTGCAATAAGCTATCCCAGATATTCCAAGCGAACATTAAACGGTGTCAAGTTTGCATATGAGCGTGGTGCAAAGATTATTGCTGTAACAGACAGCGAGGCTTCGCCTATAGTGGATTATGCAACATGCTCGTTGATTGCCGGATGCGATCTTGGAAATTTTGTTGACTCACTTGTGGCTCCGCTTAGCTTAATTAATGCACTTATCGTTGCGATTGTTATGAGAAACAAGGAACGCGCAGTTTCTGCTTTTGATTCGCTTGAGGATGTGTGGAATAAGTATCAGGCATACGGAAATATAGAAGATAACAACAAATTGGAGGAATAAATGACACATACAGTTGTAGTGGTAGGGGGCGGCCCTGCCGGAATGATGGCTGCAGCTATGGCTGCATCAAAAGGAAGTACAGTAGCCCTTGTTGAAAAAAATGATACTCTGGGCAGAAAATTGCTTATAACAGGCAAAGGCCGTTGCAATATTACAAATGACTGTGATATAAGCGAATTTATATCCAATGTTCCTGTTAACGGAAATTTTTTGTATAGTGCATTTTATTCCTTTACAAATATGGATTTAATAAATCTCCTTTCAAAAGCCGGAGTTAATACCAAAGTGGAAAGGGGAGGAAGGGTTTTTCCTGTAAGCGATAAGGCGGTTGATGTTCTCAATGCACTAAGGAAACTGTTGAAGCATTATGGCGTAAAGGTATTAAATGCCGAGGTTAAATCAATTAAATCTGCCTCGGATGGCAAACAGGTCATTTTGAATGAAAATCGTGTTATAAAATGTAATTCTGTAATAATTGCAACGGGAGGACTCAGCTATCCGCGTACCGGTTCTACGGGTGACGGATACAAATTTGCTAAAAGTATGGGTCACACAGTAACGGAGCTTAAGGCATCTCTTGTGCCTGTGTGTATAAAATCCCCTTATATACCAAAACTTATGGGACTTTCGCTTAAAAACACAGCCATAAAAGTTTTTAAAGACAACAAAGAGTGTTATACAGATTTTGGGGAAATGCTTTTTACGCACTATGGTGCAAGCGGACCGGTAATATTAAGTGCAAGCTCGCATATGCGCAATTTTTCAAAGCATAAGTATGAGCTTGTCATAGATTTAAAGCCCGCTCTTGATAATGAAACTTTAGACAGGAGAATATTGCGTGATTTCGAAAAAGAAAAGAATAAGATTTATGCAAATTCACTGGATGCGCTTTTGCCAAAAAAACTTATTCCGGTTATTGTTGATATGAGTGGTATTGACCCAAAGAAAAAAGTAAATGAAATTACCCGTGAAGAACGAAAACTTCTTGTCTCGCTTTTAAAGGAAATGCGTTTCAAGATAGATGCTCTTCGCCCTATAAGTGATGCAATTATAACATCGGGCGGAGTAAGTGTAAAGGAAATAAACCCTAAAACAATGGAGTCCAAACTTTGTCCGGGACTTTATTTTGCCGGAGAGATAATAGATGTAGATGCGTATACGGGAGGATTTAATCTGCAAATTGCATTTTCAACAGGTTACCTTGCGGGTATAAATGCATAATGTGTATAAGTTTGGATATAATACGCTTATATCGTATATATGGCGGTGAGTATTTTGAAGCGTATTATTATTGCATTGTTAATTCCTTTGCTGGCTGTGGTTACTGTTCAAATATGTCTTAAAAACCCGAAATCCAGAGAAATATTTACTAATATAGAAAGCTATGAAAATATAAATTACACAGGCCTTCCTAATGCAGATGCAGGGGAGATTAAGTTTAAGAAACATAATAAAGGACAGCTTGAATTGTATTTTAACGGCGAAAAAATAAGGAATTTTGATAAAGATACTCTTGTTGTAAAAGTATACTGCGATGGTGTATTTGAAATAAAAAATAACAGCCACTGTGCGGTTGCTGTTACGGTATCTTCCAATAAGAACAATATGATAGAAAAAATAATAAATACGGAATTTGAGTATGGAATAAGCCCGATTTGCCTTGTTAATGCAGACTAATAAACTGCTCAAGGCAAACGGGCTTTTGCTTTTATATACATTTGTCGGTGTCGGATTTCAAAACATCTTTTCTTTTGAGCATTTCATCAATCCTGTTTATATATTCCGCAACCTCTTTTACATTAAATATCCTGTCTATTTTAGAACCGTCAATGATTTTGGTTGATGCACCCGCACCTATGGCATAGATGCTTTGCACCTCTTCCATTATGTATACATTGTAAAGACATTCATGACCTACATCACAGTAGCCTACATTTTCTAAGTTTCCAAGCATGTTTTTTTGTCTGTACATATAATATGGCGATTTGCCAAGGTTTTTCATTTCCTGTGCAGCCATACAAAGCATATTATTCACAGTGTGCGCTGTGGCGGGTGTATACATGGAATATTTTTCATCGAGAAAAGAACCTCTTTTCACAGACATTGTATGGATAGTTATACTTTGCGGATTTAACTTTTTTATCTCGTTTAGTGTATGTGCAAAATCATCTTCGTTTTCTTCCGGCAAACCGGCAATTAAATCTGCATTTATATGACTAAATCCATATTTAACAGCATCTTCATAAGAACGAACAATGTCCCCTGGTGTATGTTTTCTGCCTATTATATCAAGAGTTTTCTGATTCATACTCTGAGGGTTAATGCTTATTCGGGAAATGTTGTGGTCTCTTATTATTTTTAATTTTTCTTTTGTTATTGTATCGGGTCTTCCTGCCTCAAGTGTGTATTCTCGTACACGGGACAAATCAAAATTATTTTCTATTTCACCAAGAAGTCTGTTTAGCTGTTTCTCAGACAATGAAGTAGGTGTTCCGCCCCCTATGTATATTGTATCAAGAGTAAGCCCTTTTCCTTTAATAAGTTTTGCCGTGTATACTATTTCCTTTGACAAAGCATCCATATATGGCTCTGTAAGTGTATTGGAAAATTTTATGGATTGTGAAGTAAAAGAGCAGTATAGACATCTTGTAGGACAAAAAGGTATACCTACATAAAGACTCACAGAATTTTCGGGCATTGTCTGTATAATAACCTTTTCTCTTTTGGCAACTTCTACGGCAAGCAGTGCCTTGTTTTTTGTGCATTCAAAATAATCAGTAAATTTTTGAATTATTTTGTCCTGAGAGACGCCTGAATCAGTCATTTCCCGTACCATCTTGCTTGGGCGTATGCCTGTTATAAGTCCCCAAGGAAGTGATATTCCAAGGGCTTTTTTCAGTGTTTCATTTATACTCTTCTTTACATATGTTTTAGAAAAGCAATCGCTTGTATATGTGTAATTATATGTCTTTTGTGAATATGATAAGATAGCATTATAGGTGTATGAATCCGTTGAGGCTATTACCTCGGACATAACATAATCCCCGTTTTCGGGGATTGTGTCGGAAAGTTCAATTTTAATTCTGGGAATGTGCGCACATATGATTTCTCTTGCCGCATATTCCTCTGTATGATTTTTAAGTATAAGCTTCATAGCACGCCTCTTACATACGGATTATTTTTCATTTCATATTCTACAGTTGTTGATTCTCCGTGACCGGGATATATGATTGTTGATTTGTCAAGCGTATAAATTTTATTTTTTATAGACTGGGTTATTTCCTCAAAGCTTCCTCCGGGAAAATCACATCTGCCTACAGAAAGATTAAAAATAGTATCACCGCTGAATAAAACATTTTCATATTTTATGCACATACTGCCTTTGGTGTGCCCGGGGGTGTGTATAAACTTTATTTGATTTTTGCCAAACGGCAAAAAATCCCCGTCTTTTACAAGTATGTCGGCTTTTTGTCTTGGTGATGCCATTCCAAAAGCAGTACAAAGGTTAAGGTTGCCGTCATTTAGGGCAGGTGCATCTTCTCTGCAAATTACAACAGGTACATCATAGAGCTTTTTCAGCTCATCCAAAGCACCGATATGATCTACATGAGCATGGGTGAGTACCATGTATTTAAGTGTTGCATTTGAAGAGTTTATCAGGCTTATTGCAATATCAGGACAATCGCCCGGGTCGATTACAAAAAGCTCGCCTGCGTCTTCATCGGTAACAAGATAAAAGTTTGCAGACATGCTTCCAAGTGGAGCAGATTGTATTTTCATCGTATTTCACCCTTTTAATTATTTCTTGTAACTTCTACCACATCTTTAAGATTGTTAAGCTTTTTGATGAGTACATTAAGCTGTTCGGTGCTGGAAACCTCCACGCTTATTTCCACAATAGCCAGACCATCTTTTGTAGTTCTTGCATTTAGAGTTTTTATTGATACTTTTGTTTCGTTTACTGCATTTGCAACCTCAAGTACAAGTCCATCTCTGTCAGCACATACAATTTTGAGCTTGGACAAATATGATGTGCTAAGGTTGTTTTCCCACGAAACATCTATAAGCCTTGCCCTTTCTTCTTCATCTTTGTGCATTGCAGCAATATTTATACAGTCCTGACGGTGTATAGATACACCTCTGCCTCGTGTAATATACCCGATTATCTTGTCGCCCGGCACAGGACTGCAGCACTGCGAATATCTTATAAGACAGTTTTCTATGCCTTTGACAATAATACCGCCCGAAGATTTTTTGCCATTGGTTTTTCGTGGAGATGTATTGGCAGATACAGGGAAAATCGGCTCTGCTTTGGCATTTAGTTTTTTGTATTCATCTTTTAGCTTGTTAATAAGGTTGGTAAGGTTGAGACCGCCGTATCCCAAATTGGCAAATAAATCGTCCTCGCTTGTATATCCGTATCTCTTTACAATCCTTGTAATGTAGTCATCACAGTTAAGATTGAGCTGCGAAAGACCCTGGCGTTTGAGCTCTTTTTCAAGCATTTCTTTGCCAAGTACAATGTTTTGGTCTCGGTTTTCTTTCTTGAACCAGGCATTGATTTTATTTCGTGCCTGTCCTGTTTTTACAATTTTGAGCCAGTCCATGCTTGGACCGTGTACGGAAGATGATGTAATTATTTCTACTATATCCCCGTTTTGAAGCTGATATTCAAGCGGAACAATTTTGTCATTTACTTTTGCACCCTGCATTTTGTAACCAATGGCAGAGTGTATGCTAAATGCAAAATCAATAGGAGTAGAGCCCGCCGGGAAGGAGAGGACATCGCCTTTTGGCGAAAATACAAACACCTGGTCTGTAAACAAATCTATACGCAGTGTTTGCAAAAATTCCTCTTCGCTTTTGGCGTCATTTTGGACATCAAGTATCTGACGCACCCATTGGAATTTTTGTTCTGTATCTATATCTGTGCTTGATTTTCCTTCTTTGTATTTCCAATGTGCAGCTATACCGTTTTCTGCGATTTCGTGCATTTCTTGGGTACGGATTTGAATTTCAAACGGTCTTCCGTCTGTTCCTATTACAGTAGTGTGAAGAGATTGATACATATTTGGCTTGGGCATGGCAATATAATCTTTAAATCTGCCCGGCATAGGTTTATAAAGCTCGTGGGCAGCGCCAAGAGCAGCATAGCAATCGCTTACTGAATTTGTTATTATTCTTACTGCAAACAAATCATATATCTGATCCAAAGTTTTGTTTTGAGTAAACATTTTGCGATATATGCTGTAGAAATGTTTTGGTCTGCCGTCTATTTTACACTCTATGTTTAACTCTCCAAGCTTTTGCTTTAAGTCCAGCTTGATATGGTCGATGTATTGTTCTCTTTCCTGTCTTTTTTGGTTTATACCTTTCATTATTTCATAAAAAGCTACGGGGTCGAGATATTTCAGCGACAGGTCTTCAAGCTCCCATTTTATTTTGTACATACCGAGTCTGTGGGCAAGTGGGGCAAATACGGAGAGGGTTTCTCTGGCTTTTTCTCTCTGCTTTTCTTCGCTCATGCTTATAAGAGTAGACAGATTGTGCATTCTGTCGGCAAATTTGATTATTATAACCCTTATATCGCTTGCCATTGCAAGAAACATTTTTCTTAGGTTTTCCATATCGCGTTCTTCTTTGTTGGAAAATTCGATTTTGTCAAGCTTGGTTACACCGTCTACCAGGACAGCAACCTGTTCTCCGAATTTCTGCTTTATATCTTCGCGGGAATATGCAGTATCTTCCACAACATCATGAAGAAGTGCAGCACAAATAGAATCCACATCCATCTGCATACCTGCCACAATGGTAGCTACAGCAAGGGGGTGTGATATATATGGTGTGCCGGATATTCTCTTTTGGTCTTTGTGAGCATCAAAAGCCAAAGTATATGCAGCTTTGATTTTTTCGATATCTGCATTTGGATTATATGATGTAACGGTTTCTATCAATTTTTGAAAGGTTGCATCAGGCATAGTAACACCTCTTTCATATGATGTTGTCAGAATTGTATATTGCAAAAGTTTCCGATTCGTTAAGGTTGGATTTGCTTTTGAAATTGAAGCCCTCGCTTATTACAAAGCCTTTGTCTGTGTCTTTGATGTTAAGAATATTTAATTCTGCAAAAATTTTCAGCGCTGTTTGTATTTTTGGAGTAAGTATTCCTGCCTTTTTTGTATTGGTTACATTTAAAGACACTTTTTTATCAAACAAATTTATTCCTTTTGATATCCTGCTCTTTATATCTGTAAATATTAAAGCAAGTTCATTTCTGGAAATATATTTATTTTTTGGAGAGGACTGTATATCCCGTATTATAAATTGCGGACTAAGCTTTCCTCTAAAGCTGTTTACACCCAAAGTTCCCGCAACGCTTATATAATCTCCGGCACTGTAATATTTAAGTTCATCCGCCATGGAAAATGCCGGAAGTTCTCGCGATTGAGTGCCGTTTGAAACTGTTATAAATGCGTGCTTTTTGTTTTGAGTGTATCGAACAGAAGTGATTACCACATTTTCAACACACATAAGCGGAGTAGTATTGTCAATTCCGTACGGTTCAAGTTTTTTAAGGGAAAGAGCATTTTTAAGTGATATTTCATCAAGTTCTATTTTGCAGTCAATATTAAGAGTAGGGGTGGCAACTTCCTGCGTAAGAAGAGGAGCCACATGTTTGTTTATATCTTTTCTAAACTCATCTATCATACCTTGCTTAACAGTAAATCCTGCAGCCAACTCGTGCCCGCCAAATTTTAAAAGATTTTCACTGCAAAAACCAAGAACATCAAAGAGGTTTATGCCTTTGATACCTCTTCCTGATGCCTTGCCTGTTCCGTCAGGATTTATGCTTACAACTGCACTTGGTTTATAAAATTTTTCTGTGAGTTTGGAAGATACAATACCTATAATTCCGTGTGCCCATCCCTCTTTTTCTACAAGTATGAACGAATCTTGCTCATAGGAATTATGAGAAATTATTTCCAGTGCCTCGTCAAAAATCTTTTGTTCTTCTTTTTGTCTTTGACGATTAAAATTGTCGAGTTCCTCGGCAATCATCAAAGCCTTCTTTTTGTCGGTTTCCAATAATAGCTCTACAGATTTCGAAGCATTAGACATTCTTCCCGCAGCATTTATTCTGGGTGCAATCCCAAAGCTGACATCTGCAGAAGAAAGTTCCCCGGGATTAAGACCGGCAATTTGCATAATTGCCATTATACCTCTGTTTGGAGATGTCCTCAATTTCTCTATTCCGTATTTAGCAATATATCTGTTTTCATCTGTTAGTGAAACCATATCTGCTATTGTTCCAATTGCAGTTATATCACAATATTTTTCGAATACCTTTTTGTCCATACCGGACAAAGCGTATATCAGTTTAAAGGCTACGCCGACCCCTGCCAATGAGTCAAAGGGGTAAGGGGAAGTTGTTATCTTAGGGTTTACTACGGCAACAGCCTCAGGGAGTTCGTTTTTGATGGAATGATGGTCGGTAATTACCATATCAATGCCTAGTTGTTTGGCATACTTTGCCTCATCAAAAGCAGTTACTCCAACATCAACTGTAACTATAAGTTTTACACCTTTGTCACTTAATGTATCTACAGCCTTTGTGTTTATACCGTATCCTTCGGATATCCTGTCGGGAATGTAGTATATAACATCTGCACCTCGTGTTTTCAGATAATCGTAGAGGATATATGTTGCGGTAATACCATCTACATCGTAATCACCGTATACAGCAATTTTTTCGTTGTCTTTAAGGGCAAAATCTATTCTGTCCACAGCTTTTTGCATATCGTTCAACAAAAAAGGGTTGTAGAACACACTATCTTCGGTGTTTAAAAACTTTTTCGCCTGTTCATATCCAAAACCTCTTGCACACAAAATCTTTGCGGCAAGATAAGAGACATCAAGTTCTTCTGATATACGCAGTGCATTGTCCATATTGGTGTCCGATATTATCCATTTCTTTTTTATTGACATATTTACACCACGCTTAATATATATTATTTTAATATTATAGCATCATATTGCATAAAGTGCAAGGAATATTTGCAAGCGAAAATATATTTGGCTTTTGTAGGAAATATCAAAGGATATACCTGTAATTATTTATTGCATTGTTATTTGTAACAAAAACAATATTTTTTGCAATAAATGTTGACTTTAAAGAAAAAGTTTGGTAGTATAATACTATAGTATTATTCACTGTATAGGAGCGAGAAAGATGATTAGTAAAGAAATTACAGTACAAAATGAAGTGGGTTTGCATGCACGCCCTGCCACATTCTTTATACAAAAAGCCAATGAGTTTAAGTCACTTATCATTGTTTCCAAGGATGACCGCAAGGTTAATGCAAAGAGTCTTCTTGGTGTCTTGTCTCTCGGTATTACCAAAGGCACACAGATTACCTTAAGTGCAGACGGTCCGGATGAGCAGGAGTCCCTTGACGAGCTCGAAGCTCTTATTATGTCGAATTTTGCTGATATTGAATAGTTCTGATACATAGCCTCCGCAATTTATTGTGGGGGCTGTTTTTAAAATACAGGGTGATATTTTTGAATATAGAAATAAACGAAAAATTAAAAACACTGCCCGATAAAAGCGGTGTATATATAATGCGCAATGATGCGGGTGAAATAATCTATGTCGGAAAGGCAAAAAATCTTAAAAACAGAGTGCGTTCATATTTTAAATCGCACAATCATCCGCCCAAGGTTGCTTCCATGGTGGCAAATGTAAATACTTTTGAGTATATTATTACAGATTCGGAGCTTGAAGCACTAGTACTCGAAAACAATCTTATTAAAGAAAATATGCCAAAGTACAACATACTTCTTAAGGACGATAAAACATATCCTTTTTTAAAGATTACAGTAAACGAACCATATCCCAGAGTTATGCTTTCCAGAAAGGTTGCAAGAGACGGTGCTGTGTACTTTGGACCTTACCAGAGTTCTTTTGATTTAAAACAGCTTATTTCACTTGTTAAGGATATATACTGTCTTCGTTCATGCACTTCGGATTTTGCAGACGAATTCGAGGCAAAAAGGCCCTGCCTCTACTATCAACTCGGAAAGTGCAGTGGTGTATGTGCACATAAAATAAGCAAAGACGAATACAGAAAAGTAATATATGATGCTATATGCTTTATAAACGGCAAAACCGCAAATGCCGAAGAAGAGCTTAAGTACCAGATGAATAAAGCAAGCAGCGAGCTTGATTTTGAAAAGGCAGCGGTGTGCAGAGACCGTCTAAAAGCTATAGAAGTTTTGGGAGAAAAGCAAAAAATCGTAAATCCAAACGGAAATGATTTTGATGCCCTTGCTCTGTATAATAAAAACAATATCGCTTGTATACAGATATTTTTTGTGAGAAGCGGTAATCTTATAGGCAGGGAGCATTACTTCATAAATGATACCGAGGGTATGGAAGATTCTAACATTCTATCCGAATTTGTGGGGCGTTATTATGAGGATTGCAGCTTTATACCAGGTATTATTTATACAGAGTGTGAAATAGATGATTATGAAGTTATCGAGCAATGGCTGTCTCAAAAGGTTTCCAGAAATGTAAAAATCAAAGTCCCGAAAATCGGTGATAATGTTAAGCTAATCCGCATGATAAAGGCAAATGCCAAAAAGGAGCATTCAGAAAGAGAACTCAGGATATTGAGAGATATAGGTTTTAAAAATTCGGCTTTGACACAGCTTGGTAAATTGTTGGAGCTTGAGGAAGTTCCCATGCTCATTGAGGCATATGACATTTCAAATCTTGGTGACAACAGCAGTGTAGGTTCTATGGTTGTCTACAAAGACGGCAAACCGTATACCAAAAGATACAGAAATTTCAGGATAAAAAATGTATATGTTCAGGATGACTATGCCTCCATGCAAGAAGTTATAAAAAGACGAATTCAACACGCAGTAAAGGAAGAACAAGACATCTTGGAATCGAAACTCATTTATGATGAAGCAAAATTTCTGCCTTTTCCCGATGTAATTTTTGTAGATGGTGGTGAAGGACACAGAAACGCTGCACAAAAAGTTTTGGATGAATTTGGTATAGATGTTCCGCTTTTTGGAATTGTAAAAGATGATAACCATCGTACACGGGGATTAGTAGGCGCAAAAGGTGAAATATCCGTTGATTCGAGAAGCGACAGCTTTATGCTTCTTACAAATATTCAAGATGAAATGCACAGAAGAGCAATAACATTTCTCAGAAACAGTGAACAGAAAAAAGTATCAAAAAGCGAACTCGACAATATTTCCGGAGTGGGCGAAAAAAGAAAAAAGCTTCTTCTTTCAAAATTCAAATCTGTACAAAAGATAAAAAATGCAAGTCTTGATGAACTCAAAGCAGTTAAGGGCATAGATACCTTAACGGCAGAAAATATATTTGAATATTTTAAAAATCAAAAATAAATACTTATTCTAAAAGGAGATGTTTATATGGACGCATTAACAAAAATCTCGTATGGCTTGTATATACTTACTTCGTCAGACGGCACACAAGATAATGGTTGCATAATAAATACTGTTTGCCAGGTATCGTTAAACCCCGAGAGAATTGTGATATCTGTAAATAAAGACAGCTACACGGGAGAGATTATAAAAAAATCAAAAAAATTCAATATTTCTGTTCTTACAGAGGAAACACCGTTTAGCGTTTTTGAACATTTTGGCTTTTTTAGCGGAAGAGATAAAAACAAATTTGAAAAAACGGACAATCTGTTTAAAACAGAAAACGGAGTATTTGTTGTTCCCGAGTTTGCCAATTCATATATAAGCGCAAAAGTTACAGATATGATTGATATGGGAACTCACACGCTTTTTGTTGCTGAAATTACAGGACAATATGTACTTTCTGACAAGCCGTCCATAACTTATTCTTATTATTATGAAAACACTAAACCAAAGCCTCAAAAGACCGATAAAAAAGGATATCGCTGTGAAATTTGCGGATACATTTACGAGGGCGAAGAACTCCCTGAAGATTATATATGCCCGATATGCAAACACGGCGCATCAGATTTTGTAAAGATATAATAAAACTGACTGTGTGTACAGTCAGTTTTAATTAAATATTTTGTAAATTTTTACATTATAGAGTTGAAAATCTCAGTAAAATGTATTAGAATATATGTATTATGCTTTAGGTGGGATAAAACAGTTGTTTGGATATGTCAATGTATACAAAGATGAACTGAAAATTAAAGATTATGATACATATCGTGCCTATTATTGCGGACTTTGTAAAATGCTTGGAAAAAATCACAATCAACTTGTGCGTTTATGCCTGAATTATGATTTTACATTTCTGGCGGTAATGCTGGATGCATTGTGTGATGATACTCATAGCTTTGTAAAAGAAGGATGCATCAAAAAAACAGGCAAAAGAAAGATAATATATTCGGCACAGGGCTTGGAATTCTCTGCAGATATGAATGTCATAATGGCATACTATAAGTTAATGGATGACATCAAGGACAACCACTCCATAAAATCATTAATTGGCATAATTCCGTTCGTAAGACGGGCATATAAGATTAAAAAGAGATATCCTGTTCTTTGCAGAACTATTTCGGATTCATTAAAACGGCTGTCCTTTCTTGAAGAGATGCAGTGCGATGTAACAGACAAAACAGCGCATGAATTTGCCGTTATTATGCAGGCAATGTTCTCTCAAAGCAATATTGAACTTGCAGATTTTGGATATCAGTTGGGGCGGATTATATACATTATGGACGCTTATGACGATATGAATGAGGACTTTACCAAAGGAAAATATAATCCTGCAAACCGCCAGTATTCATATGACGGAAAAATGACAGAGGATATCAAAAAGGCAATATCCGACAATTTGTATTTTACGCTGTCCGAGCTTTCAAGATTGTATGAAAAGCTTGATATAAGGAAGAACAAAGAAATACTCGATAATATAATCTATCTCGGAATGAGAGCAAAGTGTGATATGATAATCAACGAAAGGAACAAGAAAAATGAAAAATCCGTATGAAATTCTCGGTGTTTCTCCAAACGCCACAGAAGAACAAATAAAGGATGCATACAAGGAACTGGCAAAAAAATACCATCCGGACAGATATGTAAATAATCCGCTTTCCGACCTTGCAGCAGAAAAAATGCAGGAAATAAACTGGGCATACAATGAACTTACTAAAAGCAAGGCATCGTATTCTTCCTCAAAACAGCAGGGAAAGTATGCGGATTTCAATCAGGTAAGAATGCTTATAAACCAGAACAGACTAAATGAGGCACAAAATGCTTTAAATGCAATGGCAGTAAGAAATGCAGAGTGGCATTATCTTATGGGCGTTGTAATGCAAAACAAAGGCTGGCACGATATGGCATATCAGCATTTCAATGCAGCTTGCACATCCGACCCCTATAATGAAGAGTATGCCTCCGCCAAGCAAAGAATGGATTACGGCAGAAACGCATACGCTTCCCGTAGCTATAATCAGGGCTATCCACAAGGCGGATGCGATACTTGTGATATGTGCAATACCCTCATATGTGCAGATTGCTGCTGCGAATGTATGGGTGGCGATTTGATTTCTTGTTGTTAAGTAATCTGCAGATGTTTTAAAAGGAGATTAAAATATGCACAAAAAAGTTTCCTACGGAGGTTTGGCAACTGCGCTTTCCGTTATTTTGCTTTTGATGTCGGGGTATTTGCCTTCAGGGAAAGCAGCAACCATGTTTATGGCTTCTGTTACCGTATTTGTCATGTGCACTCTAACCAATAAAAAAACAGCATTTGTAATTTACGCAGCAACAACCTTATTGTCTATGCTTATTATTCCGTCTGCTTTGGCTGTGCTTCTGTCATACGGTATTTGCTTCGGCAACTATCCGGTTATCAAAACATATCTGGAACAGAAAACGACTGTTTTAGGTCAGATTCTTTCAAAGATGGTTATTTATACTATATATTTCTTCCTTGTATATGCTGCATTTGTATTTGTTGCAGGTTTTTCAATTCCGTATGCAGTTTTTATTATGTATTTTTGTGGTATCATTGTTTTTGCATTTTATGACTGGCTACTTACTTATACAGGAATATATATTTTAAGCCGTTTCTTTAAGAGCTTTTAATAAATTTCTTGAAAAACATCATTTTATGGTGTATAATATATTAAGCATTTTACTCACGGAGGAATTGTACAATGAATGTTTATGACATATTAAAAGAACGCGGACTTATAGCACAGGTAACTCATGAGGATGAAGTAAGAGAGCTTCTCGGAAAGGAAAAAGTTACCTTTTATATAGGTTTTGACCCTACAGCAGATAGTTTGCATGTGGGACATTTTCTTCAAATGGTTGTAATGAAGCATATGCAGGATGCAGGCCACAGACCTATTGCGCTTGTGGGAGGCGGAACAGGTCATATAGGCGACCCATCGGGAAGAACAGATATGCGTTCCATGATGACCAAAGAAACTATAGATTACAACTGCGAGCGTTTTAAAGAACAGCTTAGCAGAGTTATAGATTTTTCAGATGACAAGGCTATTATGGTTAATAATGCCGACTGGCTTCTTGAACTCAATTATGTTGAGTTTTTAAGAGATATAGGAGCATGCTTCTCGGTAAACAAAATGCTTACGGCAGAGTGCTTTAAACAAAGACTGGAAAAGGGTCTGTCATTCCTCGAATTCAACTATATGCTTATGCAAAGCTACGATTTTCTTATGCTTAATCGTAAGTATAACTGTCAGCTCGAACTTGGCGGTGACGACCAGTGGTCCAATATTCTCGGTGGCATAGAGCTTTGCAGAAGAAAGGACCAAAAACAAGCATATGGTATGACATTTACTCTTCTTACAAACAGCGAAGGTAAAAAAATGGGCAAAACCCAAAGCGGTGCGCTTTGGCTTGATGCAAACAAAACTTCGCCATACGATTTTTATCAGTATTGGGTTAATGTCGATGATGCAGATGTTATAAAGTGCTTAAAGCTTCTTACATTTTTGCCCTTGGAAGAAATCAACAAAATGGCAGAGTACAAGGATGCAGAAATAAATAAAGCAAAGAAAGTTCTTGCATATGAAGTTACAAAGCTTGTTCACGGCGAAGAAGAAGCTCAAAAAGCTCAACAGGCTGCAGAGGCGCTTTTCGGAGGAGGTATGGACAATGCAAATATGCCCACAACACAAATCGGCTCCAATGACCTTGGAAAAACCATACTGGACATTATGCTTATTGCAGGTCTTATTCCGTCAAAAGGAGAGGGCAGACGCCTTGTTCAGCAGGGTGGCGTAAGCATTGACGGCGAAAAAATCAATGATTTTAACTATGTTGTGAATGAAGATACCTTTAAAGACGGCGAGTTTATCATCAAAAAAGGAAAGAAAACTTTTCACAAAATAATCCTCAAATAATAACTTGCGGTTGTTTTACTCTTTTTTTGTAAAACAGCCGCTTTGTTTTTGTTAATTTGTTGGCATTATTTTTAACTAAAAACCTTTACTTTTGAATAAAAATGTATTAGAATATAAATGTATATGTTTTTGGAGGTTAGTCAACAATGAATTATCAAAGCACAAGAGATAAAAATATAAAAATCGCTTCCGCAGAAGCAATCAAAAGAGGTATTTCTGTTGAAGGAGGACTTTTTGTTCCCGAAACAGTTCCTGTAATTTCAAAAGAGGAGATATCTTCTCTTGCAGATATGTCTTATCAGGAAAGGGCAAAAGTTGTACTTGGCAAGTTCCTTACAGATTATACCGACAGCGAAATTGCCGATTGTTGCGAAAAAGCATATTCCAAAGATAAATTTTCTTCGGAAGATATTGCCCCTGTAAAAAAACTTGATGACACCATTTATATGCTTGAGCTTTGGCACGGTCCGACCTGTGCTTTTAAGGATATGGCTCTTCAAATGCTGCCACATCTTCTTACAAAAGCAGTAAAGAAAACCGGTGAAAACAACGAAATTGTCATTCTTGTTGCCACTTCCGGTGATACCGGAAAGGCTGCTTTAGAAGGCTTTAAAGATGTTGACGGCACTCGTATACAGGTGTTTTATCCTCAAAGAGGCGTGTCTGAAATTCAAAAGCTTCAGATGCTTACGCAGGAGGGGAGTAATGTCTCAGTTGTTGCAGTAGAAGGCAATTTTGACGATGCACAGACAGGCGTAAAAAAGATATTTACGGACAACGAATACAAAAATGAATTAAACAAAAAAGGTTATTCGTTTTCGAGTGCAAATTCTATAAACTGGGGCAGACTTGTTCCGCAGATTGTGTATTATTTCAGCGCATATGCAGATATGCTTAAAAACGGAGATATTATAATCGGCGACAAGATAAATATTTGTGTTCCCACAGGAAATTTTGGTAACATACTGGCAGGTTATTATGCAAAGCTAATGGGGCTTCCCGTTAACAAGTTTATTTGTGCTTCCAACAAAAACAGCATTCTCACAGACTTTCTTGCTACAGGAATATATGACAGAAACAGAGATTTCTACACTACTATTTCACCATCTATGGACATAATAATTTCATCAAATCTTGAAAGACTTTTGTATATTGTTTCCAATTACGATGACGAATTTGTTAAAGGCTGTATGAATGATCTTACAAAAAAAGGCAAGTATGCGGTAACAGATGAAATTCTCAATATCATAAAGCGCGATTTTGCTTGTGGATACTGCGATGATGAAATGACAAAGGCAGAAATAGGTAAGATAAATTCCAAATTTGGTTATGTTGTTGATACACACACCGCTGTAGCACTAAAGGTGTATGAGGATTACAAAGAAAAAACAGGGGACAACACCAAAACAGTTGTTGCATCTACTGCTAATCCCTTTAAGTTCAATTTGAGTGTTCTGGAAGCTATAGAACCCAAGACAAATTTTGATGGATTTAATGAATTCGAGCTTTTAAATAAGCTTTCTGAAATCGGAAAAATTGATATACCGACTTCTCTTGCAAATCTTAAAAACAAAGAAGTCCGTTTTAACAGTATATGCGAAAAATCACAGATGAAAAATGCAGTTAATGCTTTCTTATCTTAATTACCCGGGAGGGTTTTAGTTGAACAGTAAGTTTGGTGTTGTAATTGCGGCAGGCGGTACCGGTTCAAGATTCGGTTCCGATATTCCAAAACAGTTTATCGAAGCAAACGGGATTCCCGTCATAAGCCACACAATAAGTAAATTTCAAAATTCAGACTATATATCAGAAATTGTGATTGTTGCCCATAAGGACTATTTAGTTTATTGCAATGACATTGTAAAAAGTTTTGGATTTTCAAAGGTTACCTCTATCATAGAAGGAGGTAATTCCAGACAGCAAAGTGTTTCTAAGGGGTTGAAACAGCTTAACAGCGAGTATGTACTAATTCATGATGCTGCACGCCCTCTGGTAAAAACCGAGGATATAGACAAATGCTGTCGGGCACTTTACGAATGTGAAGCTTGCGCTCTGGGTTCAAAAGTTACCGACACTTTGAAATTATCTAAAGACGGAGAGTATATATCGCATACGGTTGACAGGAGCAATTTGTGGGCTATCGAGACACCTCAGTGCTTTAAAAAAGATGTTATTATTCGATGTCACAAAAATGCTGTTTTTGAAAATTTTTCTGCAACAGATGACTGTATGCTCGCTGAAAAATACGGTGTTAAAATAAAGATAATACAATCTGACAGCAACAACCTTAAAATAACCAATTACAAAGATCTCGCTGTTGCGGAGGTGCTGCTTAATGTTTAGAGTAGGAACGGGTTATGATGTTCACAAATTAACCGAAAACAGAAAACTCATCTTGGGCGGTGTGGACATACCCTATGAAAAAGGACTTTTGGGTCACTCCGATGCAGATGTTCTTGTTCATGCAATTATGGATGCTCTTTTAGGTGCTGTTTGCGGGGGAGATATTGGTAAGCTTTTTCCCGACACAGATGATGCCTACAAAGATGCAGACAGTATTGTTCTTTTAAAGACGGTAGGAGAGTTTGTTGTAAAAAGAGGTTACTGCATATCCAACATAGACTCCACAATTGTTGCGCAAAGACCTAAGCTTGCAGGATATATAAACGATATGAGACTAAATATATCAAATGCATTAAATATAGAAACAGACTGTGTTAGCGTTAAGGCAACCACCACCGAAAATCTTGGATTTGAGGGTGAAGGCTTGGGTATTTCTGCCAGGGCAGTCTGTTGTGTTCATAAGAGAGGAGAATAATATGCTTACAGATATCCAAATTGCTCAAAATGCATCAATGGAACATATTGGCAAAATTGCTTCCAAACTTGGACTTGACGAAAATGATATTGATTACTACGGAAAGTATAAAGCAAAGATTGACCTTTCGGTACTTGAAAAGCTTAAAGATAAAAAAGATGGAAAACTCATTCTTGTTACGGCAATTAACCCCACACCGGCAGGTGAGGGAAAAACAACAACCACTGTTGGACTCGGACAGGCAATGAGCAAAATCGGAAAGAATGCAGTAATTGCATTAAGAGAACCTTCTTTGGGTCCGGTTATGGGTGTTAAGGGAGGTGCTGCCGGAGGCGGATATGCACAGGTAGTTCCTATGGAAGATATAAATCTTCACTTTACAGGCGATATGCACGCAATAACTGCAGCTAACAATCTTCTTGCGGCTATGCTGGACAACCACATAAAGCAGGGCAATGAGCTTGGCATAGACCCTACAAACATTGTATATAAAAGAGTTATGGACATGAACGACCGTTCTTTAAGAAATATAGTAATAGGTCTTGGTGGCAAGTCAAACGGCGTGCCCCGTGAAGATGGGTTTATGATTACTGTTGCATCGGAGATAATGGCTATATTGTGTCTTGCAACTGATCTTAAGGATTTAAAAGAACGGTTTGCAAAGATAATTGTTGCATACACATACGATGGTAAACCTGTAACTGCACACGATTTGAATGCAGAAGGTGCCATGACACTTCTTATGAAAGATGCTATAAAACCAAACCTTGTTCAGACATTGGAAAATACACCTTGTCTTATGCACGGAGGACCATTTGCCAATATTGCTCACGGCTGTAACAGCATACTTGCTACAAAGCTTGGGTTAAAGCTGGCAGATTATACAATTACCGAAGCCGGCTTTGGTGCAGACCTCGGTGCGGAAAAGTTCCTAGACATTAAATGCCGTTTGGGAGGACTTAAGCCAAATGCGGTTGTTATTGTTGCTACAATACGCGCATTAAAATACAATGGCGGTGTAAAAAAAGATATGCTCAAGGAGGAAAACACAGACGCCCTCAAAAAAGGTATTGTCAACCTTGGCAAGCATATTGAAAATATGAAGTTCTACAATGTTCCCGTTGTTGTCGCAATAAATTCATTCTTTACAGATACCGAAGCTGAAAAGCAAATTGTTATAGATTACTGTAATGAAATTGGTGTAAAATGTGCTATGTCAAAGGTTTTTGAAAAGGGTGGCGAAGGCGGTATTGAGCTTGCGGAAATGGTATGCGATGCCGTGGATAACTGCGAAAGCAACTTTGCTCCAATTTATGATACAGACTTAAACCTTAAAGATAAGATTTTAACAGTTGCCACTAAGATTTACGGAGCTTCCAAAGTTAATTATACAACCAAAGCTTTAAACAAAATCAAGCGTTTGGAAGACCTTGGCTTAGACAAAGTTCCTGTATGTATGGCAAAAACTCAGTATTCACTTTCTGACGACCCCACACTTTTGGGTGCTCCAAAAGGTTTTGAAATAACTGTACGAGATGTTAACATTTCAAATGGTGCAGGATTTGTTGTATGTCTTACCGGAGACATCATGACTATGCCCGGATTACCCAAAGTGCCTGCAGCAAATAACATCGATATAACAGAAGACGGAGAAATAGTAGGTCTCTTTTAATTTGGAGGATATATGAAGTACATTTCCAACAGCGCTCACGAAACTGAAAATATTGCATTTTCATTTGCGAAAACATTAAAAGGCGGAGAAATCATCACTCTTGACGGAGACTTGGGAGCAGGAAAAACAGCTTTTGTAAGAGGACTTGCAAAAGGTCTTGGTGTTACAGACATTGTTTCCAGTCCTACATTTACCATTGTAAACGAATACCGTCACGGAAAAATACCTTTGTTTCATTTTGATGTGTACAGAATAGGTCAGTCGGAAGAAATGTATGATATCGGTTGGGAGGACTATATTTCCCAAGGCGCTGTTGTAATTGTTGAATGGGCTGTTATTGTTTCCGATATTTTTGTTGATGAACCGATAAGGATAAATATATATAAGGATTCGGAAAATGGAGAAGATTACAGAGAAATAAACATTGAAGGAGCAACACAATTATGAAAATTTTTGCTATGGATACTTCTTCGCTTACTGCAACGGCAGCAATTATCAGTGAAGACAAGCTTCTGGGCGAATATGTAATTTCAAATAAATTGACTCATTCTCAGACAGCACTTCCAATGACAGACGAGCTGTTAAAAAAGCTTGGAATTTCACTTAACGAAATAGATCTGTTTTCTGTTTGTGTGGGTCCCGGCTCTTTTACCGGATTAAGAATTGGTATGGCAACGGTCAAGACCTTTGCTCAAACCTTGGGTAAGCCAATTGTTGGAGTGTCTTCACTCGATGCAATAGCATATAATATAGATTTTACTACTGACTATATTGTTTCGCCAATAATAGATTGCCGAAGAGATGAAGTGTACAATGCACTGTACCGCAAAGGAGAAAAGTATGTTGAAGACAGACCGATACATATTGACTCCTTGCTATGTGAATTAAAGGATGAAAAGGTTATTTTTTGCGGTGATGCCGCTTTGCTTCACAAAGATCGTATTCTTTCGTACGAGAATTTGAATTGGCTGATTGCACCGTCTCATTTGATTATGCCAAGAGCATCGGCGGTGGCATACAGTGCTTATATAAAAATTCTTAAAAATCAGTTTGATGACCCATATACACTAAATCCTGTCTACCTTAGGAAATCTCAGGCAGAACGCGAACTTGAAGAAAAGAATAAAAAATTATGACGGAGGATAATGGTATGATTGCTATAGGTTGCGACCACGGAGGTTTTGAACTTAAAAATATTCTTGTAAAATTTTTACAAGAAACAGGAGTAGAGTATACAGATTGCGGTACATATGACGAACAGAGTGTAGACTATCCGGATATTGCAAAGATTGTTTGCCAAAAAGTACAAAACGGTGAGTGTGAAAAAGGAATTCTTGTATGCGGTACGGGGATTGGCATGAATATGTGTGCAAATAAGCACAAGGGAATCCGTGCGGCACAGTGTCATGATACTTTCAGTGCAAAGATGACTCGTTGCCATAACAACGCAAATGTCCTTACAATGGGAGGAAGAGTTGTAGGAAGTGAGCTTGCAAAAGATATTGTAAAAGAATTTTTGACAAATGAGTTTGAAGGCGGCCGCCATTTAAACCGTGTTGAAAAAATGATGAGTATAGAAAAATAATTGCTTGGAGGTTATAAATATGAAATATCCGCTTTATGATAATGTTCAGGTTATGGAGCATCCGCTTATCAAACATAAGATTTCAAAAATGCGCGATGTGGAAACCGGTTCAAAAGAGTTCAGGGAGTATGTTAATGAAATTGCCATGCTTATGGGATATGAGGTAACAAGAGATTTGCCACTTATGAACATTAAGGTGCAGACACCTCTTGCAATAGCCCAAACACAGATTATTGCGGGCAAAAAGCTTGCTGTTGTTCCTATATTGCGTGCTGGTTTGGGTATGGTAGACGGTATGCTTAAGCTTATGCCGAATGTAAAGGTGGGACACATTGGTTTATACAGAGACCACGAAACACTTCAGCCGGTTGAGTATTATTGCAAGCTCCCCGAAGATATACAGACAAGAGATGTAATAGTTGTAGATCCCATGCTTGCAACCGGTGTGTCAAGTGCTGCGGCAATAGATTTAATTAAACAGAAGGGTGCAAAAAACATCAAATTTGTGTGTATAGTTGCTGCACCGGAAGGCATTAAAGCAATAGCTGAGGCACATCCCGATGTAGAGGTTTATTGCGGAACTGTTGACGAAAAACTCAACGAAAACGGATATATTCTTCCCGGTCTCGGAGATGCGGGCGACAGAATATTTGGTACAAAATAATTATGATACAGACAATTGAAAATTTTTTGATAAATATCAATCCGAGCTTTGGCACCTTTGCTGTGTCTATGGTTCCCATTATTGAGCTTCGCGGTGCTATTCCTTTGGGAATAGGTCTTGGACTAAACTGGTTTTGGGTTTATATTGTTTGTGTTGTAGGAAATATGCTTCCCATACCGTTTGTAATCCGCATAATAAGGCCTCTTATAGAATGGTTAATCCATTCTAAAATGTTTCATAAAGTGGGAAATTGGCTTGATAACAGAACTAAGAAAAAGAGTGAGAGCATAACAAAATACAAAAAGCTGGGACTTTTGATTTTCGTTGCTATTCCTTTGCCTGGAACGGGTGCATGGAGCGGTGCTATGGTGGCGGGACTTCTCAATATGCGTCTTAAAGACGCACTTCCTGCAATATTTGCCGGTGTTGCTATAGCAGGTATAATAATGGTTCTTGTGTCGCTTGGCGTTTTTGCACTGTTTTAGTATAATATAATCTACGGAAGGAAATGTTTTATGAACAGAAAGTTTTTTACATCAGAATCAGTTACAGAAGGACATCCCGACAAAATTTGCGATCAGGTATCCGATGCTGTTCTTGATGCCATTTTGGAAAAAGACCCAATGGCGCGTGTAGCGTGCGAAACAGTTGTAACCACAGGTATGGTTATGATAATGGGTGAAATTACTACCGATTGTTATGTGGACATACCCAAGGTTGCAAGAGATACTATAAAAGAAATAGGCTACGACAGAGCTAAATTTGGCTTTGACTGTCATACATGTGCGGTTATTACAAGCATTGATGAGCAGTCTTCGGATATTGCCATGGGTGTTAATGAGTCCATGGAAGCAAAAATTTCACAAAGCAAAGAGCTTGACCACGGAGCCGGAGACCAGGGTATGATGTTTGGTTACGCGTGCAAGGAAACACCGGAGCTTATGCCTATGCCGATTTCACTTGCCCACAAACTTGCCAAAAAGCTTACAGATGTACGAAAAGACGGAACCCTCGATTATCTGCGTCCGGACGGAAAAACACAAGTTACCGTGGAATATGTTGACGATGTACCAAAGAGAGTTGATACTATTGTTATTTCTACTCAGCACAGCGACAGCGTAAGCCTGGATAAGATACGCCGAGATATGCTCAAATATGTTGTTGAGCCTGTGGTAGACCCTAAATTGCTTGATGAAAATACAAAGTATTTTATAAATCCTACAGGCAGATTTGTTATAGGCGGACCTCAGGGAGACAGCGGTCTTACCGGAAGAAAAATCATTGTAGATACCTACGGCGGATATGCGCGCCACGGAGGCGGTGCCTTTTCGGGCAAGGACCCCACAAAAGTGGACAGAAGTGCTTGCTATGCCGCAAGATATGTTGCTAAAAATGTTGTTGCATCCGGCCTTGCAGACAAGTGCGAGGTTCAGCTTGCATATGCTATAGGCGTTGCCAACCCTGTTTCTGTACTTGTTGACACATTCGGTACTGCCAAGGTTGAGGAAGATAAGATTTGCGATGCTGTGAAGAAAGTGTTTGATTTGAGACCTGCGGCAATTATCCGTGATCTCAAATTGAGAAATCCTATTTACAAAAAAACAGCTGCTTACGGTCATTTTGGACGCACAGATGTTGATTTGCCTTGGGAGAGATGCGACAGAGCGGAGCTTTTAAGAAAAACAATTGATTTATAATTCACTAATACTGCACCTCTTTGCATATTATGATGCAAAGAGGTGTTCATATGTTTGATATATTGGTTAAAACAATCATCACATTTTTTGTTATATACGGTGCAATTGAACTTTTTTCAAAAGCAGTAAGAAGCTTTTTTTGTCTGGATGAGCAGAAAAAAGACATATTTGTATTTATACATGTAAAAAACCAGGAAAATTCTTTGGAATACATTGTAAGATGCACTATTATGAATTATTTGCATCGCTACGGAGGCAGAGTTGTTCCGTACATCATCATTGTAGATAAAGGTTCTTGTGATAAGACAAGTGAAATTTCAGAAAAAATTTGCAACGACTATGAATTTGTATATTATACCACTTACGATGAGTATATTGAATTCAAAAAACAAATTGAGTAGCAGAGGTACTTATGAGATACAATACATATGCACAATATTTAAAAAACAAATACGGAGAAAGAGTATACAAATTGCCTGTCAACCTTCCCATAACATGTCCAAACAGAGACGGCACCTGTTCATACGGGGGATGCATATTTTGCGGCGATGTCGGAGCTGCGTTCGAAAATCTTCCCGACACTATGCCCGTTAGTATGCAGATAAGCGAAAACATGAAGTTCATAGGAAAAAAATATAAGGCAAACAAATTTATTGTGTATTTTCAAAATTTTACAAACACATACATGCCCCTTGAGGATTTCAAAAAGAACATTCTCCAAGCCATAAAGGAAGATATTGTTGAAATAGCAATTTCTACACGACCTGACTGCATAAGAGATGAGTATATGAGTTTTTTGAAGGAAGTCTGCGAAAAACACAAAATAAATATTTCAATAGAACTTGGCTTGCAAACCGTAAATTATAAAACTTTAAAAAAGATAAACAGGGGGCATACCTTGGCGGAGTTTATAGACGCTGTACTAACTATACATAAGTACGGCTTTGAGGTGTGTGCACACCTTATTTTGAATTTGCCGTGGGATGACGACCAAGATATATGCGAGTGTGCTAAAATCATTTCTGCATTAAGGGTTAAACAGGTCAAGCTGCACTGTCTGTACATAGTAAAGGATACTCCCATGGCAAAAATGTACACAGATGGTTTAATCAATATGGGCAGCTACCACGATTATGTAAAAAAAGTTATTATGTTTTTGGAGTATCTTTCCCCCGATGTTGTTATACAAAGAGTTATAGGCAGAGCGAAAGAGGAGCACACTTTGTTTGCCAATTACGGTACAAGTTGGTGGAAAATAAAAGATACCATAGACGAGCAAATGGAGAAAGAAGATACATATCAGGGCAAAAAATTTGATTACCTTAACGGAAGCGCTTTAAAAAAATTCGATACCCCGTAAAAAATACATAATTTTTGCAAAATCTATTGTAATTTGGCGTTAATTTTGGTATAATTAACTGTAAAAATATATCCAGAGAGGTTATTACATATGATTAGAAGTATGACAGGCTACGGTCGGGGTGAGAAAACCTTTGACGAATACAAAATCACCGTAGAACTCAAGAGTGTAAATAACAGATATTTAGACACAAACATAAGGCTGTACAAGCAATATTCTTTTGTTGAAGATGCAATAAGAGAATGTATCAATTCACGCATAAGCCGTGGCAAAGTGGATGTTTTTGTACAATATGACACCATAGACACGGACGACAGAGTAGTAACTCTTAATTCATCGGTTGCCAAAGGATATCTTGATGCACTTACTCTTATGGGAGCAGAGCTCGGAATAAAAGATGATACAACAACATCAACGCTTGCAAGATTTCCCGATATCTTCAATGTAGAAAAACCGGAACAGGACAAAGAAAAGATAATTGCAGACACCAAGGAAGTTCTAGCTGTTGCAATCGATGATATAATATCAAACCGTGCCAGAGAGGGTGCAAGGCTCTATGATTTCTTCAAAGAAACCATATTGGGTCTTCGCGATATACTCAAAACCATATCTGAGCGCTCACCTCAAACAGTTGAGGAATACACACTTCGTATGAAAGAGCGTATAGAAGAGATTTTAAACGGTGTAGATGTCGATGAAAGCAGATTGCTCACCGAGGTTGCACTTTTTTCGGACAAGGTGAATATTACAGAAGAACTCGTAAGATTTGAAAGTCATTTAAAGGAGTTTTCCAATCTTCTCGAAAGCGATATTCCTGTAGGAAGAAAACTTGATTTTACAATTCAGGAATTAAACCGTGAGGCAAACACAATGGGAAGTAAGTGCAATGATTTTGCCATTGGAAAGTGTGTGGTTGACCTGAAATCTGAAATCGAAAAGTTAAGAGAGCAAATACAAAACATAGAATAAAACAGCAAAAAGTGAGGATTTGACAAATGAAACTTATTAATGTCGGCTTTGGAAACATTGTATCTGCAGACCGTATTATTGCTATTGTAAGTCCAGAGTCTGCACCTATAAAGCGTATGATTGCAGAAGCAAGAGACGATGGTTCTTTAATAGATGCCACCTATGGCAGAAGAACACGCAGTGTAATAATTACAGACAGCGGTCATATCATTTTATCTGCAATCCAGACGGAAACTGTTGCAGGGCGTCTTGGCTCAGGAAGCGACACAAGCTTGGAGGTAGAAGATGTCGAATAATAAAAAAGGTACGGTATTCGTTGTATCGGGTCCTTCCGGAACAGGAAAGGGTACTATTATGAATGAATATTTCAAAAGATATCCCGATGACAACGCTTTTCTTTCTATTTCCGCAACCACACGACCCCCAAGACCTAATGAAGAAGAGGGGCGGACATACTATTTTAAAACCAGAGAAGAATTCGAGGACCTCATAGAAAATGACGGACTTATAGAATGGGCAGAGTTTTGCGGTAATTATTACGGAACTCCAAAAAAACCCATAGATGACATGTCTGCAGAAGGCAAGAATGTCATACTGGAAATAGAAGTTCAGGGCGGAAAACAGGTAATGGAGCGCTTTGACGATGCAGTCGGCATATTTGTATTACCTCCGTCTTTTGAAGAATTAAAGCAAAGGCTTATAGGCAGAAATACAGAAACTCAGGAAACTATAATCAACCGTCTTAATCGTGCAAAAGAGGAAATAAAAGAAATTGAAAATTATGACTATATAGTTGTAAATGACAATCTTGACGATGCTGTCGAGACTTTTCGTTCCATCATCATTGGTGAAACCCAAAGAGTAACAAGAAATAAAAATATAATTAAAGAGGTGTGTAAACAATGTTAAAACCATCAGCTGCAGAATTAATGAAATCAAAAAAGATAGGAAGCAAGTATACTCTTGTAATTGCTACGGCAAAAAGAGCAAGAGAGATTTTTTCCAAAAAAGACAATGTATTTGTTGAGTGCAATTCCGACAAGCCTGTAAGTATTGCAGTAAACGAAATTGCAGAGAATAAAGTTACACTCAAAACAAACAAGGATGAAGCGGTTAATACCGATGAATCCGCACTCAATGATATCCTCGAACAGGAAGCTATTGCAGACAAAGAGGCAGCTCCGGAAGAAACTGAGGAAAACGCATAAACACAAATTTTTAAATTTTAAGGGGGATGCAATATTGATTGCAGAAGTTGTTATAAACAGCAATACAAGAGCTATTGACAACATATATCATTATTCTGTTCCCCAAGAGTTGATTTGCACTGTGAAGGTCGGAGTCAGGGTTATGGTTCCGTTTGGACGGGGAAATAAGACAAAAGAAGCATATGTTATCAACATAAAATCCGTGTCCGAACACCAAAATTTAAAGGAAATCGCGCAGGTTTTGGATGAATATTCCTATTTTGATGAAAAACAGGTTGAGCTTATTGAATTTATGGTTCATAGATATTTTTGCAGTTATATATCTGCCATAAAAGCTGTCATACCCGTAGGAGTGGGAACTGTTTTCAAAAAGACGGTTTCTCTGTGCGGACAGTTAACCGAAGAAAATGAGAACTACATAAGCCATTCTGTTATAGCTGAGCGTGTGTATTCGTATCTTTTGCAGCAAAGCCTTTCGTACGACAAGCTCTCAGAACTTATTACATCCAAAAATTTAAGTTCTGTGCTTTCCGCTATGCAGAAAAGAGGCATAGTTACCATTGAGGAAAACATTTATTCAGGTCTCAAAGATACTGTTAAAAAGAGGGTATCTTTGGAGTTGAATTACGAAGAAGTTGCGCTTGCAATAGATTCCATGATTAAAAGGGCTCCTGCAAGAGCAAGATGTCTGGAAATTTTAAGTGACGAAAATGACATGTTTCTTTCCGATCTTTTAGAATGTGCCAATACTTCGAAGTCTGTTGTCGATTATCTTGAGAGCAAAGGCTATGTAAGAATATATGAGGCAGTTGAAAGAGAAGATATTCTCGATGTCGATTATGAACATACTTTCAATAAACATACCTTAAACCATGACCAGCAAACCGTTTGCTCAACGGTACTTTTGAGTATATCTAAAAAGGAAAAAAAGACCTTTTTGTTAAACGGAGTTACCGGAAGCGGAAAAACCGAAGTGTATCTGGAATTGATTGACAAAACAGTAAACGAGGGCAGACAAGCAATATTTCTTGTTCCTGAAATAAGCCTGACTCCTCAAATGGTAGTTCAGGTTACATCGCGTTTTGGAGACAGAGTTGCTGTTATTCACAGTTCTCTTACCCAAAAGCAACGCTATGAACAGTGGAAGAAGATTAAAGAAGGCGAAGTTGATATTGTAGTAGGCGCAAGAAGTGCTGTTTTTGCTCCATTTAAAAATTTAGGTCTTATAATAATTGATGAGGAACACGAGAACACTTATAAATCTGAATTTTCGCCAAAATACAGTGCGGTAGAAATAGCTAAATTCAGGGCAAAACAACATTCTTCGGTAGTCCTTTTGGCAAGTGCAACACCTTTGGTTGAGAGTACATTTAAAACATATAGCGGTAAATATGTTCCTCTCAGCATGCCAAACCGTGTAAACGACCGCACACTTCCGCGCATTGAGATTGTCGATATGAGAAAGGAAATGTCCGAAGGCAATATGGGAATATTCAGCAGATGCCTGGTAGAAGAAATGGCACACAATCTGGCAAACAATCAACAGACGATTTTGTTTTTAAACCGAAGAGGATTCTCTAGCTTTGTTTCATGCAGATCCTGTGGATATGTGCCTCAGTGTCCCAATTGTAATTTGTCGCTTACTTATCACAAATCTATAGGCAAAATGGTTTGTCATTATTGCGATTATGCTGAGCCTCTGCCTGCTGTTTGCCCCGAATGCCAAAGTAAATATATAAAGCATTTTGGCATAGGAACCCAAAAGGTTGCAGACGAAATAAACATGCTCTTTCCCAATGCTTCTATTATACGCATGGATGCCGACACAACAGCTAAACGCCTCAGCCACGAAAAAATGCTTGCCGCTTTTAAAAACCATGAGGCAGATATCCTTGTAGGTACACAGATGATTACCAAGGGACTTGATTTTGAAAATGTGACACTGGTAGGTGTTGTAGCAGCAGATATGAGTCTTAATGTAGATGACTACAGAGCATCCGAAAGAACCTTTGATTTAGTTACACAGGTAGCAGGAAGGGCAGGACGGGGAAAAATAAGCGGAAGAGCAATAATACAAACATATAATCCTGACAACGATACAATAATAAATGCAGCAAATCAGGATTATGATGCATTTTATAATGACGAAATTGAGCTGAGAAAAATGCTTTTGTATCCGCCGTTTTGTGAATTTATAAATTTTGTATTTATATCTGATTCAAAAGAGATCGCAAAAGCAACTGCCGACAGATTTCATAATGATTTAAAACGCTTAATTGACGGTCACAATGTTATTTTTTATTCTGTGGGCGAAGCACCTTTGTTTAAAATAAATAATAATTACAGATACAGATTTTTAATAAAAACCCGTTATTCATCGGATTTGTATGAAAAAATACGGAGTATATACAAAAAGTTTAATCTCCAAAGGGGAAATTCCAAAATCAGCATAGATGTGAATCCATCAAATATGTATTAAGGAGTGCATAAATATGGCATTAAGAAACATAAGAAAGCTCGGAGATGACATCTTAAGAAAAAAGTGCCGTCCTGTAGAAACAATTGACGAAAAAATATTGACCTTGCTTGATGATATGGCAGAAACAATGTACGATGCAAACGGTGTAGGACTTGCTGCACCTCAAATCGGCATTTTAAAGCGCATTGTTGTTATTGATATAGGCGAAGGGCTAATTGAACTTATAAATCCGGAAATTACATCGTTTGAGGGAAATGTCAAGGACACCGAGGGGTGTCTCAGTGTTCCCGGAAAATACGGTTATGTAGTAAGACCGTCTAAGGTAACTGTGGTTGCACTTGACCGTAACGGAGAAAGAATAGAAATCACCGGCGAGGGAATGTTGGCGAAAGCTATCTGCCACGAGTTGGACCACCTTGACGGAATTGTTTTTGTTGACAAGGTAACAGAATATATTGATATTGAACAATAATATGAGGAATGATATTAGTGAATATAATGTTTATGGGAACACCTGAATTTGCGTGTGTTTCATTGCGCAAACTATCAGAGTGCGGCTATAGTGTTACAAGTGTTGTTACAACAGAAGACAAGCCCAGGGGCAGAGGTCACAAGATGACACCGCCCGATGTATATATACAGGCTCAGGAACTTGGCATAAAAAACATATATCAGCCCAAGAACCTGAAAAAAGAAAATTTTGAAGATATTTTACTAAAAGAAAAACCTGACATGATTGTAGTTGTAGCATACGGAAAGCTCCTTCCGGAGTATGTTATAAATTATCCAAAATACGGTTGCATAAATGTACACGGCTCGCTTCTTCCCAAATACCGCGGTGCAGCACCGATGCAGTGGGCGCTCATTGACGGCGAAAAGGAAACTGGCGTTACCACAATGTATATGGATACAGGTCTGGATACAGGTGATATGCTGCTTAAGGCTAATCTTACAATTGATGAGGATGACAATTTTGCAAGCATACATGACAAATTGGCACTTCTTGGTGCAGATTTACTTATAGAAACTATAGATAAAATATCAGCCGGCACAATTGAAAGAACCCCACAGGGCGAAGCAACTACGCATTATGCTCATATGATTACAAAGGAAATGACTAATATTAAATGGGATAAAGATGCTTCCTCTATTGCCAACCTTATAAGGGGTATAACACCTTTTCCCAAAGCAACTTGTGATATTAACGGCAAACCTCTGAAAATTCTCAAAGCCCGCGCCATAAAAGAAACTAAAGAAGGATTGTGCGGTCAGGTTGTTTGCGTTAATTCGGATTCATTTGATGTTGTATGCGGATCAAACACAGTACTTCGCGTATATGAAATTCAGCCCGAAGCAAAAAAAGCTGTGTCTGTAAAGGATTATCTTATGGGAAACGCAATAGAAAAAGATACCATACTCAAATAAGAGGTATAAAATGAGTCTAAATACGAGAAAAATATCTGCTGACATTGTATATAATGTGCTAAGAAAGAAATCTCCGCTATCCGATGAAATATCCAACTTCAGAAATGCCAATTCTGACATAAGCTCTCTGGATATGCGCTTTATATCTGAGCTAACTTATGGAACAATGCGAAACCTTGGATATCTGGACTATGTTATTTCTAAGGCATCTGATATTAAGATAAACAAGATATCTCCGTATGTCCTTTCGGTACTCCGTGTAGGTGCGTATCAGATTATATATATGGACAAGGTGCCTGTAAGTGCAGCAGTAAACGAAAGTGTAAAGATTATAAAAAAATCTTCAAACTCCAGGCTTTCGGGATTTGTAAATGCAGTGCTCAGGAAGATTGACAACATCAAAAAACATATAGTACTTCCTGAAAACGAAACGCAAAGACTTTCTGTGCAGTATTCCTGTCCCAAATGGATTGTTGAAAAACTCGTAGAAACTGTGGGAGAAGATACAGAAAAACTTCTTATGTCACTTTCTAAAAAGGCGGAAACAGTATTAAGAGTTAATGTTATGAAAACCACAGCTGACAAACTTATAGCTTCTTTGAATTCGAAGGGATGGGAGTGCAGTAAATACAAATCCGAATTGTTTCCCAATATAGATTATCTTATTTCAGCCAAAAAAATCGATTCTATTGAAGCAACAGAGGAGTATCAAAACGGATATTTTTATATACAGGACCCTGCTGCATCATATGTTGGTGAGATATTAAATCCTCAAAAAGGAAGCACAGTTTTGGATATGTGTGCATCTCCGGGAGGAAAAACCACGCATTTTGCTGAAAAGATGTATGATACAGGTAAGGTTTTGGCGTTTGATATTTCAAAGGCAAAAACAGATAAGATTTGTGAAAATATAAAAAGGCTTTGCTTAAATTGTGTAGTACCCAATATTAAAGATTCTTCGGTATATGATGAAAATTTGTTTGAGAAGGCAGATTATCTTCTTGTGGATTCTCCATGCTCTGGTATTGGCATAATACGAAAGAAGCCTGATATTAAATATTTAAGAAATCAAAATGACATCCAAGAACTCAGAAAAATAAGCCTGAAAATTCTCGATGCAAGCGCCCGATATCTAAAAAAGGGTGGCATAATGGTCTTTTCGACCTGTACTTTGTTCAAAGAAGAGAACGAAGATGTACTCTTTGAATTTCTTAAAACCCATCCCGAATTTAAACTCAAAGAGATTAACTCTGCAAGAAAAAACAATGGCTATATGACACTTTATCCTCACAAGGATAATTGCGATGGCTTTTTTATAAGCCTTATGACGAAGGAATAAAAATGATTAATTTGAAGGATTTAACTTATGATGAACTAAAGAGCTTTATTGCAGATTTGGGCGAAAAACCTTTTCGTGCCAAACAAATTTTCGCATGGCTTCACCGCGGAGTTGAAAGCTTTAGTGAGATGACAGATATTTCTCTTGAATTGAGAAACAAACTGGCAGATGTAAGCTATGTAAGCTCACTCAAAATTTTGCGCAAGTTAGAATCAAAGATAGATAAAACAAAAAAGTATTTATTTGAACTAAATGACGGAAATTGCGTAGAAAGTGTTGTAATGTACTATAAACACGGCATCACAATTTGTATTTCCTGTCAAGTTGGATGCAGAATGGGGTGCAAGTTTTGTGCATCAACAATCGGCGGGCTTGTGCGCTCGCTCAGTCCCGGAGAGATACTCGATCAGGTCATTTTTGCCCAAAAGGACATAGGCGAAAGAATTTCCAACATCGTGATGATGGGCATAGGAGAACCGCTTGACAACTATGAAAGTGTCATTAAGTTTTTAAAAAATGTCAATGATCCAAATGGTATCAATATAGGATACAGACATATTTCCCTGTCCACCTGCGGAGTTGTTCCGAAAATCAAAGAACTTATGAAGCTGAGTTTACCTATAACCTTAAGTGTTTCGCTTCACGCACCTGACGATGACATCAGAAATGAAATTATGCCGATAAATAATGCATATAATACTAAGCAGCTTTTGGATGCCTGCCGTGAATATGCCGAATTTACAAAAAGGCGCATAAGCTTTGAATTTGCTTTGATACGCGGTGTTAACGACAGCGAAGATGTCGCGCATCATCTGGCAGAGAAAATCAAAGGTATATTATGCCATGTCAATTTAATACCTGTAAACAGTGTTGAAGAAAACAATTTTATAAAACCATCTAAAGAAAAGATAAAAAGCTTTATGGCTGTTTTGGATAGTTACTCAATACCCGTAACCGTTCGCAGAGAATTAGGTAGTGACATAAGTGCTTCCTGCGGACAACTCAGGCGTAAAGAAGGTTTAAAACCCTGTATGGGTTTAGAATGACAATTTATGTTTATATTGCGTAAATTTCTTGAAAATCAAAGGAGGAAGGCCGATGAAAATATCATACGGTACCGACACAGGTGTTGTCAGAAGTGACAATCAGGATTCGGTATTTGCCCAAGAATATTCTTTAAAGAGCGGGTTATTTATAGTGGCAGACGGTATGGGCGGATATCGTGGCGGAAAAATTGCCAGTTCAACGGCAATCGAAGTTGTTTCCGCTTATTTTAAAGACAACTATGACAACGATATGAATTCAAAAGAAATTCAAAATCTTATACAATCTGCTATTGAAGAGGCAAATGCCCAAATTTATGAAAAGTCACTATCAGATGTCGAATTAAACGGCATGGGCACAACATTGGTTGTAATGTTTGTAAAGGACAAAACCCTGTATACTGCCAATGTCGGCGACAGCCGTGCATATCTTTGTTCAGGTAAGCGCATTTACCAGATTACAACTGACCATTCGCTTGTTTCTAATTTGATTTTGCGTGGTATTATTTCGTCAGAAGAGGCGAAAACGCATCCGCAAAAAAATGTTATTACACGTGCAGTTGGCTCTGAAAAGGAAGTTATGGTCGATTTTTATGAGACTGTTCTCAGCTCGGGAGACATTTTAATTGCTTGTACGGACGGACTTCATAGCTTGGTTGACAACGCTGAGATTGCCGATGTGGTTTCGGATGAAAAAACAGATGTTGCCGATAAACTGATTTCTTTGGCTAATGAAAAAGGCGGCAGAGATAATATCACAGTAATAGCCGTTAAAATTTCTTAAGAGGTGAATGTTATGATAGGAACTGTTCTTGGTGGCAGATATACAATATTAGAAGAAGTTGGAAAGGGCGGAATGGCTCATGTATATAAGGCACATTGCAATGTTTTAAATAGGACTGTTGCCGTAAAGATGCTTAGAAACGACCTGGAGGGCGGAGACGAATTTGTAAAGCGTTTTAATGCAGAAGCTCAGTCTGCAGCTTGTCTTGCACACCCCAACATTGTGTCTATATATGATGTAGGTGAAGAAAACGGATTATATTATATTGTAATGGAATATATAGAAGGTACTACATTAAAAGAGTACATAAAGGCAAAGGGCAAAATTTCTTCCCTCGAAAGTGCAGAAATTGCTTCGCAGATATGTGCTGCACTTACTGTGGCTCACGAAAAAAATATAATTCACCGTGACATCAAACCACACAACATTATGGTTACAAGCAACAATCTTGTTAAGGTAACCGATTTTGGAATTGCCCGTGCCAGCAATAATGCAACAATGCAGGTTGGTGATTCAATCCTCGGCTCTGTTCATTACATTTCACCCGAGCAGGCAAGAGGAGGATATGTAGATGGAAGAACAGATATTTATTCGCTCGGCATTGTTCTTTATGAAATGCTTACCGGCAAGGTACCCTTTGAAAGCGAATCACCTATAGCCATAGCCATGAAACATCTTGAAGAGATGCCGGTTGCACCAAAAACGCTTTCGCCTGACATATCGTGTGAGCTTCAGGAAATAGTATTAAAGGCTATTTCCAAAGAAACAAGAAAAAGATATCAAAGTGTTTCTGCTATGAAGAGCGATTTGGATGTTATTATAAATATGCTCAAATCACCCCAAAAGGATGATGCTCAAACAGAGGTTGACAATATTGTTGCAGATAATCCGGACAATACCAGGAAGATACCTATACAGGTTCCTATTGCCGATATAACTGAAGAAGATATTGCGGAAGATATTGTCGATGAACCAAAAGAAAAACTCGTAAACGATGAAGAGCATCAGGAAGTTGATTTTCAGTATGATGAGGAAGTTTATGACGACTATGATGAGGATGAACCCAGAGGACTGAGCTTCAACACGATTTTCGCTGCAATAATTATTGCATTGTTTGTAGTTGGCGGTGCTTCTCTTGTAATTGGTGCCTTTGTATTCCCTGATGCACCTTTCTACACCATGGTTAAAGCAATATTTGGCGATAATGATGTTGATGTTCCTGCTTTTGTTGGAAAACAGTATACAGAAGCCCAATCACTTGCTTCTCAGTATGGTCTTGAACTTCAGGTTGGTGAGAGTGATTTTGGTCCGGAACCCAACGGTGTTGTTACAGACCAGACCATAGCGGAGGGGACATCTGTAAAAAGAGGAACATTGGTTACGATATATACAAGTAAAGGACCGGATCCGGACTTGTTCAATACAAGTAATTTTAAAGGCGAGTCTGAAGATGTAATTGACAAATATAAAAATCTCGGATACAGTGTAGAAAAGAAATCAGATACAGACAAATCCAGAGATAAAGGTGAAATTTTGAGAGTAAGCCTTAAGGGTAATAAAATTATCTTCTATATTAACTCCATAGATGGCGAAGATGATGAAGAAAATGTTAAGGTTCCGAATTTAAAAGGTTTAACCGTTAATCAGGCGCGTGCAAAACTTGAGGATGCAGGACTCCTTTTGTATGAAGAAGATGAATATGATACAAAGGAGACAAAGGATGTTGCTGAGGGAAAGGTTGCATCGCAGTCCGAAACACCCGGTACTACCGTGAAGCCAAAAACAGAGATTAAGATTTATCTTGCTGTTAAACCCAAAGATGATCAAAAGGAACCTGAAAGCAAAAAGAAAACTATTACTTTGGATTTATCCGCATTTACTTCTTCAACACATATAAAGATTGTAGAACCTTCCGGAAAGGTTGTTTACGACAAAACTGTTGATGCATCATCACAAAGGGAGGTAACTACAACTTTAGAGGGCAAGGGTACTGTTAAGTACATTGTCTACATAAACGGTGAGCAGTACTGCGAATATCCTGTTATTTTTGGTAATTAAATGGTGATTAAATGGTGATTAAATGGCATTTGGAACAATTGTAAAGGGAATCGGCGGATTTTATTACATCGACATTGGTGATGATATAATTGAATGTAAGGCACGGGGACATTTTCGCAAACAAAAAATGTCTCCCTGTGTAGGAGACAGGGTAGAAATTACAATAGACAGCGACAATAAAGGAACTATAGATAAAATATATGAGCGCACCAATTCATTTGTTCGTCCGCCTGTTGCAAATATTGAAGAAATGATTATTGTTGCTTCGGTATTAAATCCTGCACCCGATTTGAGTTTTATTGATAAAATGCTTGTCATAGCTCAAAACAGCAATGTCGATGTAAAAATATGTTTTAACAAAATTGATATGGATGACGGATGTGTTGATGAAACAGTGCACATGTACCGCAATGCAGGATATGATGCATTTGTAACAAGTGCGGTAGACAACATTGGCATTGACACCGTAAGAAATTCAGTCAGTGGAAAAATCGCAGTTTTTTCGGGATTTTCGGGTGTTGGCAAATCAAGTCTTTTAAATGCTGTGTTGGACAATAAGGTTATGGCTACGGGAGAGGTAAGCCAAAGATTAAAAAGAGGAAAACATACTACAAGACATGTTGAACTTATAAAATACAACGGAGGATATATTGTAGACACTCCGGGGTTTAGTATGCTTGATTTTCCCAAAGATATTACCAAGGATATGCTAAAGGATTATTTCCCTGAGTTTAATAAGTTTGAAGATAATTGTAAATTCAGAGATTGTAACCACTTGGGTTCATCTAATGTATGCTCTGTATGCAGGGCAGTAGAGGATGGAGAAATTTCTCAAACAAGATACAATAACTATAGGTCTTTTTATGATGTTTTGTCACAAAGAAAGGAATGGGAATATTGATTAAATTATCACCTTCGCTCCTTGCATCTGATTTTATGAATATGGGTGCGGACATCAAGGCTATTGAGCGTGCAGGAGTTCCGTATGTTCATGTTGATGTTATGGACGGACATTTTGTTCCGAATATCAATTTTGGACCCGGTGTTGTCAGCGCACTTCGTCCCATAACAGATATGATCCTTGATGTACATCTTATGATTACAGACCCGGAAAAATATGTGGATATGTTTCTCGATGCCGGCTCGGATATAATAACAATCCATGCAGAGTGCGTTACAGATTTTGAATACATATATAATAAAATAAAGGAACGCGGTAAGAAAATCGCAATGTCCGTAAATCCCGGGACCGACATCTCTGTTTTGGAACCATATGCAGACAAGCTCGATATGATTTTGATAATGAGTGTAAATCCCGGATTTGGTGCACAGTCCTTTATTGAGTCCAGCATTGACAAAATTAAAGCTTTAAGGATTAAATATCCCCAAATCGACATTGAGGTTGACGGAGGAATAAAGCTAACCAATGTGGAGAGAGTCATTGATGCAGGAGCAAATGTTATTGTTGCAGGCTCAGCTATTTTTGGTAGCGATGATGTCGAAAACACGGCAAAGGAATTTATAAAGAGGTGCAATCCGTGAAAAATGCAGTTGTTTTTTCCGGCGGAACAGTTACAGACTATTCTTTTATAAAACAATATCTTACAGATGATATATATGTAATTTGCGCGGATTCGGGCATTATTCATTGTAACAAACTCGGCATAAAGGCAGATATGGTAGTTGGTGACTATGATTCTGTAGACAGCAATTCTCTTTGTTCGTTTAGAGCTTGCAAAGATGCTAAAATCGTTACCCTTAATCCATGCAAGGATAATACAGACACAGAGTATGCCATTGATTGCGCAGTTGATAAGGGATGCCGTGAGGTAATTTTAATAGGCGGTATCGGAACAAGGCTTGACCACACACTTGCCAATATTTTTCTTATGGAAAAATATCTTAAAAAAGGCGTTGTGCTTACCGTAATAAATGAAAACAACATATTGCATTTTGTTTCGTCTGCAGAAATTATCGTTAAAAAATCACCAATGAAATATATTTCTGTTATACCTCTTGACAGTGCTGTGAGAGTTACCACCAAGGGTTTTAAGTATCCGTTGTGTAACGAGCTTCTAAGCAGAGATTCTTCGAGAGGAATAAGCAACGAGATTATTGAAGACATCGGGTTGATTGAAGTTGTTGATGGATGTGCACTTGTTGCGGAAACTGTAGATTAGAGGAAATGGAAAGTGAAAGAAAATATTTATACAATACCTATTAACGAAGCGTTTGATGCAGATTGCGAATGTCCTGTATGCGAATTTTTGAAAAAGGAAGAAAATAAAAAAATAGAATATGCACTGGGTGCCAGCATGATGGAACCGGATGCAAGGATACTATCAAATGAAAAAGGATACTGCAGTAGACATACCCAGATGATGTACATACATGGCAATAAGCTGAGCCATGCCTTGGTGTTGGAAACAAGATTAAAATACTTGTCGGATGCTGTAGACGAACTTAGAAAGAGTGTAAACAAACAGCCCGGGCAAACCCTGATTAAAAAGAAAAAATCAGAGGATTTACTGGAACTGCAAGCTTACAAAAACATATCCAAAACTTCGGGTTCTTGTATTATTTGTGACAGCTTGAATGAAATTCTTAAAGGATTTACAAGCAATCTTTTTCATATGTACAAAAAAGACGAAGAATTTAAAACAAAGTTTTTAGCATCCAAGGGTTTTTGTCTTGGGCATTTTGAACTTTTAATTTCATCGGCACCAGAACATTTAAATTACGAACAGTGCAAATATTTCATTGATAAGCTATGCGAACTTCAAAAGATACACTTTGACAGAGTGTGTGAAGATATAAATTGGTTTACCAGGAAATTTGATTATCGCTACAAGGATGAAGACTGGAAAAATTCGAAAGATGCTGTTCAAAGAGCATGTCTTAAAATATCATCCTATATAGACGAATAGGACAAAAAGGATAAACTTACAAAAAGTTTATCCTTTTTATTATCAAATTTATGCAATATATTGTTCTAAAAATCAAGCTTTCGCTTGAAAATATTAGTTTTTTATGATATAATTTTAATGTATAAGTATTTTGATGTTGATTTTTTGCAATTTTAGTATGAAAATTCAAAAATTCAAACATATAATTAAGAAGGTGATTAGAGTGTCACTTAGCGAAAATGAACTTAAAATTGTAAAGGCGATTGATGAAAGCGCCGAAGAGATAATAGCATTTGGCAAGAAAATTCTTGAAAATCCCGAGTTGGGTTACAAAGAATTCGAAACATCACGGCTTATCAAAGAAAAGTTCGAGAAATTATCGCTTAACCCCAAAACCGATATGGCAATTACAGGTGTCAAAGCCACAGTGGGCAATAAAGACAATTTCAATGTTTGCATCATAGGTGAGCTTGACTCCGTTATATGTTACGGACATCCATATTGCAATAACGAAACGGGCGCTGCTCATGCTTGCGGTCATCACGCACAAATGGCTTCCTTGTATGGCGCTGCCTGCGGAATTATGAAGAGCAAAGTAATGGACGGCTTAGACGGAGCAGTTACTTTTTTTGCAGTTCCCGCAGAAGAATACATTGACCTCGATTACAGGCGTTCTCTTAGGGATGCAGGCAAAATCCGATTTTTTGGCGGAAAACAACAGCTTATATACGAAGGTGAATTTGATGATATTGATGCTGCAATTATGGTGCATGCCAATGCTGAAACACCCGACAAGGCAGTATACATACACGGAAGCAGTCTTGGTTTTCTTGGCAAAAAAATTACCTTTACCGGCAAGGCGGTTCATGCAAGCACACCTTTTGACGGAGTAAATGCATTAAATGCCGCAGCATTGGCAATATTGGGTATGCACACCAACCGCGAAAGATTTCGCGATGAAGACAAGATAAGGGTTCACCCGATTATAACCAAAGGCGGAGATGTAGTTAATTCTGTTCCCGATGATGTTCAGATAGATACATATGTTCGTGGTTCAAACATGAAGGCAATAGTTTCTGCATCATCCGATACAGACAGAGCAGTAAAAGGTGCGGCACAAATGGTAGGTGCGCAGGTTAGCATAGAAACAACTGCAGGTTACCAGCCTTTAAATCAAAACTTTATGCTTGGGGAAATCTTCAAGGAGGTTTCTTTGGAATTCATGGAAGGTAAGAATATATATACAGGTATTTCTATGACAGGCTCTACCGATATTGGAGATGTAAGCCAAATTTTACCCACAATCCAGCCTACAATAGGAGGGTTTACGGGTCAGCTTCACAGCAAGGAATTTAGTGAAACCGATGACATAACAGCATTTGTATTGCCTGCAAAAATAATGGCAATAACTGCATATAGATTGCTGGAAAACAATTCAAAACTTGGCAAAGAGCTCAAGAAAGATTATAAACCGCTTATGAGTAAAAGCGATTATTTAAAAGCATTGCAACAATTAGAAAGTTAATTATTTTTAGGAGTGATTAAATATGTGGACTGAAGAAAAACTTGATGAAATTCTTTCGACTCCGTCTTCTGCACTTATTGAAGACATAAAGAAAATTGAAGGTGACATAATGGTGCTTGGTGCCGGCGGTAAGATGGGACCGACTCTTTGTGTTCTTGCAAAAAATGCGATTAAAGAAGCAGGAATACAAAAGAGAGTAATTGCGGTATCTAGATTTACCGACCCATTTGCTACTGAGCTTTTAAAAAAGCAGGGTGTAGAAACAATCTCCTGTGACCTTCTTAACCACGAACAGCTCAATGCTCTTCCTGAGGTAGAAAACATCATCTATATGGCAGGAAGAAAATTTGGAACTGATGGTGAAGAATGGAGAACTTGGGCAATGAACTCTACTTTGCCTGCGTTTGTTGCAGAAAAGTTTAAGAAATCAAAAATTGTGGTATTTTCCTCGGGAAATATTTATCCAATCGTGCCTTTGAGCAGTGGTGGCTGCACTGAAAAGGACCCTGTAGGACCTATTGGCGAATATCCTATGAGTGTACTTGCGAGAGAAAGAGCGTTTGAATATGCTGCAAATACATACGGCACAAAAATATTTATGTACAGACTAAACTTTGCTGTTGATTTAAGATACGGCGTTCTTTACGATATGGCACATAACATCTTAAACGGCGAGCCTGTTAGACTTGCTACTCCTTGTCTTAACTGCATATGGCAGGGAAGCGCAAACGAAATTGCAATCCGCGGTTTTCTTCATGCATCTTCACCTGTTTGCAAGATGAATGTTACAGGACCTGAAATACTTTCTATCAAAAAGACTGCACTTCAGTTGGGTGAGTATCTTGGCAAAGAACCTATTTTTGAAGGAGAAGAGGGTACAGATGCATATCTTAATGACGCAAGCCTTGCTATGGAACTGTTTGGATACCCCTCTGTTTCTGCAAGCCAGCTTATAAAATGGCAGGCCGAGTGGATTTTAGATGGCGGAAGAGGTCTTGGAAAACCCACTCACTTCGAAGAAAGAAAGGGGTCTTATTGATATGAACAGACACGAAAAAGCATTGGAAATACTCAAAAACGGTACAGTAATCCCAGCTACACCTCTTGCACTGGATGAAAACAGAAATTTTGATGAAGACGGATTGCGTCTTTTGATGCGTTATTATCTTGACAGCGGAGTAGGAGGTATTGCGACAGCGGTACATACAACTCAATTTGAAATAAGAGACCCAAAGGTAAATCTTTACGAAACTGTTTTAAAAGTTGTTAAAGATGAAATTGATGTATATGAGGAAAAAAACAAAAAGACAATAGTTAGAGTATGCGGTGCTTGCGGTCCTAAGGAACAGGCAGTAAAAGAAGCTGAGCTTGCTAAATCTCTTGGTTATGATGCTGTTCTTTTAAGTCCCGGCGGTCTTGCTCACTTAACTGAAGCCGAGCTTATAGAAAGAACAGAAGCTGTTGCCAAAGTTATGCCTGTTATTGGTTTTTATCTTCAGGAAAAATGCGGAGGCCGTCCGCTTAGCTTTGACTACTGGTCAAAAATCAGCGAAATAGATAATGTTGTTGCAATAAAATGTGCTTCATTTAATCGTTATCAGACATTAGATGTTGTTCGCGCGGTTTCTCTTTCTTCAAGAAAAGACGAAATCACACTTTATACAGGCAATGATGACAATATAGTAATTGATTTGCTTACTAAATACAAGTTTACTGCAAAAGACGGTTCAATTGTTGAAAATGGCTTTAAAGGGGGTCTTCTCGGACACTGGACTCTTTGGTCAAACAATGTTGTAAATATGTTCAATATGCTCATGGAAGCCAAAAAGGGCGACAAGATAGATGCAGAACTTCTCACCCTGGCAGCTCAGGTTACAGATGCCAACGCGGCTTTCTTTGACCCGTCACACGGCTTTGCAGGCTGTATTCCCGGTGTCCATGAAGTTTTGAGACGCCAGGGACTCATGAAGGGCATATGGTGTCTTAACCCTGATGAAGTTCTATCTCCCGGACAGGCAGACGAAATAACCAGAGTATCCAGAGATTATCCACACCTTACAGATGACGAGTTTGTTAATGCTAACATTAAAAACTGGCGTTAAAGGACAGCAATTAAAGCATTCTTTAAGGCATGCCGGGTAAGGAAGCGATTATATGACTAATATTTTTGATATAATAGGTCCTGTCATGATTGGACCATCCAGTTCACACACCGCCGGAGCTGCACGGATGGGCTCAATTGCAAGAAAACTCCTTGGGTGTCAGCCCAAAAAGGCAATAATCACTTTGTTTGATTCGTTTGCGAAAACAGGCAAAGGTCATGGCACAGACAAGGCGCTTATAGCGGGCATACTTGGATTTGGACCCTATGATGAGAGAATCAGAGACAGTTTTTCTATTGCAAAAGAATATGGCCTGGAATTTGAATTTATAGACGGCGGAACATGTGAATATCATCCCAATACCGCCCGTATTGTCTTAGAGGGCGATGGTGCCTGTGTAGATACAATTATTGCATCTACAGGCGGCGGAATGATAAAGGTTGTAGAAATCAATTCCATGGCAGTTTCCATAAAAGCAGAGCTTTGCACAACCATAATTTTTGCTATTGACATTAAAGGTACAATAGCAAAGGCTGCAAAGACCTTTACGGAGCAGGGGATAAATATTGCGTTTATGCAGGTGTTCCGTTTCGAAAAGATGGGTAATGCTGTTATGGTGTTTGAAACTGACGAGCCGGTACCCGATGAGGTTTTGGAAACATTAAGAAATGCCGAGTATACCACAAAAGTGGCATATATTGACAATTCGCCGGATTTGGTATGACGGGAGGATATTTCTTATGATTAGTATACAGATGCTTATTGACGAAGCTAACAAAAAGAAATGCCGTTTTTCTGATGTAGTTTGTGCACTTCAAAGTGAAGAACAGCAGATGGAGATTGCAGAAACGCGAAGAATTATGCATCGCAGTCTTGAGGTTATGAAGCAGTGTGTGACAAGCGGACTTAAAGGCGGTGTGTCCAACGGCGGTCTTTGCGGAATGATGGCAAAGGAATATACCTCAAATGAAAAAAGCGGTATGCTTATCGGCAAAATAGGAAAGAATGCAATACGATATGCTATTGCAGGTGCAGAGCACAATGCTTGTATGGGCAGAATAGTTGCTGCTCCAACAGCCGGTTCCTGCGGAATTCTTCCTGCAGTTTTACTTGCTGCACAAGATGAATTCGGATTTAGTGATGAACAGCTTGTAGATGCGCTTTTTAATAGCGCAGGCATATGCCTTGTCGTTGCGGAAAATGCATCTATTTCCGGTGCTAAGGGCGGTTGTCAGGCAGAGTGCGGTACAGCATCGGCCGCTGCAGCTTCTGCAATTACCGAGCTTTTGGGAGGTACACCTGAAATGTGTGCGCATGCATGCGCCATGGCGTTCAAATTTATTCTTGGATTAACCTGTGACCCTGTAGCCGGCCTTGTTGAAGTTCCTTGTGTTAAGCGAAATGCCTCTGGTGCAGTTAATGCTCTTGTTGCTGCAGAAATGGCTCTGTGCGGTATAGAAAGCATCATTCCTGCAGATGAGGTTATAGCTGCTATGAAGCAAACAGGAGACCTTATGAGTTATTCCTTAAGAGAAACCTCGCAGGCAGGACTTGCAAAAACGCCCACTGCAAAAAAAATAACAAAAGAATTAGGACTTTCTTAACATAAAAAAACTTCACTCTTAAAAAGAGTGAAGTTTTTTGCTTTAATTATGTATTATTCTCCGTATGCAGCTTTGTCGCAAATAACAGTTACATCTTTGTGAAGTTTAAGCATTGTTGCAGGAACATTGGTTGTAAGAAGTGAGTTTTTCAAAGCATCTACAGCTTCTTTTTTGTTGGCGCCGGATGCAAGAAGAATTATCTTCTTTGCTTTCATGATTGTGCCGATACCCATTGTAAGAGCAGCCTTTGGAACCATATCTATAGATTCAAAAAATCTTGAGTTTGCCTCAATTGTGTTTTGTGTAAGTGATGTTAAGTGAGTTAAACAATCAAGGTTATCATCGGGTTCATTAAAACCTATGTGACCATTTTGACCGATTCCGAGTATTTGAATGTCTACTCCTGCACTTTCAGCAATTCTGTTTTCATAGTCCTGACATTCTTTGTTTGCATCAGGAGCTTCACCATTTGGTATATCTGTGTTTTCGGATTTAATGTCAATATGTGAAAACAGGTTTTCATTCATAAAGTAATAGTAGCTTTGGTCATTGTCTTTTTTTATAGGATAGTATTCATCAAGGTTAAAGCTTTTAACATCTTTAAACGAAATATTTCCGACCCTATACTCTTCAATCAATCCTTTATAAAGACCTATTGGTGTGGAGCCGGTTGCAAGACCTAAAATCGAATTTGATTTTTCTTTAATCTGATTTGCAACGATTTTAGAAGCCTCTTTTGACATTTCATCATAATTTTCGCATACAATGAATTTCATATATGTGTCGTCCTTTCTCTAAAATGATTATTTACATCAGTTAAAATATTTTTTTACTATTGCTTTCATTTCGCAAAGCTTTTCGTCAATATCTTTAACAAGCTTAAACTGTGTTCTGCATCTGTCCAAATTATGATTTTCACGATGAATTCTGAAATATGTATCTCCGTTGATATAGTCGGTTAAAAATCTTATTCCGCATTCATAGGTGAGAAGCTTTGCACTAAGAGGCAAAAGCTCGATTTCTCTGTCTGTTAGAGTATCTCCAAGCTCTTCTGCATAACCCTTGACATATTGTTCATAGTTGTCAAGTTTAAACCATATTTTGTCTAAATCCTGTTCATCTTCTGCACCCGATGCCGCACCTATTCTGAGACCATCGCCAAAATCATAGAGCATAGATCCGGGCATTACGGTATCGAGGTCTATTACACAAAGACCTTTCCTTGTATCTTTGTCAAAGAGTACATTGTTAATCTTTGTATCGTTGTGGGTAACTCTTAAAGGAATGGAACCGTCATTAAGACCGTCTACAATAACACTTATCCAATCTTTCTGAGCCAATGCAAATTCTATTTCTTCCTTAACATCCTTTGCTCTGCCTTTGACATCGTTCTTTATGGCTTCTTCCAATGCTTCAAAGCGCTTTGGCGTGTTGTGGAAGTCTGCGATTGTTTCTGCAAGTTTTTCTGCAGGGAAGTCTGCAAGTCTTTTTTGAAACAGACCAAATGCTTTTGCCGCCTCATACAAATCCTCAGCAGTTTCTGCGGTTTCAACAACCAGAGAATCTCGTATAAATTCGTAACATCTGTAGCAGTTATCAATATCAGACATATAATACGAACGGCCTTCGTTTGTTTTGATTACAGTCAGTGTTTCTCTCAAAGGGTCACCACCGTCAGCTACAATCTTTTCTTTTAAAAATTCGGTTACAGACAAGATGTTATTCATAAGTTCGTCAGGGTTTTTAAATACATTGGTGTTAATTCTTTGCACTATGTACTGTGGGTCAACAATATATGTACTGTTAATGTGACCATTACCATATTCTTTTGCTTCGTTTTCAAAGTCAAAATGCTTTAATACTGAATACAACTCGTGTCTAGCCATTTTTATTTCTCCTTATCTGTACAAACCGCTATCGGTTAGCTTTTTAATAGCATCTTTAATAAGAGGCAGGTCTTCTTTGTATGTAATGCCATACCATTTTTCATCTGTATCTACAACCTTAAACTTGTAGTTCATCTCATTTATCATTGTGTCAACAACAGATGGAATAAAGAATTCTTTTTTTGGTTCGTTGATATTGTCTTTAAGGAACAATTTGAACTGTTCATCAATAATGTTCATAACCTCTGCTTTAAATCCCCAAAGATTCATTGAAACAATAGTGTCTTTGGACATCGGTGTATCAAAGGGGATATCTGTTACTTCGGTAACAGATTTCAAAAATCCGTTTTCGGTTTCGCATACACCTCTGGATACAGAACCGTTTTCCGAAAGTGTATTTCCAAGCTTATAACCTGCCATACACATACCATTATCTGTAATGAGGTAATCGTGAATATCCTTGTAAACGCTGTGACCGTAAAAGTCATCTGCGTTTATTACAGCAAAAGGATAGTCTATGACATCTTTTGCCGAGAGGATTGCGTGGCCGGTGCCCCAGGGTTTGATTCTTCCTTCGGGGAGGGTATAGCCTTCGGGGAGATTATCCATATCCTGAAATACATAGGTTACATCTGCTATTTTTTCAATTCTTTTTCCGCAAGCCTCGCGGAAGTCCTTTTCGATATCTTTGCGGATAACTATAACGATTTTGTTAAATCCTGCCGATAGAGCATCGGATACCGAATAATCAATAATCATTTCGCCTTTAGGGCCGACAGATGCAGCTTGTTTTAAACCGCCAAATCTTGAACCCATACCTGCCGCCATAATCAATAGTCCTGTGTTCATAAAAAATCCTCCGTTTAAATATTTACAAAATATAAATTTCATGATATACTTACATATATTCTAACACTTTTATTTTTATATTTAAATGCTTTTTTAGCTATTAAATGTATGATTTTGGATACAAGGCGGTGTGCTTGCATGTCAGATATGTGGAAACCCTATAACATAGTTGATGAGTTTAACATAAATGCATTTTATTCGGCATTTATACGAAACTGTAACGGTGAATACTTTTTTCAGGGGGAAACCCACGATTTTTGGGAAATGTGTTATGTTGCAAAGGGCAGTGTATGTATGTCAATGGATGACAAAGTAATCAAGCTTTGTGAAAATCAGATTATCTTTCATAAACCCATGGAATTTCACAGCCTCAGAACAGACAGTAAAACCACGACAGGTCTTCTTATTATTTCTTTTGTGGCAGAAGGAAATTTCATGGATTATTTTGCAGATAAAACATTTACCTTAAACCACTCGCAAAAGCAAGAAATTACAAAAATAATAAAACTTCTCAGCGAAACCTGCCAGCCTTCCAAGGATGACTATATACCCACGGTTTACCTGGAGAAACTGTCAAATGTGCCAAATGGCATAAAAACTCTTAAAAACCATACAGAAAATTTCCTTATTTCGCTGTCGGACACCATTGCTTCAAGAGTGCAGATACTAAAAAACAGCGAAACCGATATATATACTGATGCTCTTCGCATAATAAGCGAGTCCGTCTGTGATAAGATGACTGTAGAGGAGCTTGCAAGAAAATGCAGTGTAAGCAGTGCATATCTTAAAAAAATATTTGCAAAATACAACGGTCTTGGCATACATGAATACATTTTGCAAAACAAAATTTCTCTTGCTAAACAGCTTCTTTCCGATGGGGAAACTGTGACATCTGTTGCCGAAACACTCGGCTTCTCATCACAAAACTATTTTAGCACAGCATTTAAGCGGAAAACAGGCATTTCACCGAAGAAATACACAATTATATGATTATTTATATGATTTTATAAATTCTTTTACTATATAAATTGATTTTTCTGCAGCAATTTTTTTGAATGTTTCATAGTCCATGAGTGCATCGCCCTCAGCGTTGTCCGAAATGGCTCTTATTATGCCGAAACTAACATTGTTTGCATAGCATACATGACCTACAGAACCGCCTTCCATTTCTGTTGCTATGGCATCAAAATTATCTCTTAATTTATTTTTTTGATAGGGAGTGCTTATAAATTGATCTCCTGTTACTATTGTACCGCACACAACAGAAGTATTTTCTATTCCTTTGGCAATTTCTTTAAGCTTTTCACAAACTTTTTTGCTTGCGGGGATATTTACAACACCGAGATTTGTAATGTATCCTGCGGGGTCACCGAAAATTGTAGTATCAACATCATGCTGAATAACATCTGCGGCAACGGCTATATCACCAATACCGAGTGATGAGTCAAGACCTCCTGCAACACCTGAGTTTATTATTATATCGGGCGAAAATTTGTCAATCATAAGTTGGGTACATATTGCAGCGCTGACTTTGCCTATTCCGCATATTACTGCAACAACATCTTTCCCATGAATCTTGCCGCATATAAATTCAAACATTGCGTGTTTTTCGCATTTGATATCGGTCATAAAATTCTTATAACCGTTTATTTCTATGTCCATTGCACCGATAATGCCTATCATAATACAACCTCCGATTATACTTTATAATACAATTATAACATTTTTAAAGAAAATATCAATCATTTTATTAAAATTTTGTAAATAACCCTTGTTATAACCTGGATTTATTGTTATAATATACTTTGTATATGTATTTTTGGTTTTAGTAAATTTGTATATTTTTATAGAAGGGATATAGGTAATGAAAAGTATATTGGAAAAAATTATCGGTTCATACAGCGACAGGGCATTGAAAAAAATACGCCCTCTTGTTGATGAAATAAACACTCTTGAGGAAAAAATACAATCTCTTACAGATGACGAACTTAAGGAAAAAACTTCGCACTTCAAAACACGGCTTTCTCAGGGCGAGACGCTCGATGATATACTTCCGGAAGCATTTGCAGTTGTAAGAGAAGCCGGAAAGAGAGTTTTGGGTATGAGACACTTTGATGTTCAGCTCATAGGCGGAATAGTTCTGCATCAGGGCAGAATTGCCGAAATGAAAACAGGCGAAGGAAAGACTCTTGTTGCAACTCTTCCTTGTTATCTCAATGCACTTGAAGGAAAGGGCGTACATGTTGTTACGGTTAATGACTATCTTGCAAAGCGTGACAGCGAGCAAATGGGAAAGATATATAGATTTCTCGGTCTTACCGTAGGGCTTATTACTCACGATAAAACACCACAGGAGAGAAAGGAAGCATATTCTTGTGATATTACCTATGGAACCAACAACGAGTTTGGATTTGACTATTTAAGAGACAATATGGTTACATCTAAGGAAGATGTTGTTCAGTGTCAGGGTCATAATTTTGCTGTGGTCGATGAGGTGGATTCCATACTTATTGACGAAGCAAGAACACCGCTCATAATATCGGGCAGGGGTGATAAATCAACTGAACTCTACACCATTGCAGACAGATTTGCGCGCACTCTTAAATATAAAAAAATTGTTGAATCGGACGATAAAGTTATTGACGAAGACAGCGATGCGGATTATATAATTGATGAAAAAGCAAGAACGGCAACCCTTACCGAAAAGGGAATTAAAAAAGCTGAACAAGTGTTTAATCTGGAAAACTTATCCGACCCTGAAAACATTACAATTTCTCACCATATAAATCAGGCAATAAAAGCACACGGCATAATGCATCGCGATACAGAATATGTGGTAAAAGAGGATCAGGTTATAATCGTAGACGAATTTACCGGAAGACTTATGCACGGAAGACGCTACAATGACGGTCTGCATCAGGCTATAGAGGCAAAGGAAGGCGTTAGAATTGCTCACGAAAGCAAAACTCTGGCTACAATAACATTCCAGAACTTTTTCAGGCTCTACAACAAGCTTTCGGGTATGACCGGTACGGCAGAAACCGAAGAAACGGAATTTCAGCAGATTTACAGTCTTGATGTTGTTGTCATACCTACAAATGAGCCTATGATAAGGGAGGACCATTCGGACAGAGTATACAGAACTGAGGCAGGAAAGTTTAAATCTGTAATTAAACAAATCAAGAAGTGCTATGAAAAAGGCCAGCCTGTGCTTGTGGGTACCATAACCATTGAAAAGTCCGAGCTTCTTAGTAAATTGCTAAAAAAAGAGGGCATACCTCACGAAGTTCTCAATGCTAAATATCATGATAAAGAAGCAGAGATAGTCGCCCAGGCAGGAAGAAAAGGCGCTGTAACCATTGCTACCAATATGGCAGGTAGAGGTACCGACATTATGCTTGGCGGAAATGCCGAATATATGGCAAAAAAAGAAATGAAAAAACAAGGGTTTGACGATAGACTTATAGTTGAAAGTACATCTTTTTCCGAAACAGAAGACCCCGAAATTTTAAAGGCAAGAGATACATTTAATACATTGTACGAAAAGTACAAGGAGGAAATTCAAAAGGAACGCGAAGAGGTAAAGCAAGCAGGCGGTCTGTTTATACTCGGTACGGAACGCCACGAATCACGCCGTATTGACAATCAGCTTCGAGGAAGAAGCGGAAGACAGGGAGATATGGGTGAATCAAGGTTTTATATTTCTTTGGAAGATGACCTTATGCGTCTTTTTGGTTCGGACAGATTATCAGGTCTTGTTGCCGCAATGGGATTGGCGGAAGATGAACCCATTGAGCAAAAAATGCTTTCTAATGCAATAGAAAATGCTCAAAAACGTGTAGAAGGCAAAAACTTCCAGATAAGAAGCCATGTATTGCAATATGACGATGTTATGAATATTCAGCGTGATACCATATATAAGCAGCGCCAAAAAGTTCTAAATGGTGAAGATGTAACAGATGCTATCATGAATATGATAACAGAATTCGTAGAAAACACCGTAGATTCTTACACAGGCTCTGAGGAAATACCTGATTACTGGAATCTTGAGGGTCTTATTGGATATGTTGAACAGGTATTTGTTCCCGAGGGTTTATTAAAGTTTACAAAAGACGACTTACAGACACTTACAAAACAAGAGCTTAAAGATATGCTTCTTGATATTGCGCATAAACAGTATGACGAAAAACGCAGAGAACTCGGCGAAGAAACGCTTAAAGACATCCAACGCATTATTTTACTTAAGGTTGTTGACCGTAAGTGGATGGACCACATTGACGATATGGACCAACTCCGTCAAGGTATAGGATTAAGAGCATATGCACAAACCGACCCTGTACTCGCTTACAAAAACGAAGGTTATCTGATGTATGAAGAAATGCTTGGAGCCATAGGCGAAGATGTAATTAAGCTTTTATTTAATGTAAAACTTGAAACGAAGCTTGAAGCAAAGCAGGAAGCAATGCCAATGGTTACAAATAAAGACGAGGCGGGCGTATCAAAAACAGTAGTCCGTCAGGGGGAAAAAGTAGGACGAAATGACCCATGCCCTTGCGGAAGCGGTTTGAAATACAAAAAATGCTGTGGAAAATAATTTATAATACAAAACACATTATATCTGCATTATGAGGTGATTTTTTTGCTACAATATGATGAATACAAAATAGAATTGTCTTCAATGGAATCGGGAATAAAGGAACTCAGAGCATCGCTTGATATTGACGGTGCTGTATCCGAAATAGAAATGCTGGAAGCACAAACAACATCCGAAGGATTTTGGGATGATATGGAAAACAGTCAGAAAATTCTTCAAAAAACCAAATCGTTAAAAATGAAGGTGGAAAAGTATGAAGCACTTTCGGCAGAATATGACGACACAATGGTTCTCATTGATATGGCAAATATGGAAGATGATGATTCCTATATTGAGGAAATAGGCAACACCATTAAAAAAATCCGCTGTGATTTGGATGATATGACACTTCAAACCTTGCTTTCGGGTGAGTATGACAAGAACAATGCCATTATCACTTTGCATGCAGGTGCCGGCGGCACCGAAGCACAGGATTGGGTTGAAATGCTATTGAGAATGTACACCCGTTGGGCAGAAAGAAGAAACTTCTCTGTGGAAACTCTCGATTTTCTTCCGGGAGACGAAGCAGGAGTCAAGAGTGCATCTATACTTGTAAGCGGTGAAAATGCATACGGATATTTAAAAAGCGAAAAGGGTGTACATCGCCTTGTTCGTATTTCACCCTTTGATGCTGCAGGAAGAAGACATACTTCCTTTGGCAGCGTGGAGGTTATGCCTGAATTCAATGACGATATCCAGATTGATATCCGTTCAGAAGATTTGCGCGTAGACACCTACCGTGCAAGCGGTGCGGGAGGTCAGCACATCAATAAGACCGATTCTGCAATACGCATTACCCACATACCCACGGGTGTTGTGGTATCGTGCCAGACAGAGCGTTCTCAGCACAAAAACAGAGATACAGCAATGAAAATGCTAAAATCCAAGCTTATGGAAATTAAAGAGCGAGAAAACAAAGAAAAAATCGAGGATATAAAGGGTGTAGAAAAAGAAATAGGATGGGGAAGCCAAATCCGAAGCTATGTATTCCACCCGTATAACTTAGTAAAAGACCATAGAACAAACTACGAAATGGGTAACATCGGTGCCGTTATGGACGGAGACCTTGATGGATTTATAAATGAGTATCTCAAGCAATCTAATCTTGGTACATTGAACTTAAAATAAAATCAATAAAATTTAGCCGTCTGAAATACCAGGCGGCTTAATTTAGTATATGGTTAAGATAATAACCTTTGTCTGACATATTAAAACCCATACCAAACAAGTGTTTTTCCCCTGCATAACTGTCGGGTAAATACCATATTGCTTTTAAACAGGAAAATTTATTTAGAAAAAAATTTGAAAATTGCTGTTGTAAACAAAGAGGAATGTTTGTCTCTTTAACTATTAGGGTATCTTCGTTGAAATTTAAAACAGCGAAATACTCGTTGCTTTCGAATTCAAAAAACAGGTTATTGCCATTTGTAAATTCATTTTCCAAAAGTACATATTCCAATGAAATTTTGTCCCAGTATATTTGATTTTCAAAAAAAGAGTCTCTGAGTTCCTTAAATTTATTTGCGTTAAGATGGGCAAGTTGTAATTCTTCAAAAGCGGGTTTAAGTTCATATTTAACGAAACTGATATATGCATTTTCGGAAAAACCGAGTTTTTTGTAATACTCCATAAGGTTTTCGGATGCCGGAGAGAGCATACAAAAATAATCGTTAGCTGCGCAATAATCACAGATTGCTTTTATTAAAGACTGTCCGATGCCTTTTTTTCTATGTTCGGGCAATACCCCCAAAGCATACAGATAAAATCCTTTTCTTTCTTTTGTTCTAACCGGCATAAGATATGTTGCTCCAATAGGAGTTTGGTTTAATTGAGCCGTTATTGTATGACAAAACGGCTTCTTTTTCTCAAAAAACATATCAATATATTCGTCTGTGTCGCCAAAGCACTTTTTCCATATTGATTTTAAATTGCCGATGTATTCTTCTTTAACCTTGGTAATTCTAAGTGTATCACTTTGCATCATCGCACCCCAAATATCTCAATGCAAATTCAGTAAATACATTGGCACATACCTCAATTGCATCCTCATTTGCATCAAATTGTGATGAATGAAGAGGTGTGGTTTTTTCTTTTTTTGCGCCATACCAAAAATACACAGAGGGTATTTCTCTTGTAAAATATGAAAAATCATCACCAGTCATAAATGGTTTTTTAAGGAGCGTCACACTGTCTTGTCCAAACAACTCATTTGCAACAATTACAAAATCAGATACAAGCTCAGCGTCATTTATAAGCGGAGGATATAAGAAGTTGTAATTGAATTCTGCTTTTGCACCATGCTTTCTAGCGATTTTTTCAGCATATTTTTCTAATAATCCGCAAGCAGTTTTTCGTGAGCATTCATCAAAACTTCTGAAAGTTCCGAGAATTAGGGCTTCATCGGGTATTGTGTTTACTCCGCCATTTGAATTTATTGTGCATACGGACATAACATTTTGATTGTTTGCACACAGTTTTTTATGCGCTTTTTTTAATTTATTTACAAATTCGCAAGCAGGAATAATTGGTGAAATACCGTTTTCGGGTTCGGCACCGTGAGTGCTTTTTCCAATAAATTTAACAGAAAAATCATCGGGCGAAGCCATCAAAGCGCCGGCTTTTATCTTAAAAGTCCCTACCTCATATTCAGCATTTACATGTCCGCCGATGGCAGCGGTAACCTTGGGGTTTTCCAATATTTTTTCATCAATCATAGGAAGCGCACCGCCGGTTGTTTCTTCTGCAGGCTGAAATACAATTTTTACGCTTCCGTTTAAAACATCTTCGTAATTCTTTAATATGATTGCAGCAGAGAGGGCACTTGCAATATGAATGTCGTGTCCGCATGCATGCATTATTCCGCTGTTAACAGAAGAAAACTCAAGTTTTGTTTTCTCCTGCACAGGAAGCGCATCCATATCTGCACGGATAAGAAGAACCTTGTCTTCGCCTTTTCCTATTTGCGCCACTACTCCGGTTTTAGCAATTTTATTTGTATATTTAATGTTGTATTTATCCAGCATTTTACATATTGTGTCAGCTGTTTCAAATTCACAAAATCCGAGTTCTGGATTTTGATGAATTTTGCGTCTTGTGTTTATAATATCATCTTTTATCAAATTGTATTGTTCTTTAAAGTTCATATCAACACACCTTTTGTATATCATTATATTTATGATTATACAGCATATTTTTTGTTTTGTACACATAATTTTTTCAAAATTTCATATATATTTATAAATATCAAATTAATGGGAGGAAAAAATAATGTCGTTTGAATTGTGCAATGAGAACATTCAAATTTATAAACCCTTAAAAACATCGGTTGTTAAAAGTATAGTTGACAGCGACATAATTGTTCCGGATGTCAAACCCGATATCCTGAACATACTTCAAGTAAATGCAGTATCTTCAATAGGAGAAAAATATGTTCAGAAGGATATGCTGACTCTTTCCGGTCATATTGACTACACTGTGCTTTATTCAGGCGGAGATGACACCGTTGAGGTTAAAAACATACGCTACAAAGCTCCTTTTTCACAACAGATAGAGGCAAAGGGTATAGATAACGATATGTTCAATTATGTGATTGCAGAGGTGTCTCATATTGAATACAACATAGAAAACAGCCGAAAGATAAAAATAAAATCTGTTATTTCATTTGATACAGGAATTATAGGTAAGACAAGTGTAAACGCAGTATCTTCAATAAAATCCAGCGTAAATATTCCTGTAAAAGAGGAAGAAATAAAACTACTTAATATGTCGGTATGTCAGGAAACAAAATTCTCTGTTTCGGACGAAATCAAAATACACGATGGCGAATCCGATGATGTTGAAATCCTTAAAGCAGACTGCAAAATTCAAAGTTATGAATTAAAGTCAATGAATAATAAAATCATAGCAAAAGGCTCGCTGAGTGCTGATATACTGTTTAAAATAGACCAGGATATATCACACATCGAAAACGAAATTCCATTTACAGAAGTGATAGATGTAGATAACTTAAATCCAAATATGCATACAGATATAAAATATAACTTATGTTCTGCAGATTATGAACTTATAAACGCAGATAATGAATATATTGTGAACTTTACAGGTGAAATATCCGCTTTAATCCGAGGATATGAAGAGTCTTCGTATGATATCGTTACAGATACATATTCGCCCGATTATGAATTGAATATAAAAAAAGATAACTATTCAGTGTTAACGATAAAAGATTCTCAAAAAGACAGTTTTTCGGTAAACGAAAGCATATTGCTTAAAGAAAGCTATCCGCAGGTGCTTAAGGTGTACAATCTTGATGTAAACCCGGTTATTGAAACTGCAACTCCCCAAAAGGGATTTGGAATTATAGAGGGATATCTCGATACAAAATTATTGTATTTGTCTTCCAATGATAATCTTCCTGTATATTCTTCGTGCAATAAAATACCGTTTTCTTTTAAAATAGAAAACGAAACAATAGATGCACAAAGTATTTTGGACACAAACATAGCTTTAGACCATTCGGGATACATAATAAGAACCGACAGAGAAATAGAAATAAGAGCATCTGTAAAAACAGACACCAAGGTGCTTTCAGAAAAGAATAAAAGTATAATTTCCGACATTGTGCTCGATGAAGAGACACCTCTCAAAAAGGAAAATCAGTCGGGAATTACCATTTACTTTTGTGATGAAGGCGAAAAGTTGTGGGATGTGGCAAAAAGGTACAGAACAACAATAGATGAAATTGCGAAGATAAATTCTATAGATGAGAATATTATGCTTAAGAAAAATCAAAAACTCATTATTCCCAAAAGAGTTCTTATTTAATTTTGGTAATATGAGACAACTTTCACCTCATACAAATTAGTATGAGGTGATTTTTATGGCAAGAAAAATGTTGGCTTTGTTTTTGGGAGCAATGCTCCTTTTTGCCAATGTTGATGCACAAGAAAAAGAACTGTCCTGCAAGAGCGCACTGCTTATGGATTTTGACAGCGGAACGGTGCTTTATAAACTTAATCCTCACGAAAGACTCCCTCTTGCAAGTGTTACAAAAATTATGACAATGCTTCTTACCATGGAAGAAATAGAAAAGGGAAATCTTAAATATACAGACATAGTTACTGCCAGCTCATATGCCAAGAGCATGGGAGGCTCAACAATATTTCTTGACGAAGGTGAAGAAATGACAGTTGACGACCTTTTAAAAGGTATAGCTGTTTCCTCGGGAAATGATGCCTGCGTGGCCATTGCAGAACACATAAGCGGTGATTGCACCTCCTTTGTGGAGAGAATGAATACCCGTGCAAAAGAACTTGGTATGACAAATACAAACTTTATAAACTGTAACGGACTTGATGCTGACGGACATTATTCAACAGCATATGATATTGCACTTATGTCAAGAGAACTTATGAAACACAGTGATATTTTTAAATATACAACAATATGGATGGACAGCTTAAGAAACGGAGAATTCACATTGTCAAACACCAACAAACTTATACGCTTTTATGAGGGTGCTACAGGACTTAAGACCGGCTCTACCTCAAAAGCAGGCTTTTGCATAAGCGCAACTGCCAAGAGGGGTAATTTACACCTGATATCCGTCATAATGAACGCACCAACCTCCAAAGAGCGACAGGCAGATGCATCCTCGCTTCTTAACTACGGATTTTCGGCATATTCTGCTCAAAATGTTATAAAAAAAGAGCAAGCAGTACCCGATGTTTTGGTAATAAAAGGGGTCAAAAAATTCGCAAAAGCCGCCTGTACAGATAATGTAAGGATTTTGTATGAAAAGAACTCGGAATTTGAACCGAAAATTACATACGATATTAAATCATCGATAAAAGCTCCTGCAAAAAAAGGGCAGGTTGTAGGTAAAGCCAAATGTAAAATAAACGGTAAGGTTGCCGGTCAATGTGATGTAGTACTAACTGAAAATGTGGGAAAAATCACGGTTGGTTTTGCATATGGTAAAATAATTGACACTTGGATTGGAAATATATAATAAAGAGAGTTTCTAAACTCTCTTTATTTTTATGCTTGAAATAATCTCCTGATTATGATAGTATATATTAAAACAATTATTTTAGGTGGTTCAATGGATTTTCAAACAGTAATATCATCGGTATCAACTCAGGTATGCGTAATGCTCATACTTATAATTTTAGGTTATATTCTTTCAAAGAAATATGTTTTGACAGAAAAAGGCACATCGGAATTATCCAATATACTGCTAAATGTTGTGATCCCCTGTGTAATTATGAAAGCATATTACATGCCTTTTGACAAAAGTAAAATACAAAAGCTGTTTTTTGCATATTTTTTGTGCTTTGTAATACACATTTTGTACATCGTGCTTGCAAATGTGTTTTTTACTGTGACAAAAGATTTAAAAGACCGCAAAATAAACAGTATATCCTCAGTTTACTCAAATTGCGGATTTATGGCAATACCTTTACTTCAGGCGTGCCTGGGTACACAAGGGGTATTTTATGGTTCAGCATATTTTGGAGTTTTCAACATACTGGTATGGGTTGATGCAAAAAGAAGACTCGAAGAAAACACCGCCCGGAAAGAAAAGGTAAATATCTTAAATCCCGGTGTGTTAGGTGTGTTGTTGGGCTTGGTTTTGTATTTGACACAAATAAAACTTCCTGTGTTTATATATAACCCCATAAGTTTTATTGCAGACTTAAACACACCTTTGGCTATGCTTATATTGGGAAATCTTCTGGCACGGTCAAATATATTTCATTCATTTAAAAATCCGGGCGTTTATCTGGTGTCGTTGTTCAAACTTTTTTTTGCACCGCTTCTTCTTGCCGTAGTAATGCGTTTGTTAAAAACAGATGTAATAGTGGCACTTTCTGTCATAATATGTGCCGCCTGTCCTGTTGCCACGACCATTCCTATATTTGCACAAAAATATAACATTAACTATGAGTATGCCGCAAATCTCACTGTGGTAACGACTCTGTTTTCCTTGATTACAATACCCTTAATATGTATAGTATCGAGCTTTATTTTCTGATAGGAGGATAAATTATGCCAATTAAAATACCTTCCAATTTGCCGGCAAACAACATATTAAACGGCGAAAACATCTTCTGTATTACAGAAAAAAGAGCATTAAAGCAGGATATTCGTCCGCTCAAAATTGCTCTACTTAATATAATGCCGACAAAAATTGTTACGGAAACGCAATTGATTCGTCTTTTGGGAAATACACCGTTGCAGGTTGAAGTGGATTTTATCCGCACAAGCACCCATACTAGTAAAAATACCAGCGAAGAACATATTAACAGCTTTTATAAAAGCTTCGATGATATCAAGAATTCCAAATATGATGGTATGATTATAACGGGCGCACCCGTTGAATTGCTGGATTTTGAGGCTGTTGATTATTGGGACGAGCTGAAGGAGATTATGGAATGGACAAAGACCAATGTTACAAGCACATTCCACATATGCTGGGCAGCTCTGGCAGGATTATACTATCATTACGGTATCCCCAAGATTTCTATGAACAAAAAGCTTTTCGGTGTTTTTGAGCATACGGTACTTAGAAAAAAATCCATGCTTGTGCGCGGCTTTGACGATGTTTTTCTTGCTCCGCATTCCAGATATTCCACAGTAGACAGTAGTGAAATCCGAAAAAACCCATTGCTCCAACTTATATCGGAATCAGACGAAGCAGGTGCATATATTATAGCAAGCCGGGACAAAAAGCAAATTTTTGTAACCGGTCACAGTGAATACGACAGCGATACATTGAAGCTCGAATACGAAAGAGATATGAACCTCGGTAAAGAAATACATATTCCAAAAAACTATTTTGCCGACAATAATCCAATGAAGAGTCCTGTTGTTCGTTGGCGTTCCCATGCCAATCTTCTTTTCTATAACTGGCTCAATTACTATGTATACCAGACAACACCATACGATATAAACGAAATTAAATAGCGGTGATTTGTGATGTCAAAAATAAGAATTCTTCATCTTGCAGATATGCATTTTGAAAGAAAAATTGTACATTTAAATCCGGAAAAGGCAAAAATAAGAAGAAGCGAAACACTTATTACTTTTAAGCGCGCAGTAGAACGATTTAATGATGCTGAGCTTGTGCTTATTTCCGGAGATATGTTTGACGGTGAGTGTTCGGACTCCGCCTTGGATTTTGTTACTTCCGTATTTAAACAACATTCCGACAAACGCTTCTTTATATCCTGCGGAAATCACGACTGTTGTGAATCTTCTGCAATAAAAAAGCTTATGTCATACCGCCTTCAAAATGTGAAAATATTTGGTGAAGTATGCGAGAGTGTATATATCGAAGAAAGCAAAGTATATGTACACGGAATCAGCTTTTCATCAGAAAGCTCATATACCTCGCTTCTTGCGGGGTTTAAGATATGCGATAAAGATGCAGTCAACATAATGGTAATCCATGGTGATGTGTCTTGCGATACAAAGTATAATCCTATATCTGCAAGTGATATCGAGTCTTCTTGTCTGGATTATCTTGCTTTGGGTCATGTGCACAAATTTTCAGGTTTTTGCACAGCGGGCAATACAACATACGCGTATCCCGGTGTCCTTGAGCCGTCTGGTTTTGATGAGACGGGAGAATGCGGAGTAATATACGGAGAAATTTCAAAAGACAATGTATGTTTGGATTTTTACCCTATGTCGCGCAGAAAATACTGTTGCTTGGATTTTGATGTTTCTGAATATAAGTCAAACGAAGAAATTATCGGTGCTCTTACGGAAGTAATAAACAAAGATGATATTTACAAAATTAATTTTTGCGGGTCACGAAATAATTTCGCTTTAGACTTTGAAAGCTATAAAGAAATTATAGATGCTTTTTGGCTGGAACTGTATGATCTCACAGAAAATGCTGACAGTATACTTAATTACTTAGGAGAAATATCTTTGAGAGGAAATACCGCCAAGCATCTTGCAAGCCTTGAATATGAATATGACTTAGAAACGTATCGTATGGCGTGTGAAATCATTACAAATCTGATGTGCTGAGGATGAAAATATGTATATTAAAGAACTTGATATTAAATCCTTTGGAAATCTTGAAAATAAAAAGATATCCTTTTCTTCAGGATTTAACATGATATACGGACCCAATGAGTCCGGAAAGACAACAATGGTGTCTTTTGTTCTTTTTATGTTTTACGGTACAAAAATACGAAAAGGAAACAACAAAATTTTCTTTAAGGACAGATATATGCCGTGGAACGGCAAAGCTTTAGACGGACAGGTTTTATTTGAAACAGACGGTATGGAATACATACTGAGACGATTTTGTTCGCCGGAGCGAAGTTTTGTAACTTTGTATTGCCAAACCACAGGAGAAAACATAAAAGATGCCCGCATTTTAAAATCGCCGGGAGAATACTATTTTGGGTTGAATCCTGATACATTTTTAAAAACTACATACTTTTCTTCGATTTCGGCAGAAATTAACAGCGATAATTCAGATGAAATAATAACAAAACTAAGGAATTTGTATGAGACTGCGGCAACAGAAATGTCGTATAACAAAATATCGTCTGAAATTGAAAATGAAATAGCCTATCTTTCATCCGAAAAACGAAAAAACTCCAAGATACCTCAGCTGCGGTCTCAAATTAATGCTCTGGAAACAGAGGTTTTAAAGGCAGAAAAACATCAAAACGACATTGTGATTTTAAAAAACAAAATAGAAGATAACAACAAAAGAATGGAAAAGCTTAATTCTGATTTGGCACAGATTGAAACCGCATATAAAGAGGAATCTGCTTTAAACCAAACGAAAAACGATAATCCCAAAAATATCCCATATAAATACCTGGCTTTAATATTTATTATATCCTTGTGTGTTTATGCATATAATATGCACATTGGGTTGTTTATTATAGCGTTAGGTTGTGTGTTCTTATTTCTATATATAGCTATTAAAGAAAAGAAACCACGAAACAAAATAAAACACTTTACAATAAGCCGGAATGATGATAAAATAAAAATGATATTGGATGAGATTTCTGAGCTTCGGGTGAACAATGCAGTTTCAAAGGAACAGATAAACACTCTTTCACAGACCGATGTTTTTCAACTGAAAAGCAGGCTTTCTGTCTTACACAAAGAGCTTAGTATTAAATTACAGCGCCTCGATGCTTTAAAGTTGGCTTCTTTGGCACTGCAGCTTGGATATAATGATATGAAAACTGTTTTCTCACCTAAGCTGTCAAAGGTTGCAGGAGATTTTCTTTCTTTGCTTACAGGAGGCAAATATTCCAGTGTTCTTGTTGATGATAAATTTGAAATAAGCGTAGAATCACCGGAGGGTTACAACTTGGCAAGCCATCTTAGCAGGGCTACACTTGAGCAGACCTATCTTGCGTTAAGACTTGCTCTTGTTACGCTGATTTGCTCAAATAAAAACACACCATTGATTTTGGATGATGCTTTTGCATTTTATGATTCGGGCAGGAGAGAGTATGCATTTGACTGTATTATGACTATGTCTGCGGACAGACAGATTATTTTTACAACCTGCAGACAAGAGGAGTATGATTGTTTGTCATCTAAACACAAGATAAACATAATTACTTTTCCTGTTTAAATATATTTACGCATTTAACGGCGGTGAATAAAATGCCGTTTGATTTAAAATTTTTAAGGTACAGCGTTTTTGCCGTGCTATAGAGAGGAATGGTTCATATGACAACCGGTACAGGTTTTGATTTATCGAAAGGTACAATAACTATTGAAACTGATGTTATAGCAAAGATTGCCGGTTATATTGCAACAAGCTGTTACGGTGTTGTGGGTATGGCTCATCGTTCAAAAACAGACGGAATTGCCAGCCTGCTGAAAAAGGACAATTATGCTAAGGGCATAAAGGTTGCTGTTATAGAAAAGAAGGTCAACATTGATTTGCACATCATAGTTGAATACGGAACAAATATAACTGTTGTATGCAACAGTATAATAAACAATGTAGAATATCAAATCAACAAGCTCACAGGACTTGAAGTGGAAAATGTTAACGTCTTTGTTGAGGGATTCAGAGTCCAGGAATAAGGGGTGTGTTGAATTATGCATAAAATAAGCGCAAATATTTATCGCAATATGATATTGTCTGCTGCGGCCAATCTTGCAAATCACAAAGAAGAAGTAGACAATATGAATGTATTTCCTGTTCCTGACGGTGATACGGGTACAAACATGTCCATGACTATGGATGCTTGTGAGTCTGCACTTGTATCTTCCGGAGAAGATAATCTTGGTTCGCTTACTAAGCTTGTTGCCGATTCTGCACTTCGCGGTGCAAGGGGTAACTCAGGTGTTATTTTGTCCCAGCTTATGAGGGGTGTAAACAAGGCTCTGGCAGATTGCTGTGAGATTGACTGCATAGTATTGTCAGATGCGGTGCAAAGTGCAGCTAAATCTGCATACAAAGCAGTTATCAAACCTACAGAGGGTACAATTCTTACTGTTGCACGTAAAATGGCGGAATTTGCCAAGAAGCATCAGGATGAGTATGACAATATAATACTTTTTGCATCTGATATTGTAGAAGCAGGCAGAGTTGCGCTAAGCAAAACCCCCGATATGCTTCCGCAGTTGAAACAGGCGGGTGTTGTGGATTCCGGCGGACAGGGTCTTATATATATATGCGAAGGTGCCTTGTATGCACTTAAAAATGATGCTGTAATTTCCCGTGTTGCTTCTTTTGAATCAAAAACTACTACAGGTGCAGCGAATGTTGATATAAGCGATTTAAAATATAAATACTGCACAGAATGTATTATTGAAAAAAGTTCCAAATCCATGGATGGTTTCAAACTTAAACTTACTTTGGAGTCAAAAGGCGACAGTATGGTTGTCGTTGATGATGATGAAATTATCAAGATACACATACACACAAATCAGCCTGATTTTGTGCTTGGCCAAGCGCTTAAGTACGGAGAACTCAGCAGTGTTAAAATTGAAAACATGAAGCTACAGCACAATAGTCTTACAGACAGTGAAAAAATTGCAGACAGCACCATTAAAAATGACGATGTCGTTTTGGAAGAAACTGCGGAGTATGGCTTTGTGTCTGTTGCTGTAGGTGATGGTCTTTCGGAAATTTTCAGAAGCCTTGGTGTTGATGTCATTATTGAGGGCGGTCAGACAATGAATCCAAGTACTGACGATATACTTGGAGCAATCGAAAGCATCAATGCAAAAAATATTTTTGTATACCCAAACAACAAAAATATCATTATGGCAGCCGAACAGGCAAAACAGCTTTCGGACAAAAATGTTCTTGTAATACCCACAAAGAGCATTGTGCAGGCAATGAGCAGTATTTTGGCCTTTGATGAGAGCGCAGACCCTGACACAAACTTTGAAGAAATGCTTGATGTTATTTCCAATGTAAAGAGTGCGCAGGTTACCTATGCGGTAAGAGATACTGTTGTTGACGATAAAAACATAACACCCGGAGATATTTTGGGTATACTGGAAAACAAAATTTCAACAGTAGATAAAACCGTAAATGATGCTGTGTTTAATTTGCTTGACGAAATGGCAGATGATGATTCTTCTGTTATTACTTTGTTTTATGGAGATGAAGTATCTAAAGAGGATGCCGAATCTCTAAAAGAACAGATAGAAGAGCGCTATGACGAATGCGATGTATATATGCATTTTGGCGGTCAGCCTGTTTACTATTACTTTATTTCAGTAGAATGACTTTGTATAACTACGGCACAGTGTATATATTATGCGCTGTGCTTTTGAATTTCAGGGGTTTATTATGGATTTTAAACAATATGTAAGTCTGCTTAATTCAAGCATAACGGTTTTAAAAGGCATTGGAAACAAAAAAGGAGCCCTGTTTAATAAAATAGGCATTTTTTCTGTATGGGATTTATTGTATTTTTTTCCGAGGGCATATGATGACAGGACAAATTTCTATTCTATAGCACAGCTTCCCGAAGGAGTCTCATGCTGTGTAAGCGGTGTGGTAGCGGGACCTGTTATAGAAAAAAGAATAAAAAGCAAAATGTCCTTGTATATACTTCGTATAGAAGATAAAACAGGATTTTTGACTCTTAAATGGTTTTCATCGCCTTATAACAGACACAAAATCAGACGGGGTGAAGTGTATTCTTTTTGCGGGGTTGTCTCTAAAAACCAAAGCACAAAGGAAATGCTTGTAAGAGATATGGAGCCCTACGAAAAAAATGAACTGTTGGGTAAGATTCTGCCTGTTTACAGCCTGACAAACGGATTGACGCAAAATGATTTCAGAAGATCTGTAAAGTTTGTTTTGGATACTGTTAAACTTTTTTGGGAAACATTACCCAATGAAATACTAACAAACAATATGCTTACAAACATAAGCGAGGCACTTCGTGAGATGCATTTTCCAACCAATTCCCAAAACTTAAAGGATGCAAAAAGGCGTTTTGCATTTGAAGAACTGTTTATATTGTGTCTTGCTATGCGAAAAATGAGAAGTGTTAACAGCGTCAGTACGGGCGTTGATATAAAAAATACCGACTGTGTTTTGGAATTCAAGGAAAAACTGCCTTTTGAACTTACATTTGACCAAAGGAAAGCCATAGATGACATATGCATGGATTTAAAAAAGACAGTACCTATGAATCGCCTTATTCAAGGCGATGTAGGAAGCGGAAAAACAGTTGTTGCCGCAAGCTGTGCATATATATCGGCAAAAAACGGGTATCAAACCGCTGTTATGGCGCCTACTGAAATTCTGGCAAGGCAGCATTACCGCACATTTAATGATTTTTTTAAAGAATCCGGCATAAGAATTTGTCTTTTGACATCAGGTGTCAAAAACAAAAACAAACTCATTGAGGACATCAAAAATTTCAAATATGACATTGTAATCGGTACGCATGCTCTTATACAGGACAAAGTTTCCTTTGCCAATTTGGGTGTCTGTATTACAGATGAGCAACACAGATTCGGTGTAAAGCAAAGAGCATCTTTGGCAAATTCGGGTAACAATCCGCATGTACTTGTTATGAGCGCCACGCCTATTCCCAGAACACTTTCGCTTGTTGTATATGGCGACCTGGACATATCAGTTATTTCTACACTTCCCGGTTCAAGACAAAAAACAGATACATTTTGCATCGGCGAAAATATGCGAAACCGTCTTAACGGATTTATCGAAAAACAAGTTGAAGAGGGGCATCAGTGTTTTGTGGTGTGCCCGCTTATAGAAGCTTCGGAAAGCATAGAAGCAAATTCGGGCAAACAGGTTTTTGATTATATAAAAGATATTTTTCCGAAATACAACATAGCTTTTTTGCACGGCAAAATGTCAGTTGTGGAAAAAGATGAAATCATGAATGATTTTTATTTGGGAAAGTATGAAATCCTTGTATCTACAACCGTAATAGAGGTTGGAATTGATATTCCCAATGCAACGCTTATGATTGTAGAAAATGCAGAGAGATTCGGTCTTTCGCAGCTTCATCAGTTGAGAGGCAGGGTAGGACGAGGAAGTTTTAAATCCTACTGCATATTGATATCAGACTGCAAAACAGAAGAAGCAAAAGAGCGTATGAAAATAATGTGCCGTGCTTCTGACGGGTTTGAAATAGCAGACTATGATTTGAAGCTTAGAGGCTGCGGTGAGTTTTTTGGTACAAGACAGCACGGACTTCCGGAACTTAAGGTTGCAAATTTGTTTACAGATTCCAATCTCATAGAAGAAGCAAAACGCTCTTGCGATACTGTTTTAGCAAGAGATTCTGAGCTTTCGTGCGATGAGTATTTTCCTCTGAGACTTCGCATAGAAAAGATGTTTAAAGATATAGATTACCATCGTATTTTCAATTGATTTATATTTATTACATAAATATAACAATTTAAAAAAAGTCTTTATTTTTGACTTATTTTGTGTTAAAATGTACACGATATATTTTAATCATTTTTGTATGTTTGAGGTGGACTGATGTTTGACAAATTATCTTTTATAGATGACCGTTTTAATGAATTGGAATCCAAAATCAGCGATCCTGCCGTTATTGCAGATCAGGAATTGTGGCGTAAACTGTGCAAGGAGCATAGCGACATTACGCCCATTGTCAATAAGTACCGCGAGTACAAGGCTTTGATTGAGAACATTGAGGAAGCCAAAGAAATGATTGCCTCGGGAGAGTTTGACAAAGAGGAAAGAGAACTTATTGAGTTGGAAATTACACAAAGCAATGAAAACATAGATAAAATCAGCGATGAGTTAAAGGTGTTACTTCTTCCTAAGGATCCCAATGACGATAAAAATGTTATTGTGGAAATAAGAGGAGGTGCCGGTGGCGATGAGGCTGCTCTTTTTGCTTCCGACCTTTTGAGGATGTACTCAATGTATGCAGAAACTCAGCGTTGGAAGGTAGAAATGCTAAGTGAAAGTCCCACAGATATAGGCGGTTACAAAGAAGTATCCTTTGCTATCAACGGACCGAGCGCTTACAGCCGTCTCAAATTCGAAAGCGGTGTTCACCGTGTTCAGCGAATACCCTCTACCGAATCCGGCGGAAGAATACATACTTCAACAGTTACTGTTGCAGTTCTTCCTGAGGTTGAAGAAGTAGAGGTTGAAATCAACCAAAATGACTTAAGAATAGATGTTTTCAGAGCAGGAGGACCTGGAGGACAATGTGTAAACACTACCGATTCTGCCGTAAGAATTACTCATATTCCAACAGGTGTGGTTGTTTCCTGTCAGGACGAAAAATCTCAGCATAAGAATAAGGATAAGGCTATGAAGATTCTTCGTTCGAGGGTCTATGATATTTTCATTCAACAGCAAAATGATGCCATAAGTGCAGAGAGAAAAAGTCAGGTAGGCACGGGCGACAGAAGCGAGAGAATAAGAACATACAACTATCCTCAGGGCAGGGTTACCGACCACAGAATAGGCTTGACATTGCATAAGCTTGATGCGGTTTTAAACGGTGATCTGGATGAAATTATTGATGCTTTGATTACAACAGATCAAAGCGAAAAACTAAAAATGAGTGATGCATCAAATGACTAAAATAATAAACAAAGACAATCTTTTGGAAGCGGCACAGTGTATTGCTTCCGGAGGTGCTGTTGCATTTCCTACAGAAACCGTATACGGACTCGGGGCAGATGCTTTCAATGATGTTGCAATAGATAACATTTACAAAGCAAAAGGAAGACCAAGCGATAATCCTCTTATTATTCATATTTCCGCTGCCCGTGATGTACATAAACTGGCAAACGGTATATCCGATGATGCAAAGCTTCTTATGGACAAGTTCTGGCCGGGACCGCTTACAATAATCTTAAACAAAAACAATTCGGTACCTTATCGTGTAACAGGAGGCTTAAACACAGTTGCTGTCCGTTTTCCGTCAAATAAGATAGCATCCGATCTTATATCAAAAAGCGGGAAATTTATAGCAGCTCCTTCCGCGAATTTGTCAGGCAGTCCAAGTCCCACGACTTCAAAGCATGTAATTGATGATTTAAACGGTAGGGTTGATTACATTATTTGTGAAGATGAGTGCGAAATCGGACTGGAATCCACTGTTGTGGATATGACCACAGATGTTCCTGTCATATTAAGACCGGGGGCAGTAACTCTCGAAATGATAAGGCAATGTTTGCCAAATGCTGTTTTAGATGCAGGACTTTTGGAAAACAGTATTAAACCAAAATGTCCGGGCTTAAAATATAAGCACTATTCTCCCAAGGCAGATGTTGAAGTTGTATGCGGTGAAAAAAACAAAGTTCGCAAATATATTCAGGATAACATTAAAAATTACGACAGATGCGGTGTATTGACTTATAAGGGCGGAGATTATTCCGATGCTATATGTGTCCTCTCAGGAGGAAATACAATGGAAGAATATGCATCAAGCCTTTTTTATAACTTAAGGGTCTTTGATGAATATTCAGTAAGCAAGGTATATGCAGAATTTAATGATGAAGATGGTATAGGAGTTGCCGTTAAAAACCGTTTGTATAAGGCGGCAGGCAATAAAATAACGAAGGTTTGATATGAAAATATTATTTGTTTGCACAGGCAATACTTGCCGAAGTCCAATGGCAGAGGTTATTTTTAATAAGCTTTCTAAGGATAAATCTTTAAATCACAGTGCAATATCACGCGGTACAGCGGTGTTTATGCAACAGCCAATGAACACCAAGTCCAAAAATGCGCTCAATAGCAATAATTTTGATGTGAAGAATCACACTTCTTTGCAGCTTACTCTGGAAGATATTGAAGAATGTGATTTAGTTCTCACAATGACATCTGCACACAAAATTGCATTAAAAAATGCTTTTCCTAAGTTTAAGTCAAAAATTTATGATATAAACGAAAAGGCATACGGCAAGGATTCTGACATAGAGGACCCATACGGAAAAGAGCAGGAAGCATATGATAAGTGTTTTAATGAGTTGCTGGAGGCTATTGAAAAAATAATATGTTTACTCTAAAAAATATCAGCGGTGATGTTTCGTACGCTGAAGATATTTATAATATCGATTTAAAATGTTTTGGCGAATCTTCATGGTCATATGAATTGATATTTAAAGCATTGGAAAACAACAAGGCAATATGCATCGTGTATATACAAGGTTCAAAAGTAATCGGGTATTTATCCGCATCTATGGTTCTTGATGAACTGACCATGGAGCGAATTGCTGTTTTGGAAAATTACAGAAAAAACGGTATAGGAAAAATGCTCGTTGAAAACCTTATCAAATTGGCTCAGAATGAGAATATATCTGTTATAAATCTTGAGGTGCGCAGCCAAAACACAGGTGCAATAGCTCTTTATACTAAATGCGGTTTTAATTTTGATACTATAAGGAAAAAATATTATCAAAACCCTCTGGATGATGCGGTTTTGATGTCACTAAAATTATAGGTGGTGATACTTTGTCTCTCGTACTGGGTATAGAAACTTCTTGTGATGAAACATCGGTTGCGGTTGTCAAAGACGGACGCGAAGTTTTGTCAAATGTTATTTCATCGCAAATAGATATACATAAGCTTTACGGCGGAGTTGTTCCTGAAATCGCTTCCAGAAAACATTTGGAAGTTATAAACAATGTTATTTCGCAATCGCTATCAGATGCAAATATAACTATTGAGGATATAGATATTGTAGGTGTTACATATGCTCCGGGTCTTGTAGGGGCACTGCTTGTAGGTGTATCGGCCGCAAAAGCTCTTTCATACTGTATACAAAAACCCCTGGTGCCTGTACACCACATCAGAGCGCATATCTGTGCCAACTACATTGAACATCCCAACTTAAAACCGCCTTTTATATGTCTTGTTGCTTCGGGCGGACACAGTCATATTATTCTTGTAGAGGATTATACAAAATACAAGGTAATCGGACAGACAAGAGACGATGCTGCCGGAGAAGCATTTGACAAAGTGGCAAGGGTTTTGGATTTGGGATATCCGGGCGGCCCCAAAATAGACAAGCTTGCCAAAGAGGGCAGGGAAGATGCAGTTTTCTTTAAAAAAGTCAGCTTTGGAAAGGATAGTTTTGACTTCAGCTTCAGCGGTATAAAAACCGGTGTTATAAATTATATTCATACTGCACAGCAAAAAGGCGAAACCATAAATAAAGCCGACATTGCTGCAAGTTTTGAAAAAAGTGTGGTTGAGGTTTTGGTTGACAATTTAATTGCCGCCTCAGAAAAGTACAACATCGACTGTCTTGCTCTTGCAGGCGGTGTTGCATCCAATTCGCGTTTGCGTTTGGAACTGGAAAGACGCAAGGGCAATAAACAAGTCTTTTATCCGTCACCTGTATTGTGTACGGATAATGGAGCAATGGTTGCTTGCTCGGCTTATTATGAGTCGCTTTCAGGTAACTTTGCCGATACAGCCTTAAATGCGGTTCCGTTTTTAAGTGTTGAATTAAACTAAACCGGGAGGGTATGAAAATGAAAAAAACCAGAATTCTATCAATTTTAGTGGCAGTATTTATGCTTATGTCGCTGCCAATGTATGTCAGTGCAGGCACTTTTGACGATGTCAGCGAAAAAACACACTCTTGGGCTATTGATGCTATAGAGTCAATGGCAGAAAAAGGAATAATAAAGGGTTATTCTGACGGGACTTTTAAGCCTGACAATACTGTTTCAAAACTTGAGGCACTGTCTTTGACAGCAAGAGTACTCGGTGTTCAGGATGAAGAAAACGAAGCTGTTTTAAATGCTGCAATTGAGGCGTATTCTGAAACAGTTGAACAATATAAATTGAGTTTCGGAAGCAATGAAATATGTTATCTTCTCATGAAGAACATAATTTCCGAAGAAGAATTGGGAGATTACATAGATAAAACCCATGCATCTTCAGGTATGAAGAGATATGAAATGGCAGTTCTCCTGACAAAAGCTCTCGATGCAGAAGCAGAAGTAAGCAAAAATCTTATAACCACATTGGAATACACTGATGCAGACGAAATTCCTGCATATGCCAAAAAGTATGTTGAATATGTAACAACCGTACAGCTTATGAGCGGTGTTGGTGAAAATATGTTTTCTCCAAACACCGATGTTACAAGAGCACAAGCAGCTATTTTGATGAACAAGCTTGGCGATATGACAAACTATTCCTATTATAGCGGTATTGTTGCAGATATGGATAATGCATCAAGAGTAATTAAAATTAAAACTGAAGATGAAACATTGAAATATACCGTTAATTCAAATGTCATTTTAAGATTTGAAGGTGCAGAGATAACTGTTAATGATATTGCAAGCGGATATGATGCAGTTGTTACTTTAAAAGACAATACTCTCTATGCTATAGATTTCGTTACACCTCTCGTAGACAAAGAAATAAATGGTGCTGTTGCTTCTGTAACAACTGGCCCCAAACCGTCAATTTCCATCTATGTTATAGGTGATGATGATACAAAGATTACATCTGAATTTAAAGAAAGCTATCCTTTAAATTCAAATGTCATTGTTACATACAATGACACTGCATCTACATTGCAGTCCGTTAAAACAGGAAGCTTTGTAAATGTTGTAATTAAAAAAGGTGAAATTATAACAATACGCGCATATGACAAAACCAAAACTATATCTGGCAGAGTTGCAGGCGTACAAATAACACCTGTTTGCAAACTTGATATTGAAGAGGCAGACGGTACTGTTAAATCGTATGTTGTAAGCAGTGATGTTCAAGTAACAAGAAACGGCTCAAAAGCTACCGCTGCAGATGTTTTGAGTGGTGATTCCGTTTCACTTACCACGACATATGACAGAATTACAAAGATTGTTGCTTCAGGCAAAAAACAGAGTGAATCCGGTTTAATTCAAGAAGTAATAATTTCTGTAAATCCCAGAATCACTGTAAAAACCACAGACGGAAATAAGACATACAACATTACCAACAACTGTATTCTTGATTTACCCGGTATAACTTCACCCACTTTCTACGACTTAAGAGTTGGAGTTGCTGTAGAACTGACAATTGAGGGCGACACAGTAGTTAAACTTTCTGCTGATATATCCGAGGGTGTTACACAAATCAGCGGTACTGTTACATCTGTTAATACATCTTATTCTGTAATTCAGGTTAACTATGTAGACGCTACAACCGGAATTTCTGTAACAGAACCTGTTTTTGTTAAGTCAAAAGCAACAATCATTGATATTTTCAGCGGCAACTCCATTAAGCTAAGCGCAATTAAGACCGGTGCAAAAATAACTGCATTCGGTGTTCGAAACAGCGGAGTTTTTGAGGCTACTACAATAAATGTCACAAACAACTGATTTTACTCATTTTTAATAAAGAGGAAATGTGCCTTTGCAATACAAGGCACATTTCTGCACTTTAAAATTTGTTTTTTTGTTTGGAGGATTTGGCGAAATGATACAAATTCAAGGCAATTATAACTGCTTTCTGGTTAATAATAATTTTGTAGATAAATATATGTGCGAAGCAAATGGCTCCTTTATAAAGGTCTATTTGTATCTTTTGAGACATGCATCTGATCCACAGTTAGAGATTTCTGATATTGCCAATGCTTTGAATTTGCTTGAATCCGATGTTTTACGCGCTTTTAAATATTGGAAAAAGCTGAATTTGATTGAATACAGCCAAAATTCTGCCAATGATTTTAACATTAAATTTTTAGATGGCGATATTATGGAAGATGCTCCGTTAAACGAAGAAAAGAGTGTTATTTTCAAATCCCAGACAACCCCTACAGCTGTAACATACACAAAGAGCGATATAAATACATATATGAAAAACAATGACGGTATACGGCATATGTTTTTGATTTCGGAGCAGCTTTTAAATAAGACACTTACTGATACCGACCGCAGAATATTGTTTAGCTTTTATGACTATTTGTCTTTGCCTGTAGAAGTTATATTTACACTTTTGGAATACTGTATTTCTATAGGAAAAACCAATATGCGTTACATAGAAAAAGTTGCATATACATGGGCAGACAAAGGCATAGACACTCTTTCTAAAGCCAGCTCGTATGTAAAAGAAGAAAACGAAATATGCAACACATACAAACGCTTTAAGTCTATGTTTAAAATCAGCGGAAGGGATTTCACCTCCACCGAGGAAGCATATATAAAAGATTGGGTATATAACCTAAAATTAAGCGACAAAGATATAGAAGATGCATATGAAAAAACTGTTGAAAACACGGGGAAAATTGCTTTTAAATATATGGATGCAATATTGAAAAATTCCATGCAAAAGCCGAAAGCAGATGAAAACAAGGTTTATAACAAACGCACGAATGAAAAAAAGAACTTTTTTCAGGATTACGATGATGATGTAAGTGAATTTGAACTTCAGATAATGCACGAAAGATTGAACAGAAAGTAATTTGGAGGTGGTATTATGTACAGTACTTCGGCACTTAATGATAAGGTATTGAAAGAATACGAAAGATACAAAGAAGAACGTGAGAACAAAAGACGAATGCATATCACAGAGCTATATATTACTTGTCCGGAGCTTAAAGTTGTAGATGATAAAATTTCCAAACTGGCAATTACAAATGCCGCAAGAATTATAAGTGAAGGAATAACACCTGAAGAAGCGGTAGAAGCCGTAAATTCTGAAAAAGAAGTTCTTCTAAAGCAACGCGATGAAATACTCAAAAATATAGGATATAACGAACCCGAACCCGACTACCATTGTGAATTGTGCAAAGATACCGGGGTTTATAACAACAAAAAATGCAAATGCTATATGAATATGATGAAAAAATTTGTTGTTTTAAACGGAGATTCAAACAGTATTTGTTTTGATTTTGAAAACGATAATTTTGATAATTTCAGCATGAAATGGTTCAGTAAAGAAAATGATTTAAGATTTAAAACATCACCTTATGACAATATGACTACAGTATATCGTGATTGTGTGTCATTTTGCAATGATTTTGAAACAAAGAGACAAAATTTGTATTTTTACGGTAATTCGGGTACCGGAAAAACATTTATGGCAAGCTGTATTGCAAATGATTTGATATCAAAAGGATATACCGTGGTATATCAATCAGCATACAAACTGTTTCAATTTATGGAAGACTATAAATTTGGAAAAATAGACAGAACGCAAAATACAGCCTTTTTTGACAGTATCTATAATGCGGAGCTGCTAATTATAGACGATTTGGGTACAGAATTCGGAACTGCATATACCTGCTCGGTTCTTTTTGATATACTCAATTCAAGAATTATGAATGAAAAAAGTACAATAATCAGCTCAAACCTTACCCTGAATTCTATTGAAAAGAAATATACCGACCGTGTTTATTCGAGAATAGTAGGTAATTTTGAAATATTCAGATTTATAGGCGAGGACATCAGAATAGCAAAACGAACAAAGAGAGGATAAATATGTTAATTGCAGATAAATGGACAGATTATGAATTGATTGATGCGGCACAAGGACAAAAACTGGAAAGATGGGGAAATGTAATTTTGGACAGACCTGACCCACAGGTTATATGGACTCAAAAAAGCGACTTTGACGCATGGAAAAATAGCGATGCAGTGTATCACAGAAGCAAATCGGGCGGAGGAGAATGGGAGTTCAAAAGAGATTTGATGCCGTCATGGAAAATAAAATACAGGAATCTTATTTTCAATGTTAAACCTATGGGATTCAAACACACGGGCTTGTTTCCTGAGCAGGCTGTGAATTGGGATTTCGTGGATAAGCTAATATCAAATTCCAAAAGAGAAATCTCGGTATTGAATTTATTTGCATATACCGGCGGCGCAACTGTAGCATGTGCTGCAGCAGGAGCGCGTGTAGTACATGTTGATGCTGCAAAGGGTATGGTTCAGTGGGCAAAGGAAAATGCGGCTTCATCCGGTCTTGCTGATGCTCCCATACGCTATATTGTTGATGACTGCATTAAATTTGCAGAAAGAGAAATAAGAAGAGGCCGTAAATATGATGCAATAATAATGGATCCACCATCATACGGCAGAGGTCCAAAGGGAGAAGTCTGGAAGTTTGAAGAAGAGCTTTACAACCTTGTTAATCTTTGCTCGCAGCTTTTATCTGACAATCCTTTGTTTTTTATAGTAAATTCATACACTACGGGAATTTCGCATACCATTGTTGCAAACCTTCTTACTATGATACTTAAAAACAAATTCGGCGGTGAGGTAATGTCTGAGGAAATCGGTATTCCGATAAAAGCTTCGGGACTTACACTGCCGTGCGGCGCTGCAACCAGATGGTATATTTCAGGAGACTCATTATGATTATAGCAGATAAACTCTCTTTTTCTTATTCAAATACAGAACACAAAAAAGTTTTAAATAATATTGATTTTTCTGTTTCCAAAGGTGAATTTGTTGCGGTACTGGGGCACAATGGTTCAGGAAAATCAACACTGGCAAAACATTTCAATGCAATTTTACTTCCTCAGGGCGGAAGGGTTCTGGTTGCCGATATGGATACATCAAACGAAGAAAATCTTTGGGATATACGCACAAACGCGGCTATGGTGTTTCAAAATCCCGACAATCAAATTGTAGCTACGGTAGTGGAGGAGGATGTGGCATTCGGTGTAGAAAATCTTGGAATTGAAAGCCATGAGATTGCAAAGCGTGTCGACTATGCTCTAAAGGTTGTTGGAATGGAAGAATTTAAAGGCCACGCGCCGCATCTGCTTTCGGGCGGGCAAAAGCAAAGAATTGCAATAGCGGGAGTTATTGCGATGCGTCCGCAAATCATCATTTTTGACGAGCCTACAGCCATGCTTGACCCTCAAGGAAGAAAAGAGGTCATGAAGTGCATTTGTGAACTCAATAAAGTTTATAATATCACGGTAATTCTCATTACACACAATATGGACGAAGCAGTTTTGGCAAACCGCATTGTTGTAATGGATGACGGCAAAATAGTGATGGACGATACTCCAAAAAATGTATTTTCCAATGTGAAACAACTAAAATCTATTGGGCTTGATGTCCCTCAGGTAACGTATATGGCCTATTTGCTTCGTGAAAAGGGGATAGATATACCTTCGGGAATACTTACGGTTGATGAATGTATTAAGGAGCTTTCAAGATTATGTCAATTAGAGTAAAAAACTTAACACATATATATTCAAAAAACAGTCCTTTCGAAAGAATTGCAATAAACAATGTTTCATTTGATATTGCCGACAATGAATTTGTTGGTATAATAGGCCATACAGGAAGCGGCAAATCAACACTTATTGAACATCTTAACGGACTCATAAAACCCGATAGCGGTCATATTTATATTGACGGCGAGGACATAACAGAGTCCGGATGCAACTTAAAGAAGATTCGTGCAAAAGTTGGATTGGTTTTTCAGTATCCTGAATATCAGCTTTTTGAAGAGACTGTATTTGATGATATTGCATACGGTCCAAAAAATCTTAATCTCGATGTTGAGGAAATCAAAAGGAGAGTTTATGATGCTTTGGAGTTTGTAGGTCTGGACAAAGAACTGTTGGTATCTTCGCCTTTTGAACTGTCCGGAGGACAAAAAAGAAGGGTTGCTATAGCTGGAGTTCTTGCCATGGAGCCTGATGTATTGATATTGGACGAGCCAACTGCGGGGCTTGACCCGGCAGCCAGAGCCGACCTTTTAAAGAGGCTCAAACTTTTGCATACAAAAAGAAATATTACAATAATACTTGTGTCACATTCAATGGAGGAAATAGCCAATACGGTTCAAAAGGTCATTGTAATGTCCAAAGGAAAAATCGTATGCCATGATACTGTTGATGAGATTTTTAAAAAGAGTGATTTTTTAAAATCAATAGGTCTTGATGTGCCACAGATTTGCGATGTTGTGTCTTTTTTAAAGGAAAAAGGACTTAAAATAGACGATTGTGTTTTAAGTGCAGAAAAGCTTGCAGACGAAATATATAATTTAATTAAAGGAGCAAAAAATGCTTAAAGATATAACTTTGGGTCAATATTTTCCTCTTGATTCAATAATTCACAAATTGGATCCCAGAATAAAAATAATATCTGCTGTTTTGATTATGGTTACAATATTTATGTGCAAAACATTTTTCGCGTTTTGCGTGGTTTTGTTTGCCAATGTTGCGCTGATTTTTTTATCAAAAATAAAGTTTGGCATTGTATTGAAAACATTAAAACCTGTATTGTTCCTTATTGTGTTCACTGCACTAATTAACCTCTTTCTTACAGGCGGTGAAAACTATATTTTCAAGTGGAAATTTATATCTGTAACATATGAAGGTCTTAAGTCGGCTGTTATTATGGCACTAAGAATTATACTGCTTGTGTCTTTTACATCGCTTCTCACCTTTACTACTTCGCCCATACGCCTTACAGATGGCATTGAATCACTTTTAAAGCCATTTTCAAAAATTGGCGTTCCGTCTCACGAACTTGCAATGATGATGACTATTGCACTGCGTTTTATTCCCACACTTTTGGAAGAGACGGATAAAATAATAATGGCACAGAAATCACGCGGTGCCGACTTTGAAAGCGGCAATATCATAAGAAGGGCAAAATCGCTTGTTCCCATTCTGGTTCCTTTGTTTATAAACTCATTCCGAAGAGCAGATGAACTGGCAACGGCTATGGAATGCAGATGTTACCGAGGCGGTCAAAACAGAACAAAGCTTAAAGAATTAAAACTGGTCTGTGCCGATTATGTGGCATTTGGACTGTGTGTTACATTTATGGCAGTAATACTTTTGCTTGGAGTATATAATATATGAATCCCAGAAATTTAGTGCTTAAACTTCAATATGACGGTACGAATTACCATGGATACCAAATTCAGCCGGACGCACCAACTGTGCAGGGGGCTGTAGAAAGCGTTTTGTCTTCTGTAACAGGCGAAGAAATCCACATCAATGGTTGTTCGAGGACTGACGCAAGGGTTCATGCAGTGGAATATTTCTGTTCGTTTTTTACTTCTTTTCCTATTCCTGCAGACAGATTGCCCATTGTGCTTAACAACAAATTACCCTCTGATATACGAGCTTTGTCCTGCGAGGAGGCAGATGATGATTTCCACGCAAGATTTGATACCATAGCAAAAACATATCGTTACAGAATTAATTGTACAAAATATCCCGAAGTTTTTACAAGAAATTATGAATGGCAATTAAAAAGAAATCTCGATGTCCAAAAGATGAATGAAGCATGCACCTATATAATAGGTGAAAAGGATTTTAAGTCTTTTATGACATCAGGTGCTCAGGTTGAAAGCACAATACGAACCGTTTATGATGTAAAGGTTTGTCTAAAAGATGAAATTGTCGAAATATATATACGAGCAAACGGATATTTGTACAATATGGTGCGGATAATTACAGGTACTTTGGTTGACATAGGGTTAGGGAAGTACCTGCCCGAATATATGAAAGATATTATAGATTCTAAAAACCGTGAAAAAGCAGGTCCCACGGCACCGCCGCAGGGGTTGTCGCTTTATAAAGTGGAATATTAGGAGTGCTTGATTTGAAAAAAAGAAATAATGAAGAAAATAATAATGACAAGATATTGTCATTTCCTGACAAAAAAACACATAATACTGAATTGCCGTTAAATGATATAAAAAAAGATCAAAGCAGAATTAACAAATCTGCAAACTTAAATTTTGGCAGAGGTATACTTTACGGTGGACTCATATTGTTTTTTGTGTGCATAATCTTGTTTATAACGCGAGATAATTCGTTCAATGGCACTAACACAGTAAATACTGAGCCAATAAGCTTGTCCACAGCAAACAACTACGATTTCAAAAAGTACAGAGAGGGATATATACTGGCAAGAGACGGGCATATTTCGTGTTTTAATACAAATCAGGAGTTGCAGTGGGACACAGACGCCCCTAAAACTGCGCCCAAAATCAAAGTAAACAACAAATATTGTATTGTATGCTATCCGGATTCGGAAGTCGCTGTTGTTACAAACGGAAACACTACAAATCGCATTAAATCTCCCGGAAAAATACAGTACGGATATGTTAATCAAAGAGGATACACCGTACTTTTTACCGAAGAGTCAGGGTTAAAAAACAATATTATTGTTTATAACAAAAGGGGAGAGCAGATATATTTGCGTCAAAATGCCGATTCAAACATTCCGTTTGCTGTTTTATCGGATAACAATCACGACCTGATAACCATTGAAACCAAGTCGAAAGATGAAGATTTTTATTCTGAAATAAAGGTTGTAGACATACGCGAAAAAGACAAGACAAAAGCAAATATTCAGTTTGGCAAGGAAGTAATTGGAGGTTTATTTTTCTACACCAAAAAGGACTTTCTTATAATTTCGGAAGGCGGAATATATTCGTATTCATTAAACGGAAAATTAAATTGGAAAATTGATTTGTCAAGCAAACCAATTTCTATGTTCGCGTATAACGGAGAGGACATAGTTGCAGTAGTTTTCAATGAAGATGACTCTGCAAACTCGCCTTCTGAAGTTTGTTTTTACAACACCAAAGGCAAGACTGTATCATCATATAAAACTCCAAAAAAGGTATATGATATTGATGTTTGCCAAAAAACAGCAATGATACGCATGGAAAGACAGCTTCTTACAATAAACACAAAAGGTAAATATATTTCATCTTCCGATGTTGCCTTTGATATAAAAGATTCTGTGTTTATGGCAACAAAAAAATGCACTCTGGTTTTGACAAACGCAGATGAAATAAAATTATTGCCTGTCGAATAGGAGAGGTTAACATAATATGATAATTGATTTTGCTCTTATATTTATGTTTTTAACTTCCGCAGCACAGGGATATGTAAAAGGTTTTTCTAAAATGTTTGTATCCTTATTGACTTTTGCGCTAACCATTGTACTGTCGATTGCATTTTATACCGGTTTTGCAGATACTTTGGCAGAAACTACTGATTTTGGAATCAGAACATCTAGTTCCATAGCATCGCAGGTTAACGCTGTCTTTGAGGAAAAACAAGATAGCGCAATAGAAAACACACCTTATTTGTCTTCACTATCCAAGGTTACATCAAACCGGGAGGGCATTATAGACTATACCAGGCTTTCTGATAAGATTGCCAAAACAGCAACAAAGGTGTTGATAACTGTTCCTGCGGTATTTCTTATATACCTTTGTCTAAAAACTGCAATTCGCATATTAAAAAGGTTATTGGGGTCAATTGCATCGCCACCGGTTTTGCATGGTATAGATGGACTTTTAGGTATGATATGCGGTATTTTGAGAGGGATTATTTCTGTAGGCACGGTTTTTGTTATTTTGATATTTGTACAATTTGTACCTATGCTGACCTTTGTAGGCCAACAGTTTGATTCATCGGTAATTGTTCTTTTAATAAATGATTTTATTTTGTGAGAGGGGAATTATTAAATATGATTTACACATTTCTTGCAGATGGTTTTGAAGAAATTGAAGCAATAGCAGTAATAGATATTTTAAGACGCGCTCAGCTTGAGGTTCAAACTGTTTCTGTATCTGATTCACAGAAAGTAACAGGAGCACACGGGATTACGATAATAGCAGATATAGTGCTTTCGCAAATAAAAGAATACGACATGGTGTTTTTGCCGGGCGGTTATCCCGGTTACAAAAATCTGGGAGAAAATTCTAAGCTTTGTGACATTCTGAAAGATGCAAACAGCAAAAACAAAAACATCTGTGCTATTTGTGCTTCACCATCAATTTTGGGAAGTGAAGGACTTTTAAAGGGTATGACAGCTTGTTGCTTTCCTTCGTTTGAACATACACTTGAGGGGGCTGAAGTTAGCTACGATGATGTTGTGGTTTGTAAAAATATCATTACTTCAAGAGGAGCAGGAACTGCTCATAAACTTGCATTTAAAATTGTGGAACTTTATAAAGGCAAAGAGCTTGCAGATGAGCTTTCAAAAACAATGATTTATTGAAGCAATTTTATTTTTTATATAAAAAAATGAATGTACATACACCATTAACAACAAAATTTCAAGAGGGAATAATACAGTTGAGAAAAAAGCTTAATTTCGCAAAATAAGAATTTTGCGAAATGGAGGAGGGCAAAATGCTTATAAATTCTTCCAAAGATAAATACAACGATGTACCGCAAATACTGCGGGATTACCTGAATTTCATGATTGTTGTAAAAGGAAAATCCCCTAATACTGTGCGTGAGTACTATTATGATCTTAGAATGTTCTTTCGCTATGTCCAAGCTTCTGTAAAAGGATTTTCTTTAGATGAAATCCGTTCTGTAGATTTAGATGATTTTGACGAAAGAATTTTAAATGAAGTTACACTCACTGACCTCTACGCTTTCATGGCATACATCAACAACTCACATTCTGACAATGACAACTACAGAGCAAGAAAAGTTGCAAGTCTTAAATCTTTTTTCAACTATCTTCATAGCAAACTCAATTTTATACAAAACAATCCCGCACTGAATCTTGATTCCCCAAAAATCAAAAAGCGTATGCCCCGTTACCTTTCACTTGAAGAAAGCATAGATTTTCTCAATACTATTGACGGTAAGTTTCAGGCACGCGATATGGCAATATTTGCAATTCTTTTAAACTGTGGTTTGAGATTATCCGAGTTAGTTGGGATTAACCTTAAAAATATAAATTTTGAAAAGCGTTCACTTAGGGTTATCGGTAAAGGAAACAAAGAGCGAATGGTTTACCTTAATGATTTTTGTATGGATGCTCTCAAAAAATATCTTGAGGTACGCCCTGAGGTAACTGTACAAGCCGATATGGATGCATTGTTTATCAGTTCGCAAGGCAGGCGCATAAGCAATCGAATGGTTGAACTTCTTGCAAAAAAATACTTTGAAAAAGCAGGTATAGACTACGATTTATACTCACCTCATAAACTCAGGCACACAGCTGCTACACTGATGTTTAAGGACGGCAATGTAGACATTCGTACACTTCAGGAACTTTTGGGACACGCAAGCCTTGCAACAACGCAGATATATACCCATATTAAGAATGAAGACATTAAAAATGCGGTTGACAGCAATCCGCTTGCAAATATGAAAATTGATACAACAAAAAACGAACCCTCGTAATTTTAAGGGTTCGTTTAATTTTATTCGTCTAATTTGAGAACAGACATAAATGCTTCCTGAGGAACTTCTACACTTCCTACCTGACGCATTCGTTTTTTTCCTTCTTTTTGTTTTTCAAGCAACTTTTTCTTGCGGGTAATATCTCCGCCGTAACATTTTGCAAGAACATCTTTTCGCATTGCTTTAACAGTTTCTCTTGCTATTATTTTATTGCCTATTGCTGCCTGTATGGGTATTTCAAAGAGCTGTCTGGGTATTGTTTCTTTAAGTTTTTCTGCAATTCTTCTTCCGCGCGTATATGCCTTTGATTCGTGTACTATAAACGATAAAGCATCTACAACGTCTCCGTTTAGTAGCATATCCAACTTTACAAGTTCGGATTTTGCATATCCCTTTAAATCGTAATCAAAAGATGCATAGCCCTTTGTACGCGACTTCAAGGCATCAAAGAAATCATATATAATTTCATTAAGAGGCAAATCATAATGCAAAATAACCCTTGTGTCGTCCATATATTGCATATTTTTGTATACTCCGCGTCTGTCCTGACACAACTCCATGATATTTCCTACAAATTGTGTAGGAAGCATGATATCTGCATTTACCATGGGCTCTTCCATATAGTCGATTTCAGATGCCGGCGGAAGATTTGTCGGGTTTGAAATATCCATTACTTCGCCGTTTGTTTTATATACTTTGTATACAACACTGGGCGCTGTAGTAACCAAATCCAGATTATATTCTCTTTCGAGTCTTTCCTGAATAATCTCCATATGAAGAAGTCCAAGGAATCCGCATCTGAATCCAAAGCCCAATGCAACCGATGTTTCCGGTTCGTATGACAGTGCTGCATCGTTTAGCTGTAATTTTTCCAGTGCATCTCTCAAATCACCGTATTTTGCACCATCTGCAGGGTATATGCCCGAAAACACCATAGGATTAACTTTTTTATATCCCGGCAAAGGAGCATCTGCAGGTCTTGATGCCAGAGTAACAGTGTCCCCTACTCTCGCATCTGAAACTGTTTTTATAGAAGCGGCAATATATCCTACTTCACCTGCTTTTAAGGAAGAAGAGTTAATGGAACCCAAGGCAGAAAGATAACCTGTTTCCACAACATCAAATGTTTTTCCCGTTGCCATAAATTTAATGGTATCGCCCGGTTTCAATTCACCGTCTACAACTCTTACATAAACAATAACTCCTTTGTATGCATCATAATACGAGTCGAATATCAAGGCTTTAAACGGCTCTTTGCTGTCACCTGACGGAGGAGGCACAAGTTCAACTATTTTTTCAAGTACATCATCGATTCCAATGCCTTGTTTAGCAGATATCAAAGGTGCGTCCTGAGCCTCAATGCCTATTATATCTTCAATTTCATTCTTAACAAAATCAGGTCGGGCACTTGGCAAATCTATTTTGTTTATTACAGGTACAATTTCAAGATCATTGTCAACTGCAAGATAGGTGTTTGCAAGGGTCTGTGCTTCAATGCCCTGAGATGCATCTACAACCAGAACCGCACCCTCGCACGCTGCAAGGCTTCTGGAAACCTCATAATTAAAATCGACATGTCCCGGTGTATCTATAAGATTGAATATATATTCTTCTCCGTTTTTTGCATTATAGACAAGTTTAACAGCACGGGCTTTAATTGTAATTCCTTTTTCTTTTTCCAAATCCATGTTATCTAAAACCTGGTCCTGCATTTCTCTTTTGGTAAGAACACCTGTCATTTCCAACATTCTGTCTGCCAAAGTGGATTTTCCGTGGTCTATATGTGCAATTATACAAAAATTTCTTATATGTTCTTGTCTTTTTGACATTTGTGTGTCTCCTTTATTTTAGTACAATAGTTATTTTATCATAAACCAAAATAATTTACAACAATTATTTCCAAATAAAATTTTAAAACAGCACAAAGCGTATGTACCAAAATAGAAACAGACACTGCAGAGAAGTCTGCAGTGTCTGTTTGTTACATTTTTTCTCTGAAAAGCAATTTTATACACCACAAGCCGCATATTCCGACCAGTGTATAAACAACTCTCGAAAGAAGTGCTTCTTGTCCTCCGAAAATGAAGGCAACCAAATCGAACTGAAACAGTCCTACAAGAAGCCAGTTTATAGCTCCGATAATGACAAGAGCCAGTGCTGTATTATCCAACATAACAAATTCCTTTCTTAAATTTATTTTTCAAATGTATTGTTCTCATTTTAATAATAAAATATTAGTAAAAAAGTGCGTTAAAAAATGTAAAAATATAGTAAATAATGGCTCTTTTGTCTTGCAATAAAAATATAAAGGTGATATAATAGTTAGATAACAGCATAAGTTTTCGGAGGCTAAAAATGTCTGAAACAAAAACAAACAATTCAATATATATGTTAAGTATATCTACGGTGTTGATTTTTTTTATTTCGCTGTACAATCAATACCTCATTATTCCTGCATTGGTGTTGTTACCTGCACTGATTTCAAAGATAATATATGAATACAGTGTGTGGGATGGTGTATATTCTGCACTTGCAATTCTTATATTCAGTCTTTTGTCCGTTTTTGTAACAGGCACAAATTACACCTACACCATATTGGTTTTGTGGACTATGGTTGTACTGCCGGGATTTGTAATCGGAATTTCGTTTTCAAAAAGGCTATGCTTTAAAGATATGCTTATTATATCATTTATCACAGAATCTGTTTTGGTTTTGATTGCTTTTGCTTTTATAAAATACTTTTACAATGCAGACATTACATCGGCTGTACGAACATCGCTTATAGACACTTATTTGCAATTTGTTGAATTTATAGAAGTTTACTATCCCGAGATGCTTACTGTTTTTAAAAGCGACAAATACATGGTGTTTAATATCTTTTATACGGTTATGCCCGGGCTTGTTCCGTTTGTTTTGATGTTATCAGGATTTGTATTTTTTGTTTTAAGATATGTTACATCAAAAATAATTTTAAAAAAGGCATTTATAATCAAATCAGATTTTATTGACGGTATAGATAAGTTTAAGCTTTCCAGAACTGCAAGTATTGTATTTATTGCATCACTTATAATTACACTTTCGGGTACTCAAAATAAAACAGCTATGATTGCTCTCAATATTTTGCTTATAATAATTATTATGTATTTTTTTGAAGCTGCAGCACTGTTAAACTACAAACTTAAGCAAACCTCGGCGTCATATTCAAGGCGCATAGCTGTTTTTGCATTTATTATTGCTGTATCTGTTGTTGCTACATTTGTATTTCCTGTAGTCAATGTTTTTTATTTGGGAATATTTATTGGATTTTTGGACAGTATCTTTGATTACAGAAAATTGAATTCCAAAGAAGGTGCTACACATGAAAAATAGCAGAATTTTTACAAATATCATATGCACAAGCGGATATTATATATGGCTTTTGTTTTTGTGTTCGGCCATACTTTGTATCTATGACTTCAAAATTGGAGCAGTAATATTCGCTGTGACCCTTTTGTGTTTTATCGCAAATATATCATTAAGTGCCGTACGCCGAAAAGAAGTAAATTCATTTATAAATTCTCTTTCGCAAAATAAACGCAAGGATTTTAAAAGCATTTTTGGCGGCGACTTAATCCCTGCTGTCATTATAAGCCATGACGGCACAGTTGTGTGGTCAAACAGCGGGTTTAACAAGGTTGCATCGTCAAAAAACACAATCAAAAGCCACATCAAGGAATTGATACCCAATTTTGATTTGTATGAGTGCTTAAACACTCCTTCGGGAGAATTTTATACTTTAACACATGCAGACTGTATATATATGGTTGAAATCTGCACTTCAAATGCAGAAAATGAAAAGTTCTACGCCCTGAACTTCAAGGATTGTACAGATTATGAGTTGTTAAAAGAAAGATACGAAAACGAAAAATTTGTAAGTGCAGTTATTTTTGTGGACAACTATGATGACATAATGTTTGATGTTTCCAATTCTGACAAGCCAAAGGTAGCCGCTGCTATCGAAGAAACCCTGAATATATGGGCACAGGATGTAAACGGCATACTTAAAAAATATGAAAAAGATAAGTTCGTGTTTTATTTTTCTTCTAACGGTCTGCAGAAATTTATAGAAGAAAGATTTGATATACTGGAAAAAATTAAGTCTATTGCGGTTGGAAACCGTCTGTCCCCTACTCTTAGTATCGGTGTGGGAAGCGATGGCGAAAATATGCTGCAAAACGAAACATATGCCTACAATGCACTTGATATGGCTTTGGGACGCGGAGGAGACCAGGCAATTATAAAAAACAATGAAAAATACATTTTTTTCGGCGGAAAAACACAAGAGACCGAAAAAAGAACAAAAGTTAAAGCAAGAGTGGTTGCCGAAGCAATAAAACAGCTTTTGACAGAGAATGATGAAATTCTTATTATGGGACACAGATATGCAGACAGCGATTCTTTCGGTGCCGCTATTGGGTTGTATAAAGCTGTAAAAACATATGGCAAATCTTGCAAGATAGTTATGGAAACCTACAACAACACCGTTTCAAAAATGATTGAAGAATTCCGCGGTGAAGAGTATGAAGATTTGATTATTAACAGAGCATATGCAAACGAGCTTGTAACAAAACGCACACTTTTGTTCATTGTAGATACTCATGTTAAATCTATGGTTGAGGAACCGTCTTTGCTTGATGTTACCAAAAAAACAGTAATAATAGACCATCACAGAAGAAATGCCGATTTTATTCAAAATCCCCTTATTTCGTATCACGAACCCTATGCTTCTTCTGCGTGTGAGCTTGTCACAGAAATAATTCAGTATATGGGCGACCAGGTAAAACTCGGCAAACGCGAATCCGAGGCTCTGTATTCCGGAATATATATGGACACCAAGCAGTTTACATTTAAAACCGGTGTGAGAACCTTTGAAGCCGCATCATATCTAAAGCGTTTTGGTGCCGATACAATTGCCATAAAGCGGCTGTTCCAGATAGATATAAACACTTTTATGAAAAAGTGGACCATTATGGAAAGTGCAATCACATACAGACATTCTATTTCTATAGCAAAATGTGTCAAGAACGATGTTGACATGCAGACAATTGTAGCCCAGGCTGCTGATGAACTTCTTAATATATCTGACATTACCTGTTCTTTTGTGTTGTGCGATATGGGAGGAAGTGTTTTCATAAGCGCGCGTTCTTTGGGAGAGTACAACATTCAGGTCATTGCAGAAAAACTTGGTGGAGGCGGACATCTTACTATGGCGGCTACACAGCTTTATGGCGTCAGTCTGGACGAAGCAGAAAATATGCTTAAAAATACCATTGATGAGTATATAGCAGAAAATAAATTATGATATAAGGAAGTGCAGAGAATGGAAGTAATATTTATAAAAGACCTGAAAGGTCAAGGGAAGACCGGAGAAAAGAAAAATATAAGTGATGGCTATGCCAAAAATTTTCTTATACCAAAAGGTTATGCAATAGAAGCAACTAAAGCTAATCTAAATGATTTGAAGGGCAAAAAAGAGTCTGAAGCTTACAAAAAAGAGCAAGATTTAAAAAATGCCAATCTTGTTAAAGAAAATCTCGAAAGTCTAACTGTTAAAATTTGTGCAAAAGGCGGAGAAAACGGCAAATTGTTTGGCTCTATAACATCTAAAGACATATCTGACGAACTTATGAAACAGCACAGTGTATCCATTGATAAAAAGAAAATTGTTTTGCCGGAAGCGATAAAGGAAACCGGCACATTCAATCTTGATGTTAAGCTCTACCCCTCTGTTACAGGAAAAATCAAGGTTGTTGTTGAAAGAATGTAAACACAGGAGTTGAGTAATTGTGACCAATGAAGTTACACGCAGTATGCCATGCAATATAGAAGCCGAGCAGTATGTTCTTGGTGCTATTATATTCGATAACGAATGTATCGGCGATGTTGTTGCGGCGTTAAAGCCCGATGATTTCTATCTTGAACAGCACAAAAAAATATACGAAGCTATGATAAATATATCTAACAGAGCTGTTCCTATAGATTTGGTAACTTTAAAAAGCGAGCTTGAAAATGTCTTCGAAAATATTGGCGGTGTAGATTATATAACTCAGATTTGCATAATGGTTAATACAACAGCAAATCTTAAATATCACATTAAAATAATCGAAGAAAAAGCTATATTAAGAAGATTGATACGTTCTTCAAATGAAATTACCAATCTTTGCTTTGATACAGAAAAAGATGTGTCCATGGTTTTAAATACTGCTGAAAACAAGCTTTATGATGTACTTCAAAGCAAAAATATTTCCGATATGTATCCCATAAAGGATGTTTTGGCAGAAAACCTCTCACGACTTGAGGATCTAATGAAGCAAAATGCCAAAATAACAGGTGTTCCCACAGGTTTTACAGCTTTGGATTTGCGTACAACAGGACTTCAGCCGTCCGACCTTATTTTGATTGCCGCAAGACCTGCTATGGGTAAAACAAGTTTTGCTTTAAACATTGCAACAAACGCTGCGGTAAGATACAATATTCCTGTTGCAATTTTTAGTCTTGAAATGAGTAAAGAACAGCTGGCAAACAGAATCTTAAGTTCGGAAGCCTTGGTTTCGAGTGAGAAATTAAGAACTGCTGAAATAAATAATGATGACATGGCAAAGCTTGCAGGCTCAATAAATAAATTGTCAAAAGCACCTATTTATATTGATGATACTGCAGGAATTACTGTGTCCGAAATTAAGGCAAAATGCCGAAGACTTAAAATGAAGAATCAGCTTGGACTGGTTGTGATTGACTATCTGCAGTTAATACAGGGCAACAGCCGCGAAGGTCGTCAGCAGGAAGTTTCTGAAAACAGTCGTTTCTTAAAAATAATGGCAAAGGAATTAAATGTTCCTGTAGTTACACTTTCACAGCTAAGCCGTGCTCCCGACCAGAGAACAGACCACCACCCTATGCTTAGTGACTTAAGAGAGTCCGGTTCAATTGAGCAGGATGCAGATATGGTTATGTTTCTTTATCGTGAAGATTATTATGTTAAAGAAACAGAACGACAAAATATTGTAGAATGTATGATTTCAAAATTCCGTAACGGAAGCACCGGAACTGTAGATTTGGGATGGCGCGGTGAGTATACTAAATTTATGAATCTTGATAATGCCCATCAGGACCCGTTTTAAAAACAAGCAGTATGACAATCGGTATTTTAAATGAATTGGAGAATTTGATTTTGAATGAATTTGAGAACAAGGTTCTAAATACAATATCAAAATATAATATGTTTAATTACGGTGAAACTGTAGTAGTGGGTTTGTCCGGAGGTGTGGATTCGTGTACTCTCCTTACCGTTTTAAAAAACCTATCGGACAAATTGGGACTTACAATAATTGCAGCACACTTAAATCATGGCATTAGAGGTGACGAGGCATTAAGAGATATGCAGTTTTCCGAACAATTTGCACAAAAACTTGATGTCCGATTTGTGTCTAAAACAGTATCTGTTTTAAAATATGCCAAACAAAATAAGATTTCAGAGGAAATGGCAGGCAGAGAGCTTCGGTATGCTTTTTTCAGAGATATATGCAGTAAATACAACGCTTCCAAAATAGCTGTTGCTCACAATTTGAATGACCGTGCAGAAACTGTTATCCTCAATTTAATAAGAGGAAGCGGTGCAAGAGGTTTGAGAGGTATTAAGCCGTGTAATGATGATATAGTACGTCCGCTTATAGATGTTACGCGGTTTGAAATTGAGAGCTATGCTTCTGATTTAAAAATAAGCTATGTTACAGATTCAACCAATGCCGAGGATAAATATGCCAGAAATATTGTAAGAAATAGGCTTTTTTCACAAATGACCAAAATCAATTCAAATGCATTGGAAAATATAATTCGCAGTTCGGATATCATAACTTCGGAAAGTGAAAGCCTCGACAATTTGATTGAAAAACTTTGTCCCATAGAAGTATCTTCTTCACAGGCAACCATAGACAGAGCAGGCTTTTTTAGTTTGGAGGATTGCCACAAAAGACGAGTTCTTATAAGTGCTGTGGAAGCTATATCGGATACCACAACAGACATTTCATATGCTCAGCTTGAAAATGCAATAAAAATTAATGCCACCGGTAAGAAATTCAAATTTGCCAACAATGTTAATTTAATTTATACAAACAGCAAAATCATATTAACTTGTGATAATTTTGATATACCATCGTATGAATATAATATTTTTACAGATAATATATGTTATGTACCAGAGACAAATACATCATATAAATTCGAACTGACCGACAAATATGACAAAGAGCCTTTAGCTATATATATTTCAGCAGACAATATTGATTGCAAAAAATTAATTTTACGCACAAAAAAAGACGGAGACACATTTTTGCCGTCTGGCTTTAACGGAACGAAGAAGGTAAAAAAGTTCTTTATAGACTCCAAAATCCCATCACACAGCAGAAATCTCTACCCTCTGCTCTTGTGCAATGATGAGGTTTTGGCAATTCTTCCGCTCAGAGTGAGCAGTAAATATACAGTAGATAAACAAACAAAAAAAATTTTGAAAATCAGTGTTTTGGGAGGTACATATGAGTGATAATAGTTTTATTGAAAATGTAATTGTCACACAAAAACAAATTGACGAAGAAACTACAAGGATTGCAAATGAAATTACCAAAGATTTTAAAGGAAGCGAAGTTGTGTTTGTTACCATATTAAATGGTTCATTTATGTTTGCAAGCGATTTGATAAAGAAAGTTAACTTAGATTGCTATATTGATTTCATGCAATGTTCAACCTATGGCAACAAAACTGTATCCAGCGGAAATTTTGTTGTAAAAAAAGATATTACTATGGATATATCCGAAAAAAATGTAATTGTTGTTGAAGATATATTAGACAGCGGATACACAATTAAAAATCTTATTGAATACCTAAACCTTAAAAACCCAAAAACAATTAAAGTTGCTGCTTTCATAGATAAACCAATGCGCCGTGTTGAAGATGTAACGGCAGATTATGTAGGAGTTACTATGGATGATGATTCCTTTATTGTCGGATACGGCTTGGACTATGCTCAAAAATACAGAAACCTGCCGTACATAGGAATTCTTAAACAGGAAATATATAAATAAATCATACATATTCATAAATGAGGAGGCGTAATTTTGAAGAAACATTTTAAAGGAATTCTGATATACATCGTTTTGTTTTTTGTAATATTCGGAATCTATTCTTTTATGAATTATGATGCAGAACCTGCATCAATCAGCTTTTCGAAACTGATAAGCGAAATTGAGAGAGAAAATGTTAAAGAGATTACTATCATAAATACCGAAGCCGAAGTGGAGTTTGCAGAAAAAATCAAACTGGGTGACAACAAAGTCAAAAATGTTAAATGCGAAATCCAAAACAGCAGTATGCTCTATTTGATTTCGGGCGACTCTCTTACAAAACAAATCAAAGCAGGTACTCTTAAAGTAAACATTGAAAAACCCGCAGAGGCTCCATGGTGGCTTACTGCCCTGCCCTCACTTTTGTTTTTTGTTGTAATTGCAGTATTTTGGTTTATGCTTTTCAAAAATTCAAAGGGCGGCGGTCACGGAAGTATGAATTTCGGCAAAAGCCGTGCAAGAATTCATATAAACGAAAAAGACAAAATAACCTTTAAAGATGTTGCCGGAGCTGATGTTGAAAAAGGCGAGCTCGAAGAAATTGTCGAATTTTTAAGGTCGCCCCAAAAGTTTAATGCTTTGGGAGCTAAAATCCCACGCGGTGTTCTGCTTGTGGGACCTCCCGGAACAGGTAAGACACTTCTTGCAAAAGCAGTTGCCGGAGAAGCCAATGTCCCCTTCTTTTCTATAAGCGGTTCCGATTTTGTTGAAATGTTTGTAGGTGTTGGTGCTTCCAGAGTAAGAGATTTGTTTGAACAAGCTAAAAAGAACAGTCCGAGCATAATATTTATTGATGAAATAGATGCTGTCGGACGCCAGAGAGGCGCAGGACTTGGCGGCGGTCATGACGAAAGAGAACAGACATTAAATCAGCTTTTGGTTGAAATGGACGGTTTTTCTGCAAATCAAGGCGTAATTGTTATAGCCGCTACAAACAGACCGGATATTCTTGACAAGGCACTTTTAAGACCTGGACGCTTTGACAGGCAGGTTGTAGTGGATATACCCGGAATGCTTGGCAGAGAGGATATTCTTAAGGTTCATGCACGAAACAAACCGCTTTCAAAGGATGTGGATTTGAGTGTTGTAGCCAAAACTACTGCCGGATTTACAGGAGCGGATTTAGCAAATCTTCTTAATGAAGCTGCTTTGCTTGCAGCCAGAAGAGATAAATCAGAAATAACCCCAGAGGATATTGACGATGCCATGATAAAGGTTGTTGTCGGCACAGAGAAAAAAGGCAGAAAAATGAGCGACAAAGAAAAACGCCTTACTGCATATCACGAGGCCGGCCATGCAATTATAGCAAAGCTTCTGCCCGATTTGGACCCTGTGCATCAGGTTTCAATTATTCCCAGGGGACTTTGTGGCGGATATACCATGCAACGCCCCGTAGAAGACAAATATTATACCACAAAGGGCGAAATGTACAGCGATATTGTCTGCCTTCTTGGTGGAAGAACTGCAGAAAAGCTTGTACTGGATGATATAACAACAGGCGCTTCAAATGACATAGAGAGAGCCACAAATCTAGCTAGACAGATGGTTACCAAATATGGTATGAGCGATTCAATCGGCCCTATAAATTATGGAAATGATAATGATGAAGTGTTTATAGGAAGAGATTTTGCACATTCAAAAAATTATAGTGAAAAGATTTCTGCAGAAATTGACGAAGAAGTAAGAAATATCATTAATAAATGCTATGACAAGTGTCAGACGCTTATTAAAGATAATCTTGATAAGCTCGAAAATGTGGCACAGGCACTTATGGAAAGAGAACAAATTACCGGAGAAGAGTTTGACATGGTATTTGACGGTCAAAAACTCGCTCCCCCATCTTTTGATAACGACACAGAAACTCAAGAAGAAAGTGTACCTGAATTTGTTACAAAAAGCGAAGCTTCAGAGTCTGATAATACCGATAAATGATTTTATGAGGTTGATCTGTTATGATCAGCCTCATTTAATTTATAATCAATGTAATATTTTAATCCTTTTGCTATATACATATATTATCTGATAAAAAAGCGGAGGCAAAAATGAGATTATATGTATTTACAGCAAAAAAATTGATACTTAATATACTTGCAGTTTGTGCCATAGTGTGTATTGTTACATTGAATTACAACAATTCACGCGCTGTTTTTCGCACCGATTCCGTTGACACTTTGCCAATATACAGTGTAGATACAGACAAAAAAGTGTGTGCTGTTTCGTTTGATGCTGCCTGGGGTGCGGAAGATACCGATTTGCTTATAGAAATATTAAAAAAATACGATGTAAATGCAACTTTTTTTGTGGTGGGCGATTGGGTAGACAAATTTCCCAATGAGGTAAAAAAGCTTTCCGATGCAGGCCATGATGTGATGAATCATTCCGATTCCCACCCATATATGACAAAGCTTGACAACAATCAAATTATTACGGAAGTGGATAATTGCAGTAAAAAAATAGAAAAGATAACAAACAAAAAAGTAAATTTATTCAGAGCACCATACGGAGACTATGATGCAAAGGTAATAAAAAAGTTAAACGACATGGGATATTATACAATCCAATGGGATGTAGACTCGCTTGATTGGAAGGATTTATCTGCAGATGAGATATATTCCCGTGTTGTTTCAAAGACAAAAAATGGGTCTATAATTCTTTTTCATAATGCGGCAAAGAATACACCTGAGGCACTTCCAAAAATATTGGAAAAACTTAAAAATGACGGATTTGAGCTCAAAAAAATATCAGATATGATTTATAAAAAAGGCTATTATATTGACAATACCGGAAAGCAAATTAAAAACTCAAAATAAACATACAAAAACAGCCCCCAAAAATGGGAGCTGTTTTAATATAATCAAATTATTTTGATGCACTTCTGTCTGTATAATGAGTATGCAAAAGCTCGTGCGCCTTATGGCTTCCGGGTTCGCCGAAATACTCTTTGTACATAAGCTGTACATTGGGGTTAAGGTGTGATTTTCTAAGCTCAGATGCCTCATCTTCAGCATACAGAGCTGCAGCTCTCTTTGCCTTAACATCAACAATGGCATGAGTTCTTGCATCAACAACCGGCTGACCGCCTCCGTTAATACAACCACCGGGACAAGCCATAATTTCGATAAAGTCATACTTTTCACCGGACTTAACCTTATCAAGAATAATTCTTGCATTCTTTGTGCCGTGAACAATAGCAACTTTAACATCTTTTCCTGCAATTTTGAGAGTAGCTTCCTTAACACCATCAAGTCCGCGAACTGCAGTTACATTGATATCGTCAAGGGGCTTTTTCTCAAGAATTTCGTATACAGTACGAATTGCAGCTTCCATAACACCGCCTGTTGTACCGAAGATAACACCGGCACCGGTAGCAGCACCAAATGGCTGGTCAAATTCTTCGTCAGGAAGATTTGCAAAATCAATACCTGCCTGCTTAATCATTCTTGCAAGCTCTCTTGTTGTAAGAGATGCATCAATATCACCATTAAACTCTTCCCTGCTTGCTTCAAACTTTTTGGAGGTACAGGGCATAATAGCAACAGAATAAATATCCTTTTTATCGATGCCGTTCTTTTCTGCATAATAGCTCTTAATTACCGCACCGAACATTTCCATAGGAGATTTACAAGAAGAAAGATTTCCTATGAATTCGGGATAATAATGTTCGCAGAACTTAATCCAACCTGGTGAACAAGATGTGATTAATGGCAAGTTTTCCTGCTTTGTAAATCTGTCTATAAATTCTGTACCCTCTTCCATAATGGTAAGGTCTGCAGAAGTATCTGTGTCGAATACCTTGTCAAAACCAAGTCTCTTGAGTGCTGCAACCATCTTTCCTGTAACAGGTGTGCCTATAGGAAGACCGAACTCTTCTCCTAGTGCTGCACGAACTGCAGGTGCAGTTTGAACAACAACATGCTTTTCCGGATTGTCTATTGCCTTGTTAACCTTAGCAATATCGTTCTTTTCATAGAGAGCTCCAACAGGACAGGAAACAATACACTGACCGCAGAAAATACATCCAACCTCGTTGATTTTCTTTTCAAATGTTGAAGTAACATGTGTTTTGAATCCTCTTTCAACACAACCAATAACCGATATAGCCTGATTGTTACATGCAGCAACACAGCGGCGGCAAAGAATACATTTGTTGTTGTCTCTTACCAGAGAGGTTGAACCGCAGTCAAGCTCGTATTTTTCATTTTCGCCTTCATATCTGAGCTGGTCAATTCCAAGTTCATCGGCAAGTGTCTGTAGTTCGCAATTTCTGTTTCTTACACAAGTAAGACATTTCTTTTCATGGTTTGAAAGAATAAGCTCTAAAGTGGTTTTTCTTGCTTTTCTTACTTTTTCGGTGTTTGTATATATTTCAAGACCTTCTGAAACAGGATATACACAAGCAGCCTGAAGCGCTCTTGCACCTTTTATTTCAACAAGACACATTCTGCATGCGCCAATCTGATTTACATCTTTTAAGTAGCAGAGTGTGGGAATATGAACGTTTGCATCTCTTGCAGCATCAAGGATGGTGTAAGAAGCAGGAACGCTATATTCTTTGTCGTTTATTTTTATATTTACCTTTTGCATCTTAAATCCCCTCCTTAATTATTTATATATTGCTTTCTTAGGACAGCTGTCAAGACAAGCACCGCATTTAATACATTTGTCTGCATCAATTGTGTGAACCTGCTTGAGAGAGCCCGAAATAGCGCCGACAGGACATGTTCTTGCACACTTGGTACAACCGATACACTTATCAGGGTCAATCTTGATGGATACAAGTGCTTTACATACACCTGGGGGACATTTCTTGTCTACAACATGAGCTACATATTCATCTCTGAAGTATCTTAAAGTACTCAAAATGGGGTTAGGAGCTGTCTGTCCAAGACCGCAAAGAGCAGAATCTTTAATCATATAGCATAATTCTTCGAGCTTGTCGATATCCTCTAAAGTACCGTTTCCTTCGGTTATTCTGTCGAGAATTTCAAGAAGTCTCTTTGTACCAATACGGCAAGGTGCGCATTTACCGCAGGATTCATCAACTGTAAACTCAAGGAAGAACTTTGCAATGTCTACCATACAAGTTGTTTCGTCCATTACGATAAGACCGCCTGAGCCCATCATAGAACCAATGCTTATGAGAGAATCATAGTCAATGGGTGTGTCTATAAGAGATTCAGGAATACATCCGCCGGAAGGTCCGCCTGTCTGAGCAGCTTTGAATTTTTTGCCTCCGGGGATACCGCCGCCTATATCATACACGACTTCGCGAAGAGTTGTACCCATAGGAACTTCAACAAGACCGGTGTTGTTGATTTTACCGCCGACAGCAAATACCTTTGTGCCTGCGCTCTTCTCTGTACCTATAGATTTAAACCACTCTGCACCGTTGTTGATAATTGCAGTAATGTTTGCATATGTTTCTACATTGTTTAAGAGTGTAGGCTGTCCGAAAAGACCTTTAACTGCAGGGAAAGGAGGTCTGGGTCTGGGTTCGCCTCTGTGACCCTCAATTGAAGTAATAAGAGCTGTTTCTTCACCGCAAACAAACGCACCGGCACCGAGTCTCAATTCCATATCAAAATTAAAGCCCGTTCCAAATATATCTTTACCGAGTAAGCCGTATTCTCTTGCCTGTTCAATTGCAATGTTAAGTCTGTTAACAGCTATAGGATACTCGGCACGAATGTATACATAACCCTGATCTGCACCAACTGCATATGCCGCAATAGCCATAGCTTCGATAAGTGCATGGGGGTCGCCTTCAAGAATACTTCTGTCCATGAATGCACCGGGGTCACCCTCATCGGCATTACATGCCACATATTTCTTGTCACTTACGGAGTTAGCAGTAAACTGCCATTTTAAACCTGTGGGGAATCCCCCGCCGCCTCTTCCGCGAAGGCCGGAAGCTTTGATTTCATCAATAACCTCCTGAGGTTTCATTTCGGTAAGCACCTTACCAAGTGCGGTATATCCGCCAAATGCAATATACTCATCAATTTCTTCAGGGTTGATTACACCGCAGTTTTTGAGAGCAATACGCATCTGCTTTTTGTAGAAGTCAACTTCATTAAGGGACTTAATGTTGTCATCGTCAACAACAGTCTCTTTGTAAAGGAGTCTTTTAACAATTCTTCCTTTTAAGAGATGTTCTTCAACAATCTCGTCAATATCGTCTAAGCCAACCATGCTGTAAAATGCGCCTTCAGGATATACAATAACTATTGGACCTAATGCACAAAGACCGAAGCAACCTGTTCTGATAACCTTAACTTCATCAGAAAGTCCTTTTTCAGCAAGGCAGAATTCAAACTTTTCAATTATTTTTTCACTGCCTGAGGAAGTACATCCTGTACCGCCGCAGACAAGCACATGAGATCTTGCTAAATCCATTTGAATTATCCCCCTTATTTATCATTTGCACCTATGGTGTATTCTGTTATTACATTGCCGTTAACAACGGTTTCGTTTATAACCTTAACAGCCTTTTCTGCTGTCATCTTTACATAGGTAATCTTTTCTTCGTTAGGCAAATAAACCTCAACGATTGGTTCCAATTTACACATACCGATGCATCCGGTCTGTGTAATATTAACATTTTCGCCGAGATTTCTTTTTTCGATTTCATCCATCATTGCCTTAAGAACGGGTCTTGCACCTGCTGCAATACCGCAAGTTGCCATACCTACTACAATACGGATACCGTCACCCTCCTCTTTTCTGAGGTTAATCTTTGCCAATGTTTTGTTTCTTAATTCTTCTAACTGAGCTAAGCTTTTCATTTATATAGCACCTCCGTATAAATTTTTTTCCTGTTCGGCTATATAATCCTCTATCCAGTTTAGTACATCGAGGTTTGACAACTCAATGTCTTCGCCGAGGATTTTACGGATTTCCGGGGTGGAAAACACAAAAGACTCGCCGTTTAAACTATGAGTATATATATAGTCGATTTTGTCATTTCCGCCTACAATGGCAGAAACGGTTGATGCCATATCCCCTATTGGCTGTCTGTCTATGCTGTTGTGTACAAATTCGGCATTGACAGTTGTTCCTTTGCCGACAACAGAATCAATGCTAAGTCTTCCGCCCGTAAGCTCGCACGCATTTTTTAAAAGCGAAAGTCCAAGCCCTACTTTACGGGTCGTTCTGGTTGTCCTAAAAGGGTTTACAACATCATTTAAAAATTCCTTTTCCATCCCGCAGCCATTATCTTTGATTGAAATGGTAAGTAAATTCTTAGGCAAATCTTCAAAAATGCCTATTTCAATCAAGTTGGCACCTGCTTTGATGGAATTTTGAACAATATCTAAAATATGAAGCGATAGTTCTGTCATAGCGATTATTCAGCGTACTTTGCAAGTATGCCTTCAACATCGTCTACAGTAAGTCTGCCGTATACTTCTTCGTTAACTGTAAGTACGGGAGCAAGACCGCAAGCACCGATACATCTTGTAGCTTCAAGAGAGAATTTGCCGTCTGCAGAACATTCTCCGACTTCAATACCGAGTTTTTCTTTGATTTTGTTGATTATATCACCACTTCCCTTAACATAGCATGCTGTACCAAGGCATACACCGATGTGATATTTGCCCTTGGGGTTGATGGTGAACTGTGTGTAGAAGGTAACTACACCGTATATTTCAGACATGGGTACATCAAGACCGTCTGAAATTTTCTTTTGTACTTCGATGGGAAGATAGCCGAATATACTCTGTGCTTCATGGAGAACAGGTATAAGAGCACCTTCCGTGCCTTTGTACTTGGCAATTACTGCCTGAAGTTTTTCTTCTTGTTCCACTGTGCTGACAAAAGCCGGAGCTTTAGTTTCGCTCATTAGTAAAACCTCCTTATAAACTGTATTTATATATAATATAAATATATATTTCCAACCAATTAATGATAACATATTTTAGGTTAAAAGTCCATTGTTTTGCAAATATAAAATAAATTCGGCATAATAAACAATTTAACGGTGTATTTTTTGTCTTAAATAGTCAATAATTGCAGATGGTTTTGAAGTATTGAGGTCAAGACAAAACTCCTTTTCATGTATATCCCACAGGAAATGAGCATCGGAATTATTAAGGACAACTGCGTCACACAAATTGTGCTGTTTTTTTATGGAAATATTGTTTTGGGGATTTTTGATTTCTACAGCAGAAAATTCAAGTTCCTCCGGTATAAATCCAAGGTTGGAAATTATGCTGTAGGAGGTTTTGTCGATGTGCGCAGGTATAGCGACACCGCCAAGTTCTCTTACTTTTCTGACAGCTGTATATATGTCCACCATTGAGGCTGTAGACAGCAGGTTGTAAATTTCCCGTATGCAGTTGTCTTCGCAGTCCAACACATACTGATTTCCAAAAATATCCACTCTGTTTTTAATTAACGGCATATTGTCAGATATATACAAACCCAAACTTTCTGCACTGTCGGGATTGTCGAACAGAGCAACAAGGTGCACTTCCTCAGAAGTTTCTATTTCAATTCCCGGCAAAACTGTAATTCCCGCTTTTTTTCCGCATTCAAAACACGCCCTTGCATTAAGAGCGCTGTTATGGTCGGTAACTGCAATGGCATCAAGCCCTTTGAGCACAGACATATTTACAATGTTATTTGGTGTCATATCATCATCACCGCATGGAGACAGTGCAGTATGGATATGAAAATCATAATAGATACTCATATCAGCCTACCGACATCAAGACAAAGCTCATATGATGTCTTTGAACTCCTTAAAACAGTAACATTTTCTGATTTTGCTTTGTCTATTACACTCTGCTCTACAGGCATATCCTGAGATATGAGTATTGCAGAAAGTTCTGTGAGAACAGCAATGGCAATGATATTTATATTTACCTGAACCGTAACCCAGATATTGTCCTTTTCTATATTTGACATACAGTGACTAAGCAAATCCGAGCAATAGCACCCGTCAATGTTTTTTGACATATCGCCTTCCGATAAAATCTCGAGCTGAAGTTCTTTTGCAAATTGAGACACATTCATTTATTTCACCTCAGTTAAACATCAGTTTTTTCGGCTGTTTCTATGCTTTTTGCCAAAGAAACAATCTTTTCTTTAAAACGCACAATACAAGCATTTTCATTTGTGTATCCCCTCACAATATCTTCGGCAAGACATCTGCAAGATGGAGAACCACACGAACCGCAGTCAAGCTTTGGAAGGGAGTCGTATATCTCTTCAATTCTGTTTAGCTTTTGCATTGCAACAAACATATCGTCATCAAGACTTAGCTTTGATGTGTACGAAAGAGAGGTCTTCCAACTAACATCATATTCTTTGTCACTTGCACACTCCATAGTGTTTGCGGTTTTCTTTTTACCTGCAATATTTTCGATACGGCGCTTGGCTACAAAGGCATTTTCAACAGTGAGAGGGCCGCCAACGCATCCTCCTGTACATGCCAAAAGCTCAACAAAGTCAATATCATGAAGCTTGTCATTATCGATTTCTTCCAATATTTTAAGTACATTATGTATGCCGTCTACGGCAATGTAATTATTCTTTTCCACACCCGAAGCTTCTCCGCCGCTTGTTGCCCACGAAACACCTGAAAATCCTGCCCTGGAAAGCTTTTTGAGCTTTTTGGTATCCTTTAGTTTCGGCAAAATCTTGGTATACATATCTTTAATGGAAAAAGAGCCGTCAACATATGAACTTTCCAAACCTATAGGATATTGTGCACAGGTGGCTTTTGCCGCACACGGAGTTATAAAGAATACACCGATTTCTTCCTTGGTAAGTCCTGTTTTTTCCTTTGCTTCTTCCTTTGCCATTTTAGCAGCAAGCTGCATTGGTGAAATTATGGGCAGTATATTGTCTATAAGGCCCGGAAACCTTGTGGATATGAGCTTTACAACAGCAGGACACGCTGAGTTTATAATGGGTGTATTGGGTGCTTTTTCTTTTCTTAAACGCTTTGTTTGTTCAGTTATGATTTCGGCAGCGTAAGCAACTTCAAAAACATCATCAAAACCTATCGACAAAAGTGCGTTTAAGACTGCATCAACATCATCTATACCAGCAAACTGACCATAGAGCGTGGGTGCAGGTATTGCTATTTTGTAGCTAAAGTTGTTTAAGTTTTCATAAGCGTCCGTAATTGCTTTTTTTGCATGATACGGACACACCCGTATACACTCACCGCAATCAATGCATCGGTCATTTAATATCTTTGCTTTTCCGTTTCTTACTCTGATTGCTTGAGTTGGGCAAGTTTTAATACAGTTGGTGCATCCTTTGCATTTGTCTTTATCAAGTTGCACAGAATGTCGTATGTCATTCATACAGACACCGCCTTTCAAGCTGTAATATTTACAATCATTTCTACAGTAGTACCTACTCCTACATTTGTTTCAATATTTATATAATCTGTATAGTTTTTCATATTTGGCAAACCCATGCCTGCGCCAAATCCAAGCTCACGCACCTTGTCGGTTGCAGTAGAATAGCCTTCTGTCATTGCCAAGTTAATGTTGGGTATGCCAGGTCCTCTGTCACGCAGAAACATATGAATTTTATCGGGAGTGATTTCTACATCTATAACTCCTCCGTCTGCATGAATAACCATATTTATTTCACCCTCATACATGGCTATAGTGGCTTTTCGGGCAATACGAGGGTCTATGCCCAACTGTCCAAGAACTTTTTTTAGATTGCGCGATGCTTCGCCTGCAACTGCAAAATCGTCCCCGTCCACCTTATAGCTTACTTTATATTCTGACATATTTACCTCCGAAAATCATTTAAACAGTCCTTCTGAATAGAGTGTTCCGCAAGCGTGATACAATGGAAACTCAGTTGTCATCATCACAATGTCGGCTTCTTCGGCAAGTGCAATAATTTCATCAGAGGGTTCTTTACCTCTTACAAAAACAATAGCCTTCATGTCCATCATTTCGGCAGTTCGCACAACCTGGGGATTAACAAGACCAGTCATAAGAAGAGCCTGATCTTTAACAAAAGCAAGTACATCGCTCATAAGGTCACATCCGCAAGCGGACAAAACCTCTCTGTCGAGCTTATCTTTGCCAGCTAGAACATTTGCACAAAGTAATTCTTTTACCTTAAGTAGTTTCATAATAACCTCCGGTTAAATAAAATCTTTTTTTCGGCAATAACTGCCTTTTGTATGCCTAGTGTAAGTATATCATATACAACACAAAATGTCTATGTTAAAGAGTAATAAATACTTAAATCATTTATTGTCAAAATATGCAAAATACTTGATTTTGCTTTTGCCAGGATAGAAATAATCATACAGTTCTACAAGATAGTCGTCTGTCATGCTTGCTATATAATCAATTATAATCTGCATAGGCTCTGTAAATGAATAATCATCAGAAGAATAATATCTTCGGTATCCGTTTATAAAATCTATGTGCTGAGTGTATATAGGAGAATTGTGGTTGCGGGTTTCAAGGTCTGAACAAAGTTTTTTATACAGTCCGTCAAACATTGGTGCAATCATCTTTTCCTGCACATTTACTACCTCTTCGCTGCAATATATCTTTTCATAATTTTCGCGTTTTGCCTCTTTGAGATTTTCAAAGCATTCATCGTCCATTGCAATATAGTCCTTGCCAAAGCTGTTCTCAATGATATTTACAACCATGTTGTTTATGATAGCTGCATTAAAATTACCTAAAGATGAGTTGGAAAACTTGTCATAGCCTGTAACAAGTCCGGTCTTCATGGCATCCTGACGGTCCTTCCCTATGTATGCAATAAGGTCGCTTATTCTTACAACACATCCCTCTTTTGTCGAGGGCATAATTGAATTTGCATATACTTTGTCTGTGTAACATCTGTTGTACATGATATCGAATTGTTCAAAAGTGTCTGTATTCCACGGAACATATTTGCGCATTTCATTTTCACCGTTATGGCACAAAATTCCGTCTAAGGTCTCAAGGCTTATGTTGTAATTAAATATCCCGTCCAGTACCCTGACACTGTGAACATTGTGGCAAAAATGTCTGCCCGTTTTGTAATAGCTTATTTTGTCAAGATACTTTTCTCCGGCATGGCCAAAAGGTGTATGGCCGATATCGTGACCCAATGCAATTGCCTCAATCAAATCTGTGTTTAACGAGAGCATTCTGCCTATGTTTCTTGCTATTCTGGAAACAAGCTGAACATGAAGAGCACGCCTTGTTATGTCATCGTTTTTGTACAGCGAAAAAACTTGCGTTTTATCTCCGTATCGGTTATAATATGGGCAGTGCAAAATTTTTTCTGCATCCCTTACATATGCAGGGCGCCACAAATTTGCTCTGTCGTGCTGAGGGTTTCTTCTTACAGCATTGTCGGACAGTATGAATTTCTCCCCTATTGTCTCTTTTATTTTTTCTTGTATTTCAGGATTAAGATTTTTATACTGTGACATTTTTTACTCCTTTCTTCAAGGATTTCTATGACTATATTTTAGCATACTTTATTTATATATAGCAATACTTTTTTAAGGTGAGATGATTATTTATGAAATATATGGAGCTTGCTCTTGAGGAGGCAAAAAAAGCTTATCTGCTCGATGAAATACCCGTTGGCTGTGTTATTGTACAAAACGGAAAAGTTGTGGCAAAAGCTCACAACACCGCAGAAAAACAAAAAAACGCCATATGCCACGCTGAAATAAACGCAATAAACGAAGCTGTTAAAAATCTGGGTTCTAAAAATCTAAGCGATTGCGAAATGTATGTAACTCTTGAGCCCTGCCCCATGTGTGCAGGTGCAATTATAAATACAAGAATAAAACGGCTATACATTGGTGCTATGGAGAAGAAAAGCGGGTGCTTTGGCTCTATAATTGATTTTGGCACACTGGGATTTAATCACACTGCGGAAACATACATAGGAATTTGCGAGGACGAGTGCAAAAAGCTTATGACAGATTTTTTTAAGAAAAAAAGATAAGAAAAAACCGCCGACTCAAATTAAGTCAACGGTTTGGCGCGCCGCAGAGAATTCGAATCCCTGACCTTCTGATCCGTAGTCAGACGCTCTATCCAGCTGAGCTAGCGGCGCATATCTTAACAACATCGATTATTATAACATAGTCATTTTTAAAAGTCAAGAATAAAATTGGTGTTTTAACTATATTTTACTACATTTTTTGAGACGGAGTCATTTGGCTCCGTCTCAATTTGTTTTATTTTGAAAGATAGTTATGTATAATAATCATAGCATCGGCCCTTGTAAGATTTTCATCAGGGTTGAAGCTACCGTTTCCGTCACCTGAAACAACACCCATTGCATTTAAAATGGCAATATATCCCTTGTTTTCGGCAACATCTCTAAAAGGCGAAATATATATTTCATCATATTTTGCAATATCACCGTTTCCCATAGCTTTGACAAGTATGATGCACGCATCCTCACGGGAAAGGTCAGCCTGGCTGTCTATCTCTTCTTCAGATATCCAGTTGTATGTTTTAACAACAGAATATGCACTGTCAAAGTTAAATCCTGTTTTATAAATAACAGGTCTTGTGTTTCTGTAAAATATATACGACAGTAAAGTAACAAATTCTCCCTGCTTTATTGTTGCGTCAGGCTTACATTCACCGCCTGTAAAGCCAACTCCGAATTCCTTTAGCTCGTCTATGATATCCTCAGCGTAATGTCCTGCGATGTCTGTATAATCAACTATTTTTTCCTCGGGTAAATCTTCAACAAAAAATTTGCCTTTTATTGCATCTAGTTCGATATTGTAAACATCAAAATCATAAATAAGCTTTGCCTTAGTATTTTCATTTTCGTCAACAACAGGCAGATATACAGGTAAATAATTGCAATTTTCAAACAAATAGTCATACGCATCATTTACAGGTATTGCCAAATTTGAATCAGGAAATTCGATGTCCGAATTACTCAAACTGTAATACTGGATTTTTCCGTCAAATTCATTTACGGTTACTGTCAATCCGTTATTTAAACATTCCACACCGTTTACAATTCTTTTTGCTTCGAATGTAGGGGTTTTATCGCTGTTCTCCTGCCACTTAAATGTGTTTTTTTCATCGTTTGTAAAATAACTTCCTGCAAGTGCCTGTACAGCTTCTTTTGCATATTTTTCAATCTCGCTGCTTGGTATTTTTGAGTTTTTATTATAATCGTCATCAGAATATCTGTTTATTGTTAAAATTTCTCCTGTTTTGGCATTGCACGATACATAGCAGTAAAGATTTTCACTTTCAAAAGTAAAATAATATATATATTTATCTTTAAAGTAGTAATCTCTGGAAAGTCTTACATTTTTTAGTTCATCATTCTTATCCACACCAATGTACTTATTGGAGCGTATTGATTGCTCGGCAATTTCGCGCGGCATAAGATTCTCAATTTTTTCTATTTCCAGAAGCTCTGCATCTGAAAACGCAGAGGAAGAGCTTCCTGCCGATTTTGCATTGTTTATTGATTTGTCCGCAAGCAAAGAATCTTCAAAAACGGATTCGATATACTTGTCATAGTCAAAAATACTGCCGTCTAAAGCATAAATATACGCATTTGTGTTATAATCGGGAACATATTTTAAAACAGCCTTTTTTAAAGAATCTTCATACACTATATCATAGCAAAGCTTGTAGCCAAGATTATTCCTGTATTCTTTTGCCGCCGTATCTTTGGATACAATGTCTGACGGGTCGTCAAACTCATTTATAACCGTATAATTCAAATTAAAGCTTCTTATTTCCAAAAGGTCTTTTGACAAGGTTATATATCCTGTATCTTTTGTTATTTTAATGCTGTTTTCTGTTCTGTATATATCTACATGGTACTGTGTTGCATACATATCTTTGTATTCATCAGTTTCAAACAAAAGCTTCCCCGTTAAATCCGGATTGAGTGTATATACAGCCTTTTTGGCAGCCTCAATGATTTCGTCTTTTGGTTTATGATTTAGTGACGGTTTGTGATTTTTTTCATCATCATAGGAACGGTAATAATATGTAATTATGTTTTTACTGTTTATTGTTACCTCCAAAAAGTCGTCTTTATCTTGATTTTGCCAACAAAAGTTGTAATTTACACTATCATTTCCATAAGAAGAACTGTTAAAATCCGTATAATAATCCGTGTCGCAAATTCGTGATTTTACAATTTCAAGTTTTTCTTTCAGCGGGTCGTTTTTTACTGTTTTTTCAGATGCATAAGCACCATATGAAATAACCATAGAAAAAACAATCATGATAATCATTACATACTTTTTCATAGTACATCCTCCCGTAGATTTAAAACGCCAAGCTTATGAATTTAAAAGTGAATTTATAAAAGATTCGAATTCCAAATCCGTGATGTTAACTGAAAAAATGCTCACCCAAACACCGTTATGTTTAAAGTATGCTTCTTTAAAGGGGCCATCTTTATTTATTACACACATATGGTTGTTGATAAGTGTTTTTCCGGATGATGCAGTTTCCAGCACAGTTTTGGCATCGCCTCCAAGTCTGGTTACCGAAACTGAAATTGTTTTTTGCGGGCTGTTTGTGTCGATTGCTGTAAATTGAGCATCGTCATAAACATATTTGTTATCCTTTGCTACAACAGAAACGCTGGACGGTATGTCAAACTTCATACCTTTAGGCAAAGATGCCTCAAATATGTCTATGTCTATACCGAGATACTTTTCATACTCACCTATAGACAGCTCTATACATTCATCCTCCACGGAGCCAGAGCCAGAGCTTGCACCTGAGCCTCCGCCCGAATAATTTCTGGCAACTGCTGCAGTATCTTTGGCGTCTTTGGTCTGCACTCCTGTATGATGTGTATCGTCTGTTGCGTCCTCTGAGATAACCCGTGGAATTACAGCGGTACCTTCACGGCTTTTTTCACTGTCTCCTGCTATTTCTGCTTTTGAGGGTTTTTCTGTATCTTTGATTTGAGTTTTTGCAACCGTTGTATCGTTGTTTTTAATTTTTTCATTTTCAAGATTGTTTTCTGCGGTTTTGGTATCTTTGGCGTCTTTTACCAATGGAATACTCTGTTTGTCTTTTACTGCAACACTTTTTCTTGTGTCGGAGTCCGAAGAGTTATTATAAACATTTGTCATTGCACTAAGTGCAATTATAAGCACCAAAGCTGCTGCACACAGAGAAAACTGCCTTAAATCAAAGGCGTCAAAAAAATTGTTTTTCTTACTTTTTTCATAAATTTTGTCAATTATTTTTCTGTCTGCACAGATATTGTCATTGGCAGATTTGTATATGTCCTTAAAATTCAACTTCAGACCTCCCTTCCAAAATGTTTTTAAGCATTTCCCTGCCTCTATGCAATTGCGATTTAATAGTGGTTTCTTTGATTTTTAAATATTGCGAAATTTCCTTTACAGACAAATCCTCATAATAGAACAAATGAATAACAATTCTGTACTTTTTGGGGAGTTTTGCAACTGCAAAATAGATGTCCTCCTGTTCGGGAATTTCAAAGGTGAGGTCATCTGTTAAGGGTACTGTTTTTTTGTTCCAGGAATTTGTAAAAGTGCTTTTACTGCAATTGATAGTAACGCGTATGAGCCATGCTTTAATATGCTCTTCACTCTCAAATTCCTTGTCGGTATTTATGTATCTCACAAAAACATCCTGCAAAACATCATCAGCACGATGTGAATCCTGTGTTTGTGATAAAGCGAGTCTGTATACAGTATCGAAATATTTTTCAATAATTGCATGCTTAAAAACGCTGTTATCAGTCGTTTCGTGCATGTGAAATTCCCTCCCTTCACTTATAATACTTTTTATTTTAACAAAAGGTTGCAAAAAAATGTATTTTTTAAAAAAATTGGCGGAATGAAAAAATCAATCCGCCAAAAAATCATACTTCCATAATTACAGGTAAAACCATGGGCTTGCGCTTGGTTTCGGCATAAAGTCTTTCAGAAACTTTACTTTTTACATTGGTTTTTATACTGTTCCAATCGCGTATTTTGTTTCTTTCACAGTTGTCAAGACACTCTTTGGCAATGTTTTTAACTTCATCCATAAGAAGTTCTGACTCTCTTACATACACAAATCCTCGTGATATTATGTCGGGACCCGACACAACCAGTCCGCTTTGTGCATCGATAGTTACGACTATTACTATTATGCCGTCTTCTGCAAGATGCTTTCTGTCACGCAATACAATATTGCCCACATCACCTACACCCAATCCATCTACAAAAACTCTGCCTGCTGTTACATTGTCTGTGGATTTGGCAGAATTGTGTGAAATATCCAGCACTTTGCCGTTTTCGAGTATAAAGATGTTATTTGGGTTTATGCCCATAGTCAAAGCTATTTCGGCATGCTTTTTTAAATGTGTATATTCACCGTGAACAGGAATAAAATACTTTGGCTTTGTAAGTGCAAGAATGATTTTTAGTTCTTCCTGACAGGCGTGGCCTGAAACATGAACATTTGCTTCGCGTTCATGTATAACCTCTGCACCCTTTTTAGAAAGCTCGTTTATTACATTGGAAACAAGTTTTTCATTTCCGGGTATAGGATTTGCAGAAACTATAACAACATCGCCCGGAGTAATGTCTACCTTACGGTGTTCGTTATATGCCATTCTGTAAAGAGCACTCATAGGCTCTCCCTGACTTCCTGTGGTTATGATAACAAGCTGACCCGGCTCATATTTTTTGATATTGTCAATGTCAATCAAGATATCATCGTAAAGTTTCAGATAGCCCAAAGTTGCAGCAACCTCAATGAGATTTATCATACTTCTTCCGGACACGGCAACCTTTCGTTTGTTTTCGTGTGCGGCATTAATAATCTGCTGTATTCTGTGAACATTTGATGCAAAGGTAGCAACAATTATTCTTCTGTCTGTTGAAGAAAATACCGATTCAAATGTGTGTCCAACTAAGCGCTCAGACATTGTAAATCCAGGTCTTTCGGCATTTGTGCTGTCGCTCATAAGAGCAAGTACCCCGCGTCTGCCCAACTCGCCCAGTCGTGTTAAGTCAATCATTTCTCCGTCAATCGGTGTGGAATCAATCTTAAAATCACCTGTGTGTATTATTACACCCAAAGGGGTATGAATAGCCAACGCAACAGCATCTGCTATTGAATGATTTGAACGGATAAACTCAACTCCAATGCTTCCAAACTTAAGTATATCGCCTGGGTGAACAATATTTAGGTTGCATCCCGATAAAAGATTGTGTTCTTTTAACTTATTTTGAACCAATCCCAAAGTAAGATTTGTTCCGTAAACAGGAACATTAATCTCCTTGAGTAAGTATGGCAAAGCTCCAATATGGTCTTCGTGTCCATGTGTAAGAACCACACCTTTGAGCCTTTCGCTGTTCTTTATGACATAGGAAAAATCAGGTATTACAACATCAATACCCAAAAGTTGTTCGTCCGGAAATGCCATTCCGCAATCGATTATTATCATGTCATTTCCATACTCTATGACGGTCATGTTTTTTCCGATTTCATCCAAACCGCCCAGAGGAATTATCTTTAATTTTGCTTTTTTTGGCACAATTACCCTCCGTTTCTTTATTTACATATTAAAAATAAGTCGTTTTATATCCGAAAATGTTATTATTACCATAAGAAGTAATAATAACACAAATCCGACAAAATGAAAAAGACCTTCTTTGTTTCTGTCAACCGGCTTTCTAAATATAATCTCAAAAATTACAAAAAGTATTCTTCCTCCGTCTAATGCGGGTAACGGCAGGAGATTTACTACACCGAGATTGATGCTTATAAGCGCTGCTATTGACATTACATTTAATATACTTTGTATCAAATTAACACTAAGTCCGCTTTTGGCCGCAGTGTCTATTTCGTTAACTATACCTACAGGTCCGCTCATATCAGACAACCTGATTGCCCCTGTAAAAATTTCTAAAAATGAATTTACAACAACCTTTACAACAAATTTGCTTTGTCTGTATGCTGCAGGCAACACATTATATAAACCCGGCTTTTCAACCTTTGCCTGAAAGCCGAACATTTTATTTTCATAGCCTTCAACATAAGACGGTTCTATGGTTTTGGAAAATTCCTTTCCGTTTCTTTCAAAAGTGATGCGGGTCTTTTCACTTCCGCCCTTGTATATAAAATAGTTTACATCATTGTAATCTGCAATTTTGCTTTTGTAATTCTCGTTTTCCATATAAACAATACGGTCGTCTGGCAAAATTCCCGCATTTTGAAAAGAACTGCCTTCTATAACCTTGTCTATGGCGTTGGTTGTGATACCGTTTGAAGAAGAAAAAAGTATAACAAAAAGCAAAAATCCCAAAACAAAATTCATAAATGCACCGGCAAAAAGAACCAAAAACCTTTGCCATGGCTTTTTGTTACAAAATGCATTTTCATCATCGGAATCCTCATCCTCGCCCTCAAGCTTAACAAATCCGCCGATTGGAAAGAGTCTTACCGTATACACGGTATTTTTTCTTGTTTTAGAATAAATTTTAGGACCCATACCAATAGCAAATTCGTGCACGGTAATACCCACACATTTTGCAACCAAAAAATGTCCAAATTCGTGTATAGCTATAATAAGGCAAAAAACCAAAACTGTATACAAAGCTGTAATCATATTTACTTCCTTTCAATAATCTCCTTCGCTCTCAGGCGAGCTTCATAATCAGTTTGCAAAACACTTTCGGGTGTGGCTTTCAAATTTTCAAAGCTATCCATGGTCTCTTTTACAACCTCGGCTATTTCAAGAAAATGAATTTTATCGTGCAAAAACGCTTCAACAGCTATTTCGTTGGCAGCATTCATTACTGTAGGAATAACTCCTCCTTTGTCTATAGCATCAAAGGCAAGACTAAGACACTCAAAGGTTTTTGTATCCGGTTTGTCAAAGGTTAATGTATTGATGTCGCAAAGATTGAGTCTGTCTCCAATGCGATTTAAACGCTTTGGATAATTGAGTGCATACTGAATTGGAAGCTTCATATCGGGAATTCCAAGCTGTGCAATAACAGAACCATCATCAAACTCCACCATAGAATGTACGATGCTTTGACGATGAATATATACTTCAATATCATGGGCATCTACACCAAAAAGCCACTTTGCCTCAATTACTTCAAGTCCTTTATTCATGAGAGTTGCAGAATCAATGGTAATTTTGGCACCCATATTCCAGTTGGGATGTTTTAAGGCATCTTTTGATGTTACATTTTTCATTTCGTCTTTGGTATTACCAAAAAACGGACCGCCGGAGCAGGTAAGCAAAATCTTATATACCTCTTTTGCATCTCCCGACTTAAGACACTGAAAAATTGCACAATGCTCGCTGTCTACAGGCAAAATATCCACACCGTGCTCCTTTGCCAGAGGAATAATAAATTCTCCGCCCGTAACCAAAGTTTCCTTGTTGGCAAGAAGCAGTCTTTTGCCCGATTTAATAGCATCAACCGTAGGCTTTAAGCCAACATTTCCCACTACAGATGTAAGGACACTGTCTGCATCTGTGTGTGCAGATATTTCCGACAAATTTTCCTTTCCTGCATAAATTTTTACATTGATGTCGGAAAGAAGAATTTTAAGGTCGTTATATTTGTCTTTGTTTCCTATACAAATTGCTTTGGGTTTGTATTTTCTTGTCTGCTGTGCAAGGAGCTCTGTATTTGAATTTGCAGATAGTGCAACAATCTGAACATCATTTTGCGTCTCTGCAACCTCCAGAGCCTGTGTACCTATAGAACCCGTAGAACCCAAAATAGCTAATTTTTTCATAATTACCCTCTTATTTTATGCGAATACAGAAAAAATAACCACAAAATAATAAACTGTAGGTGCAACAAATAACACAGAATCAAATCTGTCAAGTATACCGCCGTGACCGGGAAGTAAATTGCTGTAGTCCTTTATGTTGTGTTCGCGTTTAATGCAGGATGCTACCAAATCGCCAAGCTGAGACATAGTACCTGCAAGAAGAGCCAGACAAATCAAAGCAAAGTAGTTTACATTAAGCTTAAAGCCAACAGAACATACAATACCAAAAATTAAATTGAAAAGCACAGAACCTGCCAAACCGCCAAGCGCACCCTCAACAGTCTTTTTGGGGCTTATTTCCGGCATAAGCTTGTTTTTGCCAAAGCTTTTACCCACTGCAAAAGCCATAGTGTCGGAAAGCCATGCAGTTATAAATATAATCCAAACAAGGAATTTGCCCTGAGGAAGCTTTCGTACAAGAACTATGTGCGCAAACAAAACTATAACATACATACTTTGAAAGAAAAGGTGACTTACAGATTCAAAATCGCAATATTCGTGATTAAACACTGTATATACAAGAAGTGCAAATCCGTAAACAACAACAAGTAAAGCCAGTGCAAATGCCGGTTTTGTAGAAAATGCCAGTACTACATAAGACACAATGCTGTAAAGATAAGTAAAAATACAAAGCTTATTTTGAACTTTTAATATTTTTGTGGCATTGTATATCTCGCTAAGGCCTACAACAGCAACAAGACCTATGACAATTGAGACAATCTCAACATTAAGACACAAAACCATTATTGCAAAAATACCACCAATAATACCTACAGTTAATCTTTGTTTGAGCATAATCAAACTCCTCCATATCTTCTGTTTCTTTTTTGGAAATCAGAAATTGCTTTCAAAAAATCATCTTTTGTAAAATCAGGCCAGTTAATGTCCGAAAACCAAAATTCACTATATGCACACTGCCAAATCAAAAAATTGCTAAGTCTAAGCTCACCGCTTGGTCTTATGATAAGGTCGGGATCGGGCATGTATTCGGTGTATAGATTGTCTGATATTTCTGCCTCGGTGATATCTTCAGGATGCAAGTCGCCTTTTTCCACCTTAGTTGCTATTGTTTTTACAGCGTTTAATATGTCTTCTCTTCCGCCGTAATTTACAGCTATATTCATAGTTATTTTGCTGTTGTGCTTTGTGTTTTCCTCAACAATATTAATCTTTTCGAGTATTTCTTCGGAAAGTCCTTCTCTTTTGCCGATAATCCGTATTCTGATGTCCTCACCGCCAAGAAGCCTTTTGTAGTCATCAAGATACATTACCATGAGCTTCATAAGCGACTCAACCTCTTTGGTCGGTCTCTTCCAGTTTTCAGTTGAAAATGCGTAATATGTGATATATTTTATACCTATATCACCAGCAAAACGCGTAATTTTCTCTAATGTCTTTGCTCCCTCTCTGTGACCTGCACTTCTGGGAAGACCTCTCTTTTTAGCCCATCTGCCGTTTCCGTCCATAATTATACCAATATGCTCGGGCAGATTATCATAATCAACCTCTATATTTTGGGATTTTCTTTTTGTAAACAGCATAACATCACCCCTGTAATATAGCTTTTTCTACGCAAAGGCACCCAAGTACCGAAAACAGCACTTGGGAGCTGAATTAGTTTAATTAGACTTCCAGAACTTCTTTTTCCTTGAATGCAATTACATCATCAATTTCCTTGATGTAATTGTCTGTAAGCTTTTGAACATCTTTTTCAATGTTTTTTACGTCATCTTCGGTAATTTCGCCGTTTTTCTTTTGTGTTTTGGCATCCTCAAGAGCATCGCGTCTTATGGAACGGATAGCAACCTTGGAATCTTCGCCTTTTTTGCGAATTCCTTTAACAAGCTCTTTTCTTCTCTCCTCTGTAAGCGGGGGAAAATTGAGGCGTATTGCTTTGCCGTCATTATTTGGGGTAATGCCTATATCGGATTTTAAAATTGCCTTTTCTATATCGCCCAATATAGTAGCATCCCACGGTTGTATAAGAATACTTCTTGCATCGGGAACACTTACATTTGCAATCTGTGTAAGAGGCGATGCAGCACCGTAGTATTCAACAGAAACCTTATCCAAAATTGCAGGATTTGCTCTGCCCGCCCTTACTGCCTTCATTTCCGATTCAAGAACAGATATTGTTTTTTTCATTTTGTCTTCAAAAACATTAAGATTGCCTGCCATTGTATTATCCTCCTAAAATATTTTATTCATTGGAAACCAATGTTCCTATTTCTTCTCCGTTTAAAACCTTGATGATGTTTTGCGGATCGTCAAGTCCAAACACTCTTATAGGGATGTTGTTATCCATACAAAGAGATGTAGCAGTAGAATCCATAACGCCCAATCCTCTGTTTAAAACTTCTTTATATGTAAGTGTATCAAACCTTGATGCATTGGGGTTTACATTGGGGTCACTGTCGTATACAGCATCAACTTTTTTTGCAAGAAGAATAATATCTGCATCAACCTCAGCAGCACGCAAAGCAGCGGTTGTATCTGTTGAAAAAAACGGATTTCCAGTTCCGCAGCCAAATATTACAATCCTGCCTTTTTCAAGGTGTCTTGCAGCCTTTCCGCGAATATACGGCTCTGCTATCTGACGCATTTCAATAGCTGTCTGAACCCTTGTGGGTACGCCTCTTTGCTCTAGTGCATCCTGTAAAGCAAGAGAATTTATAACGGTAGCAAGCATACCCATATGGTCTGCTCTTGTTCTGTCCATTTTGTTACTGCTTCTGCCTCTCCAGAAATTACCTCCGCCTACAACTATGGCAATTTCAACTCCCATTTCGAGAGCTTCTTTGATTTTGTCGGTAATTTTACCGATTGTTTCTTCGCAGAGTCCGAAATGCTTTTCGCCGGCAAGTGCTTCACCGCTGAGCTTTAACAGAACTCTATTATACTTAGGCATATACTTTCCTCCTACCTTAAAAAAGGAACACCTGGTGTGTTCCGCATATATACTTTTGTATATAGACATTATAACATAGCAAATTTTGAAATGCAAGGGAATTTTGTGTTGATATATACAAAATTAAAAATATACACTGCACACTTTACAGTATACAGTGTATATAAAAAATATTATTTATCGCCGAAACTTATGCCTATTGTTCTTGCAAGTTCAACCAATTCTCCGTTGACATCGACAGGACGGAAGTTGGAATGCATATCATCTGTTGGTATAACCTCTTCCAAGGATACTGTTGTAAGATGAGAACCCTTAAGAGCAACCATATCGCCTGTTTTTCCCTCCATGAGTGCTTCTACTGCTTTTTTTCCGTAGCGCGAACACAAAACACGGTCGTATGCCGTTGGCGAACCTCCTCTTTGCACATGACCCATAACGGTAGCGCGGGCTTCCACATCCATAATAGTTTCGCTTATGGCAAAACCATTTTCATCTCTGTTGTTGTTTATGATTTCCTGAATTGCGCTTGCAATAGTCTCGCCTACACCCTTGTTCTTAAATCCATCAGGAGAAAGGTCAGTGGCAACACCCACTTTTTCACCGCATGGAGCAGTAGCTCCCTCGGCAACAACCACAAGACAGTACTGTCTTTCGCTCTTTAATGCTTCAATAGCTCTTTTGGCTACAATATTGATATCATATTTTATTTCGGGAATAAGAATTACATCGGCACCTGCCGCTATACCTGAGTGCAATGCAATGTGTCCTGCTTCTCTTCCCATTACTTCCATTACCATAACCCTGTGATGTGCACGGCCTGTTGTATTTATGCTGGCAGATGCATCAACACAACGAGTCACGGCTGTATCAAAGCCAAAGGTTATATCTGTTGAATTCAAATCGTTATCAATGGTTTTGGGAACGCCCATTACAGGAACACCCAATCTTGCAAAATCTCTTCCGGATGTAAGTGTGCCGTCACCGCCAATGATAATAAGCGCATCAATACCAAGCTTTTTAAGGTTTTCGACAGCAATATGCGACAAATCGTCATATATTGGTTTTCCGCTTTCATCCTTAATGATGCCATTTTTATCTCTGCGAGGATATTTAAACAGATTATCCTTGTTTGAATTGTAGAGTATCGTACCACCCTCACCTATTATATCGTTCACAGTGTCGGCACACAAAGAAACAATTTGACTTTCGCCAAGATACAGTCCTCTGTATCCGTTTTTAATGCCTACAACTTCCAAACCATATTTATTAACAGCGGTTTTAACTGCTGCAGCAATTACTGCGTTAAGTCCGGGGCAATCTCCACCGCCTGTTAGAATACCTATTTTTTTAATTGCCATTTGTATCCCTCCGTTCGTATTATTTTTCTGATTTTTAATAAAAAATTCAGTAAAAATAAAAAAGAACAAAAACCTTGTAACATTGGACATGATTATACAATATATACATTAAAATGTCAAGTTTCGGCATAAAAAACAAAAGCCACGGTTTCCCGTGGCTTTTAAATAAAACTTAAAATTATTTTACCATGCTTGCAACTTCATCCGCAAAATTGTCTTCTCTCTTTTCGAGACCTTCACCCTTTTCAAATCTTACAAAGTCAACAAGCTTTACACCTTTTGAATTGAGGTATGCTTCAACCTTGAAATCGGGGTTTACGCAGAATTCCTGCTGAAGAAGACAAGACTGCTCATAGAATTTGTTGATTTTACCGCCAACCATTTTTTCGATGATATTGTCGGGCTTGGAAGCATTCTTGGGGTCTTCCTTGATTTGAGCAATGATGATCTTCTTTTCCTTTTCAACATCTTCTGCGGGAACAACATCCTTGGAAAGATAAAGAGGATTGATAGCAGCAATGTGCATTGCAACTTCCTTTGCAGCGTTTGCATCATCACCTTCGATTAATGCAAGAACACCAATTCTTCCGCCACCGTGAACATATGCAGCAACCTTGCCCTCAAATCTATGAAATCTTCTGATTTTCATGTTTTCGCCAATTGTAAGAATCTTATCTTTAAGAGCAGCTTCAACGGTCATAGCATCATCATATTTGAGTGCGTTCAAAGCATCGAGGTCCTTGGGGTTTTCCAAAGCAACGATTTCTGCAAGCTTTGCAACAAATGCTCTGAAATCAGCATTCTTTGCAACGAAGTCTGTTTCAGAGTTAACTTCAATAACGGCACCTACTGTACCCTCTGCGTTAACATAAACATCTACAATACCTTCTGCTGCAATTCTTCCTGCTTTTTTAGCAGCGGCAGCGAGACCTTTTTCTCTTAAAAATTCTATAGCCTTTTCTACATCACCATTGGATTCTGTAAGAGCTTTCTTACAGTCCATCATACCGCAGCCTGTTCTTTCTCTTAAATCTTTAACATCTTGCGCTGTAAAATTTGCCATTATAATATCCTCCGCTTAAAAAATATTATTCTGCATCCTGTGCTTCTTCTGTTTCTTCTGCTACAGGAACAGCATCTACACCCTGGTTACCTTCGATAATTGCATTTGCCATTGTAGAAGCAATGAGCTTAACTGCTCTTATAGCATCATCGTTACCGGGAATTACATAGTCTACTTCGTCAGGATCACAGTTTGTATCAACAATAGCTACAACAGGAATACCAAGCTTGTGAGCTTCTGCTACAGCAATCTTTTCTTTTCTGGGGTCAACAACAAAAAGTGCACCGGGGAGCTTCTTCATATCTTTAATACCGCCAAGATACTTTTCGAGCTTTTCTATTTCGAGTTTAAGCTTTGTAGCTTCTTTCTTTGTAAGAAGTTCAAATGTGCCGTCTTCTTCCATCTTCTTAAGCTGATTCAATCTTTCAATTCTCTTTTGAATTGTCTTGAAGTTGGTAAGCATACCGCCAAGCCATCTTGCATTAACATAATACATTCCAACTCTCTCAGCTTCTTCCTTAATGGAATCCTGAGCCTGCTTCTTTGTTCCGACAAAGAGGATACTTTCGCCGTTTTCGGCAACTTCCTTAATAAAATCATAAGCTTCTACAATCTTCTTAACTGTTTTTTGAAGATTGATGATATATATACCGTTTCTTTCAGTATATATATACTCGCCCATCTTAGGGTTCCATCTTCTTGTCTGGTGACCGAAGTGAACACCTGCCTCTAACAACTGCTTCATTGAAATAACTGACATAATAAAACACCTCCAAAATTTTTATTACCCTCCATATGCTTCAACTGCATTTGGGACACCGAAACTATGTCGGATTTCGATGCAAAACCCAAACACATCTGCATATGTGTGTATTAACCGCATAATATTGTAGCACAAGTAAAATAAAAAAGCAAGACATTTTTTCATTTTTTCCTTTTTTTATGTCAAATGCTGATTGCGAGCGCATATTTAATGCAAAGTTTTTGATAAAAAATCTTAAAACTATTGTTTTTTAAGATTTTTTTTGATAATATTATTATATTGACGAGATATTCTGTAGTTTAGAGGTAATGTAATGCGCAGAGGTAAAATTTATCTATTTAAAGAACTGGACTATATTTTAATATTTCTTACACTTGTTTGCACTGTTTTCGGCATTGTGATGATATCAAGTGCCGTTTATTCCACAAATGACGGTGCAAAGTTTACACTTATACAGTCCGTTGCTGCAGGTATCGGATTTATACTTATGGCAATTTTTGCTGCAGTGAACTTTGAAAAAGTAGGTTCTGCCTGGAAGGTAATATATATGTGCTGTATATTTTTGCTCCTGCTTGTATTGATAATAGGTACAGGCGAAGAAGATACGGGAAGCAAAAGCTGGATAAGATTCGGTCCCATAGGAATACAGCCATCTGAATTTGTAAAAATAGGATTTATAATCACCCTGTCCAAAAGAGTATCCGACATGGGCGAAACAATAAACGAGCCAAAGAACTTACTTAAGCTTCTTGCACATCTTGGCATACTGCTATTCCTTATAATGCTTCAACCGGATTTCGGTACGGCAATGGTGTTTATATTTATATTTGTAGGCATTGTGTTTGCTGCAGGTATATCATATAAGTACATTTTGACTGCTGCAGGTACAATAATAGGTATAATACCTATGGTTTGGTTTTTCTTTCTTGAGGAGTACCAAAAGAACCGCATAAGAGTATTTATAAATCCCGAGAGCGACCCATTAGGCTCGGGATATCATGTTATACAATCCAAAATTGCCATAGGCTCCGGACAGCTTTTCGGAAAAGGTCTTTTTCAGGGAACACAAACCCAGCTGGGATACCTGCCCGTAAAACACACCGACTTTATTTTTGCAGTTGTCGGCGAGGAGCTTGGTCTTATAGGATGTGCCGTTGTCACTGCCCTTTTGTTTTCGTTTGTATACAAATGCCTATCCAATGCAACAAGAGTAAAGTCTGAAATGAGCAAATATATTTGCATTGGCGTAGCATGTATGTTTCTGGCACATATTTTTGAAAACATCGGAATGTGCATCGGTCTTATGCCTGTAACGGGAATTCCTCTTCCGTTCTTTAGCTACGGGGGATCGTCTCTTGTTACAAACTTTGCAGCAATCGGCTTGGTGCTTAGTGTATACATGAGAAAAAAATCCATAACCTTTAACTAAGATAACCTAACGGTTATCTTTTTTATTTTCAATTAAATCCCTCACCTACAACCTCTTTGACATCTGTTATTACAACAAAGGCTTTTTCGTCTCTTTGCTTTATTGTATTCATTACCTTTGGAAGTTGTCTCGGACTTACAACACACATTATGACAAGCTTGTCGTCTTTGGAATACATACCCTTTGCGTACATACCCGTTGCACCTCTTTGATATTGATTGATAATATCATCTGCTATGTCGTGTGCAAATTCAGATATAACAACAATTTGCTTTGCGGCATTGCCTATATACAGCACAAAATCGCTTATTTTTGCAGATATAAAAAGCGAAAGACCTGAATAGATGATTACGGTTATACTGTTAAAAAATATGCCTGAAACAATGATAATTATGATGTCTATGATAAATATAATTGAAGGCACTGAAATGTGTGCAATAATTTTATTTATGATAATTCCCGCAAAATCGCTTCCACCTGTAGAACCTCCTGCCCTTATTACCAATCCAATGCCTATTCCCATAAAAATCCCGCCTGCGAGAGCTGAGGCAAGTGTGTCTTCGTTGTATTTAGGCATATATGATGCAATTTCCAGAAAAACAGTAAACACAACAATACCAAAGATTGTTTTCTTAAGCGAAGTTTTGCCGAGAAACCTGTATCCGAAAAAGAAAAGCAAGGTATTTAATATAATATTGGTTATTGAAAGATGAACGCCAAACATATAATATAGAAGCGTTCCTATTGAACTTATACCTCCGGTAGAAATTTTTGACGGCAAAAGGAAAACCTCTACTGAAAAAGCCAGTAAGAAAGAACCTATGCCAATAAACAGATATTCGTGTTTTTCATTTTTAACCATTATTTCACCCCATACAACAATATTATTTAATAGTAAACAAATTTTATCCATTTTGGGTAAAATATTAAATCTATAAGAAAAAAGACATCCGAAGATGTCTTTTTCATGAAAAGTTTAAAGTTATGATGCAAACTTCGTTTGCAGTTATGATATATTTGCCCTCGATAAACATTGGCAAAGTCAATTCATAACTTGAGAAGCAATCTAAACTCATAACTCGTCGAAGGCAAATATAACTGAAAAAAGACCATTCCGAAGAATAGTCTTTTTTCTGGAGCGGAAGACGAGATTCGAACTCGCGACGTTCACCTTGGCAAGGTGACGCTCTACCACTGAGCCACTCCCGCATAGCAAATATTCAAGATATGTTTAAATTTTAACACATACCCCCTGGTTTGTCAACAGTATTTTTAACAATTATATAAGACAAACAAAATATAATACATTTTGCAAAGAAAAATTGTAAATTTGTATATTGGCATTCAATTTAGAAACTTAAGAAAAGAATATTTGCGATTTTACAGAATATTCTATTTGTTGAGGTGTATTTGATGTACAATAAAGTCTCTGTATTTAAATTTTTAGCTTTTGGTTTGTTTTGTGTGATTATTTTGACGATGTTTATGACATTTTATAAAAGTATAACCGTAAGTTCAAAACCTGTATTTAAAAAAACCATAGTAATAGATGCGGGACACGGAACGCCTGACTCGGGTGCCGTAGCCGACAGCGGAGTTGTAGAAAAAGATTTGAACCTGCAGATAGCAAAAAAACTGAAAAAAATCTTTAAAAAACATGGTGCAAATGTCATTATGACGAGAAAAAATGATAATTCTCTGAGTAATTCAAAAACAAATAACAAAATGCAGGATTTAAAAAAAAGAAAGGGAATCGCCACCGGTTCCGGTGCGGATATTTTCATAAGCATACATATGAATCATTTTTATGATTCAAAATATTCGGGAGCACAGGTTTTTTATAACAACTCAAACGAAGAAAATGAGCTTTTAGCAGAATATATACAGGAAAGTTTGATTAAAATTGTTGATTCGTCAAACACAAGAAAAATAAAAACAGACAACAGTATTTATATTTTGAAAAACATAGAAACCACGGCTGTTCTTGTTGAATGCGGATTTATGTCCAACAGAGCTGAGACGGAAAAATTGAAAAATAAAGATTATCAAAATAAAATTGCAAAAGCTATATATAGCGGGGTTATTGATTTTTTTGACGACAAAACAGATTAGAACATAGCTATTTTCAACATACTATATATTGTGTTTGTCTCTTTTAACAAAATTATTACATTTTTTTAATGGATTTATGCTCTTACATATGTTATAATTGCATATGTAATAATGTATAACAAGGAGGCAAAACCGTGAAGAAAAGAATACTTGTTTCTTTTATGATACTATGTGTAATAACAAATATATTTACATTGTCTTTTGCAAAAACCAAAAAGCCGAATTTAAAGGCTGACGCTGCCCTTATGATTGATTTGGATACAGGAAGATATCTTTATAAATTAAACGAATCGCAAAAAATACAGCCCGGCGGACTTGTTAAAATAATGACTGCCATTGTGGCTTTGGAGCATATTTCCGATACTAAAAAAAGTGTTACTGCAGATGTAAATGTGCTTGCCTCTTACGATTACTCGTTTGGACATATGGGAATATTGGCAAACGAAAAATTGACATATGACAACCTGATTTGCGGAATGCTTGTGTATGATGCAGGCGATGCGGCAGAGGTGCTTTCTTCAACCGTTATGAATTCCCGCGATAAATTTATAAAAGAAATGAACAAAAAAGCTGTTGATATAGGTGCACTTAATACAAAATTCACAAATCCGACAGGATTTCCAGATAAAAATCAATATTCTACAGTTGAAGATATTTACAAAATCACTAAATATGCTATGGAGATTCCGTATATACAGGAAGCGGTAGGCAAATCGAGATATGAAATGAGTCCGACCAATAAATACACCGAATACAGATATCTTGATAATAAAAACAAATTTTTGAGTACATCAACAACAGATAAATATTATACATCAAAGGCAAAAGGTGTAAAAACATCATATATAGATGATGACAACTGCAGTTTGATTGTTCAATATGAAACAGACAGCATTAAGCTTATGACCATTGTGGCCGGCTCACCTTATGACGGAGTTGACAATCACTCTTATAACGATACATCAAAGCTTATACAATACGGATTAAATTATTACACAAGCGTAAAGGTTGTATCTGAGGGTGAAATATTTGAAGAAGTAGAGCTTCAAAACGGAAGAGGCGAAGACAGAATTCTTTTGGAAGCTAAAGATGATGTGTTTATAAATCTTCCTATGGATTATGATGAAGATGACCTTGAAAGAAAAGTAACACTAAAAGAAAACATCAGCGCCCCAATATCCAAAGGTCAGGTTCTTGGAACTGTAAAAATTATGTACAAGGGCGATGAATATGTTTCCATTGAATTAAAATCACCCAAAGAAATAAAAGCAAACAACATTAAAGGAATTTTCAAAAAAGTGTGGATTGTTCTTACATCTCCTGTTTTGCTTGTAAGTATGGGACTAATTTTAATTGTGGTTGTATGGAGCATACTGATATTTAACAAAAAAAAGGTTTATAAAGTTAAAGATAAAAAATAAACAAAAAGAGTTTGGCATTTTGCCAAACTCTTTAAATTTAATTGTCATTTAAAAATTCCGTAAGCTTTTTTATAGCTATAAAGCGGTGACTGATGCTGTTTTTTTCTTCGTCAGTAAGCTCTCCAAAGGTTTTGTCAAAAGGCGGATAATAGAAAACCGGGTCAAACCCAAAACCGTTTTCACCCTTTAAAATGTTGGTTATATAGCCATCACATCTTCCTTCAAAGCTATACTCACTGCCATCGGGCATTATAAGAGCAATTACACTTACAAAATGCGCACTTCTGCCGTCAAAAGGCACACCCTCAAGATTATTTAAAAGCTTTTCGATGCCTTGCATAGGTGTGGTGTTCTCCCCTGCATATCTTGCACTGTATACACCGGGGTCTCCGTTTAAATAATCCACCATTAAACCGCTGTCATCTGCAATAATTGCACAGTCGGTATAGGGCTTAAGTGCACGCGCCTTTAAAAAAGCATTTTCTTCAAAGGTATCTCCCGTTTCCTCAACATCTATGTCAACACCGATTTCGCTTTGGCTCATCACATTGTGAGGATAAAGTATCTGTTTGATTTCCTTAACCTTGCCCTGATTGTTTGTAGCTATAATTATGTCCATAACGCACATCCTTTTTATCTTAAATACTTAGCGTTTTTTTAAAACAACAAAAATTCTTTCATCATCTAAAGCGGGTGCATCAAATGTAAGCTCGGAATATATCCCCTCCAAAGACAAGTTTTGCCTTTTGGCAATTTCAACTATTTCGTCCGGTGAATAGTACCTTTGGGTGTGATATTCCGAAAACCTTTTGTAGTCTCCGTCTTTGTCTTTTTTCACAAAGAAGTTTAAAGTGAAATCCAGAATTGAATCTTCGTAATAATTTTCCCATGTATAAAACACATTGTCTTTTTCGTAAACATATGTGTTATGTCCAAGTATATTTTCAAACTTATACTTTGTGTTTATATCAAATATAAATATGCCGTCCGGATTTAAATAGTTGCTAACCAATTTAAATGTCTTTCCCAAATCCGATATATCTGTAATATAATTTACCGTATCGAGCATACTTAGAAAAACATCAACAGTACCATAAAGTTCAAAATTTGTTATATCCTGATTTAAAAGCAGAATTCTGTTGTCTGTGTTTTTTTGCGATGCTACACTAAGCATACTATGCGAAGAATCTATACCTATTAAATCATATCCCTTTTGGCTGAGCATACTGCATACGGTTCCTGTGCCGCACCCCAAATCGCAAATAAGCTCGGGATTGCGTTCCAAATGCTTTGAAATAAGCTTTTCTACATAGTTTACTCTGTCTGCATACAGAACATCATCTGTAAGCAAATCGTATATACAGGCAAAATCGCCGTAACTTATATCGGACTGCATCAAATTCACCTCATTTTTTGCTTTCCTCAAGTTTGGAAAGAACAGAGCTATAACCGTCTTCACCATAAGTAAGCGCATTGTTTACTCTGCTTATTGTAGCTGTACTTGCGCCCGTCTGTGCCACTATATCGCTGTATACCATACCATCTTTCAGCATGGCGGCAACCTCAAGACGCTGAGCCATAGCCTTGACTTCGGATACAGTACACAAATCAGCAAGAAAACTTATACACTCATCCTCATTTTCTATACTTACAAATGCTTTAACAAGATTTCGAATAGTCTTTTCGTCCAACTTTTTAATCATTTAACACACCTGCTTTTAACATTATTCTAATCATATTTTTTTAAGCTTGGCTATAGAAGCCATAAGATTTTTGGTACCAACATTATCAAAAAGGATTTCTACCAACCAGTCCGCACCGCTTGGTGTTACAGAAACAATCATTCCGTTTCCGAATTTACGGTGACTTACCCTGTCGCCCTTTTTAAATTCAAAAGATGCAGAAGATTTCAGTGATGATGCCGAAACCATACTATATTTGTCCACAATCGATGCGACAGACATTTTCGGTGTGCCGAAATTGCTGTTTTTGTACTGGTAGTCATCGCCCTTGTAAGACCTGTATGTATACTGACTGTCATAGGTCTTTGCAATGAAATTCTTTTTCTGGTTTGCATCATCAAAAAGCCTGTCAGGTATTTCATCTACAAACTGAGAAAGAAGCTGGGGAGTTGTTTGCCCGTATATTGTTCTGTAGCGCGCTGCTGTAATAAAAAGCTTTTGTTTTGCTCTTGTTATGCCCACATAGCAAAGTCTTCTTTCTTCTTCAATTCCGCCCTCTTCCATTTCGGACATCGAGCTTGGGAAAAGTCCTTTTTCCATTCCGCACATAAAGACAACGGGGAACTCCAGCCCTTTTGCAGAATGAAGTGTCATAAGAACAACCGCATCCTGCTCGCTGTCATAGTTGTCTACATCGGAAACCAAAGATATATTATCCAAAAATCCCTCAAAGGTTGGATTTTCTACCGTCTGTTGATATTCCACCGCCTTGGAACGAAACTCCTCGATGTTTTCCATACGGCTCCTTGCCTCATCGGGAGCTTCTGCAAGAACGGAGACGGTATATCCTGTTAAATCCAAAACCTCATCAATGAGATTCTGCACAGGGATTTGGCTCTTTTTGTCTCTTAGCGTAACAATCAATGATGAAAACTCTTTAATTTTAGATGCTGACCTGCCAAGAGCATCTTCATACTGTGAATCGGATATAATTTCAAACATGCTTTTGCCCACACTTGATGCCAATGCCTGTATTTTGGAAACCGTAGTGTCTCCTATGCCCCTTTTAGGAACATTTATTATTCTTGTGAGGTTTACATCATCGCGGGGATTGTATATTACTCTTAAATAAGCAAGTATATCTTTTATTTCTTTTCTGTCATAAAATCTTAAACCTGCAAGTATTCTGTACGGGCAGGTAAGATTTTCTTCGAAAGCTCTTGTTTGGGCGTTTGTTCTGTACAAAACGGCAAAATCGCTGTAACTGTACCTACCGCTGTCAACAAGCTTTTCTATGCAATTATTTATGTATGAAGCCTCACCTATCTGGTCGTCCAAAACACAAAGTGTAATCTTGTCGCCCTCACCCGATGAGGTCCATAATTTTTTGTCTTTTCTGTCCCTGTTGTTTTTTATAACATCGTTTGCGGCATCAAGAATGTTTTGACTTGAGCGGTAGTTTTGCTCCAGTTTAATTACTTTTGCCTCTTTGAATTGCTTTTCAAAATCCAAAATGTTGGTAATGTCTGCCCCTCTGAATTTATATATACTCTGGTCGTCATCACCTACAACGCAAATGTTTCTGTGCTTTGCCGCCAATAGTGAAACAAGGCGGTACTGAATATTGTTTGTATCCTGATACTCGTCAACAAGAATGTACTTAAACTTATTTTGATAATACTCTAGAACATCGGGGCATTTTGTAAACAGCTCCACTGTCTTGTTTAATAAATCATCAAAATCAAGCGAGTTATTTTCTTCAAGCCTTTGCTGATACATACGGTAAATTCTTGCTATATTCTTTTGTTTAAAATCATAAACACTGTTTTCGTATTCCTCCGGACTGATGCCCCTGTTCTTGCAATCGGATATTTTTGAAAGTATCATTTTTTGAGGATACATATCGTCACTTAAATTAAGAGCCTTAACGCAATCCTTAATAAGTCTTTTCTGGTCATTTGTATCGTACACATTAAACGAGCTTGTATATTTACTTTCAAGCTTTTCAATGTCATATCGCAAAATCCTGAGGCACGCACTGTGAAATGTTTTAACCCACATGTCCGGTGCACCTTCGGGCACAAGCTTTGTTATTCTTGCAAGCATTTCGGCGGCTGCTTTGTTTGTAAATGTTATGGCAAGTATCTGCCACGGACGCGCCTTGCCCTCTGCTATAATATGCGCTATTCTTCTGGTAAGCACAGTGGTTTTGCCGCTGCCTGCTCCTGCAAGCACCAGCAAGGGACCGTCTGCAGTGCATACAGCCTGCGCCTGCTCTTTATTTAGTCCGTCCAAAATGTTCATCTATACTACTCCTCGCATACACCAAGTATGATAGTGTTGATATAATCCCAAAACATATCGCAGCCTTCTCCGGTAACTGCAGAAAAAGGTATTATAACATCATCGCCCGAAAGCCGTAAATCTGTAATTATACGCCTCAGGCAATCGTCTCTTTCGGATTTTTTGAGCTTGTCCACCTTGGAAGCGACAACTACAACCCTATCACATACTGCCCTTATAAAATTGAGCATAACCAAATCATCGTTGCTTGGCGCATGTCGGCTGTCTACTATAAGAATAACCTGAGAAAGATTTTCGCGGGAATTAAGATAGGTGTCTATCATGTCTCCCCATTTTTTCTTTTCTTCCTTGGAGACTCTGGCAAAGCCGTATCCCGGAAGGTCAACAAAATTTACGGTATTGTCTATGTTAAAAAAGTTAATAGTTGCTGTCTTGCCCGGCTTTGAACTTGTGCGTGCCAGTGATTTGCGGTTTAAAACCTTGTTTATAAATGATGATTTTCCGACATTGGAACGGCCCGCAAATGCCACCTCAGGAACTTTTGTATTGGGATATTGTTTGGGGCTTACTGCCGATATGGTAAGCGATGCATTGTGAATATTCATAAATATCGTTTTAACTCCTTAACGCTGTGGACAACACAGTGTCCATATTGTCTGCAACAACAAAGTTAATATCCTTTCTGATTTCTTCCGGCAAATCAAAGGTGTCTTTGACATTTTCCTTTGGAATCAGAATTGTCTTTATACCGCTTCTGTATGCGGCAAGCGACTTTTCCTTAAGACCGCCTATAGGAAGAATTCTTCCTGTAATGGTTATCTCTCCTGTCATAGCAACCTTTTTGCTTACCTTTTTTCCGGTAAGAGCAGATATTATTGCAGTGGCCATTGTTATACCTGCACTCGGTCCGTCTTTTGGAACTGCGCCCTCGGGTATATGGACATGCAAATCCTTCTTTTCATGGAAGCGTTTTGGAACACCAAGCTTGTCTGCATTGGAGCGAATGTAGGTAATGGCAGCCTTTGCAGATTCTTTCATTACATCTCCAAGCTGTCCTGTAAGCTCTACATCTCCGCTTCCGTCCATCACATTGACCTCTATGGAAAGAGTATCACCGCCATATTGTGTCCACGCAAGACCTGTTGCAACACCGATTTCGTCCCTTTTGTTAACAGCAGATTCATCATATATTCTTCTGCCTATAAGAGACTCCAATGTTTTGGAAGACGCAGTAACAGACTTCTTATTTTCTGTTACTATACGGCTTGCTGCCTTACGCATTACTGCGGCTATCTTTCTTTCAAGCTCGCGCACTCCCGACTCTTTTGTATAATAGTGAATTATATCTAATATTGCATCATCGGTAATACGAAGCTGAGATTTTTTAAGTCCGTTTTCTTTAAGCTGTTTTGCAATAATATATTTCTTTGCAATACAAAGCTTTTCTTCATCGGTATATCCGTTTATTTCTATAACTTCCATTCTGTCAAGAAGCGGTCTGTCTACTGTATCTAAAGAATTTGCTGTAGTAAAGAACAGTACATCGCTCAAATCTATTTCACAGTCCATATAGTGGTCACGGAAAGAAAAGTTTTGCTCTGTATCGAGAACTTCTAAAAGCGCCGCACTGACATTTCCTTTGTAATCAGAGCCTACTTTGTCTATTTCGTCAAGCAAAATAAGGGGATTCATGGTCTTTGCCTGCTTTACAGCGCTTATAATTCTTCCCGGCATTGCTCCAATATAGGTTTTTCTGTGTCCGCGTATTTCCGCTTCATCGTGCACTCCGCCAAGAGACATACGCACATATTGACGATTGAGGCACTCTGCCACTGCTTTTGCTATGCTTGTCTTTCCGACACCGGGAGGACCTACAAGGCATATAACAGGTGACTTTTTGCCGTTTGAAAGCTTGCGCACTGCAAGAAATTCCAATATTCTTTCCTTAACTTTTTCAAGACCGTAATGGCTGTTTTCCAATGTTTCTTTGGCACTTGCCATATCATTATTTTCTTCGGATTTTATGCCCCATGGGATATCCAGCATCCAGTCGAGATAATTTCGTATAACCGCTGCATCCGGACTTGAAGAGTGTGTTTTGATAAGTCTGTGTAATTCTTTGTCAAATTTTTCGCGTACATTTTCGGGGAATAACACAGAGTCCGCCATCTTTTTGTAATTTTCGGCTTCTTCATCTGTGTTTTCTGCATCACCGAGCTCCTCGTGTATAACCTTGAGCTGTTCTCTTAAGTAATAATCTCTCTGACTGTCGTCTATACTCCGTTTAACCTTTCCCGATATTTCCCTCTCAATTTTGAGCACATTTATTTCATTGTGCATCATTGCAAGAAGAAGTCTCAGCCTTTCTACAATGTCTATTTCTTCAATCAATTGCTGTTTTTGTTCTATTTCGAGCATCATGGCAGACGCAAGAATGTCTGCAAATTTAAAGGGATCCTTTTCCTTTGAAAAAGAAGCATCCGACTCATCCGGCAAGCGTCCCGCAAGCGAAAAATATTCACTGGATACCCTCTTTAATTCACGCACATAAGCATCAATGATTACGCTGTCTTCCTCATAGGCTTTCGGGTCTGTGAGAGTCTGTGAAGCAGTACATTCAAAATACGGTTCGCTTCGCAAAAAGTCCGAAACAACCGCACGGCTTATTCCCTCTACCAGAATGCGCACATTGGTTTCCGAAATTTTAAGAACCTGTCTTATATAGCATACTGTTCCTGTGGTGTACAAATCCTCAGTCTGAGGCTGTTCTACATCAGGGTCTACCTGTGCAAGTATAAGAATTTTTTTGTCACGGCTCATGGCCTTTTCTATAGCTTTCAGCGAAATATCCCTGCCTACTTCAAAATGAATCAGGGAGTGCGGGAATATGGGCAAACCTCTGAGTGCAAGAACGGGATATATAGCTGTCTCATCAAATTTTGTTTTTGTAGTCATATTATTTAACCTCTTATTATTACCCATTTTATCATTATTAAATGTATTATACTAAAAAACAAACAAATTTTCAATAGATAAATACTGTAAAGTTTCAAAAATATTCACTTTGTTGACATTTTGCTCCTTCATGTGATATATTTTGTTAGAGGTGATTAAAATGACCGAATACAAGGGCGTCATTTTTGACTTGGACGGCACACTTATTGATTCCATGCATATATGGCAAAAAATTGATGTTGATTTTCTTGCCAGACGGGGAATCGTTGTTCCTGATGACTATATGAATGCAATATCTCATATGGGTGCATACGACACTGCACTTTATACAATAAAAAGATTTAACCTTAACGATACACCGGAAGAGCTTATTAAAGAGTGGGTTTCCATGGCACTGAAAGAATACGGCAATTCCAAGCTTAAAAACGGAGCTGAGGAATACATTGCCTTTCTTAATAAAAACAACATTAAAATAGCTGTAGCTACTGCAACGGAACCTGAAATTGCAGTTGAGGCATTAAAAAACAGAAGCTTTAAAAAAGACATATGTGCCGTAGTTACAGTATCGGAAGTAAAACGAGGCAAAGGATATCCTGATATATATTTGAAATGTGCCGAAAAACTGGGGCTTCTGCCAAATGAATGCATTGTGTTTGAAGATATACTTATGGGTATAAAGGGTGCAAAAACGGGTGGTTTTTACACTGTAGGAGTATATGAGAAATGCAGTGAAAGCAATATGGAGGAAATTAAAAAATTATGCGACAGATATATATACGATTTTAAAGAGATGATAAATAAAAGGCTGTAAAAATTTTCTTTTTACAGCCTTTTTGCTATTTATATGGTGTCCACTTCTACTGCCTCCCCCGAATCCATAAGCATAAGGCAAGTCTTTTTTACACTTTTGCCCAGTGCCTTTTCGAGTGCAAGCTTGTAGTATTTGAGCTGGGTGGCATATTTATGTTTGATTTGCTCTATGTTTCCATCTACCCTATCTGTCTTATAATCAACTATAACCAGACAGCCGTCATTATCTTCATAATACGCATCTATCATTCCCTGAACAACAACGGACTCATTTTTTGTTTCCTCGCCGAAAATTTCGGACGCATCCACAGAAAATTTAAAGCCGAATTCTCTTTTTAAACTATCAACCCGGGAAATCATATTCTTACCGATATCCGTAGAAAAAATCCTGAGGATATTTTGGAAGTTTATATATTTAGCCTGATTTTCGGTAAGAAAACCCTGTTCGGTAAGGTTTTGCACCTGAGTTTTGATATCATCGATACAGCTTACTTTGGTTATATCGAGCTTTTCCATAACAAGATGTGTAAATGTACCTATTTCCATAGCGGATGCTTTGTCCTCGCCATCATAGAATTTGGGTAAAGAAAGCTTGGTATCTTTAAAATAATCATACACATCTTCGTCTTTTTGGGCATAAATTCTCTTAAGTTCGGTAACCGAAATATTCGATGCAGTCTGCGACAAAGCCTTGTACGGATACTCAAAATCAAGCCTTTGCTCTACCCATTTGCCATTTTCAGACAAAGGAACAAGGCTGTTGATATCTCTCTTTTCACAGGGTGCGTTTACCTCGAGCATAAGGCTGTCTTTTGTAAGGACATCAAGCTTAAAAACTGAACCGTCATCAATCTTGGTTTTTGTCCTTGGAAGTTTGATATCTGAAATAAGATTTTTGTTTCTTAAAACAGAAAGTACAATCCAGTCTCCAAAAGATTTTCCGCTTTTTACAGTATTGGCACTAAGTGTCTTGCCCTCTTCTGAAAGAAGTGCGGAAAGCTTTTCAATCTTTTTTAACAGATTTCTGTCCGAGCCTGTAATTATAAGCTTTTCTTTGGGTCTTGTAAGAGCAACATACAAAACTCGCATTTCTTCGGAAAGCAATTTGTTGTATTTAACATCTTTAATGAGCTTTTTTTGAGGAAGCTCATAGTAATAATGCTTGTTGTAATCATAAAAATTAACACCAAAACCGCAATCCTTGTCCATAAGCAGTTTTTCTGTTTTAATATCGCTGTCATAGAAAGGCTTAAAGGCATTAGCAAGAAAAACAATCGGAAACTCAAGACCCTTGCTTTTGTGAATTGTCATTATGCGTACTACATTTTCTTCATCACTCAAAGTTTTGGCAGGCTCTACATCTTTGTTGTTCTTTTGAAGTGTATCAATGTATCTTATAAAATCAAAAATACCTTTGTAGGAGCTCTTTTCAAATTCATATGCTCTGGAAATCAGCGTTCTTACATTTGCCTTTCGTATATCGGAGTTGCTTAAAAAAGCAAGATATGACATATAGTCGGTTTTCTTTATGATTTCCCATATAAGACGGTCTGTAGTCATATACTTTGATTTGTCATAGAAATCCCGTAGGATTTCAATAAAATTTTTGAGCTTTGCAGATAATGCATCTTCGTTTTCGTCTGCATACTTGTTTACGGACGAATAAAAATAGCCTTTGGGCTTCTGGAGCCTTACACATACAAATTCATCATCGTTAAAGCTTATAACCGGGTGTCTCATTACAGACAAAAGCGCTATGTCATCGTATGGATTGTCTATTATTTTTAAAAAGTTTATTAAAAATGCCACTTCGGGAGTGTCAAAATATCCGCTTTTTAAGTCGCAGTAAACGGGAATTTGCGCCGAAGTCAGTATTCTGCTGAGAGGTTCAATGTTTTTCCCCGAGGCACCGCCCGAGCGAAGTAAAATTACAATATCGGAGTATTTTGCCCTTCTGTATATCCCCTGTTTTTTATCAAAAACTTTGTATTCACCCGAAACATCCGGGTCATTAACCATTTTCTTTATTGTGTTTGCAATGTGTATTGCCTCCGCCTCTGCGCCTTTAAGCTCTGTAAAATAATCGCTTTCTTCTTCATCAAATTGAATTTTGCTGTCGCTCGATTCGATAAAGGTTATGTCGATTTTATTCATATCGTTATTTGTTTCATCGTATGAACCATCGTTGTAGTAGAGGTATTCTTCATCGTTATATTCAAGCTCTCCCAAAGCCTTCGACATAATTTGAGAAAAAACAGAGTTAACACCGTCTATTATACATTTACGGCTTCTGAAGTTTCTGCTCAAAATAATTTTGTTGTATTTTCCGCCGTCAGCATAATGGGTGTAGCTATCCGCTTTTTGTTTAAAAAGCGATGGTTCCGAGCCTCTGAAGCCATAGATACTTTGCTTCATATCCCCCACCATAAACATATTTGGGTTGCCCTCGTTGGCTCTGGAAATAAGCGAAAAGATTTTTTCTTGTACGAGGTTACAGTCCTGATATTCATCAAGATAAATTTCGTCATATTTTGACATAAGAAGCTTTGCAACATCGCTTTGTCCGCCGTCTTCGTTTTGCAAAAGCTTAAGTGTCATATGCTCAACATCCGTAAAATCCACAACTCCCTTTTCCTTTTTGTACTCAGCGAAACGACCGGCAAAGAGAAGTGTTATTTCCACCAGTTTATCTATATCCTCGCGGGCATATGAAATATCCTCCAAAAGTAATTCGTAGTCCTCGGAAAACAATTCTTCAAATTCTTTTTTTAATTTCCGTCCGCGATCTCTTGGCAGTTTTATTGTGTTCTTCTCCTCATCGCTTAAGTTTCTGGGGAAAGCAAGTGTGCCGAATTCAAAGCACGAAACTGCCTTTTTTATATCATTCCAGTTATCTCTTTTAAGAATTAATTCAAAATTGTTCTTTTCATCAAAGAGAAGCGCCTTTTGCTTGTCCAACCCTTCAAAATGATTTATATTGCCAATTGCGGTGTTGTAACAGCTGACAGCATCACTTGCAAGCGTATGTGCCTTATCTATGAAATATTTTTCCCAAAGAGAACTGTCGGAAAAGCTTTGTGCCATAGGCAAAAGTTCGTCTGTACCGCAAGGAAGGGAGTTTGTAAATTTGAATATGTTGCCTATAAGCTCAAAAAGATAAGAGTCATTCTTTTTGGTATAGCAGTCCACAAGCTTTAAAAAGACAGCATCTTCCCTTTCGTAGTATTCCTCAAAAATTTCGGAGAGGATATCCCCTTTTGCAATCTCAAGCTCGGCGTTATCCGCAATTTTAAATGAGGGATCCAGACCCAAACGATAAAAATTGTTTTTGAGAACATCGAGACAAAAGCTGTCAATGGTGCATATTGATGCGTTGTTTATCATCACCAACTGTCTGTTAAGTCTGTCTGAAGCCATTTCGCTGTCCAATGCATCCATTATTTTTGACATGAGACGGCTTTTGAGCTCTGACGCTGCCGCATTTGTAAAGGTAACCACAAGAAGTCTGTCTATGTCTGCGTCCCCGTTTATGACACGGCTTACTATTCTCTCTACCATAACAGCAGTTTTTCCGGATCCGGCTGCAGCAGAAACAAGATTGTCCGCACAGTTTGCATCAATCGCCGTTTGCTGACTCTCGGTCCATGATGTTTTCTTTGTTTCCACGCACACACGCCTCCATTTCTTTTATAACTTCTGTATAGTCGCTTATTGGTTTATAGTACGAATAGGAATTGTCGGTATCTGTGATGTCAAATCGGCATATTGTATTATAATCGCAATAGTCGCACGGTGTATACTCTTTTTTCTTTGACGGCTCAATTTTAAAGTTACCTTTAAACATTTCATCGCAGATACACCCTATTTTATTGTTAAGATATCTGTGTATCGTTTCAAAATCCTCTGTACTTATCCGTTTATCTTTCTTGGTTCGGATTAGGGAATCACGCAGTGTTTCATCAAATTTATTGAGTATGTTTTCGTCATACGGTGCTATTCCTTTGAGCTTAAACTGTTTTTCAAGCTCATCTTTAGGTGTGCTGTCTTTTAAATGCCCGTCCTTTTTTATAACAACATCAGCTACGGGAAAATAGAAAGCACCGCCGTAGGTGTAGGCGGGATTAGAAGATACCAGTTTGTTTAGATATACCATAAGCTGTACGCTCAGGGCATAGAAAACATCATCCAGTTTAAATTCCTTGTTACCTGTTTTGTAATCCACAACTCTGACATAAACATCTTCTCCGTCTTTGCATATGTCTGCACGGTCAATTTTTCCCGTCAGCTGAACATGGTTTTTGTTGGGTGTTTCCATATCTATAGCACCCATTTCAGATTCGGAATTAAAGGCTATTTCATAGCCCAAAGGCTCAAAACCCGAGTTTACAAACTGGTTTTTGACCGCCGAAAAGCATACAAAAATAGAGCTTCTTAAGCGTTTGAGTATATATAAATCACGCTTTGGAAATTCATCGCTTGATTTTGTAATGCTGTCTGTATATTCTTTTATTAGATTGTCTATTCGCTCATAAATAACTTTGTCATCAGTATGCTCAAATGCGCTTTTTGATGTTCCGAATTCCTTGCACAATGCTTCGAGAATACTGTGGGTAATGTTTCCGATGTCAAGTGCATCTACATTTGTCTCTTTTAAAGGACGGATGCGCAAAATATAGTCAATAAAATATGCATATTTGCACGCCATATAACGCTCTATTTTTGAAACAGATGTATACGAAAGCATCGGCACAAGCTTTTTGAGATTTTCCTGACTAATTGAATTTACAAAATTGTCCGAATTTAAAAATTTTAATAGTGTATCCGTAAAATCAGTGTTTTTTTTGAAATAATCGTACAAACTGCGCCACACAGGATCTATGTCTGTATTGTTTATATAGATTGCCACTTTTTCGGCAAGAAGCTCCTTCGATGAATTGATGTTAACAATCCTCTCCCTGTCATTAAGGGAGGTTTCCGCAATTTCCTTTATGGAAAACATCTTGAGTATCCTGTCTATGATATACGACTTTCTAAGCGTTGCAAAATCGTTATCCGCCTTAGAATACGAAATAAAAAGCATCTGTGACGGCATGGTAAATGCACGGTATGCGCAAAACTGCGAATAATATGCCCCAACAGAAGATGTAGTGGAAAACTCAACTCCAAGGTTTAGCATTTTTTCCTTGTCGCTGTCGCCAAGTACACCGTCCGGTTTGGAAGCCACAGGAAATACACCTTCGTTGACACCCAGAACAAACAGAACCTTTATATCTTCAAAACGCGTTCTTTCGGTGTTTCCTACAAGTACCCTGTCTACAGAAGCGGGTATAAATCCTACCTTGTGCTGAGAAAATGCCGTAAGAAGCAAATCGTGAAATTCCGAAACATTTACCTTTGTGTCTCTACATATATGCACAATTTCATCGAGAGTCGAAACTATGATATCCCATATGCGTTCATATTCTTTGGCAAGTCTTGTTTCTCCCTCGTTTTCAAATTTGCGTATATAACCCGAAATGGTATCGGGCATTTTGATGTCTTTGATAAATTTATAAAACACCTTTGCATTGTCATACACGGTATTTCGACCCTTAAGCTGTTCGTGCATTCTGGCAAGAGGCAAAATACAATCTGTGCGTATTTTGCTAAGAGCATTTTGGGTGGTCAAATCCTCAGGAAAGTTTGCATTAAGGAGAGCTGTCCATCTTTCGTCATTTAGCCAGGCTGACCTTTTGATGTTGGATTTCTTAATAAAATGCTCCAAAATTGCAATAGATGATGCGTCCGCATCAACAAAACTTGTCTTTAAGTAATTAAATATAGATGAGTAGCTGTAGTCATTTATATATATTTCCAAAAGACCCAATACAAACTTTATGAGATGATGATTTATAATGTCATCTTTGTAATCCATAAAATACTTTATTTCCGAAAAATCAAAAATTCTCTCAATGTGACGGGCATAGGAAGAAATATCCGAGCAAAGCACTCCGATATCTCTGAACTTATAGCCTTTGTCGCGTATGAGAGAAATTATATTTGCGGCACAAACCTCTACCTCGCTTAAAGGGTTGGAAAGCGAATACACCTTGATATTTTCCGTTTGGGATTTGTATTCTTCCAAAGGAAAAGTATACAGCTTTCTTTCAAGAAACCCAAGCTCTTCGGCTTTAAAAAAGCTATCTTGTAAATGCGTATATTTTGCACTTTTGCCATATGCCCTTTCAAGAGCTTTTGCAGTGTTTAGTGTAGGCATAAAAAGTGTTGTGTTGATTTCGTTTTCATCAAGACACAGCGAAACACACACCTCTTTGCATCTTTTGCAAAGGGTTGCTATTACTTCGAGCTCCTGAGGCACAAAAGTTGAAAAGGCATCAAAAAATATATGCTTTTTGTCATATATATCGCTTGTCATAAGCTGTTTGTTTAAAATAGTAAGCAAATCATCTGTGTCTCTGTATGTGTTGGCTATTGCCTGTTCATACCCCGAATACATAATTTCAAGGTCTTTTAGCTTCATGGAAAGGATTTCGTCATCTGTTTTTGAAGCCAAAGAGTTAAGTGTTTGTGGCAAAACAGAATACTTTTTGAATTCTCCTATGGCAGAAGATACCAAATCGGCAAACCCTCTTTGTATGCCTGCATTTGTGTAGAACGAAAAGGTGTTTTCTTTTAAAACATTCCGTATGATGACTGCCTTTCCCACGGAGTTGATTCTGGCAATATCGGGTATGCCCAGACGCCATCCTGTGACATCAGCAAGATGGTTAAACGAAAAAACCTCTGCCTGTCCGTCTGTGATGGCATCAATATATCCAAGCAGGCACTTTTCTGCCTGGTGGCTGAATTGCTCGGGAACAATGAGCATAACTTCTTCACCTTGCGAAACAAGGCTGGAAATTCTTTTGTAAATATATTCACTTTTTCCGCTTTTGCTTCTTCCAGTTACTATTTCAAGAGGCATTTGGTTCACTCCGATTATTTTATGTTTTTTTCGTATACAAAAGGTCCTTCCCCGTTTACCGTAAAGGTAAATTCTGTCCTTCCGTCAGGCAGTGTCATACCGTCTTCGAGTGCAACAACATATGTTCCCCTGCAGTTAAAGGGATTGTTACCCTCTATGCTTACCAAAGAGTCGGTTTTGGAAATCTTGACCTCGCCACCCATTGAAAAATGCATATCCGAGAGAATAACACGGGTTCTGTTGCTTTTTGCTATTTTGACAATTTCACAGGAATTTGCAGGAATTGTACCCACACGAAGTATGTCATCGTATTGGCAGTTTGTTATCTTAATCCTGCCAAAATATGAAGACACATTGTATTTTGACATATGGTCTACATATCCTCCGCAGGTTTTGTTATCCAGACGGAAAATCAAATCCACATCGGCAAAACTATTGTTAAAAAAGCACAGTGTGTGGTAATCACCGTTTATTTCATTGTCGACAACCCTGATATATGCACTTTCATCAAATACTTCACGGGGGTATGTCTTTGTTTTAACAGCAGGAACTATGTATTTTAAAATCTTGAGTTCTTCGTTTGAAGACAGGTTGGATACCATTGGCATACCGCCGTTCATATATTCCAATACCAAAAGATTTTTAAGCTCTGCACCGGAATATTTTTTGGTAAAATCGCTGTCAATCTGCATAGCACAGCAATTGTGCCACCATTCCGACATAAAACCCCTCATTGCAGTCTGGTTTATCATACGAGGAATTATATTTGCCTTGGTTCTCGCGGACATGATTTTTATATCTGATGTTACCTGAACTGTATCTGCAATACCCGTCAACGATGGATTAAAGCCGTTGTTAACATACAGGTATCCGTTTTCTCCTATGGAATCCTTAATTGTCCGGAGAGCTTTTGCATATGCTTTTGCAGGAGTAAGTCTGGGGTCTAAAAGCACAACATCTTTTTGCATCATAAATGCACCTGTGTGGTCAATATTGTGCATATAAAATCCGCATGCAGAAAGTCTCTGATATGTCATTGCAATGTGTTCCAGACACTCCTCGGAGGAAATATCCAATACAAAATATTCTTTTCCGTATGCACTGTATGTACACACAGAGCCGTCAGCGTGTCGCAAAATCCAGTTTTTTTGATTTTCAAAAAAATCAGAATTTTTCTCGGCAAGGAAAGGAGCAGTCCATATACCTGCTTTATATCCCGATTTGTTTATCTGTGAGGCTATATGACTTATGTTTATGCCCTGACAACTCTCCCAGTCGCCTACGGCATTGTGCCAACCCATGCCAAGCTCAACATAGTCAAAAGGCGCTCCAAGTCCTTTCAAAAATGCAAGTTTTTCCAAAACAGTATCGGTAGATAAATCAGTATCTATTCTGTATACAGCAGGCTTTGATGAGGTAATGACAGGGTTTTCGGACATAGCTCTTACTGTTTCGGCATAGTTGTCAATAAGACGGATAAAATTGCCCCCTGTATTTATGCGCACCCAATCTGTGTACAAAACATCTCCGTCATTCATAAGACAGTTGAACTCACCGCCGATGCGGACCGCCATAACAGAGCCTTTGCAGTCGGACGAAATACTTATGTCATTTAGCGCATTGTCGTTTGTAAGCACCTCAAGAGAAACATAATGCTTTCCTGCTTTTATAACAGTAATAAGTGCACCCGACAGAACACTGTTTCCCTCTCTGTAGTCTTTTTGCTCTGCACCCTCCTCCGAAAGTCTGTTTACACACTCGGCATAAGAGGCGTCTCTAAAACCAAGACAACACGAAGCGGGAATATCGTTGAGCTGTCTTGCACCGTTGAATACCTGCCAGTCCTTAGACGGTATATCCGCAATGGAAAAATCATCGGAAATTACCGGGTAAGCACTCAAAAGCTTAACCATGTTTCCCGATGTGTTGGTAATTTTAAGTCTGGTAAGATAGTGAGAGGTATCGAGACATATTTTTTCTCTTTCCAAATCTACACTTGCTGTACCGTAATCAATTGTGGTCTTTTTGCTTTCCCCGACAACGCAGTACGAAAGTGCACTGTGAATTGTTGCCTCAAATACTCCGCTGACAAATTTTTCCATAACATCACCGCCATATATAACTATCTAATATATACTATATCACTAAATATGACAAAAATCAACATCATAAACTTTTCATATACGCCAGTGTTTCCTTGAGCGCAGTTTCCTTGTTTATCCCCGCAAGGCGCAATTTGTGTGCATGCGAGAGTGCAGTCTTGAATTTTTTGCCAGGGGCAATGCCCGCATTAATTAAATCCTTGCCCGTAACATAAGGTGCTCTCATCGTTTCGGCATACAAATCATATCTCTCTAAAAGAAATCGCTTGATGTTTTGAAGCTCCTCGCTGTCCTTTCTTAAACCCTTGTCCGACAAAGAAAAATATATTGCATCCACGGGCTCAACGAAGACATCGAACATTTTGTTTGTAGCCTTTACCGATGATTTATTTGCTGCCAAAGTATACGGTCTCATATGATTTTCGGTCATATTCAGTACATATTTAAGCACAGATTTTTCGTCAGTAAGCCTTTTTACAAATTTTTCGGCAACAGGCACGCCTTCTTTTTCGTGTCCATATGAATGTATAACTGAGTCTATTTCCTTAGTACACATTGGTTTTCCCATATCGTGACACAGTGCCGAAAGCATAAATGAAAAAGGATTGCTAACCCTGTTTCTGTATTTTGCCGCATTATCAAGAGTAATCATGGTATGTGTCCATACATCGCCCTCGGGATGATACTTGGGATTCTGCCTTACCCCTATTAGATTTTCAAGTTCAACAAACCATTCCCCAAGTCTTTTAAACTTCCTTAAGTATTCAAAAAATACAGACGGTTTTGGAGCTTTAAGAAGAGCTTTTTTCAGCTCATCGCACACTCTCTCCTTTGACAAGTCGCAAAGTGAAATTTCCCTGCAAAGCTTTTCGGTCTCATCTGCAACTTCAAATCCAAATCTTGCAGCAAACTGAGCGGCACGAAGAACCCTTAACGAATCCTCGCTAAAGGTTTGGTCATTAATATGCCTTATTACCTTATTCTCAATATCTTTTACTCCGCCAAAGTGGTCTGTAATCTCACCCGTAAGTACATTTTTCATAATGGAATTCATGGTGAAATCACGCCTTTTTGCAGCGTTTTCTGTACCTATAAAGGGGTCGGTAAATATATCAAAGTTTCTGTGACCTCTGCCCATGCACTCTTCTTTTCTGGGAAGAGCAATGTCCAGGTTGCAATTTTTTAATGCATATATTCCAAAGCTCTGCCCTATTTCCATTCTTTTACCGATACAGTCTAATATTTCCTCAAGTTTGTCAGAACATATGCCATGTATTTCAATATCAACATCCTTATTTTCCGCACCGCGTATTAAATCTCGTACATAACCGCCCACATAGTATGCCGTACCCGAGGATTTTGAAACTTCATATGCAATTTTTTGTGCCGTTAAAATATTTTTATCATCCATATTTGTCACCCGAAAATACCGATTTATTATTTAAAAATACCACCCGGACAAACGGGTGGTATCTTATGTCATCCAAGATTATTTACAGTTCTGGGATAAGGCAGAACATCACGGATGTTGCTCATTCCTGTGAGATACATAACTGCTCTTTCAAATCCAAGTCCAAAACCGGCATGCTTTGTTCCGCCGTATTTTCTAAGGTCAAGGTAGTGTGCATAGTCTTCTTCGCCAAGTCCGAGTTCTGCCATGCGTGCAGTAAGAATGTCTATTCTCTCTTCTCTCTGGCTTCCGCCTATAATTTCGCCAATGCCGGGAACAAGACAATCCATAGCCGCAACTGTTTTGCCGTCATCATTTAGACGCATATAGAACGCCTTGATTTCCTTTGGATAATCCGTAACAAATAAGGGCTTTTTAAACACCTCTTCTGTAAGGTATCTTTCGTGTTCTGTCTGAAGGTCCATACCCCATTTTACAGGATACTCAAATTTTTTACCGCTATTTTCGAGTATCTCAATGGCTTCGGTATATGTTACATGGCCGAAATCACTTTCTAAAATTCCGTTTAATCTTTCTATAAGTCCCTTGTCCATGAATTTATTGAAGAATTCCATTTCTTCAGGAGCGTTTTCAAGAACATAGCCTATTATAAACTTAAGCATATCTTCTGCAAGACGCATATCATCATTTAAATCCGCAAAAGCAATTTCAGGTTCTATCATCCAGAACTCTGCGGCATGTCTTGCGGTATTGGAATTTTCTGCTCTGAATGTGGGGCCAAAGGTGTAAATATCGCCAAAAGCCATTGCAAAGGTTTCGCCCTCAAGCTGTCCGGAAACGGTAAGTGAGGTTTCAGTCTTAAAGAAATCCTGTGAGTAATCCACATTTCCGTCTTCGGTCTTGGGAAGATTGTTTAAATCCATAGTTGTAACTCTGAACATCTCACCTGCACCCTCACAGTCGGAGCCTGTAATTATGGGTGTATGAACATATACAAAGCCTCTTTCGTTAAAAAATTTGTGTATTGCATATGCTATAAGAGAACGAACTCTAAACACCGCAGAAAAGGTATTTGTCCTTGCTCTTAAGTGTGGAATTGTTCTTAAAAATTCCATAGAGTGTCTCTTTGGCTGGAGAGGATAATCAGGTGTGCTTGTGCCCTCTACACAAACCTTGGTAGCTTTTATCTCAAATGGCTGTTTTGCATCGGGAGTAACGACCAAAATACCGTTTACCCTTACAGATGAACCTATATTGAGTTTGCATATCTGTGAAAAGTTATCAAGTTTATCTTCTTCAAAAACTATTTGTATATTCTTAAAGAACGAACCGTCATTTAGCTCCATAAAGCCAAAAACCTTTGAATCACGCATATTTCTTATCCATCCGTTTACGGCAATTTCCTTGCCGTCAAGAGATGAATATGTGCTGTACAATTCTTTTATCTTCATAATCAACACCTCTGTAATATTCTATAATAACAGTATTCCCGCTTTTTCGCATTTATCTGCAGTTTCGCTGTCCCATATGCTTACCTGAACCTCGCCTATGTGAGCACAGCCAAGCATAAGCATACAAAGTCTCGACTGACCTATGCCTCCGCCTATTGTAAGGGGAAGTTCGCCTTCGAGAAGCATTTTGTGGAACTGCAAATTCCTCCTGTCGTCACAACCTGCTATGGCAAGCTGTCTGTCGAGGGCATCGGCATCAACTCGTATTCCCATTGATGATATTTCAACAGCAGTATCCAAAGTATCATGCCAGAAGAATATATCGCCGTTCAAATTCCAGTCGTCATAATCGGGTGCTCTGCCGTCATGTGGCTTACCCGACTTAAGCGCTCCGCCAATTTGCATAATAAAAGCTGTTCTATGTTCTTTTACATATGCAGTTTCCCTTTCTTTTGGAGTCTTGCCAGGATACATATCCTCAAGCTCCTGTGTGGTAACAAAAGAAACCTCGGGAGACAGATTTGCAGACAATGTGGGATAATGAACTTTAAGGCGGTCATTTGTATCGCATATTGCCTTAACTATTTCGCGTACAACAAGCTTTAAGTAATCGACAGTACGCAATTCTTCGGTAATAATTTTTTCCCAGTCCCACTGGTCAACATATATGGAATGAAGATTATCGAGCTCTTCATCACGGCGTATGGCATTCATATCCGTATACAGTCCGTTGCCAACAGTAAAATCATATCGCTTAAGCGCAAGTCTTTTCCACTTAGCAAGCGAATGTACAATCTGCGCGTCCTGACCGACTGCAGGAACATCGAAGGAAACCGGTCTTTCCACACCGCTGAGATTATCATTGAGCCCCGATGCCTCAGTAACAAAAAGCGGTGCAGAAACGCGCTTTAAATTGAGTGCAGAAGCAAACTCTTCCTGAAATGTCTGTTTAATATATGCAATGGCTCTTTGAGTGTCATATCTGTCAAGTTGCGGTTTGTAGCCGTCCGGTACAAATAATTTGTTCATACCATTCCCTCCCTCTCCAATAATAACCATAACATTATACACCATTATTACCAGAAAAGTCAATCTTTTTCATATAATTTATATTATGCATAAAATTATTGATTTTTTTTATTTTTGTTGGTTTTTCTTGACTTTTGTGAATTTATGTTGTACAATTTATAATAGATATTTATAGGGAGCAGAGCTATGAAACTAATTGTTTCCGATTTAGACGGAACCTTGCTTAAAAAGAACGAGGCTTCTCTAAACAAAAACATCAAAAATTCCATATATAAATTGCTTGAAAGCAACAATGCTTTTGCTGTAGCATCGGGTAGAAACTATATAGAGCTCAGGCACATTTTTGCCGAGTTTGAAAATGACATATACTTTATATGTAATGACGGAACAATAGGTGTATACAACGAAAAAACTTTTTTTGACAATCCAATGGATAAGGAAATGTTTAAAGACTTCAAAGAATACACCGCACACGCCAAATATATAACATATGTCAAATCCCAAAGCAGTTTTTTTGTGCGCAAAACTATGCAAAAGTACAAAAATCATGTTGTGATGATTGATTCTATTGATGATATTGTCGAAAACATATACAAGATATCGGACTTTGACAAGTCAGTTGCCTGTCCCCTGCCTGTCGTGTACAAAAATTATTCTATGAACGAATATATAACACAGGGCTGCGACAAATCGCATGCAGTTGATTATCTTATAAAATCGCTGGATATTCCCAGAGAAAACACATATGTATTCGGCGACAATATAAATGACATAGGTATGTTTGGCGTTTGCGGAACATCATATGCTGTTTTAAACGCTTTGCCAAAGGTCAAAAGAACTTCAGACAAAATAACAAGCAACATTTCTAAAGAGATATTAAGTCTTATAAAAGGGTGATATTATGGACAACAAAACATTATCTGATATGGTTGAAGCAATAACCAGGGATATTCTTCAAAAGCAAACCGTAAACAACTCAAAAAATGTTTATTCAAAGGGCTACATAACACTATGCAAAGCAAGAAAGCTTGTGCGCAAAATTGAAGAAGAAGCTCAAAAAATCGGCGTAAAGGCTGTTGTGGCAGTAACAAACCCCGCAGCAAGACCTGTAATAATAGAATGTATGGATGATTCCTACATTGCAAGCTATGATATTGCATTAAACAAAGCGTACACCTCTGTTGCTCTCAAAATGCCTACAAGTAAGCTTAAGGGCCTTGCAAAACCGGGAGAATCTCTGTACGGAATTCAATTTACAAATCAGGGACAGATAGTAATCTTTGGCGGAGGCGAACCCCTGATTTCAAACGGTGAAATAATCGGCGGTCTTGGCGTAAGCGGAGGAAGCGAAGAGGAAGATACTTATCTTGCTGAATACGGCGCAAAGATTTTTATGGGGGAATTGTTATAAACACTTCATATGCATTAAAAAATAATCCAAAGAAAAATACACAGCTCTCAGGAAAAAGTCCATGCTCTGTTACAGTTGATGTAAGTGCTGATATTAAAGATGAATTTATATATCGCCTCATTGAGTGCGGAGGATATCTTGTATCGGCGAAGCAAAGAGAACTAATGTTTGAAAAGGCAAAAACAACCAAAAGTCTGAAAGCTGTTCTCTATGCTATTGGCGCTGTAACATACGGCACAATAAAATTTATAATATATGAGAGCGATTTTGAAGGAAACCATAAGCACATAACCTTGCCTTTTTCGGCAGTGGGTATAGTATGCAAAAAATAACAATATAAATCAAAAAATCACCGGCACTTGCCGGTGATTTTGTTATAATTTCTTAAATTCAAACAGGAGTTTTGTACTGTATTTTTCAAACGGCTCAAGTCCTAACAGCAAATTATTTTTGTGCAGTTCCTCTCCGCCCTTTGATGAGGTTCTGGGTTCTAAACCAATAACATATTCGCTTTCCCCTACCATCTTCCATATTAGGAAGTCCCTAAGATTTCGGGGCGAATATGTAATATATGCACCAATATCTGCGTTTTCTATACCAACGCGGACCTCATTTGCATCATACGGCACATCTATACATTCTTCGTCTATACCGTGTACAGGCGCACATATATCTGCATATTCCTCAGGTACACCTACTATCTTTGAATTTTCGCTTACCAAAGGATAACCAAAGTTGCAATGATAGCAAAGTGCAATATCCTCTTTGTTAAAGCTTTCGTTTGTAACTGTGTCCTCAAGGGTAAAGCTGTCTGCAAAAAGCTTAGTGCGGATTGTACGCTTCCATATAAGATTACAGCCAAAGACAACGCTCTCACGCATTGTGCCCGACACTTCCATTACATAATCATCGCCAATCCATTCGGCGTTTACACTGACCTTTTCTGCGGGCAAGTTGGCTGCCCTGCCGTGAAGTCCTTCTCCTGCATACGGACCGCCAAGGTTTTTAAGTCCGCAGGTGGTAACAAGCCCGCCGTAAAAACCACGGAGAAATCCGGCACCGTCTTTTTCATAAAAAGCAGGCGAAGTAATGCCTGTCTTTGAAATCCAGCTTACAGGTGTGTTTTCAAAGTATGCATCTGCAATATCCATTCCTCTGTCGGCAAGAATTGTAAATCGTATAACTCCTGTGTTTACCTCTATGGCGCGAACGCCTTTTGCTTTTCCGTCATTAAAGGTAAAGTCCTTTATACCGCCTATTTGCTCAACACTGCCTATTCTTTTTAAAAGTTCTGTTTTACTCAATTTATTAACTGACATATATAAACCTCCGTTCAAAACCGCGTGTTTTTGCGTATTTTTATATATTATAACACGCTCACAGGCCTAAAACAAGTATATTTGAAAGCAATATTTGAAAAAAATGAAAATTATGTCAATAATTATGTTATTTTTTATTGACAATGGAGTATACTTTGTTGTAAAATATATAAGATAAAAATAACATAATCTGTTTATAACTGATTTTTACCATAAGGGGCGGGCAGTTTATGTCTTTCCCTGTTTTTTTGGGCGTTTTTATCAACTTTCTGCGTGTGATAGCGCAAATATATATAATAACCGGAGGAAATCTTATGGATAATACACTATATCTTGTACTTGAAAACGGAAAAGTTTTTAAAGGCTATTCTATCGGTGCCAAAGGAGAAGTTATCGGAGAAACTGTTTTTCAAACAGCTGTACTTGGGTACAACGAAACTCTAACCGACCCTAAATACTACGGACAGATTGTTGTACAAACCTTCCCCCTTGTAGGAAACTACGGAATTATCGAAGAAGAGCTTGAAACAATAAAACCCGTTATAAGCGGATATATTGTAAAATCCATTTGCGATACACCATCTAATTTCCGCTCCGAAGGCAAGTTGGAAGATTATATGAAAGAAAACGGCATTGTGGGTCTTGCCGGCATTGATACCAGAGAGCTTACAAGAGTAATCCGCGAAAACGGAACCATGAACGGAAAAATTACAGCGGATATAACTGATATAGATAAGATAATAAAGGAACTTAAGGAACACAAAACATTAGTTGATTATTCTTACCTTAGCGTAGATGAAATCGAAGAAATATGCGTTGAAGATTCTCTTGCCAAGGTGTGCCTGTACGATTTGGGAGCCACAAATGCCTTCTACGATATACTTACAAAAAGCCGTCTTGATGTAACAGTTGTTCCATACAACACAAAAGCTGAAGATATACTTAAAATTTCTCCGGACGGTGTAATTGTTTCGGAAGGTCCGGGTAATCCCGAGAACTGCTCGCAGATAACCGAAGAAATAAAGAAGATTACACAAAGCGGTATTCCCGTTTACGGTTGCGGTTTAGGACACCAGATTGTCGCTCTTGCCATGGGTGCAAAAACAAAAAAACACCTGTACGGTCACAGAGGAGCAAATCAACCCGTTAAAGATACACAAACCGACAAAATATATATAACCAACCAGAACCACGGTTACATCGTAGATGAAAATTCTCTCCCATCAAATGCAAAAATAAGCTTTGTAAATGTAAACGATAAAACCATAGAGGGTATTGAGTACACCGCAAAAAAAGTGATGTCTACACAGTTTATGCCAAATCTTTGCAAGGGTCCGCATAACACAAAGCACATCATTGACAGGTTTGTAAGCATTATGAAAGGAGACAAATAATTATGCCACTTAATAAAAACCTCAAAAAAGTTATGGTTATAGGCTCCGGCCCCATAGTAATAGGTCAGGCTGCAGAATTTGACTATGCAGGAACTCAGGCATGCCGTGCTCTTAAACAGGCAGGTCTTGAGGTTGTGCTTGTAAACTCCAACCCTGCTACAATTATGACAGACAATGCCATGGCAGATGAAATATATTTGGAACCTCTTAATCTGCCTACAATAAAACGAATTATTGAAAAAGAAAAACCCGACAGTCTCCTCTCAACTCTTGGCGGACAGACAGGGCTTACCCTTTCCATGCAGCTTGCAAAAGAGGGATTTCTTGAAAAACACGGAGTAACACTTTTGGGTGCAAAACCCGAAACTATAGACAAGGCTGAAGACCGTCAAATGTTTAAAGACACTATGGAAGCTATTGGTCAGCCATGCATACCCTCTATAGTTGTTACAACAGTTGAAGACGCTGTAGCTTTTGCTGACGAAACAGGCTATCCGCTTATTATCCGTCCTGCATTTACCCTTGGCGGTACAGGAGGCGGTATTGCAAATGACGAAGCTGAACTTCGCGAAATTGCAGCAAACGGACTTTATCAGTCCCCCATTACACAGATACTTGTAGAAAAGTGTATTTCGGGTTGGAAAGAAGTAGAATTTGAAGTTATCCGCGACAGCAAGGGCAACTGTATCATAGTATGCTCAATGGAAAATGTAGACCCGGTTGGTGTACACACAGGAGACTCAATTGTTGTGGCTCCTGCAGTTACATTGGCTTCTAAAGAGTTTGCAATGCTTAAAAATGCAGCACTCGACATTGTAAACACACTCGAGGTTGAAGGTGGTTGCAACTGTCAGTTTGCACTTAACCCCGAAAGCTTTGAATATGCAGTAATTGAGGTTAACCCCAGAGTATCGCGTTCTTCTGCGCTTGCTTCAAAAGCTACGGGTTACCCCATAGCAAAGGTTGCAACAAAGATTGCCATAGGTTACACTCTTGACGAAATTTTAAATGATGTTACAGGAGCAACATATGCCGCTTTTGAGCCTACAGTTGACTACTGTGTTGTAAAATTCCCCAAATGGCCTTTTGACAAATTTGTATATGCTACCAAAAAGCTTGGAACACAGATGAAAGCAACGGGCGAAGTAATGAGCATAGCTTCCACATTTGAAGAAGCTCTTATGAAAGCTGTGCGAGGTGCGGAAATTAAACTTGACACTTTGGACAACCCCAAACTCCATAACTTCACAGACAAAGAAATTGAGTCCAAGCTTTACGACTGCGATGACCAGAGACTTTTTGTTGTATACGCTGCATTAAAAAGAGGTATAAGCATAGAAAAAATCCATGAAATTACCATGATAGATGAGTGGTTTCTTGCTCGCCTGTTGAATCTTGCAAACTTTGAAAAAGAGCTTTCAATAGCAAATGACCTTACAGATGAGCTGTACTTGAAAGCCAAAAAGCTCGGATATCCGGACACGGCAATTGAAAGAATAAGCAATAAGAAAATTAAAAATCACGCTTATGCTTCATTTAAGATGGTAGATACCTGTGCCGCTGAATACAAGGCAACTACCCCCTACTTCTATTCTGCATATGAACATGAAGACGAAGCAGCTGAGTTCCTTGAGCAAAGAAAGGAAAAGAAAGATACAATAATAGTTTTTGGCTCAGGACCCATAAGAATAGGTCAGGGTGTAGAATTTGACTACGCATCTGTACATTGTGTATGGTCACTTAAAAAAGCCGGCTACGATGTTGTAATTGTAAATAACAACCCCGAAACTGTGTCTACAGACTTCGATACAGCAGACAGATTGTACTTTGAACCACTTACAAACGAAGATGTTATGAACATCATAAGAGTAGAAAAGCCGGTAGGCGTTGTTGTGGCTTTTGGCGGCCAAACCGCAATTAAGCTTACAAACTTTTTAAGCTCTCAGGGAATAAAGATTCTTGGTACACCTGCAGAAAGCATTGATGCCGCTGAAGACAGAGAGCTTTTTGATGCACTTCTTGAAAAGCACAATATTGCAAGACCCAAGGGAACAACAGTTATGACTGTCGAAGAGGCACTTAAGGCTGCTGATGAAATCGGTTACCCCGTACTTATGCGTCCCTCGTATGTTCTTGGCGGTCAAAATATGATAATTGCCTTTAACGAAAATGACATAAAAGAATATATGGCAATAATTCTTGAAACAAATATAGAAAATCCTGTACTCATTGACCAATATCTCATGGGAACAGAGCTTGAAGTAGATGCCATTTGTGACGGAGAAGATATACTTATTCCGGGTATTATGGAACATATTGAACGCGCAGGTGTACACTCCGGCGACTCAATTGCTGTATATCCCGCATGGAATATATCCGATGAACTTACACAAAAGATTATTGAAAGCACAAGAAACCTCTCGGCATCCCTTAATGTAATAGGTCTTGTGAATATTCAGTACCTTATATACAAAAACGAGCTTTATGTAATTGAAGTTAACCCCAGAAGCTCAAGAACCATACCCTACATCAGCAAGGTTACGGGAATACCCATGGTAGACCTTGCCACACGCACTATGCTTGGCGAAAAGCTCAAGGATATGGGATACGGAACAGGACTTTATCCGTCATCGCCGTATGTAGCGGTAAAGGTTCCTGTGTTCTCGTTTGAAAAGCTTGCAAATGTAGACAATCACCTTGGACCGGAAATGAAGTCCACCGGTGAAGTGCTCGGTCTTGCAAACACAAGAGAAGAGGCTATCTTTAAGGGTCTGCTTTCAAGCGGATGCAACATGAAACAGCGCGGCGGTGTGTTTATTACAGTACGAAACTCCGACAAGAGTGAAATTGCTTCGGTTGCAAAGAAGTATGCTGACCTTGGATTTAAGCTCTATGCAACGCGCGGAACTGCAGAAATGCTCCGTCTTGATGACCTCGAGGTTGAGTCGGTATCCAAAATTCATGAAGATGCACAAAACAACACACTTACACTTATTGAAAGCGGCAAAGTAAACTATGTTATTTCCACATCTTCCAAGGGAAGAATACCCACAAGAGACAGTGTTAAGATACGCCGAAAGGCAATCGAAAGAAATGTTCCCTGTTTAACATCGCTTGATACCGCTGCAGCACTTGCAGACAGTATTAAGAGCCGTTACAGTGAATTCAGCACTGAGCTTGTAGATATAAACAACTTAAGAACAGAAAAAACCGTACTTAAGTTTACAAAAATGCAAGGCACAGGAAATGACTACATTTACTTCAACTGCTTTGACCAGAAAATAGACAACCCCGCAGGTTTGGGTGTAAGTCTTTCCGACAGACGCTTTGGCATAGGCGGAGACGGCGTTGTTTTAATCGGTCCATCTGATATTGCAGATGCCAAAATGAGAGTGTTTAACTTAGACGGAAGCGAAGGTCAAATGGGCGGAAACTCAATTCGTTGTGTAGGTAAATACCTGTACGAAAACAAAATTGTGGATAAGCTCAACATTACAATAGAAACAATAAGCGGTGTTAAAGAGCTTAAACTTATCCGCCAGAACGGAAAAATTGCCGCTGCAGAAGTAAATATGGGCAAACCCGGACTTAACCCGGGAGTAATACCTGTAAATCTTGACGGCGAAAAAATTGTAAACCGCAAAACAGAAATCGCTGACGGCGAATACAACATTACAACCGTGTCTATGGGCAATCCGCACTGTATTGTCATGGTAGACAATGTTGACAAGTTAGATATAAAAACACTTGGCCCAAAATTTGAAAACGACCCCCTATTCCCCGAAAGAGTAAACACAGAATTCATTAAGATAATAGGTGAAAACACCATAAAAATGCGTGTATGGGAAAGAGGCAACGGCGAAACACTTGCCTGCGGTACAGGTGCTTGTGCAGCCGCTGTTGCAGCGTGTGAAATGGGTCTTTGCCAGAAAAATACAGATATAACTGTTAAGCTCGTTGGAGGCGACCTTGTTGTAAGGTATACCGATAACGGCACTGTATATATGACAGGTGACGCAGTAAAGTCCTTTGAAGGAACTATATGTATTGAATAACACAAAAACGGCTGTTAAATGTATTTTAACAGCCGTTTTCTGTTGCATATTATTTACAGAAGGCTTTTTGCAAGCCTTGATATTTCTTCCCTGTTTTTGTCATTTATTGCAGATAAAATCTTAACTACAGGTTCAACATAGTCTATATTCCTGGACTTTTCCAGCATTTGTTTAATAGTCTTGTCTGCCATTGGTGCCCAGGAACCATTTTCAATTACAGCTACTCTTCTGTTTTGGAAATTGCGTTCTGTAAGATGGTTTATAAATTCCTGCATAAACGGAAATACTCCGCCGTTGTAGGTTGTGGTTGCCAGCACAAGCTTTGAATACCTGAAGGCATCTTCCAGTGCTTCCGCCATATCGCAACGAGCAAGGTCGGATACACAAACCTTTTGACAGCCTGCCCTTTTTAGTTCCTCTGCCAAAAGCTCAACAGCTTCCTTTGTATTTCCGTAAACGGAAGTATACGCTATAGCAACGCCTTCTGTTTCGGGCTCATACTTTGACCATATATCATACAATCCAACATAATGTTCCAGATTTTCTGTAAGCACAGGGCCGTGAAGCGGACATATACGGCAAATTTCAAAACTCGAAGCTTTTTTTAGAAGTGCCTGAACCTGAACACCGTATTTACCTACGATTCCAAAATAGTAGCGGCGTGCTTCACAATCCCATTCTTCATTAGTGTCTGTAGTACCAAATTTGCCGAAAGCATCGGCAGAAAACAAGGTTTTTGACATACAGTCATAAGTTACCATAACTTCGGGCCAATGCACCATAGGTGCTGTAGCAAATGTTAGCTTGTGCTCTCCGAGATTTAATGTGTCGCCATCTGCAACAACTATTTGTCTGTCGGAATAATCTGTACCGAAAAACTGACTAATCATAGAAAAAGCCTTTGAAGTTGCAACAATTTTGGCATTTGGATACTTGTCCATAAACTTATCTATATTTGCAGAATGGTCCGGCTCCATATGCTGAACAATAAGATAATCGGGAGTCCTGTTTCCCAAAACCTCAGATACATTTTCAAGCCATTGTACTCCAAAATTTTTGTCTACAGTGTCGAACACTGCAATTTCTATGTCTGTTATAACATATGAGTTATATGACATACCATTTTCAACTTTGTACTGACCTTCAAAAAGATTAATATCTGTGTCATTTACACCGGTATAGTAAATATCGTTGGCTATTTTCATAAAAACCTCCTATATAAAATCCAAAACAGAGTGTATACATATACACTCTGCCGGAAAATTATTCTTCAGAAAACTGGTCTTTACCGACTCCGCAAAGAGGACAAACCCAATCTTCAGGTACATCATCCCATGCTGTGCCGGGTGCAACACCGTTATCAGGATCACCTACGGCTTCGTCATAAACATAACCGCAAACATCACAAACATACTTCATAACAGTATTCTCCTTTCTAGTGTATTATTAGTATAAAACTTTTTAATAATTCAAAAATCATAGTTTCCAAAAAAAGTATAACACATTTTTTCTGATATTTCAATAGAAAATTCTTACCTTAAAACTCAATCAATTTGGCTTCTTTGGTTCCAAAGCCAAGTCCTTCATATGCCAGGTCTCTTACTTTAAAGTGATGCTCACCGTATGCACCCGGAAAAGTAACAACATGCTCTATGAAAACCACAGTTATATTATCTTCTACATTGAAAAGTCCCAAAGAACCGGCGGCACCCGTAATTTCAAACTCACCAACAGGAACATTGGATTCGCATGCACTATTGTTTACAAGGACCCTGAAGCTAAACCCATACGCATATCCCTGTGACGCTGTCTGATATACGCTTATATCTTTAAGATGATTTACTCTCATTATGTCTATACTGCTTTTAGAAAGTATCCTTTTACCTTCAAAGCTTACTCCATTGTTGGATATCATGTATGCAAACTTGCAATAATCGTCCATACACGATATAAGTCCTGCCCCGCCACCTGTGATATAGTCCGACATAAAACGGTATTTGATATTTGACTCAAGCTTTTTAAGACAGCCATTTTGAGCGTCATATGAATAGTGGTCTGCCACATGCTTTGCTACCTCGGGAGTATATTTTATGGTAGTTCTTGTCATACCCAAAGGGTCCAATATGTATTCCTTTAGTACTTCATCATACGGTCTTTCAAGCACGGCCTCTACAATTGCAGGAAACACATCGTAACAAAGACTGTAGCAATAGCCCTCTCCCGGCTCATAATCAAGAGGCTCAAGGCTAAGCGCATATGCAACATCTCTGTTTGTAGCATTGGGCCTTTTGTCGTACATATCCTTTAGAACTTCGCTTTCTAAATTGTAGTTGTATCCACCCTGCATTGTAATGAGATTGTACAATGTCATTTTATTTTTGCACGGAAGAATTTTCCCGTCTTTTTTGTATGTCATATTGGCAAATTCGGGTAAGTACTTTTCTACCTCATCATCCAACGAAAGTATACCCTTTTCAACCAAAATCATAATAAGCGCAGCCGTTGTAGGTTTGGTCAAAGAATACATATAGTACATATTTTTGTCTTTATCATAATTGCCTGCTGTATGATTAAAAACCACTTTCCCTTTATGAATAACTCTGCATTCACACACAGGAAGTCCACGCTCATTACAAAGCATATCCAAATAATCTTTTAATCGTTGAAAATTCATAAGTATAGCCCCCCAACATTATATTATGTTTATTATATCAAATAAAAATAAATTTTTCAAGTATACATGGCTTTACACACAAACAAAATCAAGGTGTTGACACAAAAAGTAATGAGTGTTAGAATTAACATATCAGTTAAAAGGAGGAGCAATTATGTCACTTAATGAAACACCTTCTTCAATGCGAACACGAATTTCCTTTTTCGGTAAGAGAAATGCCGGAAAATCCAGCCTTGTAAACGCTATAACCGGTCAGGCTCTCTCTGTTGTGTCAGATGTTGCAGGAACAACCACAGACCCTGTAAATAAATCTATGGAGATACTCCCTTTGGGACCGGTAATAATTACCGATACAGCAGGTTTTGATGACGAAGGCAGTCTTGGTGAATTGAGAATTAAAAAAACAATGGAAACACTTAATAAGACAGATATCGCTGTTCTTGTTACAGATATAAATAACGGCGGTATTGATGCAGATGAGAAAAATATGATATCGCAATTTAACAAAAATAATATACCATATATTGTCGTATATAACAAATGTGATATGATTGACGGGCATCGTGATAATACTGCAACTGAATTTTATGTGAGTGCTAAAAACGGCTACAATATTGATGAACTGAAAAACCGCCTTGCCTCTTTAAAGCCTCAGCAAAATAGTTTAAAAATGATAGGAGATTTTATAGATAAAGGTGATATTGTTGTATTTGTAACTCCTATTGACGAGGCAGCTCCCAAAGGAAGACTCATACTGCCTCAACAACAGGCAATTCGTGACACCTTAGACTCAGGTGCAATATCTATAGTCGTACAGCCGGAGGAACTCGAAGAAACCTTAAAAAAACTTACTGTTTACCCTAAGCTTGTTGTAACAGACAGTCAGGTATTTGCACAGGTTAGCAAAATCGTACCGGAAAACATTCCCCTCACCTCTTTTTCGATTCTTATGGCAAGGACAAAAAGTCTGCTTAAAAACGCTGTATACGGTGCTTCAATGCTAAACGCACTAAAAGACGGTGACAAGATTTTAATTTCTGAAGGTTGCACACACCACAGGCAATGCAACGACATAGGCACAGTTAAACTGCCTAAACTTATACTTAATTATACCAAAAAGAACATTGAGTTTGAATTTGCATCCGGTACAGCGTTTCCTGAAGACATTGGAAAATATGCACTCATCATACACTGCGGAGGATGTATGATAAGCGAAAAGGAAATGCTGTACCGCATAAAAAAATCAACAGACAGTAATGTTCCAATAACAAATTACGGCACTGCAATAGCACAGATGAACGGTATTTTAAAAAGAAGTCTTGAGATTATGCCCGAGCTACTAAAACTGCTTGATTAACGAAAAACCCATCAACATTTTGGTTGATGGGTTTAATTTATACTTTTTTTATAAATTTGCTGCGACATTTGGGACAGGTTACTTCAATTTTTCCAACACCCTTTGGAACTCTTATACTTGCTTTGCATTTACCGCAACGAAAATACCTATGAGTTTTCCTGTTTTTAAATGAATCGGATTTTATGCGGTACCAGGACATAAATATGTTCTTTATTTTAAGAAACTTCATCTTTTCCTCATATCTTTTTGAAATGTTTTTGGAATACATCCTGAACAAACACAAGATAATAAGCACCAAAGACGCAAAATACATAAAAAACATATACGGAATGCGTGACACAAACATAAAAACCAAAGACAACATAAGCAGGAAGATATTAAGTTCATCGCTTCCGTATCTTCCCATCATAAAATTGCGGTATTTATATCCAAATGCGTACAAAAATCTCCTTATCAAGAATATCTTTCCTCTCCTAATTCATTAAGATGAGTTTAACATTAAAACAAATAAAAGTCAATTAAAGAACAAAAAGTTTAAAAATTATTATTACTTCGTTAATACTAAGTTTACAATTTGATTTTTTATGAATTTTAGTATTTACAAATTGATTTTTGTGGTGTATAATATTTAAGTCTTAGTGCTAAAGACATATGAACTTAATATATGGAAAAGTATCGAATTGGACATAACAAAAACGACTCGAAATCCCCTCGGCTACACTGTAACTATACCCCTACAAATGGCTTAACCGTGCGGGTTTAAGCGAGGTTCAAACCTGATTTTTACACCCTTATCTAGCGGTTTTTCTAGCCATTTCTAACATTTTTCTAACAAAATTTTATAATTTGCTC
>JAZTYV010000030.1:0-25767 GCA_045637145.1 Clostridia bacterium | reverse complement strand
GATTATCAGGTACCATTGATAAAAAGAATTATAGATTTAGGCTATGCTTCATACTGTGTGGACAAAAATACAAATGCTCCCGGATATAAGTATGCTACGGGCTACAAATGTATAGATGTAACCGATTTTGAAGGTTGTCTGTCATACGCAAAGGAGCTTTGTGCAGATGCGGTTATGACATATGGTGCAACGCTCACCTTGCCCACAGTTGCATATATAGGCGAAAAGCTTGGTTTGCCGGCTGTTTCTATGGAAACTGCTCAAATTTCTAAGAGCAAATATGAAATAAAGAAAAGACTTTTTGAAAGAGGCTGTAATATAAAAGGCAACTTTTTTGAAATAAATTCTATTGAAGAAGCCAAAAGGTGCAATTATGCTTTTCCGTGTGTTATAAAACCCAGTGACGGTTCCGGTAGCAAGGGAGTCTCGGTGGTACACAACATCGGCGAATTAGACGCTGCTCTCGAATATGCGTTTTCGTCCTCCAGATATTCCAATGTATATGTGGAGTCTTTTATAAATGGAGACGAATATAGCGTAGAAGCTTTTGTATGCAATGGAAAAATATATACATATGCTGTTGTAAAAACAACTTTTGTAAGAGACGAACAAGGAAATATACATTACGGTCACAGAACTCCGTCGGGTTTGCCGGAAGAAATAGAGCAAAGCATAAAGACCGAAGTGGAAAACGCCGTTAAGGCTCTCAACATCAATATGAACAGCGTTAATTTTGATATAATAGTCGATAAAGATGATTATAAACCATATGTTATAGATTGCGGTATCAGAATAGGACAAAACCTTATATCATCTCATTTGGTACCTTTTTCAAGAGGTGTAAGCGTAATTGACAACACCATAGAGCTTGCTCTGGGAAATAAGATTGATGCCGAACCCAAAATGCAAAAGTGCGTTGCTACAAGGCTGCTAATTTATAATCCCGGAGTCATACGAGAGATTAAACCATATAAAAACCTCATTGGACAACACAACATACTTGATATTGTGCTTAGAAAAGATGTTGGCGACTGCTTGCGACCGTATCAGGAGAAATCAGATACTTGCGGTTGGGTAGTAACACATGGCAATACTCCTGGCGAAGCCGAAAAAAATGCCGAAATTGCAAAAGATATAATCAAAGAATATATATGTATTCGTAGTGAATAGAGGTGCTTTCAGATGTACAAATTTATAAAAAGATTTATGGATGTACTGCTTTGTCTTATAGCATTGCCCTTTTTGTGTCTTATAGTTTTGATAGTTGGCATAGCAATAAAGCTCGATGACGGCGGACCTGTTTTCTACAAGGCAAAGAGAATAGGAAAAGACAGCAAAATATTCAATATGTATAAATTCCGTTCAATGATAGTAGATGCTCCCAATCTTACCAACGCCGACGGAAGCACATACAACGCTCCCGATGATGAAAGAGTAACCCGCATCGGCAAATTTATAAGGGTTACAAGTATAGATGAATTACCTCAAATTTTCAATGTGCTTATAGGCAATATGACACTTATAGGTCCGCGTGCGAGCGGTGCCGGAGCACTTGGTACATATCAGGAAGACGAAATTGCCAAAATGGATGTAAAGCCGGGAATTACAGGTTATACACAGGCGTATTTCCGAAATGGTTTGACCGTGAGAGAAAAAAGGTTAAAAGATGCTTGGTATGCACAAAATGTTTCTTTTTGGCTGGATATAAAGATTTTCTTTAAGACAATAGTTACCGTACTTAAGTCCGAAAAGGTGTATACCAACGAAGCGGGTGTTTCAAAAGCTCAGCTCTATGTTGATGAAACACAGCCACAGGAAGCACAGAAAGCTACAAAATTTTAATTGAGTTTGTACACTGTATTACTTGTAAGGAGTACTTACGAAGATGAAAATACTGTTTTTAGAGTCGTACTTTAAACCCGAAAAGACCTCCGGTGCACACTTGGCAGAAGATATGCGAAGAGAGTTAATCAACAGAGGTCACACTCTTTTAGTTTATGCCCCTACACCAACAAGAGGTATAGATACTGCCACCCGGAATAAATACAAGAAAATAAAGCATGAAACAGAGTATGATGGTGCTTTGGAAATAAATAGATTTTCGCTTTTTGGAGAGGGTACCAACACTCTCATGAGAGCTATGAGATACTTAATACTTGAGTTAAGACTGCTTATATGTGCTCTTACCTGCAAAAAAGCAGATTTAATACCAATGGGCAGTACTCCGCCCATAAACGGACTTTTAACAACTGCCGTAAAGAAATTAAGGAAAATACCTTATATATACACAGTTCAGGACTTGTTTCCGGAATCTCTTGTAAGCTCAGGTATAACAAAAAACGGCTCTTTTTTGTATAAAATCGGTTCATGGGTTTCTTCTGTCACATACAAAAATGCCTCGCACATCATTGTAATTACTCAAACTATGAAGGATACCCTTGTGAATAAGGGTGTGCCTAAAGCCAAAATTACCGTTGTTCCGAATTGGATAGATACAGATGAGGTTGTGCCTGTAGAAAGAGAGAACAACTCTTTGTTTGATGAATTTGATTTGGACAGGAATTCATTCTATGTTACATATGCCGGAAATATAGGCAATTCGCAAAATGTTGAGCTTTTGGCACAGTGTGCGCAACGCCTTGCCAATTATAGCTACATCAAATTTGTTATTTTTGGTGACGGCTCGCAAAAGGATAAACTTGAAAGCTTTATAAACGACAATAAATTAGAAAACATATACCTTTTCCCCATGCAACCTAAAGAGAGAATATCGGAGGTATACAGCCTTGGTGATATATCCTTTGTTATCTGCAAAAAGGGTGTAGGCAAGGGAGCTTTCCCCAGTAAAGCCGCTACCATAATGGCATCGGGGACAAGCATCATTGCGTCATTCGATGAGGATTCCGAGCTTTGCAACATAATCAACAAATATGAGCTTGGACAGTGTGTTCCTCCGGAAGATGATAAAGCCGCGTCAGATGCTATTTTGGAATTGTACAACAACAAGCTATGTGATAAGTACGGAGCAAACGGCAGGAAAACAGCAAAGGAATTGTTTTCAAAAGAGGTTAATTTGACAAAAAGAATAGAAGTTTATGAAAACTGTTTGTAAAATAAGATTGAATGGAGAATATGAAATGAAGATTTTGCATTTAATGTTAGCCAATTTTTATATTGATAATTACTCATATCAGGAAAATATGCTTCCCAAGTTTCATAAAAAGCAAGGACATGAAGTTAAAATAATAGCATCATTATTTATATTTGATGAAAATGGCAAAGGCAAATGGATAGATAAGGGAAGTAAATATGTAAATGAACATGGAATAAATGTAACTCGTTTAGAATTCAAAAACCCATCGATAGATAGAAGAATGAGGAGATACAAAGAACTTTACGAAGAAATTGACCGCTTCAATCCTGACATAATATTTATTCACGGTGTGCAGTTCTGGGATATTAAAGTAATAAGAAAATACTTAAAAGAACACCCAAATGTTCGTGTTTTTGCTGATAATCATGCAGATTTTATAAATAGCGGAAAAACGATTGTTTCAAAATATATCTTACACAGAATTATATGGCGTCATTGCGCACAAATTATCAATCCTTATGTTACAAAGTTTTACGGTGTACTTCCTGCCAGAGTAGACTTTCTTATAAACGAATACAAATTGCCAAAAGAAAAGGTTGAACTTCTTATTATGGGTGCAGATGATGAAAAGGTGACTGCTGTGTTTGACTCGGATAGTCGTGAACGAATAAGGCAAAAATACGATATTGGCAAAGACAAATTTCTTGTTATAACAGGCGGTAAAATTGACAGTAACAAACCCGAAACTCTTGATTTAATAAAGGCTGCTATAGAATGTCGAAATGAAAATGTTCATCTTATGGTGTTTGGTTCTGTGGTTCCTGAATTAAAAGAGGAATTTGATTATCTTACTAATAATAACAAGATAACATATGTAGGCTGGGTTAATTCAGATGATATTTACGAATATTTTGCATCAGCAGACTTGGCATTTTTTCCGGGTAAACATTCTGTGCTTTGGGAACAGGCGGTAGGAACAGGACTTCCCTGCGTGTTTAGAAGAATGTCGGGATTTACGCATGTTGATATAGGCGGTAACTGCATATTTACAGATGATTTGTCACGGGAAAATATGACAAAGATATTGGAAGATATATCTTATGACGAAACATTATATCAGGATATGAAAGATATTTGCCTAAAAAAAGGTATGTCATCTTTTTCATATGACGAAATTGCAAAACGAAGTATAATATAGCGGAGGTACATATAATGAGCTTGTACGAAAAAATTGTAAATGGAGAAGAAAAGATTTCTTTAATAGGATTGGGATATGTGGGTATGCCAATAGCAGTAGCATTTGCCAAGAAGGTCAATGTTATAGGATTTGATACCAATAAAAATAAGATAGAGCTGTATAAAAAGGGTATCGACCCTACAAACGAAGTAGGAAATCAAGCTATAAATGACACTGCAGTAGAGTTTACATGTGATGAAGAAAAGTTAAAGGAAGCAAAATTCCATATAGTTGCAGTGCCTACACCTGTTAATCAGGACAAAACTCCGGATTTGTCACCTGTAGTGGGAGCCAGCAAAATAGTAGGACGCAATCTTACAAAAGGCTCAATAGTTGTGTATGAATCTACGGTATATCCCGGAGTTACTGAAGATGTTTGTGTACCTGTTTTGGAAAAAGAGTCTGGATTAAAATGCGGAGTAGACTTTAAGGTTGGCTATTCTCCCGAAAGAATAAATCCCGGCGATAAGGTACATCGTCTGGAAAACATCAAGAAAATTGTTTCCGGTATGGACAAAGAAAGCCTTGAAGAAATTGCAAAAGTGTATGAGTTAGTCATTGAAGTAGGAGTTCACCGTGCAAGTTGTATTAAAGTAGCAGAAGCTGCAAAAGTTGTAGAAAACAGTCAGAGGGATATAAATATTGCGTTTATGAATGAACTTGCTATGGTATTCGACCGTATGGAAATAGATACCAAAGAAGTTGTGGAGGCAATGAATACCAAATGGAACGCACTTGGTTTTTATCCCGGTCTTGTTGGTGGTCATTGCATAGGTGTAGACCCATACTACTTTGTATATGAGGCAGAAAAACTGGGTTATCATTCACAGATAATCCTATCCGGCAGAAAAATAAATGACGGAATGGGACAATTTGTTGCAGATAATATAATAAAGCAATTGGTTCTTGCCAATAAAACAGTAAAAAAATCGAAAGTGGTTATTTTGGGTATAACCTTTAAAGAAAATTGTCCGGACACAAGAAATTCTAAAGTAGAAGACATAATAAAGAGATTGCGTGAATATGAAATAGAGCCTGTAGTGATTGATCCTGTAGCAGACGAAGCTGATGCTAAGAGAGAGTACAATGTAGAACTCAAGGATTTGTCAGAGGCAACAGACGCAGATTGTGTTGTATATGCAGTATCGCATAATGAGTTCAAATCAATTGAGCTTGACGCAGTGTTTAAAAAAGATATTCCCAACAACGAAAAGATTGTTGTAGATGTTAAGAGTATGCTTGACAAAGAGCAAATTCTTGCAAAGGGATATAGATGTTGGAGATTATAAAGACAAAGGAGCAAAACTCTCAAAAATGACTGATATTTCAAAAAAACAGTATATTTGGTCAGCCAAAAAATTAAAAAAGCCGGAGTTTATGCAAGAATATGTAGTCGCGGGCGGATATCTCTATGTACATGATGAACTTGGCATTGGCACATATACTGATTGCAACGGTAATTGTGTATACCTTTTGGGAAATGCCTTTTGTATGGATGAGGCGGGCAAAACACCTTCGAATGACATTGCCTCATGGGATGGAAAAAGCACCAAGGAACTCACAAAGTTTTGGACAGGAAGATGGGTGCTTTTTACACAAGGAGAGCTTGTAACTGATGCCTGTGGTATGATGAGTGCATTTTACATAAATCATAGGGAGCACAGGTATATTTCATCTTCGCTTGCACTTCTGTGTAATTGTGCAAATATTAAAATTCACAGAACTGTTAAGAAAGAGGGACTTACATGGCAAGTTTTACCATATACACTTGCAGATGGTGTATATGGACTTATCTCTACACAAAAAATTATTTTTAAAGAAGATGGTTTTGATATTGTCTTTGATAATTGGGTAGATATAGACACTGATATGTCAACAGAAGAAAAATGTTCTAAAATATCAGGATACCTTGTTAACGGTCTTAAAAACATTAGTCTTTTTTCAAACAGAACACCATATCTGGCTTTAACGGGAGGTAAGGATTCAAGGGTTGTTCTTTCGGCATTTTTAAATGCCAAAATCTCATTTGTTGCATATACATTCAAACACAGAAACATAAGTTCATCAGACAAAAAGATACCTGTTATGCTCTCGTCTAAATATGATTTTTTGCATAGATACATAAATCAAAAGAAGATATCCAAAGAGCTTTTAAATGACTATTATGATTATAGTGCAAACAATACAAATGGCGTTGATGCCCTTTTTTATGCATGCAGTCAGTTTTCACAATTGCCGAAAGATAGTATAATTATTCGTAGCGGTATTTTTGAAGCGGGACAAACCTATGGAAGAAGTATCGCAGGAGGTACAAAGGAATCTTTCCGTGTTGGCATGAAGAAATACTATTCTTCAATAAATACCGATGAAAATCAAAGCAAGGCTTTTGATGAATGGATTGAGTATGTAAGCAAATTTCCGATAGACAATATCGACATAAGAGATCGATTTTATATTGAACAACGCGTTGGCGGTTGGGTTTCCGCTATCGAACAGTCTATGGATTTAAATGATTTTGTATCAGTACAGATTGCAAACTGCGCAGCACTTGTTTCGATTCTGGCATCTGCTACAGACGAGGAGCGTCAAAATCTCAGTCTGTCATATGACACTATAGGTTATCTTAAACCCGAGCTTTTAAATTATGATATAAACTGTCGTGATTTAAAAGATAAAATAAACTATTTAACAAACATATTAAGGTCACCCGGGACTAAATTCAAAAATTTCGTTAACAAAGGATTTAAAAAATAAATTTATCCGAAAGGTATGGTTTACATATGCATTTGATATATGCTTACAGCGGTTGCTCTCCAAAAATGTATAAAGAACTTGTTGAAACCAAAGGAATACGGGTTCAGCAACAGGCACAAAAGTACAATCAACTTCTAATGGAGGGTTTTGTTTATTCAGGAGCAGAGGTAGATGCGGTTTCCAGCAGACCTGTAAACAGAGCTGTTACAAAAAAACTGTTTTTTGGTTCAAAAAAGGAAACACAATGCGGTATCAATTATCACTATGTTCCCTTTATCAACCACTCTCTTTTTCGTGCATTCTTTGTGTTTTTTGGTATGTTCTTTAAAATTATTGCATTGCCAAAGAAAAAGGAAACTGCCGTGATATGTGATGCACTCAATGTTTCTGTAGCTGCGGCATCTCTTGCTGCAGCAAAAATAAAAAGAATAAAGACCATTGCAATAGTTACAGATGTCCCATCACACAGACCCACAGGTGGTAAAATGACTAGGTCTGAGAAGATAGACCTGTATCTTATGAAGAAATTTGACAGTTATTTATTGCTTACAGAACACATGAATAGTGTTGTTAATCCCAAGAATCGACCATATGTTGTTTTGGAGGGACACTCTGATGTTAAAATGAAAGATATACAAAATCTTTTGGAGTATAAATATAAAAAAAAGGTGTGTCTCTATGCCGGTTCGCTAAGACGAGTGTATGGAATAGAGATGCTTGTTGAGGCTTTTGTGAAAGCGGATGTTGAAAATTTTGAACTGCATGTGTATGGTAATGGAGATTATGTTGAAGACTTGAAAAAATTATGTAAAAAATATTCAAGCGTTAAATACATGGGTATTGCTCCTAACGATAGAATTGTACAGGAAGAGCTCAAATGCACTCTTCTCATAAATCCCCGTCCTACAAACGAGGAGTACACAAAGTACTCTTTTCCGTCAAAAAATATGGAATATATGGCATCGGGAACACCTGTTCTTACTACAAGGCTTCCAGGTATGCCACATGAGTATAATGATTATGTTTATCTTATACAGGAAGAAACAGTAGACGGTATCAAAGAAAAACTTATTGATATATTAAACAAGCCGATTTGCGAACTCCATGAAAAAGGACAAAAAGCCAAAGAATTTGTCATGAATAACAAAAACAATGTGGTGCAGGCAAAAAAGGTTCTTGAAATGATTTTTTGAGAAGGTGTTGTAAGTGCTTATTAAGACAAACAAGTTAAATAACAGTTGCACTGCGAATAAAGGGGATACAATACTAAAGATTTTGGTTTTGCTTTATGTTATGCATAAGGTGTTGCCTGCCGTGGGATTTTATATGCCTGCAGTAGTTTATCTGGGTATTTTTTGTATGCAAACGGTATATTTATCTTATATACTTATAAATCGAAATCCCAAAAAAAATTTTCTTGCTTTGTTGGGTGTTTTCGGCGTCAGCTACCTTAGAGTACTGGTATATATTTTTGTTTGGGACATTGCTTCAATACCTATGTACATATATGGTGAACTTCAAATATTTCTCTTTGGAATGATTGCAATATATTATCTGGATTTAAATGTCATCTGCCAGAAAAAAATAATCAATTTCGTGTTTTTAATGTATCTTGTAACAGCAGTCACTACATACATAGGCTGTACCCGATATCCAAATGCTTCAAGAATGTTGGCTACTTTGTCACAGGGAGAAGGAGCATACGGCACATATGTATCAAACAATATTGGCGGATTTACATTTATATATGAGCTTGTACTCATTCTTCCGCTTTTTATGTATCTTACCAAGTTTAATATTGTAAACAGATTTATAGGAATATTCATTATTGTATTTATAGGAATGACTATTATTAAAACTCAGTATACGACAGCACTTATTATGTATGTTGTTTCGCTCCTGGTTCTCTGTATTCCAAAATTAAGTGCCAAAAAGATAAGGACAGTATTTATTGTAGCATTGGTGTTAATCGTGGCGAATATGTCATTGTTGATATCGTTTTTCGAAGAAATCGGAAGCAAAGTTGAAAGTGAAATATTTTCAAGCCGCTTTGATTATGTTTCTGATGTTCTTAGTGGTGAAACAAGCGATGTTGAAGGCGGAGGAAACAGAGTAGAACTTTACAAAAAGTCATGGGACACATTTGTAAATACATGGCTTATGGGTAATTGGTCCAACGATGGAAAGGGAGGACACTCTTTCTTCTTCGATTCTCTTGCAACATACGGAATTATAGGCTTTATGCTTATGATATTGATGTACACAACACTCTACAAGTGTTTTATTAAACCGTATAAAAACGGTATGGCGTACCCATATATCTTATGGTCATACATGATGGGCATGGTACTTGCGGTACTTAATCCCAAAACATATATGTTTATATATTTAGTTGTATTACCTCTTTTTGGTAATGTGTATCTTGAAAACGAAAGGATTAGTAACGATGAATGTCTTATGGATAGTAAATAAACGCTCAGGAGCTCTCCATCAAAAGCTTCACGGCAAAAAATCCACCGGCGGTCTGTGGCTTGATGCCATGTTAGATGAGGCATACGGCTCAGATGATAACATTGTTGTTGTCAACATAGAAAAAAAGCCTGCTCTTGGGTATCTAAAGGACAACAATATCAGCTACTATACTTTGCAAGGCGAACCTAATCACAAATACGATTACAAAAGCAAGGTTAACATACAGGCTTTTAAAGAAATAATACAAAAAGAAAAAATAGATGTTTTGCAAATTTGGGGAACGGAGTTTCCTTATGCTCTTGCCGCATTCGAGGCAGCACCGGATTTGCCTTCTATTGTATATATACAGGGAGTTTTGGACAGTATTGCCAAATACTATCTTTCCGGACTTAGTGCAAAAGAGCTAAAGACTGCTGTAACACTTCGGGATATACTTACTAATTCTACGATTAAGTCTACCCAAAGGCAGTATGAAAGATGTTCATTATACGAAAAAGAAATAATCCGCCACAGCCAAAACATTATCGTTGAAAATAATTGGGCACAGTCTTATTACAAAAAAATATACAAAGATGTAAAAGTCCATTTCTGTCCTATAACTATTTCTTCAGTTTTCTTTGAAAAAAGCTGGGATTACTCAAATGCAGAAAAGCATAGTATAATGTGCTCTGCAGCAAATTATCCTATAAAAGGCCTTCATATGCTGCTTAAGGCACTTAGTATTGTTAAAAATACATATCCCGATGTCCGTCTCTATATACCGGGCACTGTTTTAAAACAGACAACAACACTAAAAAATCGAATTAAGCAAAATGGCTATGACCGTCTTATATCAAAAATGATAAACGATCTAAATCTTAATGGCAATATAGTATATACAGGGAGATTAACCGCAGAGGAAATGGCAGACAAGATGTCTTCTGTAAGTTGTTTTGTTATGAGTTCGGCTATAGAAAACCATTCGAGTACACTAAAAGAAGCTATGGCAGTAGGTACTCCTTGTGTTGCGTCATATGTGGGTGGCGTTCCCGAATATGCACGAAATGAGGAAAATGCACTTTTGTACAGATACGAAGACTATGAGATGCTTGCTTTTAATATTATGCGTATTTTTTCTGACAAAAATCTTGCACAGAGTATTTCCTCCGGTGCAAAAGCTAAGATGTCAACTCCCAAGGAAGAAACTGACTATACAAAAATTAAAAATATACTAAAAAAAGTGACACAAAAACAACAATAGAGAGAGGTTGTGAATAAGATGTATGCTCCTGTGGTTTTATTTACATATAAAAGATATGAACACACAAAAAAAGTGTTAGATGCCCTTGATAAAAATGTTTTGGCTCCGGAAAGCGAATTGTTTATTTTATGTGATGGAGCGAAAGCCGAAAAAGACTTTGACGATGTTGAAAAAACGAGAAATGTCGTTACTGAATATGCAAAAGATAGTCGTTTCAAAAGTGTTAAATTACAATTTTCCGAAAAAAACAACGGTCTTGCTAAATCTGTAATTGACGGTGTAACTTCACTCATAAACAAATATGGCAGTGTTATAGTGCTTGAAGATGATTTAATTACAACAACAGACTTTCTTTCATATATGAATAATGCACTGGAATTTTATAAAGACAACAACAAAATCTGGTCTATAAGTGGATTTAGCTTTTTCAACCCCGAAGAAATTAACTATCCTTATGATGTATATATGGGTTACAGAGGTTGTAGTTGGGGTTGGGCTACATGGAAGGATAGATGGGACAGGGTAGATTGGAATGTGAGCGACTACAAGTGGTTTAAGATAAATCCATTTATGCGAAAGAAATTTACAGTGTCCGGTAATGATATGCCGGGGATGTTGGATTGCCAAATGAAAGGGTTTATAAGTTCCTGGGCAATTAGATGGAACTATGAACAGAATAAACTTGGTATGTATACGGTGTTTCCAAAATATACAAAAGTCAAAAACATAGGAACTGATGGAAGCGGAACACATAGTGGAAACAGCAATTCTTATGATGTTGATTTGTTTGAAAAGACGGAAACTAAATTTGAACACTTGAAACATGACGATGCAATATTAAAATTATATAAAGAAAAATTCGACCTTCCATTGTGGAATAGAATTAAGGCATATATAAAGCATATTATATTGTCAAGAAAGTGATGTGTAGTGATGAAGGTTATTGAATTTGCCGGATTGCCCGGTTGCGGAAAGTCAACATTATGCAACAAGATGATTGAAAGTGTTGATTTTAACGCAAAGGTTCATACATACAGTGATATAGTCCGGTTTGTGTCTACCAAAAAACGCAGAGTAATATACAGCATATTTGTTTTTTTAAACCCGTTTAGATGGAAGTTTTTATATTTGCTCAAAAAATTTTGTGAGCAATACGATGGTTATTCAAAAGGGGCATGGTTTGTTCTTGTTGCCTTGTATGATATTTGCAGAATGCTTAATTTTTGGGGAGACAAACATATTGTTATACTTGATGAAGGCTTTGTACAGAACATAACTTCAATACCGCATACCAAATCTCTTGAAACAAACGATGTCTATTTAAATCTCATCAATTTTATAAAAAATAAAATTGATATTAAACTTATACATTGTTATGCACATCAAGATGTTGTAATACAGCGCTTAAGAGACAGAGGCAGAAAAGATCGTTTTAATTCTATAGAAGACGATCAAAAGCTAAAGGAAGTACTTAATGTAAAAAATGATAATATTTTAACTATTGTCGATTGTTTTACCGATAGAGCAGACATTTGCTTAAACGATTTTGAAAATTCACAAAAAGAATTATTGTATAAGTTAGAACAAGTTTTATAAAAAATAGGAACCCTTTTGCACCGGTAAAACAGAGAGGAGGACAAATTGTGGAACCTGTAAAGGTATGTTATTCAATTCGCGATAATATAGGTGATGCCATAAATCCTTTTATCGTGAAAGAAGTGATTGGTTATGATTTAGTACATGCAGATGCTTATCACTGTGACATAAGCGGTATAGGTTCGGGGTTGGGTAGATTTTTTTACAAACCGGACAGCTATACATACAGGGGTAATTTGCGCAGGGATATATTAAGGCATATTTATACCAATCCTGTTATACTTTGGTCTTCCGGTTTTATATCAACTCCAACCGGACAAGAAAAGAAACTCAGAAGAAATATAATACCTGCTGCTGTTCGCGGACAGTTGTCTTTAAATTATGTAAATAAGTTTTTAAACAAAGAATGTTGTGATTGTGTACTTGGCGATGCGGGTATTTTGGCATCTGAGCTTTTAGAAAAAAAGCCCGAAAAGAAATACTCTCTTGGTATAATTCCCCATGACAACGAAAGAGGCCACATCAGATACACACAATTACAGTCTAAAATAAATAACAGCACTATAATAGATGTAAGAGGCGAAGTAAAAGATATTCTCAAAAAAATTGCAGAGTGCGAATGTATAATTTCAAGCAGCTTGCATGGCTTAATAATTGCAGACGGTTTCCACATACCAAACAGACAGGTAATACTCACCGACAAATTGGCGGGCGATGGCTTTAAGTTTGCCGATTATTATTCTTCTTATGGTCTTCAGCCTGACGCAATAAACTTAAATGTTCAGGAAAATGTTGAATTGTCTGATATTTGTGACAATTATTCTATAAAGCAATCAGTAGTAGAACAAAAGAAAAAAGAACTACATGATGCATTTAAAAAATATCTATAATAATTTTGTAAAGTTGGTGAGATTTTGGTAAAAATAAGTGAAAGTTGGCAGATGCGTGCAGGTGTAATTTTGTCATATGTAATTGAGGCTGTCAATATTCTTTCCGGATTGATATATACTCCAATCATGCTTTCCATATTAGGCAAAAACGAGTATGGTCTGTATCAGTTGGTGTGCTCTGTTGTTGCATATTTGAGTTTGATTGGATTGGGATTTAGCAGTTCATACCAAAGATATTATGCACATGCAAAAAACGAATCTGACGAAAAAGTTTCTCAGCTTAATGGGATGTTTTTGACAGTATTTCTTGCAATGTCCTTTGTATGCATATTAGCCGGAACAGTAATGGTTTTCAATGCAGGAGCAATTTTTGGTGATAAGCTCACAACCGGAGAAATTGCAAAGTCAAAGATTTTGTTAGGAATAATGATATTCAATATGGCTTTGACATTCCCCAACAGCTTGTTTACAAGTTATATAACAGCACACAAAAAGTTCATATTCCAGCGTGTTGTAATACTGTTAGAAAGATTGTTTAATCCTTTTATAGGAGTTCCGCTATTGTTATTGGGATATGGTTCAGTAGGATTAGTTTCAGTTACAACATTTTTGTCGGTGTTTGGATTTCTACTCAATGTATTGTTTTCTGTAAGAAAACTAAAAATCAAAATATCGATAAAAAATTTTGATTTAAGAAAAATAAAGGAAATATGGGGGTTTACATTCTTTATATTCCTAAATCAAATTGTTAATCAAATAAATTGGGGTGTTGATAAGTATTTACTTGGTCGTTATTATGGCACAGCTGTTGTTGCAGTATACAGCATCGGAGGACAGTTAAGAGGATACTTCAGTCAGTTTTCATCTTCAATATCAAATGTTTTTATACCCCGTGTTAATGAAATTGTATCAAAAACCTCTGATAATAAGGAACTAAACACAATATTCACTTCCGTAGGAAAGACACAGGCATATGTTGTTTTTCTGATTGTTTCCGGATTTTATTTGTTTGGTAAGAAATTCATATATCTATGGGCAGGACCGGAGTATAATGAATCATATTACATAGCTTTGATGCTTATGTTGGTACTTGTGGTTCCATATGTTCAAAATTTAGGCATAGAAATACAACGAGCTAAAAACAAGCATCGTGTAAGGTCTGTTGTATATGTATTTATGGCATTTTTAAATGTTGCTTTAAGTATACCGCTTATAAAACTATACGGTGCAACAGGAGCTGCCATAGGAACGGTTATTTCCATTTTCCTCTGCAATATAGTTTTCATGAATTTCTATTATCATTGTTATATAGGTTTAGATGTTATAAGCTTTTGGAAGGAAATACTGAGGATTGTACCGGGATTGATATTACCGATGGCAGTTGGTTTGCTAATCAGGAATTTTAAAGTATCAAATATGTTTGGTTTGTTTTTCCAAATAATATTATACACAGCTGTATTTGGTATTTCAATGATACTTTTTGGCATGACAAAACAACAGCGACAAAGCGTTATGAATAGATTTTATAAAAGAAAAACATATAACTAAAGTGATTATCGAAAGGAGAATAGACGATGCCTTTATTCACAAACAAAACCCTACTTATAACCGGAGGTACCGGTTCATTTGGAAACGCTGTTTTAAACAGATTTTTAAAAACAGACATCGGTGAAATCAGAGTTTTCTCCCGTGACGAAAAGAAGCAAGACGATATGCGTCACGAATTTCAGGCAAAAATGCCCGAAGTTGCAAACAAAATCAAATTTTACATTGGCGATGTAAGAGACTTGCAGAGTGTAAAAAATGCAATGCACGGAGTTGACTACATATTCCACGCTGCTGCCTTAAAGCAGGTTCCTTCTTGCGAATTCTTCCCCATGGAAGCAGTTAAGACCAATGTTGTAGGTACAGACAATGTGCTTACGGCTGCAATCGAAGCAGGGGTTAAGAATGTAATATGTCTTTCCACAGACAAGGCAGCATATCCTGTTAATGCAATGGGAACAGCCAAGGCAATGATGGAAAAGGTTGCCGTTGCAAAGTCCAGAACTGTAAAACCCGAAAGCACATCCATATGCTGTACCCGTTACGGCAATGTTATGTGCTCTCGTGGTTCTGTTATTCCGCTTTGGATAGAGCAGATTAAAAATGGTGAGTCCATCACAATCACCGAGCCTAAAATGACAAGATTTATTATGTCTTTGGAAGAAGCTGTAGAGCTTGTACTCTTTGCATTTGAAAATGCCGCAAGCGGAGATATTATGGTACAAAAAGCACCAGCTTGTACCATAGAAGTTCTTGCAATGGCTGTCAAAGAGCTTTTCGACAGGAAAAACAACACCGAAATTAAGGTAATCGGTATCCGCCACGGCGAAAAAATGTATGAGACACTTCTTACCAACGAAGAATGTGCAAATGCTATAGATATGGGTGACTTCTACAGAGTACCTGCGGACAAGCGTGACCTTAACTATGACAAATACTTTAAAGACGGTGATGTCAAGAGAAATCTCCTTACAGAATTCAACTCAAACAATACCGAGCTTTTAAGCGTAGAACAGGTTAAAGAAAAGCTCCTTACACTTAAGTATATCCGCGATGAAATCGCAGCATTGGAAGAATAATTCCGAAAGGATTTGAATTTATGAATGTTTTGGTTACAGGTGCAAAAGGTTTTGTAGGCAAAAACCTTGTTGCTGCACTTAAAAATATTAAAGATGGCAAGGACAGAACACATCCCGAACTAAATATAGGAGATATCTATGAGTATGATATTGACTCAACTGCATATGAACTCGATACATACTGCAAAAATGCAAATTTTGTAGTAAACCTTGCAGGTGTTAACCGCCCTCAAAATGAAGAAGAATTTATGCAGGGCAACTTTGGCTTTGTTTCCGATATGCTGTCAATGCTCATAAAATACGGCAACAAAGCACCTATTTTGGGTTCGTCTTCTATTCAGGCAGCTCTCGATAATCCTTATGGTAGATCTAAAAAAGCAGGGGAGGATTTACTGTTTAAGTATGGTAATGATAACGGCGTAAAGGTTATGATATATCGTTTCCCAAATTTATTCGGTAAGTGGTGCAGACCAAATTATAACAGTGCGGTTGCCACATTTTGCAACAATATTGCAAATGAATTGCCCATTACAGTAAACGACCCAAGCTATATGATGACACTTGCATATATTGACGATGTTGTAGATGAAATCCTCTGTGCATTGTCGGGAAATGAGCATAAAGACGGAGAGTTTTGCAAAGTTCCTGTTGAACACAAGATAACTCTCGGCGAAATTGTAAGCTTGTTAGGTCAGTTCCACGACCAACCCCAAACACTTACAATACCCGAAATTCCGGACGGAAGCTTTGCCAAAAAGCTATATTCTACATATTTGTCATATCTTCCAAAGGAAAAAGCATCATTTAAGCTCAAAATGAATGTAGATGACAGGGGCTCCTTTACCGAACTTTTAAGAACAGAAAAATGCGGTCAGGTTAGTGTAAACATATCTAAACCCGGCATTACCAAAGGTCAGCACTGGCACAGTACCAAATGGGAGTTTTTTATAGTTGTGTCGGGTAAAGGACTTATTCAGCAAAGAAAGATAGACTCCGATGAAGTTCTCAATTTCGAGGTAAGCGGAGATAAAATAGAAGCTGTACATATGCTTCCCGGTTACACACACAATATAATAAATTTATCGGATACAGAAGATTTGGTTACGGTTATGTGGGCAAACGAATGCTTTAACCCCAATAAACCCGATACCTTTGGAGAGGCGGTAGAATGATGAGCTTTGAAAATATTAAATTTAAAGACAATGGCAAACTAAAACTTCTTATAGTGGTAGGCACAAGACCGGAAATTATCCGTCTTGCTGCAGTTATCAACAAATGCAGAACATATTTTGACACAATCCTTGCCCATACAGGACAAAACTATGACTACAACCTAAACGGTGTATTCTTCCATGACTTGTCTCTTGCAGACCCCGAGGTTTATCTCGATGCGGTAGGCAAAGATTTGGGCGAAACAATGGGCAATATAATAGCAAAGTCCTATCAGCTTATGGAGGCAATTAAGCCAGATGCTGTTTTGGTACTTGGCGACACTAACTCCTGTCTTTCTGTAATAGGAGCCAAGAGATTGCACATACCCATATTCCATATGGAAGCGGGTAACCGTTGCAAAGATGAGTGTCTTCCTGAAGAAACAAACCGCAGAATAGTAGATATTATATCCGATGTAAACCTTGCATATTCCGAGCATGCAAGAAGATACCTTGCAGATTGCGGACTTCCCAAGGAAAGAACATATGTTACAGGTTCGCCTATGGCGGAGGTCCTTCATAACAATCTCGAAAAAATTGAGGAAAGTGACATTCACTCAAGACTTGGTCTGGAAAAAGGTAAGTATATCCTTCTTTCTGCACACAGAGAGGAAAACATAGATACCGAAAAGAACTTTACAAGTCTTTTTACAGCAATTAACAAAATGGCAGAAAAGTACGATATGCCAATACTCTACTCCTGCCATCCCAGAAGCCGAAACAGACTTGAAAAAAGCGGATTTAAGCTTGACAAAAGAGTTATTCAGCACGAGCCTTTGGGCTTCCACGACTATAACTGCCTGCAGATGAACGCCTTTGCGGTTGTGTCCGATTCGGGTACACTGCCTGAGGAAAGCAGTTTCTTTACAAGCATAGGAAAGCCATTTCCTGCAATATGTATACGAACAAGCACCGAACGCCCCGAAGCGCTTGACAAGGCGTGCTTTGTTCTTGCAGGCATAGACGAAAATGGTTTGTTGCAGGCTGTAGATACAGCGGTGGAAATGAACAAAAGCGGAGATTACGGTATCCCCGTACCCGATTATGCAGAAGAAAACGTTTCCACAAAAGTCGTAAAAATTATTCAGTCATATACAGGTGTGGTTAACAAAATGGTTTGGAGAAAATTTTAAATAATTATTGTATTTCATTTATATATCAGTAAAAAATGTTGAAGGAGCAAGTATATGAAAATTGCAGTAGCAGGAACGGGATATGTAGGTCTTTCTATCGCTGTGTTACTTTCACAGAATAACAATGTAACAGCAGTGGACATAATACCCGAAAAAGTAGAACTTATAAACAATAAAAAGTCACCCATAGTCGATAAGGAAATTGAAGATTATCTGGCAAACAAGCCTCTTAATTTAGTAGCAACGACAGATGGTGATAAGGCATATGCCGAAGCAGATTTTATTGTAATAGCCGCCCCTACAAACTATGATCCCGCAAAAAATTATTTTGACACTTCGGCACTGGAGAGCGTTATATCTCAGGTTATGGCGGTAAACCCCAAAGCAATTATGATTATCAAATCCACAGTGCCCGTAGGATATACAAAATCAATACGAGAAAAATTTGGATGTGACAACATTATTTTCAGCCCCGAATTTCTGCGTGAGGGCAAAGCACTTTTTGACAATCTTTATCCGAGCAGAATAATTGTAGGTGTTCCAAAAGGTGATGCAAGACTTCACAAAGCTGCAGAGACTTTTGCAGGTATGCTCAAACAAGGTGCAATAAAAGAAGATATAGATGTACTGTATCCTGACCTTACGGAAGCAGAAGCCATAAAACTTTTTGCAAATACATATTTGGCATTAAGGGTTGCATACTTTAATGAGCTCGACACATATGCAGAGAGCAAAGGCCTTGATACCAAGTCAATTATAGAAGGCGTGTGTCTGGATCCCAGAATAGGCAATCATTACAATAACCCTTCTTTCGGATATGGTGGTTACTGTCTGCCCAAAGACACAAAACAGCTCAGAGCAAACTATAGTGATGTGCCTCAAAATCTCATTGGTGCAATAGTTGATGCCAACACAACCCGAAAAGACTTTATTGCTGAACAGATAATTGCCAAAAATCCCAAAGTAGTAGGTATATACAGACTTACAATGAAGGCAAATTCCGACAATTTCCGTCAAAGTTCCATTCAGGGAGTTATGAAGAGAATTAAAGCAAAGGGTATAGAGGTTGTAATATATGAGCCTACCATGCGGGAAGATAGTTTCTTTAATAGTAGAGTTATTCGTGATATTGATGAATTTAAAAACACAACAGACATTATAATTGCCAACCGTTACAACGAAGAAATCGGTGATGTGTTGGATAAGGTTTACACAAGAGATTTATATTTCAGAGATTAAGCGGTGTTACTTATGAATGATGCTCAAAAACTTACAATTCAATTAATACGCTATGAGCTTTTTGATGTTTTGCCGGACGATACATCTGCTATTGACGAAGAAATGCTACAAGAGATATACTTGTATGCTCAAGAGCAGGATGTGGTGTACATTGTAGCATCTGCTCTTTCTAAACTCAAATTGATATCCGGTGAAATAAAGACAGCTTTTTTCAATGAACAGCTTGGTGCCATATATCGTAACGAACAGTTTAAGAATGATTTACAATCTATATCATCAATATTCGATGAAAACAGTATAGACTATATTCCGCTAAAAGGCGCTGTTATAAAGCAGTATTATCCAAAACCCGAAATGAGAACTTCCTGTGATATTGACATACTTATTCACCGCAAGGATTTGGAGAATGCATTGGAATTGCTTTATGCCAATGGGTATGAGTATGTATCAAAAACCTCACACGATGTTATGCTTTCAACTTCGGCAGGAACATATATTGAACTTCATTTCAGCTTGAATGAATATGAGTTCAAAGCCGATGAAATTATGCAGGATGCATGGCACTATGCCGAAAAATGCCAAGGGTACAGATATGATTTCACAAAAGAGTTTTTTGTGTTCTATCACATAGCACATATTGCCCGACATATGTATACAGGAGGTTGTGGCATAAGACCTTTTGTTGATTTTAAAATCATTGAGGATAGCTTTGAATATGACAAGGACAAGCTTTTAAATCTATTGGAAAGAGCAAATTTAAAAACTTTCTATACTCAAATGGTTACTCTTGTTAAAATGTGGTTTGAAGGCGTCACAGGTACAGAGCTTGCCATAGAATTGGAAAACTACATATTGTCGTCGGGAATATACGGAAAGCTCGAAAATAAGATTGCTGTCATAAATGACAAAAACAAAGACGGTAAAAAATATGCCCGCAGTATTATTTTTCCATCACGAGATGCTATGACAAATAAATATCCTGTTTTAAACAAAGCACCTGTTTTACTTCCGATTATGTATGTTGTAAGATGGATATCTTCTGTATTTACAGGCAGCTCAAAAGCGGCTTATAGAGTTCTCAGGGCTTCAAATAAACTTACAAATAAAAAACAGTCTGAAGTAGTATCTTTGCTAAATAGCCTAGGGCTTTAACTGTCAAGTATCCCCGCTAAAAAGCGGGGACTGTTTTTTCAGCAATATTTATAATACTATAGATATTAGGAGGACGGCACAATGTCTGTAAGTCTTGAAATTGAAAAAAAATATATAATAGAGTATCCCGATACAGAATATCTTAAGTCTGTTCCCGGTTGCAAATATACGAACATAGAGCAGATATATCTTGTGTCGGACTCCAATATATCAGAGCGCATAAGAAAGCGCGGACTTGATGGAAACTACAAGTATTATCACACCGTAAAACGCCGTATAAATGATTATGTGCGTGAGGAAGACGAGAGGCAGATTACACCCGAGGAGTATGAGGAATTAAAAAAACGTGCAGATTCAAATCTTAACATCATATACAAAACAAGATATGTTATTCCCTATAAGGAATTCAAAATGGAAATAGACGTGTTTCCTTTTTGGAACAGACAGGCCTATCTTGAGGTAGAGCTATCCAATGCAGATATAACTCCTCCCATACCGCCGTATGTTCACTGTGTATGTGATGTTACATCTCAAAATGAATATACAAATCGTTCTCTGGCAGAGTCAATTCCGGAGCAGATATTATAGTTTTTATGTAAGGAAGGGTTATCCCTTCCTTTTTTTGATTTTCTTATTTGTTTTCATCGTCTTTTTTGTTTGTTGTGTCGTCAGTAACAGCATCATCTATGGCATCGGTAGCATCGTTAACACCATTTTCAATGCCATTTATTGTGTCGTCTGCCGCATCCTTCATATCGTCTTTTACGGTGTCGTCTTTAGTATTGTTTGTGTCGCCACTGTCATCGGTAATGTTTCCGTTTTTATCTGTTCCGGTAGTATTGTCGCCGTTTGAGCAAGAGCACATAGAAGTCATAACAAGAAGTACTGCAAGTGTTACACCTATAATTTTTTTCATACCAAAAAATCCTTTCTTAGATTATTTCTGTAGTATTATTTGTGTTAAAATGTGTAATTATACAGTTTAAACATAATTTATTATCGAAAGCAAAAATCCCAAAACGCAAGTCTTTTTCAAACTTATGTTTCGGGATTTTGCATTTCGGCTAAGGCTTCTGTTACCCCAAGCCGTCAACTTCCATACTTTCGTAATAATTGAAAGCTAAACTAATAAAATTCTTACTTCATAGAATTTTCATAAGATTCAATCATCTTTTTAACCATCTGTCCGCCGACAGAACCTGCCTGCTTAGATGTTAAATCACCGTTGTAACCATTTTTTAAGTTTACACCTACTTCAGAAGCAGCTTCCATTTTGAATCTTTCCATTGCTTCTTTAGCTTCGGGAACAACATGCTTGTTTGCCATAAATATCACCTCCATTTGTTTTGTCAGTTCTAATTTGTGTCAAAATTCTTCTTTCTAAACAGGTAATTTATGTATTTGAACATAAAGCAATAGTATTTTTACACATATTATAATGAAATCGATTTTTTAAAGAAAAAAATTTAAACATTTCAAATACTATATCAGCTAATGCTATTGTATATATTATCTAATATGGCACATTAGATTATTGGCACAAATGTAAAAATATTGTATCATTTGTTTTGTGATGATTTTTCAAGGAAGGATTATATATATGAATATACTTTTCAAAGCATTTTGCAGAATCTACCAAACAGGATTTTATACGGCTATGCCTTTTCTTCCGTACAGGGAACCCGAGCGATATCGAAGCATAGATGATATTGGTTTGATTTTCGATAAATTAAACATAAAATCTGCACTTTTGGTTACAGACAAGTTTTTAAGCGAAAGCCAGGCTGCAGCAAAGCTTGAAAAAATTGCTGATGAACACGGCGTAAACATTACTGTTTATGATGATGTAAAACCCAATCCAACTGTAAGAAATGCAGAGCAGGCAAAGATAGCTTATATAGATGGAAACTGTCAGTGCATTATTGCTTTGGGCGGAGGGTCATCAATAGATTGTGCCAAAGCGGCGGGAGCTCTTGTGGCATATCCAAAAAAGAAGATGTCAGACCTCAAGGGTTTGCTTAGGGTATTAAAGAAAATTCCTGCACTTATAGCCATTCCTACAACTGCCGGAACCGGAAGCGAAGTTACAGTTACTGCAGTTATAACAGACGACCAGACGCGGCATAAGTATACTATGAATTCATTTCCGCTTATACCCCGCTATGCAATACTGGACCCTGAAGTTACCATTTCACTTCCAAAGCATCTTACAGCTACCACCGGAATGGATGCTCTCACTCATGCTGTAGAGGCATATATAGGAAATTCTACAACAATACAAACACGCCGTTATTCGCTAAAGGCGGTTAAACTCATTTTTTCAAATATTAAAACTGCATATCAAAATCCTACAGATGTTGAGGCTAGGGAAAATATGCTTTATGCCTCATATATAGCAGGTGTTGCTTTTTCCAGATCCTATGTAGGATATATTCACGCAGTAGCACATTCTTTGGGCGGTATGTACAATATACCTCATGGACTTGCAAATTCTGTTATAATGCCTGTTGTTCTAAAAAGATACGGAAAAACTATTTACAAAAAGCTCAAAAAGTTGGCTGTGGCTGCAGGTGTAGCTTCTGTTTCAGAGAGCAAAGAGGCTGCCGCAAAAAAGTTCATTCAATCGATAGAGCAGTTAAATGAAGATATGTGCATTGGCAAAACATTGAAGGGCATCAAAAAGCAAGATATATCCCATATGGCAATGAACGCGTCAAAAGAGGCAAATCCACTTTATCCCGTTCCTGTTCTTATGGACAGTACCCAACTCGAAGAGTTTTATTACGCTGTTGCAGATTGGAGAGAATGATATGAAAAATGAAGAAATTAAAAACTTACTTGAATTGCAAAGGGACTATTTTGACAGCGGAATAACTCTTGATGTCAAATTTCGTGTAAAAATGCTCAAAAAGCTCTATAATGCAATAAAAAAGTATGAAACACAAATAAGAGGATTTGGGAAAAAGCGAATTTGAAGGATTTATGTGTGAAATAGGTCTTAGTCTTACAGAGATAAGCTATCTTATCCGTCACACACCAAAATATGCAAGAAAAAAGCTTGTTTATTCGCCAATAGCTCAGTTTGCATCTGTAAGCTACAAAAAAAGTTCACCCTACGGCAATACTCTTATTATGAGTCCGTGGAATTATCTGGTTTTGCTTACAATCGAACCTCTTGCCGATGCTATTGCCGCGGGCAATACAGCTATTGTTAAACCAAGTGCATATTCACCTGCAACCGGTGCAATTATAGAAAAGATTATAGGCGAAATTTTTTCTGGAGAGTATGTTGCAGTAGTAACAGGAGGAAGTGAAGAAAACTCGTGTCTGCTTAACCAAAAATTTGACTTTGTATTTTTTACAGGAAGTCAAAGTGTTGGCAGAGAGGTTTTGAGGCACACTGCAGATACACTTACACCTGTTGTTTTTGAATTGGGAGGCAAAAGTCCATGTATAGTAGACCAAAGTGCCAAAATTGAGCTTGCTGCAAAAAGAATAGTTTTTGGAAAATATTTAAATTGCGGACAAACTTGTGTGGCTCCCGATTACATACCTTGTCACAGCTCGGTTAAATATAAATTTGTAGCTGAGGTTAAAAAGCAAATCGAAAAGCAGTATGGCAAAAATCCGTTTGACAATTGCAATTACGGAAAGATTATAAATCAAAAGCATTTCGAGCGCATATGTTCGCTAATAGATAGCAAAAAAGTAGTTTTTGGCGGTAAAACTGACAAAAACGCCTTAAGAATAGAGCCAACAGTAGTGGATAATGTAACGTTTGAGGATGCCGTAATGGGTGAGGAAATTTTTGGACCGGTTATGTCCATAATTACATTTAAAAGCATAGAAGAAGTAGTAAAACACCAAACTTCTTTGCCAAAACCTCTTGCACTGTATATGTTTTCTCAGGACAAGAAAAACATTGACATTGTAATGAATCGTATCTCCTTTGGAGGAGGTTGTGTCAATGACACCATAATTCATCTTGCTACCAGCAAAATGCCATTTGGTGGTGTGGGAGAGAGTGGTATGGGAGGATATCACGGAAAGGACGGTTTTAATGCATTTTCACATGCTAAGAGTATTGTGGATAAAAAAACATGGATGGATTTGCCTATGTGATACCAACCGTACAATGGTATATACGAAAAACTTCTTCGTATGGTTTTAAGATAACAATAAAGTACACAAAAATGGCGGAGGTCAATTCTCCGCCATTTTTGTGTAGTAAATGTAATGTTTTTATGATATAATCAAAGTACGACATAAAGTATAGGGAGTACAATAAATATGTTGGGTATACAATTTAATGAGATTTCTTGCTGAATTTATGACATTTCGTTAGTAATAACAGTTAGCTTTAGAGGTAAATCATTGACAGCTTCATCGAATATTATTATGTTCGTGGTAAAATAATAATCTATATTATGGAAAGGAAGTTGAACAATGATTAAAACAATTACTCTGGAATTAATCGAAAATTTTGAAAATTATTTGATTGATCAAGAAAAAGCAACTGCTACACTGGAAAAATATATGCGTGATGTCAAGACTTTTTTTGCGTGGACTTCTGGACTTGAAGTCGATAAGCGAAAGGTTTTGGAGTACAAGGAATATTTGATTGAAAAATTTGCTCCTGCTTCTGTAAATTCTATTCTGTCTTCGCTCAACAGCTTTTTCCAATTTAATAATTGGTATGATTTAAAAGTAAAAATGATTAAAATTCAAAAACAGATTTTTGCACAAAAAGACAAGGAACTTTCAAAAGCAGAATACGAAAGATTGCTTGATGCCGCAAAGTTAAAAAAGAATAAAAGATTATATTTGTTAATGCAAACAATCTGTTCAAGCGGAATACGGGTATCAGAATTACAGCACATAACGGTTGAGGCAGTTCGGGTAAAAAAAGCCACAATCAACTGTAAGGGTAAAATGAGGATTGTTATTTTACCCAAGGAGCTTTGCAGAATGCTCACAGAATATGCCAAAGTGCAAAAAATAGAAAGCGGTCCTGTGTTTGTTACCAAAACTGGAAAACCGCTTGATAGAAGTACAATATGGAAGATGATGAAAGCACTTTGCGAAAGTGCAGGAGTATCAAGGAACAAAGTGTTTCCTCATAATC
>JAZTYV010000029.1:0-71560 GCA_045637145.1 Clostridia bacterium | reverse complement strand
GTACATTCTCAAATTAACGAGAACCTCATTTTACTTTATATGCTGTTCATTTTTCAAAGACCAAGTGTCTGCTTTAAAAAGGCTTCCCTCTCGCAAGCGACTTGTTAATGATACCACAAACATTTGGCTTTGTCAACACTTTTTTTGAAAAATTTTTCAAAATTTTCTAAATGTTTCGCCCCTCATTTGCGGTGCTTTAATAATATATCATATCAAAAAAGGATTGTCAATAACTTTTTTGAAAATTTTTCAAAATTTTTTTGACTGAATTTCGCACAGTTCCTCACTGTAATTGTTCCAGGTTTCATATGCCAGCGAAAGCTCCTCTTCGCAGTTACTTATTTTGGCGTATAGTACCCCTGCTTTTTCAAAATCCGAGCCGCATTGTTCAAGGCTTTGTTGCAATTCATCTATTTTCGATTCCAAAGATGCAATCTTTTCTTCCTCCGATGCAATTTTCTTTTCGAGACTTCTGACCATACCGTTGTATCGTTTGGCAGACTGATAATCTATTGAGGCTGCTGTGCTTTTGGATTCATTTGAATTTTGCGATTGATTGCTTTGGTTTACAGCAGATATATAATCATTGTAGTTTCCCCTGTATGCCAATACTCCTTTTGGTCCAAGTTCAAATATACGGTCTGCGGTTTTGTTTAGAAAATATCTGTCGTGAGACACAAAAATCACTGTACCCTCAAATTCTGCTATGGCATCATCGAGGGCTTCCTTTGCAGGAAGATCAAGATGGTTTGTGGGTTCATCCAGAACAAGAACATTGGGCTTTTCGAGCATTATAATAAGAAACATCAATCTCGCTTTTTCGCCTCCGCTTAATGAACCAACAGTTTTAAAGACATCTTCATCCTTAAAAAGCACAAGACTGAGTTTGGTTCGTATGTCTACTTCATCCATCTGCGGAAAGCGGTCGCTTATTTCATTGAAAACCGTCTTTTCATCAAATAGCTGTTTTTGCTGTTGATCATAATAGCTTATTTTTGTGTTTCTTCCTATTTCTATATTTCCGGAAAAATACTCGTGTTTTTGAAGTATTGTTTTGAGCAGTGTGGATTTCCCAACTCCGTTGTCCCCTATTATTGCTGCTTTTTCCCCTCTTTTTACATCAAGGGTTATGTTTTCTGCCAAGGTTTCCAAAATGCCCGATTTTGGTATTTGCAAAGACAGATTTTCCACTGTAAGAACATCGTTATAAGAACGAAAAACACTGTCAAACTTAAATCTGCACTTTTCCAAAGAGGTTATTGGCTTTTCGCCAACATCTATTTTTTCCATTGCTTTCTGCTTGCTCTTTGCCATTTTGGAGGTAGATGCGCGGGCAATATTTTTTGCCACATACTCCTCCAGACGCTTAACCTCATCAAGACGGGCATTATAGTGCTTAAGGGCAATTTCATCATTTTGCTTCTTTAATATAATATACTTGGAGTAATTTCCGGAGTATCTTGTGATGATATTTCTGTCTATTTCGTATATGGTATCAACAAGGGCATCCAAAAAATATCTGTCGTGTGATACAGTTATTACTATGCCCTTATAGTTTTTGAGATATGCCTCAAGCCACTGCATTGTTTTGAAGTCGAGATGGTTAGTTGGTTCATCCAGAAGCAGAATTTCAGGACATTCCAAAAGGAGCCTTGCCATAGCCAGCTTTGTTTTTTCGCCGCCGGAAAGGTTTACTGTTTTCATATTCTTGTCGAACGCGTCAAATCCCATACCCGTAAGGATTGTATTTATGCGGGTTTTGATTTCAAATCCGCCTCTCTTTTCATACAGCTCGCTCTTGGCTCCGTAGATTTTGAGTATGCGCTCATGTTCGGGGTCTTTATCTCCAAGTGTCATTCTGTCCTCGAGTTCCCTTAATTCATCGCCGAGTTTTAACAAATCGTCAAACGCAGACATCATATATTCCCAAATAGTTTTGTTTTCTTCCAGGTTTGTGTCCTGCTGCAAAAAACCTATTCTTGATTCCTTTGGTACAAGTATTCTGCCTGTATCATAACTCAATTCTCCTGCGATAATTTTGAGCAGGGTCGACTTACCCGCACCATTTGGACCGATTAGACCTATTTTTTCGTTTTCTGTTGCGGTAAGTGAAACATTCTTTATTATTATGTCTGTTCCGTATGTTTTTGTAATATTTTCTACTTGTAAAGCCATTTTGTTTTCCTCTGTAATTGTTTTGTATTTTTCAAAAATTCACAAATGTCAATCATAACATGCACAAATTACATATACCTTATGTGCACCATGCATTTTAAGGACTCTGGCACATTCTTCCGCTGTTGTTCCGCTTGTAAATATGTCGTCTGTAATAACTATATCTTTTCCGTAAATTTCATATTGCGGATTTACATTTATTGCACCTTCAATGTAAAAACGCCTTTCCGGAAGCTTCATCTTGCTCAAAGGACTCACTTCACGGCATTTGTAAAGGAGGTCTTCTTTGTATTCACTTTTCCACAGTCTTGCGAGTTCTTTTGCAATTAGTGCTGTCTGGCTGTAATCTCTGTCTCTTCCGTAAGACAGAGGCACACAACATATAATTGCATCTTTGTAATACGGTCTGTCTTTTAATGCCCTGTCCATTAAGTATGCATATGCCTTGTAATAGTATTTTACAGAATTGAATTTATACTTAATCATTGCCTCTTTTGCACTGCCTTCATACTTTAAAACAGCAATTGCTTCGTCAAAAGTAAAACGGTCGTCTTTTACACACTTTATGTTAAAAGACATATCTTCGCACCTGTAACACAGGGGCATAGGAGTATAACCGAAAATGATTTTTTCGCATACTGCACAGTGTTTGGGGAAAATTAAATCCAAAAGAAAGTCCAAAGCAGTTTCAAAAAAGCGTTTCCACATCATTTTTTTTAATCCTCTTACTTAGTCCGGAATACCTCTTGTCTTCTCTGTTGTTATCTACCATAGCACAAACAATTTCTTCTCTGCCTACTAAAATAACCATATTCTTTGCTCTTGTAACACCCGTGTACAGAAGATTTCTGTTTACAAGCATATGCGGTGCCTCGTACATAGGTATGATTACAACAGGGAATTCACTTCCTTGACTTTTGTGTATTGTAACACAATATGCCAGTTCAAGTTCGTCCGATAATTCCTTAAAATCATATACAACCTTTCGTTCATCATACATAACTGTAAGGGTACCAAATTCTTTTCTTATAGATGTAATAACACCGACATCACCGTTGAAAACTCCATTTCCCAGTTCTGTGGTTGTTGTGTTTGTCCAGCGTATGTCGTAGTTGTTGCGGATTTGCATAACCTTGTCTCCCTCGCGGAAAACACGATAGCCGAAATCATACTCCTTTTTATCTTTGGAGGGCGGATTTAATGAATCACGCAAAACCTCATTCATATTTATAACTCCTGCCACACCTTTTTTTGATGGCGAAAGCACCTGAATATCGTAAGAGGTATATCCATATGCCTTTGGAAGTCTTTCTGCACAAAGTGATGCTATATACTTAACTCCGTCTTGCGCAAAAGGAACCTCTGCAAAGAAAAAGTCCTTGTCCTTGGCATTAAGCACCGGATATTTGCCCTCGTTTATGCCGTGAGCATTGGTTACAATAAGACTTTCTCTTGCCTGACGGAAAATTTCGGTAAGGCGTATAACCTCAACTGAACAGCTATCTATAATATCTCTTAATACATTGCCCGGTCCCACAGATGGAAGCTGATTGACATCTCCTACCATGATAAGTCTTGTTCCCGGTTTTATTGCCTTTAAAAGATTGCTTGCAAGGATAATATCTACCATGGACATTTCATCAACTATTACAACATCGCTGTCAATGGGCGCGTTTTCATTGACCATAAACTCAGTTTCTTCTCCGTCACCGCGAAAACTTGCCTCAAGAAGCCTGTGGATTGTCTTTGCCTCGAGCGAACATACCTGACTCATACGCTTGGCTGCCCTGCCGGTAGGTGCAGTAAGAGTTACTGTAAAACCATTTGAGTGCATTATATCTATTATTGCATTTATGATTGTGGTCTTACCTGTTCCGGGACCTCCGGTTATGACCATAACACTGTTTTTAACAGCGCTTTCTATTGCCTGCTTTTGAAGTTCGGCAAAATGTAATTTGTGCTTTTTTTCTACTATATCTATCTGCTTTTCAATGTCATGTGATTTGAATTTATATATATACTTATTGAGCTCTGTGATTTTGTTCGCAACATATCCCTCACACATATAGTGGGAGTATATGTATATGTTTTCATCATTACCATCCATATCCAAAACACATATACCGTCTTTTACCAGTGTGTCAACTGCACGAGAGGTCATATCCGTTCCTACCCCAAGAAGTTTTGCAGATGATGACACAAGAATGCTCTTTGGAAGATATGTATGTCCAAATTGTGTATTGTATTTAAGTGTATACAGAACACCTGCGCGCACACGGTTAACATTGTCTGCACTCATATGAAGTTTTACGGCAACTTCGTCTGCTGTTTTAAAGCCTATACCGTCTATTTCCTCGCAGAGTATATATGGATTTGCCTTTATTATTTCGATGGCTGCACTGCCAAACTTCTTGTATATCTTGGCAGCAGTTTTTATGGAAATTGAGCAGTCCTGCAAAAACATTACAAGTGTAGATGAACCAAGCTGATTCATATAGCTTTCGTGCATTTTTACAGCTTTGGAAATACTTATGCCCCTGATTACAGAAAGTCGTTCTGGCTCATTTTCCAAAATTTTCAAGGCTTCTTCGCCAAAGTGTTCTACAATTTTTCTGGCAGTGCTTTCACCAATGCCCTTTATAATGCCCGATGCAAGATATTTTTGAATAGAGCTTGGGGTGGCAGGAAGAATCTTCTCAAACATCTCTGCTTTAAACTGTTCTCCATAGGTTTGGTGGCTTGTCCATTTGCCTGTGAGTTTTACGGTTTCGCCCTCTGCAACACCGTGAAAATATCCCACAGCTATAAAACTTTCTTTATCATTTTCGATTTCCAAAACCTTATAGCCGTTATCGTCATTTGAATAGATAATACCTATAACATCACCTGATACAATCTCACTTGCGGACATTTCTGCACCTCCTTGCCATACCCTATTATTATACATTTAATGAATAAAAGTGTCAAGGAGTCAAGCGATAAGCAAAGTAAACAAAACACTAAGATATTTCTAAAATATTACAAAAGTGTTGCAATTTGATGGCATGTGTAGTATAATGGTCTGTGTATTTATGTGTCAAATTACACCGGAGGTGCATTTGTCTTGAAAATACTGGTAATCAGCGACACACATAATATGATTTCCTGTGCAGAGGAACTCATAAAAAAACTCATTCCCGACTACATTATCCACCTTGGCGATATGTGTGATGATTGCCATAGGCTTGAAAGTTCTTTTCCGAGAAAGCCAATTATATGTGTTAAGGGAAACAACGATTATTTTGATAAGTCATATCCATTGGAGAGAGTGTTTGAGCTTGGCGGCAAAAAAATCTTTATGTGCCACGGACACAAGTTCAATGTAAAGTCTTCTCTGCTTCAGCTTACATATAAAGGAAAAGAGTATGGCGCAGACATTATACTATACGGTCATACACACAGAGCACACCTTGAGGAGATTGACGGTGCATTGATACTCAATCCCGGATCTGCACTCTTGGGATATTACGCGGTTATAGAAATAATTGATGGCAAAATAGAAGCAAAGCTGGAGAAATATGATAAATAAACTTTCGCAAGATGAACTAAACAAGCTTAATAATATGGGAAAAACTGTTGGCAGTGAAATTCATTTCTTTACTGAACTCACATCAACATTTGACAAAATTCGTCAAATGGATTTAAAAGACGGACTTACTGTGGTATGCTCCCGTCAGACTTCGGGAAGCGGAAGACTTGGAAGAACATGGGAAAGTCCTGATGGAGGCATATATTTTACTTTTGCACTTATGCCCCCTTTTAATAGTTTTGACACTACCTTTATTACATTGATATGTGCTGTCGGGGTACAACGCACTTTGGAAAAGTATGTGCCATGCAAAATTAAATGGCCCAACGACATAGTGTCCGAGGGAAAAAAACTTTGCGGGATATTAACGAGAAGTATTGTTATAAACAACACTGTAAATTGTATACTTGTGGGAATAGGAATAAATGCAAACAATTGCATTTTTTCCAAAGGAGTTCCACACGCAACTTCACTTAAACTGATATTAAAAAGAGAAATCAATGAAAATCTGCTTTTTGCAGAGGTCATAAATGAAATTGATAAGCTTTATGCAAACGGTAAGTCTGATGATATACTTACAGCGTATATTAAAAACTGCATAAACATAGATAAAGATGTTACAATACACTATTTAAACAGTAACAGTGATGTAAAAGGAAGATGCATAGCCATACTTGCGGACGGTTCAATGAATGTACAGACTGAAAGCAGTGTAATAAATGTTAGCTCCGGCGAAGTTTCTGTAAAAGGTATTTATGAATAGCATAAAGAAAACATCATCTGTAAATTATATAAGAAAAAAACAGAAGGGAAAGAAAATAAGTGAAATCACCGATATTTGATGGTTTATATAAATTTTCAAAAATACAAAGGATACCCTTTAATGCTCCCGGACACAAGGGAAAGGTAACTATGAGGGCAAAAAACCTAAGTATGCTTGACTTAAACGGCTCCTCCAAAGACGGAGATGCACTCAATTTAAAAGAGCTTACTGCAATAAGCGAGGACGAAATAAGCAAAAAATATAAAACCTGCCGTTCTATGTACTTGCGAAACGGTGCAACAGGCGGCATATATGCAATGCTTGCCGCTTATTTAAGACCCGGCGACAGAGTAATTGTGGATCGAGAGTGCCACAGAAGTGTAATAAATGCACTTATAATTCAGGGGCTTGAGCCTATATATGTAAAGAGAACTTTTAACTATCAATACTCCATATGCGGCGGTGTGGATATTGATGCTTTGGAAAGAACTGTGCTTACATACAAAGACGCCAAGGCGGTAATCATAACCTCGCCAACCTACTACGGTGTGGTTTCCGATATTAAGTCCATTGCAAAAATATGCCATGAAAACGGCATGAAACTTCTTGTAGACGAAGCTCTGGGAGCGCATTTTGGATTTTCGTCTGCTCTGCCAAAGCCGGCTGTAAAGCTGGGTGCAGATTTGTCCGTACACAGCGTACACAAAACCCTTGGGGCGTTCGGCGGCGGAGCAATTCTTCATATAAATGACCCAAATATAGATTTTCAAAGAATAACAGATGTGGTAAGAATGTACGAAACTTCATCGGCATCGCCTGCCCTTCTTTGTACATTGGAAAATGCAGTTTACTTTGCATTTGAAAACGAAGATGCGTTTGACAAAATGCTTGAAGAAATAGAAAGATGTAAAAAATCGATTTGCGAAAATACAGCAATACGCTGGCTCGGAAATGAGCTTAGCGGAACTGACAACATATATGAGATGGACCCGGGCAGAATTGTACTTAATTTTTCGCATGCAAAGATGAACGGATACGAAGCCGCAGACTTCTTAAGAAACAAAGTCAACATAGAGGTGGAATCCGCCAGTGAAAGTAATGTGGTATTTCTTGTAAGCATCTACAACTCCATTCATGAAATACGAAAGCTCTTCCATGCGCTTGCCGCACTTTCAAAAAATATAACTGCAAAATCTGCCGTTGTAGATGATGTGGTTGACAATCGTATTCCGGAAGATTTGGACCTTAGACTTACTCCGGAGAAAGCATTTAATTCATCGAGCGAATTTGTATCGGCTGAATATGCATTAGACAGAATAAACAAGCGCATTATATATCGTATGCCCGATGAGATACCCCTCATTCTCCCGGGCGAAAAAATAAAGGACTGCCACCTTTTGGAAATATCAAAAATAATATCTGCAAACGGTGTAGTAAAAGGCCTTGGACCTCAAAACACTGTAGAAGTTGTAAGTATAAGTGAATCCTTTGGAATATAAAAAATCCTGCACTTCCTTTTTGGCAGTGCAGGATTTTTTGTTAAAGCTTACATTCTTTCATATTCTTCGTTCATTAAAACAATTTCATTTTTGCTCTTCATTCCGTCAACAGAATTTGCCGCAAAAAGATTGCATGCTGCAGCTGCACTCGAAAATTCAAGAAGCTGTTTGTCGTTATAATTGTTATACAGTCCGTAGAGACATCCTGCACAAAATGCATCGCCCGCACCTACGCTGCCTTTAATCTCCTCCTTGGGAATTTTAAGTGAATTCACCTCTGTAAATGTTTCTGTTTTTACATCATATGCAAAAGAAACCTTTTTAGAATGGATAATAACCTTTTCCTTTACTCCGCACTCTGCCATTTTTACCATTGCGGTGCGGATGTTTTCCTTAAGTATTACCTCATTTTCATCATATGGTTCAAGACCAAATACCGCACAACTTTCCACCTCATTCATAATAGCATAATCGCTATATTTAAGGGCAGGTATTACCTTGGCAGCATAGTCTGCGCCGGAATCACTTACTACATCAATAGATGTCTTTATCCCTTCTTTTTGAATTTTGCAAAGAAGTCTTGCCATAACAGTACCATATTCTTTGTCCTCTTTATCGAACTCATCGAGCAGATGAATGTACCCAATATGGAATATATTACAATTTAAGGATTTAACATCTATATCATCAATGCCAAACTCTGCATTTGCTCCCTTCTTATGAAAGAAAGTTCTCTCTCCTCCGGGCATGCTCATAACATCTGTAAAACTGGTAGGAGTGCTTTCGGATAAAGTTACTCCGTCAACATCTATGCCGTTTTTCTGCATTTCGGATATTAAGTATCTGCCGTTTTCATCGGTACCCGCTTTGCCTATTACGCTTATTGGAACACTGCGGTCAATCTTTGCAAGGTCGATTGCCACATTGGGAGCACATCCGCCTACCGCACGGGATATGTCATTTATCTTTACAAGCATTCCCTGCTTAGGATAAATATCGATATTCTTAACAGTATCCACCAAAATGTTACCTGCTATAGTTATACCTCTTTTTTCACCAAGCATAATATAATCTATTGTTACTCCAAATACCGTTGCAAGAGCGGGCAAAGTTGTAATATCAGGATAACCCTGTCCGTTTTCCCACTTGCTTACTGCCTTACTGCTTACATCAAGTTTTGCTGCAAGTTCAGACTGTGTCATACCTGCTGCTTTTCTTAATTTGGCAATGCTGTTGCCTATTGTTTTTGCATCCATTATTTTCACCTCTCCTGAATTTATGATATCATAAATAAACATTAAGGTAAACCCACGGTTAGTGGAAAAGCGCGTATTTATACCAAATAAATCAGTGTGTTTTCTACTATTCGCAGACATAATTGAATAAAATAACGGAAAGTCTTTTCGGCTTTCCGTTATTTGTGAATATCAAATTATTATAACATTTCAAGCATATATGTATATATCATATCCTCGCAATATTTGAGCGGTTCATGACCGTAATCAGGATAAACAACAAGCTCTTTTTCGCATGTCATCTTGTTGTATGCGGAAAACTGTGTTGACGGAGGGCAGATGTTGTCCATAAGACCGATAAACAGCTTTAGCTTTCCCTTAATTCTGGGAGCAAGATGCTGAAGGTCAATGTAGCCAAGCTTTGTAAATATTTCTTCTTCTCTTTCATGAAGAGGGTCTCTTATGCGGAAAAACGCTCTAAGCTCTCTGTATTCATTGGCATCAAGATCCATATCCCAAACTCTCTTGTAGTCGCACAAAAACGGATATTGAGGAGCAGCACGGTTTATTCTCGGCTCAAGCGATGCGCAGACCAAAGTAAGAGCACCACCCTGACTTCCGCCCCAGGCACCTACTCTTGTTTCATCAACCTCAGGCATATCCATTATGATATTTGCAAGCTCTGCAGTATCGAGAAATACATCTCTGAAGAAGAGCTTTTTGGGCTCATTTTCAAGACCTTTTACAATTTGTCCTATCATGGTATTTCCCATATGTCCGCCGACATCTTCGGACTTACCGCTCTGTCCTCTGGTATCCATAGATGCAACTACAAATCCGGAAGCAGCATATTTGATATAGTCGGTCCACGAAAGACTGCAACCGTTGTAGCCGTGAAAATGGATAACCGCCGGACACTTACCCTGTATATTCTTTGGTTTCAACAGTTTTGCATACACTCTTGCACCGCCCACACCGGTAAAATACATGTCATAGCAATCTGCAACCGGAGATTTAAACTCGACCGGAGTAATTGTTACATTTCTGTCGAGTGAGTGCATTTCTTCGAGAGATTCCTCTCAGTATTTTTTGAAATCATCAAGCTTTGGATTTGTGCCCTGATACAGTTTAAGTTCCTCTAAAGGCATATCAATAAGCGGTATCGTTTTTATCTCCTTTTTATTTTGCCAATATTTTGTATCATAATACTACCGTACACTTTAAATGTCAATACTTTTAAAAAAGTTAGCTCATTTTTTATATAAAACTAGACTTTTTTTCTATTAAATTACAGTTTTGTTTATATACTTGACTTTATACATAAAATATTGTATTGTAAACTATGTAGGCACAGATTTCAAAACACAAAATATGGGTGAAAGACAAGAAATCGTGCACAATATGTAGAGGTGAAATTATGGCAGAAAACAAAAAAACCAAAGCTTATGATAACGAAAGTATATCTATGCTGAAGGGTGCCGACAGGGTAAGACTTAAACCCGCGGTTATATTTGGTTCTGATGGTCTTGAGGGTTGCGAACACGCTGTATTTGAAATACTTTCCAACTCCATTGACGAGGCAAGAGAAGGACATGGCAATATAATAGAAGTTACCCGTTATTTAGATAAGTCTGTGGAGGTGTCCGACTACGGAAGAGGCATCCCCGTTGACTACAATCCAATAGAGGACAGATATAACTGGGAGTTGGTGTTCTGTGAACTGTATGCAGGAGGTAAGTACAAAAACAACGATGGCGAAAACTATGAATACAGCCTGGGTCTTAATGGTCTTGGTGCCTGTGCTACCCAGTATGCTTCCGAATATATGGATGTAACCGTTCTTCGTGACGGCTACAAGTACTCCCTTCACTTTGAAAAGGGCGAAAATGTAGGAGGACTGTCTAAAACAGAATTCAGACACCGCCACACAGGTACAACTACAAGGTGGCGTCCTGACCTCGATGTTTTTACCGATATAGACATACCCAGCGAATACTTTGAGGAAATACTTAAAAAGCAAGCCATAGTAAACAAAGGCCTTTGCTTTAAATACAAAAACGAAATCGCCAGAGGTCAGTTTGAAGAGAAGGAATTTGTATATGAGGAAGGCATAACCGACTATGTAAAAGAAATAGGCGGTGAGCAAACTCTTACAGATATTCAGTACCTTGAGTGCGAAAGAAAAGGCCGTGACCGTGAGGACAAGCCGGAATACAAGGTTAAGCTTTCAGTTGCATTTTGCTTTTCAAACAAATCCACACTTCTAGAATATTACCACAACTCAAGCTTTCTTGAGCATGGTGGTTCTCCCGATAAAGCTGTATCCAATGCTTTTGTGTACAGCATAGACCAGTATCTTAAAAACAACAACAAATATAATAAAAATGAAAGCAAGATAAACTTTGGTGATGTAAGAGACTGCTTGCTTTTGGTGTCAAACTCATTCTCTACAATTACAAGTTACGAAAATCAGACAAAAAAAGCCATAAACAACAAATTTATACAAGATGCCATGGTTGAATGGCTCCGACATGAGCTTGAAGTTTATTTTATAGAAAACAAGGCAGAAGCAGAAAAGATTGCCGCACAAGTGCTTATAAACAAGAGAAGCCGTGAGCATGCGGAAAAGGCAAGAGTAAACATTGCAAAAAAGCTTTCGGGAAGTCTTGACATATCAAACCGAGTAGAAAAATTTGTGGATTGCCGTACCAAAGATATATCCAAACGCGAGGTCTACATAGTAGAGGGCGACTCTGCTTTAGGCTCCTGTAAGCTGGGGCGGGACTCCGAGTTTCAGGCCATAATGCCGGTAAGAGGTAAGATACTTAACTGTCTTAAGGCTGACTACGAAAAGATATTTAAAAGTGACATTATAGTAGACCTGCTCCGTGTTTTGGGGTGCGGTGTTGAAATAAGTTCAAAACACAACAAAAATTTAAACACATTTGATATAAACAATTTAAGATGGGACAAAATTATAATATGTACTGATGCGGATGTGGACGGATTTCAGATTCGCACACTTATACTTGCAATGCTCTACCGCCTTGTACCAACACTTATTGCAGAAGGAAAGGTATACATTGCAGAATCTCCTCTGTTTGAAATAAACACCAGGGACAAAACACTCTTTGCCTATACAGAAAAGGAAAAAACAGACATCATAACTTCTCTGGGAAATACAAAGTACACCATTCAACGCTCCAAGGGTCTTGGTGAAAATGAACCGGAAATGATGTGGGAAACCACAATGAATCCTGAAACACGAAGACTTATACGGGTAATGAGCGAAGATATAGAATCCACTTCTACAATGTTCGACCTTCTTTTGGGAGACAATCTTGCAGACAGAAAAGATTACATTGCTCAAAATGGCCACTTATATCTTGATATGTTAGACTTAAGCTAAGGAGGTGCAAAGGAAATATGTATAATTTAAACCAAAAAATTACAGACACTTTGAGGGAAAACTATATGCCCTATGCCATGAGTGTAATTATTTCCAGAGCACTCCCGGAAATAGACGGATTCAAACCCTCTCACAGAAAGCTCCTGTACACTATGTACAAGATGAATCTTCTAACAGGAAACAAAACAAAATCTGCAAATGTTGTGGGGCAAACAATGAAGCTCAACCCTCACGGTGACGGTGCCATCTATGAAACCATGGTTCGTCTTACCAGAGGAAACGACTCGCTGCTCCACCCGTTTATAGACTCCAAGGGCAACTTTGCAAAGCATTACTCCAGAGATATGGCGTACGCAGCTTCGCGTTACACCGAGGTTAAGCTTGACGAAATAAGCAAGGAACTGTTTAAGGACATAGACAAAAACACAGTTGACTTTATGGATAACTATGACGGCACCTTAAAGGAACCTGTGCTTCTTCCTGTAACATTTCCAAATATTCTTGTAAATCCAAATCAGGGAATTGCCGTGGGTATGGCAAACTGTGTGTGTTCGTTCAACCTTAAAGAAGTATGCGACACAACAATAGCCTACCTCAAAAATCCTAATTGCGACCTTACAGAAACACTCGTTGCTCCCGACTTTACCACAGGCGGTGAGCTTATATACAATAAAGATAATCTTTCTGCCATATACGAAAGCGGCAGAGGAAGCTTTAAGGTACGAAGCAAGTGGCGTTATGACAAAAAGAACGGATATATTGAAATATACGAAATACCATACACCACTACTGCAGAGGCTGTTATCGACAAAATTGTAGACCTTATAAAAACCGGCAAACTGCGCGAGATAAACGATTTAAGAGACGAAACTGACCTTAAAGGTTTAAAGATTACTCTTGATGTAAAGAAAAGTACAGATGCCCAGTCACTTATGCAAAAGCTCTTTAAGATGACAACTCTTGAAGACAGCTTTAGCTGTAACTTTAACATACTTGACGGAAATGTGCCAAAGGTAATGGGAGTAAGAGAAATACTCGAAAAATGGACAGCGTTTCGTATGAACTGCGTTGTACGCAAAACAAAGTTTGACATAAACAAGCTTACTCACAAGCTTCACCTTTTGGAAGGGCTCAAAAAAATACTGCTTGATATAGACAAGGCAATAGCAATAATCCGCAACACCGAAAAGGATGAAGATGTTGTGCCAAATCTTATAAACGGCTTTGATATTGACGAAATTCAGGCAGAATATGTGGCAGACATTAAACTGCGTCATCTCAACAAAGAGTATATTTTAAACAGGCTTAGTGACATAGATGACCTTGTGGAAGAACTTGACAGGCTTGACAAGATAATAAAAGACCCCAAAGAAGTTAAGAAAATAATAATTGCCGAACTTAAGGAAATAAGCAAAAAATACGGTACGGACAGAAGAACTGCCATTGTGCGCGAAGATGAGGTAGAGGAATTCAAGGAAACTGAAAACATTGACAACTACAACCTAAGAGTATTCCTTACATCGGATAACTACTTAAAGAAGATATCTCATGTATCCCTGCGTTCAAGCGGTGCACAAAAGATGAAAGACGATGCACATATGGTGTGCGAATGGGATTCAACAAACATATGCGACCTTGTGCTTATAAGCGACAAGCAAAATGCTTATAAGATTAAGCTGTATGACATACCCGACTGCAAAGCAAGCGACTGGGGACACTTCCTGCCAAACCTTTTGGAAATGGAGCCGGGCGAAAAAATTGTATATGCAATACCCACAAACGACTACAAAGGACATCTTCTATATATTTTTGAAAACGGCAGAGGTGCAAAGATACCCTTTAACAGCTATGAAACAAAGACAAACAGAAAGAAGCTTATAAATGCATATTGTAAAAAGTTCCCTCTTGTAGCTGTAAAATATCTTAGTGAAGACACAGATGTGGCGTTGTATACCAATCTTGACAAGGTAGTGATATTTAACACTGCCCTCCTGCAAGAAAAAGCCACACGCGATACTCAGGGTGTTATAGTGATGAACCTTAAGAAAAAGAGCGTACTTTCCAAAGCTCTTTTGCTCTCGGAAACAACGCTTTCCAACCCTGACTACTACAGAGCAAAGAATATTCCTGCCGCGGGATATTATCTTAAAAACGAAGATAATACCGAAAGCGAGCAAACCAGTTTGTTTTAGCAAAAACAAAAAATGCTCATTGCCATAATTGGCAATGAGCATTTTTTATATGTCTTTATTTTTTTGCCTTTATATATATCTCTCCCAAATCCGCATAGAAATTTGTAAGGTTTGGTTTTATGGTGCCTTTTATTCTCGTAGATACTAAAAGTGCGTCATTTACATGGAATAATGGTATCTGAGGAGCATTTTCCAAAAAGAAAATTCTAAGATTATTATAAGCCACCTTAAGAGTTTCGTCATCCTTTGAAGAGTTGATATTATCTATGATATCATCAAGATTTGGGCTTGTGTAATTGCTTATGATAACATTTGAACTTATATACGAATCATCGAAATCGCTTTGCTCATAAGAATCAAAAGCATCATCTTCTATGGGAACAACAACATCAACACCGCCCGGCACAGAGACAGCGGGTGATGTTTTAAACATGAACCTTAAATTATTGTCCCGCTTCATATCTACCTCGCCGACATATATTTGATAATCGCCGGATTTAATCTTTTCAATATAGGTTTCAAAATCTACCTTGGTAAGCTCCACCTTAACTCCTGCATCTTCCAGAACACCCTTAAGATAACGGGCTACTTCCTCTTTTCGCCTGCTCTCTTCGTTGTACAGAATATATGTGGAAAGCTTTTTATCTGTTATATTGTCATTTTTGGATTTTTCTCCGCCCTCACCGTCATTGCGGTAAAAGAACGCTTTGGATGATATTGGAGTATCCGCCACAGACGCATGCGAAAACATCACAGAGCTTATAACAGTTTTTTTGTCAACAAGAGATGCTACATTTCTTCTTAACTCCGCATCGGAAAACACAGAATTTTGAGTGTTGAAACCAACAAAAACATATTTTGTTGTTGTGATTTCATAGGCTTTGTGCTTAACTGTATAGGAAAATTCTCCCCATCTTCCGCTTTCGGTTGTAACCATATCGGTTTCGCCCGAGTCAAATGCATAAGCAATGGCGTTGTTATCATTTACAAAGCGAATGCAAACCTCCGGTATATAAACCTTTGCATTCGAATGCCACTTTGTATTTTTTTCAAAAATCATACTCACATAGTTATTTGTTTTTTTGTATTTATATCTTCCGGTGCCATTGATTTTGTAGGTAGTATTGGGAAGTGTAAAATCCTCAGAATCAAGTCCTGAAGACAAAATCGGAAAATCAAGATTTGCCGGAAAGTTTGCCTGAGGAGATTTTAATGTGATTTTCACACTATAGTCTGTGTCTGCACTATAGCTTTGCACATTTTCCAACACATCTCCATATCGCGTGTCGTATGAAGAAATATAATTTAGGGTATCTATTACATCATCCGATGTAAATGAAGTTCCGTCATGGAATTTGACACCTTTTTTTAGGTTGATTGTAAACACTGTGTTTTGTTTGCTTGCCTTGTAATCTTTGGCAAGAACTCCCTTTGTGCTTAAATCTTCATTTACCACAAAAAGTCCCTCGTATACCAGATACAAATAATCTCTTATGCACGAATACTGTGTGCACAGAGGATTTAATGTATCGGGAGAATATGCGGCTAGATTTAGTACTCCTCCCTCTTTAGCCATGTTTGCTGCTTCGGGGTTCATATTGCCATTTTTATTACCCGTACATGACGAAAATATGATAACAAAACCGAGGATTGCAAGTAACATTAAATTTTTAAAATTTCTTGTAAATCCATTCATAAATTTACTCACTTTCCAATATGCGCTTTATTGATACCGCTTTTAAGGTGGCATCATCAACAGTTAGCAAAGCTCCGCAAAGAATTGCCTTACTGTCGGCAAGTTCAAATTTATGGGGCATAGCGGTCATAAATCTCTCTATTATTATGTCTTGTTTTATGCCAAGTACACTTTCTTTGGCACCTGTCATACCAAGGTCTGTAATATATGCTGTGCCCTTCGGAAGAATACGCTCATCTGCTGTTTGCACATGTGTATGTGTTCCGAAAACACAGGTAACCTTACCATCAAGAAAGTAACCCATTGCCTTTTTTTCGCTTGTGGCATCTGCGTGAAAATCCACAAGTATAATATCTGCCTTACCACTTAGATTTTTAATTTCTTTCTCTACACCTTTGAAAGGACAGTCCACATTTAACACATTTACTCTGCCCAGTGCATTTATTACTGCTATTTTTTTGCCGTTTCTATTTATAATCACACTTCCCTTACCCGCTGTTCCCTCGGGATAATTTATGGGTCGTATGACCGAAGTTTCTTTTTCAAAAATTTTAAATATATCTTTTCTGCCAAATGTGTGATTGCCCATTGTAATAACATCTACGCCGGCATCAATCAAGGCATCGTAGTCTGTATACGAAAGACCGTTGCCCGCTGATGCATTTTCGCCGTTGGCAATAATTACGTCTGCATTTTCTCTTTCTGCTATATACTTTAGTTCTCTTTGGATATAGCTCATACCACATTCGCCGAATATGTCTCCAATCAACAGAATATTCATCATATCTCTCCCAAATTATGATAAAACAAGCGGTGCAGCAAATCGGCTCCACCGCTTATTATATCACTTAACAAACATTACTTTGCGTAGTCAACCGAGCGGGTTTCCCTGATTACATTTACCTTAATCTGTCCGGGATACTCAAGCTCACTCTCTATTTTCTTAACAATATCGCGTGCAAGCAATACTGTTTCTTCATCTTTAACAGCATCGGGCTTAACCATAATTCTGATTTCTCTGCCCGCCTGAATAGCAAATGATTTTTCAACTCCGTTGAAGGAATCTGCGATTTCTTCAAGCTTTTCGAGTCTCTTAATGTAAGTTTCAAGGTTTTCTCTTCTTGCACCCGCTCTTGCAGCACTTATAGCATCCCAAGCCCGCACAATACACCCAATAACTCTAGTAGCTTCCACATCACCGTGGTGTGCCTGTATGGCATGAATAACCTCGGGTGATTCGTTATATTTCTTGGCGATATCTACGCCTATGTCTATGTGCGAACCTTCGATTTCATGGTCAACAGACTTACCTATATCGTGAAGAAGTCCTGCCCTTTTGGCAGTCTTAACATCCACACCCAGCTCACCTGCCATAATTCCTGCAAGATTTGCAACCTCTGTGGAGTGCTTAAGTACATTTTGACCATAGCTTGTACGGTACTTCATTCTGCCAAGAAGTTTAATAAGTTCAGGATGCAAGCCATGAACACCTGTATCAAAAGTGGCCTGTTCACCCTCCTGCTTAATAATGGCATCAATTTCTTTTCTGGATTTTTCTACAGTTTCTTCTATTCTGGCAGGATGTATTCTGCCGTCTACAATAAGCTTTTCAAGTGTCATTCTTGCGATTTCTCTTCTTACAGGGTCAAAACCGGAAAGAACAACAGCTTCGGGGGTATCGTCAATAATGAGGTCAATTCCCGTTGCGGTTTCCAAAGCACGAATGTTTCGTCCTTCTCTTCCTATAATTCTTCCCTTCATTTCATCGTTGGGAAGTGCAACAACAGACACTGTAGACTCTGCCACATGGTCTGCAGCACATTTTTGAATTGCTGTGCTTATAATTGAACGAGCCTTTTTATCGGCTTCTTCTTTTGCCTGCGACTCGATGTCCTTAATCATTATAGCGGCTTCATGTCTGACTTCAGACTCTATGTTCTTAAGAAGGTAAGACTTAGCTTCCTCAACCGAAAGACCGGATATTCTTTCCAGAATTTCGAGCTGTGCATTCTTAACCTTTAATGTTTCTTCCTTAAGTACATCTACTTCTTTGAGCTTTTTGTTAAGTAGCTCATCCTTCTTTTCTAAAGAATCTGCCTTTTTATCAAGGGATTCTTCCTTTTGCTGAACTCGTCTTTCCTGACGATTCATTTCAGAACGCCTGTCCTTAATTTCTCTTTCAAACTCTGTTCTGCTCTTGTGAATTTCATCTTTAGCTTCAAGTAAAGCTTCTTTCTTTTTGGTTTCTGCTGATTTTTTGCCTTCTTCTATAATTTGTCTGGCTTTTTCTTCAGCTCCGCCTATTTTGCTTTCCGCAATTATTCTTCTGCATATAAATCCTACGGCAAGGCCTAAGACCAATGCAACAGATGCGGATATAATTGTTGTTATCATAAAGAACCATTTAACCTCCTTTTCTCAGTATTTTTTATTGCATAATTTGAAAACCTTGAACATTACAGACTTGTCCAAGTAGAATTATTCCAATGAAAAAGTCGTAAAACCGGAACAATTCCACCCCAACATAATCCAATATATATTTTATAATATATTTATAAATATGTCAACCGAAATTTTTGTAAAACATACATATTTTTATAACTGTGTTTAAAACAGGCACTTGTTAAAAAAACACCTGTAAAAGAGCAAATAAGCTCCTGACAGGTGTTTTTTTAACAAATCGCAACATTTGTCAAATGAAAATCATTATTAAAGCAAAACATAGTCCTCTTTCTTTTTCTTTTTGCGTAAGAGGATGTCTCTTAAGGTTATTCTTTCAAGGTAGTTTTCCACAACCTCCATAAGTCCCTGCCATATAAACAGAGTGTCGCAATTTCTTGCCCTATCGCATATGTTGAAATCCCCCTCAAGACAAGAAACAGGTGCAAGCTTTCCTTCAGTTACTCTTAATATATCTGCCACAGAATATGCGCTTGGCTCTTTAGAAAGCTTGTATCCTCCCTGAAAGCCTCTGCCGACATTTAGAAAACCTGCAGAATTTAGCAGAGAAACTATTTGTTCAAGATACTTTTTAGATATGTCCTGTCTTTCAGAAATATCCTTTATGGAAACATATCCTTTGTCTTGGTTTTCAGCAATATCCACAAGCATTCTTATGGCATATCTGCCTCTGGTGGAAATCTTCATACAATAACCCCTTATATATAAAGTACATATGATTTCTATATCATAATAATACCATAGGATTAGTAGGATTTCAAGAGAAATTTGCAAAATTTTATATATTTTTTGTATTTTATGAATTTAATTGACACACTTTGCAATAAAAAAGCGCTGTAACTTAGTACAACTGCTTCATATACCATATTACTTATTTTAATTTCACTACAAAAAATCCCCGCATAAATACTATGCGGGGATTATATCATTAAGTTTTAATTATTTAATGATAGAGGATACAACACCGGAACCAACGGTTCTGCCGCCTTCACGGATAGCGAATCTTAATCCTTCTTCGATAGCGATAGGAGTGATAAGTTCAACTTCCATTGTTACATTATCGCCGGGCATGCACATTTCTGTGCCTTCGGGAAGCTTAATTACGCCTGTAACGTCAGTTGTTCTAAAGAAGAACTGAGGTCTGTAGTTGTTGAAGAAAGGTGTATGTCTACCACCTTCATCTTTGGTAAGAACGTAAACTTCGCCCTTGAAGTGTGTGTGAGGATTGATAGAACCAATCTTAGCGAGAACCTGTCCTCTTTCGATTTCGTTTCTCTGAACACCTCTTAAGAGTGCACCAACGTTATCACCAGCCTGAGCTTCGTCAAGCATTTTTCTGAACATTTCAAGACCTGTGATAACAACTTTTCTGGATTCGTCTGTAAGACCAACGATTTCAACTTCATCACCAACATGAGCGATACCTCTTTCTACTCTACCAGTAGCAACAGTACCACGGCCTGTGATAGAGAATACATCTTCTACAGGCATAAGGAAGGGCTTGTCAGCCATTCTGTCAGGTGTGGGGATGTAGCTGTCTACTGCAGCCATAAGCTCGTTGATGCAAGCATATTCGGGTGCAGAAGGATCGGTGGAAGCGGATTCGAGAACGCCGAGAGCAGAACCCTTAACGATCGGAATATCATCACCGGGGAATTCGTATTCAGAAAGAAGGTCTCTGATTTCCATTTCAACGAGTTCGAGAAGCTCTTCATCGTCAACCTGGTCAACCTTGTTCATAAATACAACGATGTAGGGAACACCAACCTGTCTAGCGAGAAGGATGTGTTCTCTTGTCTGAGGCATGGGACCGTCAGCAGAAGATACAACGAGGATAGCACCGTCCATCTGAGCAGCACCAGTGATCATGTTCTTAACATAGTCAGCGTGTCCGGGGCAGTCAACGTGTGCATAGTGTCTTGCGTCTGTTTCATACTCAACGTGTGCAGTAGAAATTGTAATACCTCTTTCTCTTTCTTCGGGAGCCTTATCAATTTCACCATAGTCGTTGAACTGAGCCTTACCCTGCATAGCAAGTACCTTTGTTATAGCAGCAGTAAGAGTGGTCTTACCGTGGTCAACGTGACCAACGGTACCGATATTAACGTGCGGTTTGGTTCTTTCGAATTTAGCCTTAGCCATTAGTATTTCCTCCTTAAAATAAATATAAATTATTATTAATTATATTTTACAATTAAATAAAATAAAAATCAAGAGCAAATTGATATATTATTCTGCTTTTGCTCTTGCACTGATGATTGTTTCCTGTACATTCTTGGGAACTTCGCTGTAGTGTGAAGGTTCCATTGTGTACTGACCGCGACCCTGTGTACCGGATCTTAGGTCTGTAGCATAACCGAACATTTCGGAAAGCGGAACATCAGCTGTTACCTGAGTAACACCACCGGATCTTACTTCCTGAGACTTAACAAGACCACGTCTTGAGCTTAAGTCACCGATTACGAAACCGAGGTAGTCATCGGGAACAATAACATTAACAAGCATGATGGGTTCTTTAATAACCGGATCTGCCTTCTTCATACCGTCTTTGAACGCCATAGAAGCGGCAATCTTAAATGCCATTTCAGAAGAGTCGACTTCGTGATAAGAACCATCAGTGAGAGTAACCTTTACATCAACGACATTGTAGCCTGCAAGGATACCATTTTGCATACCACCCTGAACACCGGCATCAACAGCGGGGATGTATTCCTTGGGAATAGCACCGCCGACAATAGCGTTGACAAATTCATAACCCTTACCTTCTTCAAGGGGTTCCATAGTCATCTTAACATGACCATACTGACCCTTACCTCCGGACTGACGAGCATACTTGTGGTCAACATTAACAGACTTCCTTATAGCTTCTCTGTAGGAAACCTGAGGTTTACCAACATTGGCTTCAACCTTGAATTCTCTAAGAAGTCTGTCTACGATAATTTCGAGGTGGAGTTCGCCCATACCTGCGATAATTGTCTGACCGGTTTCTTCGTCTGTGTATGTCTTGAATGTGGGGTCTTCTTCTGCAAGTTTTGCAAGAGCTATACCCATCTTTTCCTGACCTGCTTTTGTCTTGGGTTCAATAGCAACCCTGATAACAGGCTCGGGGAATTCCATGGATTCAAGAATAATAGGATGCTTTTCGTCACAGAGGGTATCACCAGTTGTGGTGTTTTTAAGACCAACTGCAGCAGCTATGTCTCCGGAATATACCTTTTCAATATCTTCTCTGGAGTTAGCATGCATCTGGAGTATTCTTCCAAGTCTTTCCTTGTTGTTCTTACAAGCATTGAGAACATAGGAACCCGCTTCAACAGTACCGGAATATACTCTGAAGAAGCAAAGCTTACCAACGAACGGGTCTGTTGCAATCTTAAATGCTAAAGCTGCAAAAGGCTCTTCATCGGAGGAAGGTCTTTCCTGTTCTTCTTCTGTACCGGGAACTACACCCTTGATGTTTGCAACATCTGTAGGTGCAGGCATATACTCAATAATAGCATCGAGAAGAAGCTGTACACCCTTATTTCTGTAAGAAGTACCGCAAAGCATAGGAACAATCTGGTTTGCTATTGTAGCCTTTCTAAGTGCCTTCTTAAGTTCATCTACAGTGATAGAATCGGGGTCTTCAAAGAATTTCTCCATGAGCTCATCGTCTGTTTCTGCAATTGCTTCAACCATCTTAGCTCTGTATTCTTCTGCTTTTTCGAGCATATCTGCGGGAATTTCTTCCTCACCGTACTGCTCACCCTTTTCATCATAGTAAACTTCAGCCTTCATTGTCATAAGGTCTATGATACCTTTAAAAGTATCTTCTGCACCTATAGGAAGCTGAATCGGAACACCGTTAGCGTGGAGACGCTCATGAACCATGTTTTCAACATTGTAGAAGTCTGCACCCATGATGTCCATCTTGTTAACATAAATCATTCTGGGAACCATGTAGTCATCTGCCTGTCTCCAAACAGTTTCGGACTGAGGTTCAACACCACCTTTAGCACACATAACGGTTACAGAACCGTCAAGTACACGAAGTGAACGCTGTACTTCAACTGTAAAGTCAACGTGTCCGGGTGTGTCTATTATGTTAATTCTATGGCCAATGCCCTTGTAAGGACCGTTATTGGGTTTCCAGAAACATGTTGTAGCAGCGGAGGTAATTGTAATACCACGCTCCTGTTCCTGAGCCATCCAGTCCATAGTAGCTGTACCATCGTGTGTTTCACCAATTTTATGGTTAACACCTGTATAGTAGAGTATTCTTTCTGTAGTGGTAGTTTTACCGGCATCAATATGCGCCATGATACCGATGTTTCTTGTATTCTGCAGTGAATATTGTCTAGCCATTTTAACGTATTTCCTCCTTTCTTATAAACAAATACGGTAATATGATTACCAACGATAATGCGAGAATGCCTTGTTGGCTTCTGCCATCTTGTGTGTAACGTCTTTCTTTTTAACAGCTCCCCCCATGTTGTTTGTAGCATCGAGGATTTCGCCTGCTAATCTTTCCTTCATGGTTCTCTCGTTTCTTTCACGGGAGTATTTTGTGAGCCATCTTAATCCGAGAGTCTGTCTTCTTTCAGGTCTTACTTCAATCGGAACCTGATAGGTAGCACCGCCGACTCTTCTTGCCTTAACTTCAAGTACGGGCATGATGTTTTCCATAGCCTGTGTGAAAACTTCCAATGCATCCTTACCTGTCTTTTCGGCAATAATTTCGAAAGCGCCGTATACAATACTCTGAGCTACACCCTTCTTACCGTCTAACATGATGTTATTGATAAGCTTTGTAACAACAACATTGTTGTACATAGGATCGGGCAATACTTCTCTTTTTGCGATATAACCTTTACGTGGCACTGTTCTTCCCTCCTTCATAATATAATGATTTCATAGGTACTCAAGCTTTTTTGAGGTAAGCTTGTTGTGCTCAATACAAATATATATAACTGCGTATTGACGCACTTTTTTACCTTAATTGTTTGTCCTGTCCGTTATTTGCCGGATTTAGCACCGTACTTGGATCTGGACTGGTTTCTGTTAGCAACACCGGAAGCATCCAATGCACCGCGGATAATGTGGTATCTGACACCAGGGAGGTCCTTAACTCTTCCTCCTCTTATGAGAACAACGCTATGTTCCTGAAGGTTGTGACCGATACCGGGAATGTAAGCAGAAACTTCAACGCCGTTTGTAAGTCTTACTCTGGCCATCTTACGAAGAGCTGAGTTAGGCTTTTTAGGTGTCATAGTTTTAACAGCTGTACATACGCCTCTTTTCTGAGGTGCACTCTGATCGGTAGCCTTCTTCTTTAAAGAGTTGAAACCAACCTGAAGTGCAGGTGCAGTAGACTTCTTAACAGCAGTCTGTCTGCCCTTTTTTACTAACTGGTTAAATGTTGGCAAATGTATTCACCTCCTGTATATAAATTGTATATATTAGCGCAAAAGCGTTAATAACCTATTTTTCAAGCACTACAACAGATGCATCTACATCTATTTTGCAGGCTTTTCCAAGTTCGGATTTGGTAGCTATAAGTTCCACGGGGACTCCGTGCTTTTTGCATGCTTCCAAAATCTGTTTTGTTATGTTGGGTTCTACATCCCCTGCTATAAAGGCCTTTTTGGCAAGCCCCGCCTCAATAAGCCTTATTGAACGGCGCATACCAACTACGGCCTTCTTACTTCGGACCTCGTCTATCATTACAATCCTCCCAAAGAATTATAAATCGTATAAATTATTTACATAATTATGAAATTACATACTTTCTCATAATCATACTCATACATTATATAACAATGAAATATAGTTGTCAAGAGTTTTTTTGTTATTTTTGTGCGTGATGCCAATATACAAAAAAGGCTTTCTTTTTTGCAAGAAAGCCTTTTTTGTTTGTTTCCAATACAAATTACTCCACAGTTACAGATTTTGCAAGATTTCTTGGTTTGTCCACATCATGCCCCAATTTTAAGGACATGTAATATGCCATGAGCTGAGTTGCTGTAGCACATATAAAAGGCATAAATATTTCCTCGGTTTTAGGAAGATACACTATGTCGTTTGCTATGCCCGATGGAATGTTCAGGCCTTCGGTTACAAAAAGAATGACCCTTGCTCCTCTTGCCTTTACCTCCTCGATATTATTTATCATCTTTTCGTAGGTTCCGGTGCCTGTTATTACTCCTACCACACAGGTTCCGTCTTCTATAAGAGATATAGTACCGTGCTTTAACTCTCCCGCAGGATAGGCTTCGCAATGTATATAGGTTATTTCCTTTACCTTGAGTGCCGCCTCCTGACATTGTGCCCTGTCTATTCCTCTGCCTATGAAAAACATATTTTTTTCATTCATATATTTGTCTGCTATACCCTGTTGCCGTGCCTTATGAGAGAGTGTTTCGCGAATTTTATCGGGAACATCATTTAAAAGAACATGTGCAAGACGACTTGTTTCATCGGCAGAAAGCGTACCTCTTATAGCCGAAAATTTAAGTGCAATAAGATACAAAGCACTAAGCTGAACATGATATGCTTTGGTACTTGCTACAGATATTTCAGGTCCCGCCTTAGTATGAAACACACTATGTGCCTCGCGAGCGAGAGCAGATGCCTCATTGTTTACAATTGCCAGGGTATGAAGACCTTTTAGCTTGGCAAGACGAAGCGCACTTAGTGTATCTGCCGTTTCCCCTGATTGCGATATGGCTATGACCAATTCGTTTTCTTCCAAAATAGGATTAATGTGTCTAAACTCCGAAGCATAATACACATTTACACTCACTCTTGCAAGAGTTTCTGTTACTGCCTTTCCTATAAGTCCCGCATGATATGCAGTTCCGCAACCCACAATGTGAATTCTTTGGATCTTCTTTATATGCTCATCACTTAAGTTGCCTACAGAAATTTTTCCCTCGGATAGCGCAAAGCTGACAGTTCTTGATATCGATTCCGGTTCTTCGTATATTTCTTTTAACATAAAATGTTCAAAACCGGTCTTTTCCGTTTTGTCCGCACCCCAGTGTGCAGTACAAAGACTTTTGTCCGATTGTGTTCCATCACGGCAAATAAAATTTACACACTCTTTTCCTGCCACTGCAATTTCCCCCTCCGATAATTCATAAAACTTATTTGTATATCTAAGAACCGATGATATGTCCGATGTAATAAAATTTCCTTTGTCCGAGGGTGCAACAATCAATGGGTTGTCCTTCCTGAAAGCATATATTCTGTTTTCAAACCCATCAAACAAGGCACATACAGCATAGGCACCCTTTATGATATCAAGTGATTTTCTTATGGCAGACACAGGGTCTCTGCTTTGCAAAAAATAAAAATCAATGAGCTTTGCTGCCGCTTCTGTATCAGTGCCGGACTGAAATTCGTATCCGTTTACCCGCAAAAATTTTTTTATTTCATCATAATTTTCTATGATTCCATTATGAACAATAAGCACATTTTCGGTGCCATGAGGATGGGCATTTTTGGCAGACGGTTCTCCGTGAGTTGCCCATCTGGTATGTCCTATACCGCAATTTGTATTGATAGTATTTAAAGAATCTATTTTCTTTTGAAGATTTGATATTCTTCCCTCTTCTTTTATGAATTTGAGTTTTGAACCTTCAAAAAAAGCTATTCCTGCAGAGTCATATCCCCTGTATTCCAATTGTTCTAAACCCTGCATAAGTTTTGGAACGGCATTTTCCGTTCCTGTAAATCCAATAATTCCGCACATAATTTCTCCTTTTCAAAAAAAATAAAAGGGTTTGTAAACGACATTACATTCCCTTTTATTATTCACCAAATTTTATTATAGCATACTCTATTTTGTATTTCTTCTTACCACTATATTTTCCTGACTTTTTACAATGCAGCCGGACGGAAAAACGCCTCTTAAAGAATTCAAAGGATATACAGATGTGTTTTTCCCCAAAATCGTACCGGGATTTAATACACATCCACAACCTACATCAGCACCGTCTGCAAGAATTCCGCCGATTTTGCGAAGTCCTGTTTCATACTCAATGTCACCATGTATAACTACAGCTTTGCCATCGGTTTTCAAATTTGAGCATACCGTTCCCGCACCCATATGTGCTTTGTTACCAAGAACAGAATCTCCCACATAGTTATAATGCGGCACTTGAACACCATCTAAAAGTATACAGTTTTTAAACTCCGAGGAATTGCCCAGAACACAATTGTCACCGGTAATAACCGCTCCTCTTATAAAAGCTCCGGGACGCACCTGTGTTCCTTCGCCTAAAATTGCAGGAGGTTCTAATGTAGCCGTTGGATATATTTTTACATTTTTTCCAACAAGAACTCCATCGCTAAGCTTTTCGAAACCATCAATACCCCTGTCTATAAGCTCTTCTATATACTCTTTTAGTCTTGGGAGCATATCCCACGGATACTCACTTTCTTCAAAAAGCTTCAACAGATACGGCGTTTTACACTCATATAAATCCCTTGTTTTTACAAGTTTAGTCAATACTGTGACCCCTTTCCTTAAGGACAGAAGCAATCCTTGCTGCATATTCCTTGCAAAGTTCTTCTGTTTTGCTTTCCACCATAACCCTAACTACAGGTTCTGTTCCGCTCTTTCTGAGTAATACCCTTCCGTTTCCTGCAATCAATTTTTCAACTTCATTCTTTTCCTTTAAAACAGCCTCATCGCTAAGTGCTGCTTCCTTGCTTTTTACACGGATATTTTGCATATACTGCGGATAGAGCATTACGGGTTTAGTGAGTTCGGAGAGTTTTTGTTTTGTATCGCAGATTTCCTCGGCTATCATTATTGCTGTGAGGAGTCCGTCTCCCGTTGTGGCATATTTTTTTATTATAATATGACCGGACTGCTCTCCACCCAGAGAATATCCGTTTTGTTGCATACACTCGTACACAAATCTGTCTCCCACAGCAGTTTGAACACAATTAAATCCTTCGTTTTCAAGGCTGGATACAAATCCGCTGTTTGACATAACTGTTGCAACTACAGTGTTGTCATTTAGCATGCCTCTTGCCTTAAGCCTTTTGGCAAGAATATACATCATTGCATCGCCATCTGCCACATTTCCGTTTTCATCCACTGCAATACAGCGGTCTGCATCTCCGTCAAAAGCAAAGCCGATGTCCAAATGCTTTTCCTTCACAAGAGCGCGCAATTTTTCTATATGGGTAGAGCCGCATTCATAATTCACATTGGTTCCGTCAGGCTCAGCACCTATTATATGGGTTTGTGCACCAAGGGCTCCAAATACAGATTTGGCAATCATCCATGAAGCACCGTTTGCGCAGTCTATGCCTATTTTTAGATTTTTATAGGAATTTGATGCCAATGAAATGAGATATCCCACATAACGATTTCTTCCAGAAACATAGTCTACTATACGGCCTATTTTTTCGCGCTTTGCCCAGGGAATGTCATCGCCCGATATTCCCAAAGCACTCATATCGCCGTCAATATAATATTCGATAAGCTTTGTGGTTTCATCATCGAGTTTTTCGCCATGGCGGTTGATTATCTTTATACCGTTGTCATAAAAAGGATTGTGTGAAGCGGTAATCATAATTCCGCAGTCAAATTCGTCTTGCCGTGTAACATATGATACACTTGGTGTTGTTGTAACATGGAGCATATATGCATCTGTTCCCGAAGCAGTAATGCCTGCAGCAAGAGAATACTCTATCATATAGCTGGAACGCCTTGTATCTTTTCCTATTACAATTCGAGGACGGTAATTTGCCTTTTCGCAGCCCGAAAGATATGATGAATAATACCACCCGAGAAATCTGCCTACTTTGTAAGCCTGTATGGAGGTAAGGTCAGCATTTGCTTCACCGCGGAATCCGTCTGTTCCAAAATATTTATTTTGATGTACTTCACAGACTTCATTTGTACATATTGAAACATCATCTCGTATTAAAGCGTCTGCCGATATGTTAAATATATCGCAAATCTGAAGAATTTTGTCTATTTGAGGGGACGCTTGATCCATCTCCCACTTTGATACAGATTGTCTCGATACAAATATTTTCTCTGCAAGCTGCTCCTGAGAAATTTTTTGAGTCATTCTAAGATATGCAAGTTTTTCGCCTAATGTCATCAAAATACTCCTTTCGCAAGCACAAGTTATCATACCATGGGCACAAACATTATGTAAAATTAAATTCAGTGCTGCCATTATACATATATATTTACAATATTATCAAAAAAATATCATAAATTCTACCAAATATAATATGCTTTTTCTGCAACTTGAAGTTGCTATTTTGAAATTATTTTTCCTGTTTTTCAAAAAAATATTCATTTTTGTTTTAGAAACGGTAATGTTAAGTTTGCAACCGTATTTATTTCCAAACACATTATAACGAAAAGGCGGTTGCATAAATGCTACCGCCTTTTAAAAATCATCACTTACTGTTGTTTTGACCTTTGGTTAAAGGGTCTGCTTCTTTAAATCTTATTTCCTTAACACCATTCCACTTGCTGACATTTGAACCTTTAGCAAGGTACTTAACATATTTTGCATTTATTTCCTTGCCGGAATCAAATGTAAATACTTCCCAATTAAAGCCATTTGCAGCAGGACTTCCTGCACCATCATAAATAAGCTCGTATTCAACTCCGTCAAGTGAGGTATACACTTCAAAATATGGTGTTCTGGAGGAATTGGGGTTAAACACAATTTCTATATTTTCAAGTGATGTTTCTTCATCAAGTTCCAAAACAAAACCTACAGGACCGTCTGCAGCACTTGCCGCCCATTGAGTTTCAAGGCTTCCGTCTGCAACCATTGTGGAGTTCAAGTTCTCTGTATCTACAACACCGTCATTGCCTGTTACATTAATTATTTCTGCATAGCCTTCTTCGGTTTGCTTAACAATTTTGAGATCGGGCACAAGGTATACTGTCTTTGACCAGTCATCCCAGTGAACAATGTAATTTAATGCTTCGGCAAAAGTTCTGATTTCAACCATAAGATATCCGTCTTTGATATATGTGGAATTACAAAGCGGTACCTTTTCCCCATTTACAACCATATACGAAGTATTCGGTCTTAATTCTATGGCTATTTTTTGAGCTTTGTCTGTATATACACCATTTTCTTCTTCAAGCTTCATCTTAACCGCAATATATTTAATTGGAACCATGAGCTTTCCGTTTACAAAATCTGTTTCAACGGGCATATATGCCAGATTGTTATTAACCTTTACATAGTATGTTTGCTTGTCTTCGAGAACTACGGGCACAGATTCTGTTTCGGGGATGTCTTTTGAAACAAACTCGGCATTTACACTTCCCAATACACCATTAAATGCAAGTACGCCACCATCTTCTGTTACAATAACATCAAATGTTTTGTCTCCGTTTGTAACCTTCCATACACCACTATCAACATCACAAATAGTATATTTTACATCTCCTGTGCCATTGATATTAACATCGAACTTATCTGTTACTCTCTTGGCATCCTTGGAAAATAGTACGACTCTGTCGGAAATCTTAACACCAACAAACTTGTCACTCTCTACCTTTTCTATAGCATGATATGCCTTGTTGGTTTCGTCTGTAACCTGAATTACATTTAAGAAAAGTTCAGTTTCGTTGTTTTCTGTGGGTGAAAGTTCAAGTCTATATGTGTTCTCCTCGCTCATCTTGGTGTTTGCAGTATTTCCGGGAACATTGACACCGTTTACGATGTTCCAACCTTCTTCTTCCCCGCCAACAACTGTCTTTGTAAGCTTTTTGTAATCGGGAAGAACAATGTCATGTACCATCTTACCGGTAAATCTTTCACCTATAGAGTTTATAAACGGACTTGAAAGCCACTCTGTTCTTGCGCCTGATATTGTGGGGTCGGACTGTCCGTGTAATACCCATGTTTTCTTAAATTCAGGGTTTTTAACAGATAATTTATCAAATACTACCATTGCAGCAGGGATTGTATCGTCCTTAAGATTCAAGAACATCATTGAGCGGTGGTAGTCTGTAATCTTATCGCTGTATGCCTTGGTGATATCGCCTTTTAAATATGTATAATCTGGAGTTATGGGATTTGCAGGATCTATTTCATATCCTTCCACATCTGCTCTGTGAGCATCTTCATAATAAGTCCAGTCATCATAATATGATGTAGGAAGCGGATCGGGTATGCGGCTGGATATCTGACCTCCGGCATTTTCACCCCACATAAAGTTTGTAATGGGTTCATCCGGATCGTAAACCAAAATACAGTTGCTCGCTACAGTCTGGTGATTATAGTGAACAAATGCAGGTGAACCGAAAATATCATAGTAACCGCCCTGATTGGTAAGAGGACCTTTGTAGTAAATGGAGAAGTGTCCTGCTGCAGGCATCTGATGTCCTGCACCAAAGAACTCGCCTATCTTCATTTCAGCAACAACTGCATTGGACTGAACACCGTCTCCCCAGCCTGTTCTTGCTGCCATGATGCCTGCGGGACTCGGATAGTAATCCGAAAGAGGAAGGTTTGCAATAGACTTTCTTTCAAGAGTGGGGTCTATAAATATGAGATGAGTGACAAATGTAATTTCGTCAATTGCTCCTGTTTCTATATAAACACCATTTTTATTTGCTTTATAAGACGCCCTTACAAGCTCATCCTTAAGATAAGGGTTATTGCCAATGGATGCACCTAAAATCAAACTTGGCTGGCTTGGATGCTCATATTTCATAGCATCTGTAAAGTACATATCGCCATCTAATGTGATGTTACCATCGGGTCTTCTTAAGTATACTACACGGCTGATATCTACAGCTGCAACATTTTCACCGGGATAAGGCTCCGAAAGTCCCATACCGGTTATAATCTTATATGCAGTGAGGTCCCATGAATTACGATAGATACCATAGTTACCTCCCTGAAGATTTATTTTGCCCTGATGGAAGAAACGCCTTACAGGAACAAACTCATTATAAAATCTTCCTCCTACAGCTCTCCATATATCAGGTCTTTCGTCATAGGTTGCAACAGCAAAGCTTAGAAAATCCCTTAAGAGCTGCGCCTCAGCTTCGTGACTGTTAATATATTTCTGCTTTTCAGGCGGCCAGTTCATTTCCATAACACTTGCAGACTTAATACAACGCCTGATAAAAATTTCTTTTTCTTCCTCAGTAAGAAGGTCGTAGCACCAGTCATAAACCTCAGACCAAATAGCTATAAGGTAACCGTTTTGTCTTGTGTGATCCATCAAAATGGGTAGGAAAGGCCACACCTCCATAGTTTTTAACGATAAATCTATAGCTTCTCTGCCAACCTTTTCGTCACCATAAAGAGCATAATAATAAGCCTTAGCTTCTATCACAGACATCTTATTCCAATCCATTGAGGTGCCAACATCAAAGTTTTTTACCGCAACATAGTTGTCAAAGGTTGCCTTGAGTGAAGCATTTGCGGGATGATTGAGTATTTCAATAAGGTGGGGAATATCCTGTTCTCTAAAATAGAGTCTTGGATGTTCACCTGCCGGGGGGTTATACAAAGGCTCTGCATATGTGGTATAAGTGTAGTCAAAGCTTTCCAAATGGAACCATGTGAGATTGTCGGGTCCTATGGTGACAATTTCATCGCCTTCCAGTGAATAACCCGGTATTCCGGTAAGTATAAACTGGTCAAAAATTACCTCTTTTTCTTTAAAGTGAACCTTTACTTTATAGGTCTGACCTCTGTTAGCCCTGAAGTCATCAATAATCTTAACCCATGTCCATTTGTTATAATCCGGAAATGATATTTCCTTATAGCTTATAACTCCATCAACTGAAGTATAACAGGAGTCCGAAGAATCATCAGGTGCATATACACGCGCCCAAAGACACATATCGCAATCTTCCGTTGCAATAAACTCATATTCCAAAATTCCCGGGGCAGAATCGTCCGGTGCGGTTAAAGGAACAGAATGTTCGGGCATGACTACCTTAAGAGCTTTACCTTCGGATGTTTCGGGGTCATCTGTAAGAACCATACCCTTGGCATAGGTAAATTCTTCTGCCTCAATTATAGTACCATGTGAAGAAATTCCAAAAATTTCCGGTTGGATACTTTCGAACACAGTACTATCTGCCAGAACTGCAAATGTCATTAAAACAACTAAAGATAGTGCCATAACTACCATTGCTGTTACTTTTTTCATTTTCATCGTATCACTCCCATAATAAATTTGTTTCATACAAAATTGTTGTGGTTATATTTTACAATGTTTTTATAAAAAAATCAAGTAAAAATGTTAACATATACAAGTTATCTAAAGCGCCGTGTGTATTTCATATGTACACAAAAAGCTCACCATCCTTTAAGATAGTGAGCTCTTGTTTTTAATAATTGTAAGAAAACTTATAAAACATCATATAATAGGTGTAACAATTTCTACATCCTGATATACTGGAAGACCCGTACCTGCAGGAATTAGCTTACCTATAATAACATTTTCCTTAAGTCCTATAAGAGGATCCTTCTTACCCTTTATTGCTGCATCTGTAAGAACTCTCGTTGTTTCCTGGAAAGAAGCTGCAGAAAGGAAGGAGTCTGTAGCAAGTGCTGTCTTTGTAATACCCAAAAGTACATCCTCGCACTCGGGTTCAACGCCACCCTCGCCAACAGCCTTTTTGCGTTGTGCCTCAAACTCTGCTCTGTCAACAAGAGAACCAATAAGAAGGTCAGTATCGCCGGGTTCTGTAACCTTAACCTTTCTTATCATCTGTCTTACGATAACTTCTATATGCTTGTCGTTGATATCAATACCCTGAAGTCTGTAAACCCTCTGAACTTCCTGAATAAGATAATCTGTAACAGCCTTTATGCCGCCTTTACCCATTACACGGAGTAAATCCTGAGGATAAATGGAGCCTTCGGTAAGTTCCTCGGCAAGTTCTACTGTGTCACCATCATTAACCTTGAGTCTTGAACCATAAGGAATGAGATAACTGTGAGTTTCGCCGTCCGGAGTGGTAATAACTGCTTCGCGTTTCTTTTGAGTTTCCTCAATTTTAACAGTACCTGCTTCTTCGGCAATAATAGCAACACCCTTGGGTCTTCTTGCTTCGAAGAGTTCTTCAACTCTGGGAAGACCCTGTGTTATATCGTCACCCGCAACACCGCCGGCATGGAATGTTCTCATGGTAAGCTGTGTACCGGGTTCACCGATAGATTGAGCAGCTATGATACCAACTGCTTCGCCGGCATCAACAATATCGCCTGAGGAAAGGTTGGAACCATAACATTTGGAGCATATACCAATACTTGCTTCACAAGTAAGAATACTTCTTATTTTAGCTTCGGTAACTCCTGCTGCCACAACCTTATCTGCAGTGGCTTCACCCATAAGCTCACCGGCAGCAACTATCACTTCTCCGTTTTCAGGATTGATGATATCTTCAAGTGCTGTTCTTCCGACAAGTCTGTCTCTGAAGCTTTCTATTACTTCTTCGCCTATGGCAATCTTCTTAACAGTTATACCTTCGGTTGTACCGCAATCTTCTTCGGGGATAATAACATCCTGAGATACATCAACAAGTCTTCTTGTAAGGTAACCGGAGTCAGCAGTTCTAAGTGCTGTATCTGTAAGACCCTTACGGGCACCGTGAGTAGAAATGTAATATTCCAAAACATTAAGACCTTCACGGAAGTTAGCTTTAATCGGGATTTCAATAGCATTACCGGATGTATCTGCCATAAGGCCACGCATACCGCAAAGCTGTTTAATCTGATCCTTGCTACCACGGGCACCGGATGTAGCCATCATGTATATGGGGTTGTACTGGTCGAGGTTTTCCATAAGTGCATCGGAAATATCATCAACAGCTTCATTCCATACGGAAATAACTTTGTTGTATCTTTCCTCTTCTGTAATAAGACCTCTCTTATACTGCTTTGTAACCTTATCTACCGCAGCCTGAGCATCGTCAAGTCTGCCGTATTTGGACTCGGGTATCTTCATATCGAATACACTGATTGTAAGAGCACCCTTTGTAGAGAATTTGTAACCCAATGATTTGATGCCATCGAGAACAGTTACGGAATCTGTGGTTCCGTGAGTTCTGATGCACTTGTCAAGGATTTTGCCAAGACCTTTTTTATCGGCAATAAATTCCATACCTACTTCAAGTTCCAAATAATTGCCGTCTGAGCGATCAACAAGACCGATATCCTGGGGAACCTGCTCATTGAATATGATTTTACCTGCTGTTGCATCAATAATGCCTTCATAGGTAACGCCGTCTACAACCTTTTTGTTAAATACCTTTATAGGTGCATGAAGCTCAAGGGCACCAGAATTGTATGCCATAAGTACTTCATCAAAATCCTTAAAGTATTTGCCTTCGCCCTTTTCACCGCCGAAGCATCCCTCTTCTGTGAACTGTGCAGGTTTCTTGCCCGCCTCTTCCAATTCTCTGTTCATCTTTATTAAGGAATCTCCTCGTGTGATGGCTTTTTTATTGTTTTTATTAAATTCCTGATTGCTCAAATAGCAAACTATATCGCCAACTTCAAAGCCTGTATCGCCGGGATCGGTAATCTTAACTTCCTTAGGCTTGTTTATGGTAAGGTAGTAACTTCCAAGAACCATATCCTGTGTAGGAACGGTTACAGGTTTACCATCCTGAGGCTTTAACAAGTTGTTTGCAGAAAGCATAAGGAATCTTGCTTCTGCCTGTGCCTCAGGTGAAAGCGGAACATGAACCGCCATCTGGTCACCATCAAAGTCGGCATTGAATGCTGTACATACCAGCGGATGAAGTTTTAATGCTCTTGCTTCCACAAGGATTGGCTCAAACGCTTGAATACCAAGTCAGTGAAGTGTAGGTGCACGGTTCAAAAGAACAGGATGCTCTTTTATAACATCTTCGAGTATATCCCAAACTTCCGGTCTTACTCTTTCTACCATACGCTTTGCACTCTTTATGTTGTGGCAAAGTCCGTCTGATACAAGCTTCTTCATTACGAAAGGCTTAAAGAGCTCAAGTGCCATTTCCTTGGGCAAACCGCACTGATAAATCTTGAGTTCGGGGCCTACAACGATAACTGAACGGCCGGAATAGTCAACACGCTTACCAAGAAGGTTTTGACGGAAGCGTCCCTGCTTACCTTTGAGCATATCGGAAAGTGACTTAAGAGGTCTGTTTCCGGGACCTGTAACGGGTCTGCCGCGTCTGCCGTTATCTATGAGAGCGTCTACAGCCTCCTGAAGCATTCTCTTTTCGTTACGAACGATAATGTCGGGGGCTTCAAGTTCTAAAAGTCTTTTGAGTCTGTTGTTTCTGTTTATAACCCTTCTGTAAAGGTCATTTAAGTCGGAAGTAGCAAATCTTCCGCCGTCAAGCTGAACCATAGGACGAATCTCAGGAGGAATTACAGGAATTACATCCATAATCATCCATTCGGGACGGTTTCCGGAAAGCCTGAAAGATTCGACAACTTCCAGTCTTTTTGCAATTCTTACCTTCTTTTGTCCCTGAGAATCCTCTAATTCTTCTTTGAGTTGCTCAGAGAGTGTTTCAAGGTCTATAGCCTTAAGAAGTTCCTTAATTGCTTCCGCACCGATTGATGCAGTAAAGCCTTCTTTGCCGTACTTTTCTACAGCTTCTTTGTATTCGCTTTCTGAAAGGATTTGTTTTTCTTCCAGATTTGTCTTACCTGGGTCAATTACAATATATGACGCAAAATACAACACCTTTTCAAGTATTCTGGGACTGATATCCAATATAAGACCCATGCGGCTGGGGATACCTTTGAAGTACCAGATGTGAGATACAGGAGCCGCAAGCTCAATGTGACCCATGCGTTCCCTTCTTACCTTGGCACGAGTAACCTCAACTCCACACTTGTCGCAGACAATACCCTTGTAACGAATTCTCTTGTACTTACCGCAAAAACATTCCCAGTCTTTAGTAGGTCCAAAAATCCTTTCGCAGAAAAGACCGTCTCTTTCGGGTTTTAAAGTTCTGTAGTTTATGGTTTCCGGCTTCTTTACTTCGCCGTGTGACCACTCTCTGATTTTTTCCGGAGAAGCCAAACCGATTTTGATGGCGCTAAAGCCCTTTTCTTCAATCATTGTTTCTGACATAGCTAATCTCCTTTCTTTTACTGGTCACTGCCAAAATCATCAATACTGCTGTCGATATCGTCAAGCTCATCTTCAAAATCAATGTCCATATCTGCAATATCAAGTTCTATCATTTCATCTTCTGTTGCATCCTGAATGTCGTCTAAATCCTGAGAAAATTCTTCTTCGGATTCATCATCTACACCAAGACTCTTCATAAAGTCACCAAAGAGGTCATCTTCTTCCTCTTCTTCCTCATCTGCGGAAGGCGCCTTTGTGTCTTCGGGTTCTGCCATTTCATAGAAATCATCACCGCGGTCAAAGTTAAATTTGAATCCGTCATCTTCCAAAGACTCTTTGAGTATGATTTCTTCGTCATTTTCGTCAAGAACCTTAACATCAAGACCCAAAGACTGAAGTTCTTTGATGAGTACCTTAAAGGATTCGGGAACACCCGGTTTAGGAATGTTTTCACCTTTAACGATACTTTCATATGTCTTAACTCTGCCGACAACATCATCGGACTTAACGGTGAGTATTTCCTGCAGTGTGTATGCTGCACCGTACGCTTCAAGTGCCCAAACTTCCATTTCACCGAATCTCTGTCCGCCAAACTGTGCTTTACCGCCCAGGGGCTGCTGTGTAACAAGTGAATAAGGACCTGTGCTTCTTGCGTGGATTTTATCATCAACAAGGTGATGGAGCTTAAGATAGTACATATATCCAACCGTTACAGGACCATCAAAGGGTTCTCCTGTTCTTCCGTCATAGAGTACGGTTTTACCATCGGGATTCTTGCCTGCCATCTCCAGTGCTGTGCAGATATCTGCCTCTGTTGCACCGTCAAATACGGGTGTAGCAATCTTCCAGCCAAGTGCCTTTGCTGCATAGCCCAAATGAACCTCAAGCACCTGACCAATATTCATACGCGAAGGTACGCCCAATGGGTTAAGAACAATCTGCAGAGGTGTACCATCTGGCAAGAAAGGCATATCCTCTTCGGGAAGTATGCGGGAAATAACGCCCTTGTTACCGTGGCGTCCTGCCATCTTGTCACCTACAGATATCTTTCTCTTTTGAGCAATATAGCATCTTACAAGCTGATTTACACCGGGAGCCAGTTCATCACCGTTTTCGCGTGTGAATATTTTGACATCAACTACAATACCAGCTTCTCCGTGAGGAACTCTTAAAGATGTATCTCTGACATCTCTTGCTTTTTCTCCGAATATTGCACGAAGGAGTCTTTCTTCCGCAGAAAGCTCGGTTTCACCCTTGGGTGTAACCTTACCAACGAGAATATCTCCCGCTCTTACTTCGGCACCTATTCTTACAATACCTCTTTCGTCAATATCCTTGAGTGCATCTTCGCCCACATTGGATATGTCACGGGTAATTTCTTCTGCACCAAGTTTTGTGTCTCTTGCTTCGCACTCATATTCTTCTATATGGATAGATGTAAACACATCTTCCTTAACGAGTCTTTCATTTATTAAGATAGCATCCTCGTAGTTGTAACCTTCCCATGTCATAAAGCCTATGAGAATGTTTTTACCCAAAGCTATTTCGCCGTTTGCAGTAGAAGGGCCATCGGCAATAATATCGCCTTTCTTTACCTTTTCGCCACAGTTAACTATAGGTCTCTGGTTTATGCATGTACTCTGGTTTGAACGGAGGAATTTGGTAAGCTTGTAGGTCTCAATATGACCGCCTTTCTCCTTTATAACGATTTCATCAGCACCCACGCTGATTACCTCGCCCGCCTCCTTGGCAAGCACACATACACCGGAGTCTTTTGCAGCCTTATATTCCATACCGGTACCAACAATAGGCGACTCTGTTTTAAGAAGAGGCACAGCCTGACGCTGCATGTTAGAGCCCATGAGAGCACGGACAGCATCATCGTTTTCCAGGAACGGAATCATAGCAGTAGCTACAGATACAATCTGTCTGGGAGATACATCGACATAGTCAACCTGAGAGGGATCAACTTCGATAAATTCATCGCGATATCTTACTATAACAGTCTTGTTTTCAAATGTACCGTCAGGATTTATCTTTTCGCTGGCAGGTGCAACCTTGTAGTTATCTTCTATATCTGCTGTCATATATTCAACTTCATCTATAACCTTAAGTGTCTTTTTGTCAAACTTTCTGTAAGGAGCTTCGATAAAGCCGTATTCATTGATTTTTGCATAGGATGCAAGTGAGTTTATAAGACCGATGTTAGGACCTTCAGGAGTTTCGATAGGACACATTCTGCCGTAATGGGAATGGTGAACGTCTCGAACTTCAAATCCTGCTCTTTCTCTTGAAAGACCGCCGGGGCCGAGTGCAGAGAGTCTTCTTTTGTGAGTAAGCTCCGCAAGCGGGTTGGTCTGGTCCATAAACTGAGAAAGCTGTGAGGAACCAAAGAATTCTTTGATTGCGCTTACAACAGGTCTTGAGTTAATAAGTGCCTGAGGTGTTACGGAATCAAGGTCCTGAATGGTCATTCTTTCTCTTACCACTCTTTCGAGTCTGGAAAGACCTATTCTAAACTGGTTCTGTAAAAGCTCTCCTACTGCACGAAGTCTTCTGTTACCAAGATGATCAATATCATCTGTAGAGCCTATGCCGTACTGAAGTCCAAGATGGTAGTTGATGGACGCAAGAATATCATCATTTATGATATGCTTGGGTATAAGGTCGTCCATTCTCTCTTTTATGGCATTTTTGATATCCTCTTCGGTTTCAAACTGCTCAAGAATTTCATTAAGTACAGGGAAGCGCACAAGCTCGTCTATCTCCAACTCGGAAATATCAAAGTCAACGAAGTTCTTGATATCTACCATATTATTAGAGAAAATCTTTACCTCTTTGCCATCCTGATTAACATATATTTCATTTACACCTGCTTTTTCAAGAAGGTCTGCCTTCTCTAATGTAAGGCATTCGCCTGCAACAGCAAGAACCTCGCCTGTCATAGGGTCTACAGCATCTTTTGCAAGAGTTTTGTTTCTGACCCTGTTTGAAATTGCAAGCTTTTTGTTGAATTTAAATCTGCCGACCTTGGAGATGTCATATCTCTTAGCATCATAGAAAAGTGCATTTATAAGAGATGTGGCACTCTCAACCGTAGGAGGCTCGCCGGGACGAAGTTTTTTGTATATTTCAATGAGAGCTTCTTCAGAATTTGAGGTAATATCCTTTTCCAAAGTAACCTGAATGGTGTTATCGTAGCCGAAGAGCTCCAATATTTCTTCATTTGTATTTATTCCGAGTGCACGGATAAGAACTGTAACAGGGAGTTTTCTCGTTCTGTCTATTCTCACAGAGAATACATCGTTGGAATCGGTTTCATACTCCAGCCAAGCACCGCGGTTGGGTATAACGGTAGCATTGTAGAGCTCCTTACCAATTTTGTCGTGTTGCATATCAAAGTATATGCCGGGGCTTCTTACAACCTGGCTTACAATAACACGCTCCGCACCATTGATGATAAAGGTACCCGAATCTGTCATAAGGGGGAATTCACCCATAAAGATTTCCTGTTCCTTTACTTCTCCGGTTTCTTTGTTTATAAGTCTAACCTTAATCTTAAGGGGCTTGGAATATGTAGCATCCCGTGCCTTACATTCTTCAATTGAGTATTTGGGATTTTCATCAAGATAATAGTCATCAAATTCAAGGACAAGATTTCCTGAGAAATCACAAATAGGAGATACATCGCGAAGTACCTCTTTTAATCCTTTTTCGATGAACCAATCGTATGACTTCTTCTGCACCTCAATTAAGTTTGGCATTTCGAGAACTTCTTCTACTTTTGAGTAGCTCATTCTTTCATTCTTACCAAGCATGATAGGATGTGGACGTGCCGTCAATTTAATCACCTCATATTATTTTTTGCAACCCTGTAACACTTATTGTAAAATTAAAAAGCTTCTTAATAATATTACCAAAAAATTCCGCAAATATACAACAAAAAACGGGATATTGCATAAATGCATATTTACAAAAAAAGATACAACTGCAGTTTACTATCATAACATAATATTTTCATTATGTCAAGAATTATTTTTACATTTTTTCCAAAAACTGTTCTCTACCTTTGTATCTTTTTAATAGGAGTTATTCGATAATAAAATCGTCATTAAATCCCTTACACAAAATTTCATTCGCATACTGCTTTGCCTTTTCAAGAGAATGAAGTTTGTAATTTCCGCACTGAACGGGATTTACCGCAGGCACCTGCTTAGACTTTAAAACATCTTTTAATGCTTTTACAATAACCTCTTTTACTTCTTTAACCTCGGGGCAGTTCCACACAGTGAGATAAAAACCTGTTCTGCACCCCATTGGCGAAAGGTCAATTATACCATCCATGTAATTGCGCATATATGTAGCCATAAGATGCTCCAATGTGTGTATACCGTCAGACTCAAGCTCTGCTTCATTGGGCTGGCAGAATCTTATGTCATATTTTGTAACGGAATCACCTTTTTCTCCGCGATACACTGTGCACCTTCTTATAAAAGGAGCTTTTACTTTGGTGTGGTCAAGCGTAAAGCTCTCAACAACATCTTTTGATTTTTCATTCATATGATTTCCTCCTTTTTTTATATAAGTGTGTTTTTAAAACAATCAATCATGATGGTGGGTGTGTTTTCCTCCCGAATGGGTATAAAGAAGATTTGCAAGAGCCATATCATCTTCATCAAATACAACTATGCCGTTGTCTGTAAGAAGTCTTGCGGTAATACCCATGCCCGAAATCTTATTGCCCGAAAAGGTTCCGTCATAAATTTTCTTGCATCCGCACGATGGGCTTCCCTGCTTCAATATGGCAAATATAACGCCTTCTTCTTTTGCTTTTTTTAGTGTTTCCTCTGCCCCCTTTTCAAACTGTGCCGTAACATCCTCACCTTCGGTGTTAATTACTCTGCCGTCACATATTTCACTGCAAGGCCTTGGAGTTTTAAGTCCGCCCAAAACCTCAGGGCAAACAGGGACAAGCTCTCCTCTGTTTTTCCATTTCAAAAAAAGAGGATGCTTTAATATATTACTTGTACCGTCATATTTGGTGCATTCACCATACAGACAAGCAGAAACCAATATCTTTGACATATCAAAAACTCCTTTATTGCTTTTTTGTTTTTCTTTGGGGAAGTTCTACGAGAATTATTGCAACCATCATAAAAGCACATCCTGTGATAGCTCTTGCTGATGGTTCGTTTCCCGATATAACGATACCTGCAAGAAGTGCAAACAGCGATTCCAGGCTCATTATGATTGAAGCCACAGCAGGTTCTGCCTCTTTTTGACCTACAATTTGAAGTGTATACGCTACTCCAGAACTCATAATACCCGCGTATAATATAGGTACAGCACATTTTATGATATCATCTGCAGACGGTCTGTCTACAGCTATTATATATACAAGACTTATGATACCGACAACTAAAAACTGCAAAAAAGAAAGCTTTACACCATTTACTTTAGGAGAAAAATAATCTATAGCAAGAATGTGAAATGAAAAAACAAAAGCACACGCCAAAAGCAAAATCTCGGATTTGTTGAAAGCAAAGCTCGTGCCCTTCTTGACACAAAGGAAATACAAGCCCGCCGTTGCAAGAGCAACACTTATCCATATAACAGGGCGAACCTTTCTTCCCATAAAAACACCTATGATGGGAACTATAATAAGATATAACGCCGTCATAAAACCTGCTTTTCCCTCATCTGCACTTACAAGAGCAGTTGTTTGCAATGTACTCGCCGTAAAAAGAATAACTCCGCATACAATACCGCCCAAAATAAGTGTTTTGGGATTATCTTTTATATATGTTCCTTTCTTTTTGGAACTGAAATCAATAAAAAGAATAACAGGCATAAGTGCAATGCAACCTACAAAATTTCGTATACCGTTGTATGTACATGGATGCAAAACATCCACACCCGCTCTTTGAGCAACAAAAGCCGTACCCCAAATGAGAGCGGCAATAAGTAGCATAATATTACTTTTTATCTGCTTGGATTTTGTCATTTGTAAACTCCTTGCCGTGCACCTCAAATAATCTTGGCTATGCCCGAACATAAGATAACCACGGGTACACACAAAATAAACCATAAAATTGAATATCTTAGACATATCTGCCCTATGAAATTAAAAGGAATTGAAGAATAATCCCAAATATCCCATTTGAGAATAATATTGACTGTAACTCCTACAATAAGCTCTGCAGCAGTAATAACTGATGCCCCTACCAAACTGCGAAACAATATGCCCTCGCTTTGAAATATTCCGTTTAAAAGATATATAACAAGAAAGCAAAACCCACCGGTTATTGCCATTGTCCAGTGTGTATAGCCTCTCCACAGCACTTCTAAAGCAGAATAACCGGCAGAACCGATTAAAAAAATCAAAATATACTTCATAAGAAACCCCACAATATTTATTCATAAATATTATTGGGTCTTTAACTCAGTTTATACAGGGGTTTTCTTCCTGACGCAAAACACACAAACAAAATTATATTTCTTCTGCCGTATAATTCTTATTGATTGTTCTCAAGATTGCAAAGTCTGTAACGGGTTTTGGCAATCTTAATTTTACCGTCATTTGTGCATGCGGCGCACTTTCTACAAGATTGTCCCACTCATCATACATTTCTCCTGCAACAAAGCTGAAAATTTCCCCCTTGGGATTAAGAACCTCAAGGACATCTCCTTTTTCAAATTTATTTCGCTGTTCCAAGATTGCCTCACCTGTAGATTCATCATAACTTTTTACTACAGCGGCAATAGTGTATTGCTGAATATATGTGTTGCTTGTGTACAACTGGTGTCTTTGTGTAGGCTTTCCAAAATAAAATCCATCGGTATATTCTCGGTGGCTAACCTTTTCAAGCTCTGTTAAGATTGTCTCATTAACTTCGGTTTTTCCGCCGTTTTCAAAATATGCATCTATTGCATCACGGTATGCCTTAACAACCGTTGCCACATAAAGCTCATTTTTTACTCTTCCCTCTATCTTGAAACTTGTAACACCGGCTTTTATAAGCTCGGGTATATACTCTATCATACATAAATCCTTGGAGTTAAATATAAATGTGCCTCTTTCGTTTTCAAACACAGGCATATACTCGCCAGGTCTCTTTTCTTCCATGAGATAATACTTCCAGCGGCAAGGGTGAGAACACGCACCTCTGTTGGAATCTCTGTGTGTAAGATAATTGCTCAAAAGGCATCTTCCTGAATACGACACACACATAGCTCCGTGAACAAAACACTCTATTTCCATATCATCCGGGGTTTTGTGCCGTATTTCTTCAATTTCTTCAAAAGATAGGTCTCGGGCAAGAATTACCCTTTTTGCTCCAAGCTTGTACCACATATTTGCCGAAGCATAGTTGGTATTGTTTGCCTGAGTGCTTACATGTATGTCAAGATTGGGTGCAACTTCGCGTACTATGGAAAATGCTCCCAGGTCCGAAACAATGATTGCATCTGCACCAAGTGAGTCGACCTCTCTTACAAATTCAGGGAATTTTTCTAAATCCGAGTTATGTGGTATGATATTTGCAGTAATATATACTTTTGCACCTCTTTCGTGAGCAAAAGCTATACCTTCTTTAATTTCATCCAGACTGAAATTCTTTGCCGCAACCCTTAACGAGAATGCCTCTCCGCCAATGTATACAGCATCTGCTCCATACATAACAGCATATTTCAGCTTTGCAAGACTGCCCGCAGGAGCAAGAAGTTCGGGTTTTTTAATCATATATTTATCCTTCCGTTCGATTATATTTTTACTGGAGTTTTTTTACCGACAGCGTCATACCATCGCCTATTGGTATTATAGATGTTGTAAGCCCGCTGTGATTACAGAGAAAATCAAGAAACTCTCTTATATTGTTAACTATGGCATAGTGTTTTCTGGGAAGAAGCTCATCATTTGCCGTCATGCCCTTATACAAGATGTTGTCGCAGATAATTATTCCTCCGGGATTAAGATTTGGATATATTACATCAAAATAGTACCTGTATTGAGACTTATTGGCATCGAGAAATACCATATCCAGCTTGCCATCCACCGTTTTTATGGTATTCTCTGCAGAACCTTCTATTACACGGATTATCTCATCTTTACCTGCTTTTTTTATGTTTTCTCTTGCAATGTCTGCATATTTTTTGTCTTTTTCCAGAGTAATAATCTCTCCGCCATCATCAAGATACCCGGAAAAAAATATAGAAGAATATCCTATTGCTGTTCCAACTTCAAGAATTCTCTTGGGTCTTTTGTATTCAAGAAGTGCCGCAAGAAAACCCTTGACCTCTCTTTGAATGATAGGTATAAACCTCTCGTCTGCATATTCCTCCATCTCTTTTAAAAAACCTGTGCTTTGAGGGATTGTATTAACTATATAATCCACTATATACTTATAATTTATGTTGTCTGTCATTTTGTTACCTCTTTACTTTTGTATATTAAGATATGTTTCAGGTACATCGCCCATAATAACCGTTTCCGCAACAACTGCCGAAGATGACAAATTGGATATTTCCTCAAATCCCGGAAGAAGTGCGCCAATATCTACAGTTACCTTTACACTTAGAGTATGAAGAACCTGATTTATACCTGCAGGCTTAAACTTGCTCTCAAAATCTATATGAGCTATGTTGAAAGGTATTATCTTAAACTTTATTTTAGGTCCTAAGCCCGACAAAAATTCTGAACCGAAAAAATTTCCTATAGGAACTGTTATTGCATAATTTTCTGACTTATTCAAATCCTTAAGCACATTAAGTGCAATCTCGGACTTTAGTTTATTTGCGGCTTCTGCATTTAAAGTAAGCGACTCTATACTGCCGTCTTCTCCCTTTATTATACTTACAAGTTCTCCGTAATCAATGCTTTCGGAAGACTTGGATATAGCCCTGTGGATTGCCGCATTGGCAACCTCCTCCATCTGAGACTGGGCAATAGAACGCACTGTCCTTATCATAACAATGTATGCCGTAAAGAAGTTGTATAGCAGAAGAGCCATAATCAAAAACAGCATAAAAATTTTAAGTTTCTTTTTTTTAATTTTTACGCTCTGCACATCTATCCCCCCATACCATTATACTTGGCATGGCACATAAGGGTTCATATTATTTTAACACAAAATACTGTGTGTGTAAATAAATTTTTAATTTTATCTTCATTATAAATAATTTTTACTCAAAATATTGCGATTTTATCAAATTCGTGATAAAATAAGTTTAATAATTACTTAAAAGGAGTATTAAAATGGATACATATTGCGAAAACATTGTAAAAAAGAAAAAAGGAACATCAGATTATATAATAATATTTGCAACAGTTGTTATGACTACCGTTCTCATTTATATATTAACAGGATTTATATCACACATACCCTCAATTAGCTTTTTGATTCCTGCGGTATGGTTTGGTACAATATGGGCTGCATATAAAATAGTGTCATTTAGAAACATAGAGTATGAATATTTACTTACCGGCGGAGACCTTGATGTAGACAAAATTGTAAACCGTTCAAAAAGATCACCGATAATATCTGTACGCCGAAGAGAAATAGAATTTGTTGCTCCTTTGGGAAGCAACCATATTCCTGTAGATTGGCAAAATGTACAAAAAATCGATGTTTCATCGGGGTACAACACCGATTTGGTATATGTACTTGCAATAAACAAAGAGGGCAGAAAGCTTGTCCTTTTTGAACCAACAGAAAAAATGAAAGAACAGCTTAAGCTTAAGCTCTCAGGAAAAATATTTTTTGAATAAGTGGGTGTCTAAATGGCATTGGGTACAGATATAGTTAAAATAAGCCGTATGGACAGGCTTACAGAAAACCAAATACCAAACAAAATATTTTCTCATGGCGAAATACTGTATATAGATTCCAAAAGCAACAAACCTCAGACTGCTGCAGGAATATATGCAGCAAAAGAGGCTGTGCTTAAAGCTTTGGGGTGCGGCATAAGACTCTCTGTAAATCTGGTTGAAATTGTGCATGATAAACAGGGAAGACCTTGTGTAAATTTAACCAAATCCGCAAAAGACTACGCCGAAAAAATGGGACTGACGGAGTTTGAAATAAGTATATCTCATGATGGCGAATACGCAATAGCTACGGCATATGCCAAAGAGGACAGGTATATGAAATACTATTTTAAATCAATGGAAAAATTTAAGACCCCCCCTCAAAATGCCATAACTCCAGATATTGTATTGGATCTAATACCACAAAGAAATCCCGAAACCCACAAAGGTTCCTACGGCAGACTTTATGTACTTGCAGGCTCTGAAGGTCTTACGGGAGCAGCAATTATGGCATGTACTTCAGCACTGAAATGCGGTGCGGGTCTCATAAGTCTCGGATGTGCCAAAGAATTGAACCAGATATTTGAAATATCCATGAAAGAGGTTATGACCAAACCATTGAAAAGCAAAAACGGTATCATAACCTCTGCCGATTTTAAAAAAATTAAAAACGATATACAAAACGCCGATGTGTGCCTTATAGGTCCTGGACTTGGCAGAAGCAATAAAGTAACATCTGTAATAAGAAGTATACTCAAATCGGTATCTACACCGCTTATAATAGATGCAGACGGACTTAATGCAATAGCAGAAGATACTTCAATACTTAAAAATCATCAAATGCCTCTTGTGCTTACTCCTCATATAGGCGAGTTTGCAAGACTTACAAAACTCAGCCCACAAGAGATACTTTCGGATACAGAAAAATATGCAAAGCAATTTGCTAAAGAATACAATGTGGTTCTTGTGCTTAAATCTCACCGTACTGTTGTAGCATCGCCTGACGGTACTGTTTTGGTAAACATTCTGGGAAATCCAGGCATGGCAACAGGGGGAAGCGGAGATGTGCTTTCGGGCGCTGTAGCATCGTTTGCCGCACAAGGCAAATCACTTAAGGATTCTGCGCTTGCCGGTGTATATATTCACTCTCTGGCAGCAGATATGGCAGTGTGTGAAACAGGTGAATACTCGCTTACACCAACGAATATTATTAACTGTATTCCCCACGCCATAAAAACATCTCAAAACCAGCAAAGGAGGCTCTAAAAAGATGCGTACCTGGGCAGAAATAAATTTAGATGCAATAAGACATAATTTCAGAGAAATAAAATCAAAAACCAATTCCAAAATAATGGCAATAATTAAGGCAGATGCCTATGGACACGGCGTTGAAGAAGTTGCCAAATTACTTGTCAAAGAAGGTGCATATGCCTTTGGCGTTGCAACTGCAGACGAGGCTCTGGAGCTTAGAAATCTCGGGTATACACTCCCTATACTTATTCTGGGAGTAATATTCGAAGAAGAGTATCATAGTATTATACAAAAAGATATATCTTTTGCAATAACAGATACACAAAGTGCTTATATAGCCTCAAAAGTTGCCAAATCGCTAAACAAGAATGCACTTGTACACATTAAGGTTGACACCGGAATGGGAAGACTCGGATTTTGCTATAGCGAAGGCTCTGCAGATGAAATTGTTAAAATTTCAAAGCTTGACAACATTAAAATCGAAGGTATATTTTCCCATATGTCCAAAGCAGACGAAAAAGATAAAGCCTACTCAAATGAACAGCTTGAAAAATTCTCCCACATGTGTAATATGCTGGAGAAAAAAGGTATGTCTCTTCCAATAAGGCACATAGCAAACAGTGCATGCATCGCTTCTATGCCCGATACACATTTGGACATGGTAAGATGCGGTATTATGCTGTACGGCTTGAGTCCGTTTGACAATACCTACCAAACACATATGAATTTAAAGCCGGCAATGACACTGAAATCAAAAATTACTCATATAAAAACAATCGAAAACAATTCTCTTATAAGTTACGGCGGACACTTTGAGGCAAAAAAAGGTCAAAAAATAGCCACCGTTGCAATAGGATACGCAGATGGTCTTTCCAGACAACTTTCCTCAAAAGCAAAGGTTATTGCAAAAGGCACAGTGGTTCCGATTGTGGGCAACATATGTATGGACCAGTGCATGATTGATGTAACGGGTATAGATGACATAAATTTGGGCGATGAAGTTATAATATTCGGCTCCGATGGCAATAATACAATCAGCGTAGATTCTGTTGCGCTTCTGATCGGCACAATAAACTATGAGATTGTATGCTCGGTCGCATGGCGAGTTCCCCGTGCTTACATACAGAATAATAAAATCATTGCCGTAAAAAACCTTCTTAAAGATTACTAAGTGAATACAATTATATTACTTGGCAGAATATACATTTGACTTTATGCCAAAAAAACAATATAATTGTTATATATCAATGTATATCGGATTGGGGGCATGATTGTTTTGTCACAGCAAAAGAAGATACTCATTAGTTTACCCGATGCACTTCTTACCGAAGTAGACACCCTTGCAACAAGCCGAAAAATAAACAGAAGCGAATTTATACGAGAAGCAATGAAACACTATGTGGAAAAACAAAAGCGTGCTTCTCTCGAACAAAGCCTCAAAAGAGGATACGAAGCTATGGCCGATATAAATATTGAAATAGCGGAATTTTCTCTGGTGGCAGACAACATTCAACAGCAAAGCTACGAAGAAAAATTAGCGGAGTGTGAATGAACAGTATGGTAAAACGAGGAGATATTTTTTACGCGGATTTAAGTCCTGTAGTAGGTTCTGAACAAGGCGGCATCCGTCCCGTGCTCGTTGTACAAAATGATGTGGGAAACAAGTACAGTCCTACTGTAATTGTGGCAGCTATTACTTCAAAAATCAACAAAGCCAAAATGCCCACACACATCGAAATTGAAGGCGAAAAGCACGGCCTCACCAAAGATTCGGTAATTCTTGCCGAACAAATTCGTACCATAGACAAAAAGCGTTTAAAAGAGAAAATAGGACATCTTGATGAAGCTTTAGCATCATCAGTTGACTATGCATTAAAAGTAAGCTTCGGTTTGTAATTAACCAAGATACATTATACCTGCAAAAGAAAGGCGGAATTTTTATGAAACTGTCCAAAAAAACAAAAGTACTGTCTATACTTACATTGTTAATCCTTGCTGTTTCGGTAATAGTTGCTTTCGCAGCACCGGGAGACAGCAACGACCCATTGATAACACTTTCGTATATTACGGAAACTCTTATTCCTGAAATGGACTCTCGTATAAATCAGAGTGTTGTAAAAAAAGTTGATGAAGCAATGTCAAACTACTCCTCACCTTCCCAGAATGAATCTTCTTCATTTGTTCTTGTTAATGTAAAGAAGAATCAGCGTATTGTCGGCGGTGAAGGAAGTGAATTTTTGGTAAGAGCAGGTACTGGTGTAATAGTTGCCACATCAAGCGGCGGTATTGCAGACCTTACTATTGGTACAGACCTTACTGACGGAACACAAATTCCGCTCAATCACCATTTGCTCTGCCCCAGAAATGATTCTAGAGGTTTGAAATTCACAACAGATGCCATAGTACTTATAAAAGGAAGTTATACTGTTAAATCCAAATAAAACAAAACCGGCTGTAAAAACATTTTTTACAGCCGGTTATTTTATTCCGTGAGAAGTTTTGCTATGTCACACACATTTCCTGCACCCATGGTAAGAACTACATCGCCCTCTTTGGCATTTTTCTTTATATATTCTGCAATTTCCTCAAATTCTTTAATATACACAGCACCTTTTATTTTTTGAGCAAGGTCTTTGGCGTGTACTATTCCCGTATCCTTTTCCCTTGCTGCAAATATATCTGTTATAATAACATTATCAACATTGGAAAGTGCATTGGCAAATTCATCCAAAAGGCTTATTGTTCTTGTGTATGTGTGAGGCTGAAATATGCACCAATTAGAAGAATGATTTACATTTTTGAGAGCGTTTATTGTTGCGGTAATTTCTGTGGGATGGTGTGCATAATCATCGATTATAAGCGCTCCGTTTACAAATCCTTTCTTTTCAAAGCGGCGTTTTGTTCCGGAAAATGCTTCAAGCCCTCTTTTTATTGCATCCGGTCCAATGCCCATTTTGCCGGCAGCCAAAGCACAAGCTGTGGCATTTAGTACATTGTGCATACCCACAACACTCAAATCAAGGTGAAGTACCAAATCTTCTCCCTCATAAATATCAAAAGACGGATATCCGTATTCGGAATATGTTATATTTTTGGCCGAGTAATCGGCATCTTTAAAACCAAATGTATAAACCTTGGCTTTAGAGCCTTTGGCAGCTTCTATGGAATTTTTGTTTTCTTTATTTACTACAACAAATCCATCCTCGGGCACAAGAGAACAAAAAGATGAAAATGCATCTATTATGTCATCTATATCCTTGTAGTAATCCAAATGGTCTTCCTCGACATTTAATATTACAGCAACTCTTGGGAAGAATTTTAGGAAATTGCGCATATATTCACATGTCTCTGTAATAAAGTATTCGCTTTTTCCTATTCTTAAATTTCCGTCTATTCCATCAAGTTTACCTCCTACCATTACGGTGGGGTCTGTACCCGCTTCCAACAGTATGTAGGTAAACATTGATGTTGCTGTGGTTTTGCCGTGAGTACCAGCTACACTTATGGCATTTTTGTAATCCTTCATAATAAGTCCCAACATAGTTGCGCGGTCAATTAGTTTTATGCCCTTTTGCTTTGCGGCAACTATTTCAGGATTATCATCATGAACCGCTGATGTATACACCACAATATCCTGATTTGTAATATTCTCGGCACAGTGGCCAATGCTGATATCGGCACCAAGGCTTCTTAGCTGCAAAACAGAATCAGAGTCCGATATATCCGAACCGGACACACGCACACCGTTGTTTATTAAAATCTTGGCAATACCGCTCATGCTTATTCCGCCTATGCCTATGAAATGGACAAATTTATTCAATAAAAACACTCCAATATTATACTTGATAGTTAAATTATACACCTAAATTCTCAAAAAATAAACACTTATTTTTTAAATTGGAATATTTTTTTTAAAATAAACAAATGATACTCATAAAATCAATCGAAAGGACTTAAATACTATGGAAATCACAGACATTCGTGTAAGACAAATGACAAACGATGCAAAAATGCGCGCAGTAGTATCTGTAACCTTTGATAACTGCTTTGTTGTACATGACATCAAAATAATAGAGGGTACTGACAAGCTCTTTATAGCTATGCCAAGCCGAAAGACACCCGACAATGAGTTTAAAGATATTGCACACCCCATAAATCCCGAAATGCGAGAAAAACTCTCAGCTTCCATTTTGGAAAAATATCATTCTACCATTGTACAAGAGGAAGCACAAATACTGTAAAATCGTATTGACAAATTCTCCCTTATGATATAAACTTTAATTAGACTTTGTCGAAAAGGAGAATTTTGTGATGTCAATAATTAAAGAATTCAAAGAATTTGCTTTCAAGGGTAATGTACTTGATATGGCTGTCGGTGTTGTAATAGGCGGTGCATTTGGAAAAATCGTTACATCTTTGGTAAATGATATTATTATGCCGCTTTTTTCGTTGCTTTTAAACGATATTAAGTTTACAGACTTAAAAATTGCACTAAAGGGCGACAGCGCTGTAATGATAGGCAACTTTATACAAAGCTTTGTTGACTTTATAATAATTGCTGCCTCAATCTTTATGTTTATAAAACTTATAAACAATTTTAAGAAAAAGAAAGAAGAACAAGCCCCTGCACCTCAGGGACCGTCCACAGAAGAGCTTCTTACAGAAATAAGAGATTTGCTCAAAAAAGACTAAAAATTTGTTGTTTTAAAAGGAATGCATATATATAAATGCATTCCTTTTTTTATTTCCAAATTTTGATTGTTGAAAAAAGTCTTTTTTTGTAGTAACATTATCTTCGTTGGTTAACATAATTGTTTCGATATGCGACAAATTTCTGTACAGGGTAGCATTTTGCAGAGGTTTTGTATATTTGCTTAATACAATTATGTAAACAAAAATTTCAAAGGAGGACTTATAAGTGTCTAATTTCAAAAGATTTGTATCATCTGTGGCGACAACTGCAATTCTTGTATCGGGAATTGGTATAAACTCTTATGCCGCACTTTCCAGTGATGTTATAGGAACCGACTATGAAGAGGCAGCCAAGGTGTTGAGCGCATTTGAAGTTATGGTCGGAGATGGCGGAACGGGACTTTTCAGACCAAATGACCCCATAACAAGAAGCGAAGTTACAAAAATTGCCGTTGCACTAAAAGGACTTAACAATGCAGCAGCAAACTCAACCCAGACAAAGTATCCCGATGTAAGAGAAAATCATTGGGCAAAGGGTTATATAAATGTAGGAACCTCCGAAAAACTGGTTGTTGGTGACGACCTCGGTAATTTCCGTCCTGATGACCACATCTCATACGCAGAAGCTGTTACTATTCTTGTAAGAGCCATAGGATATGAGCCTCAAGCTCAGGCAAAAGGCGGGTTCCCCACAGGTTATCTTGTAGCCGGAAACTCAACAGGTCTTACAAGCGGCGTTAATGTTGCATCTTCAAGAAGCAAAAACACCATTACCCGCGGCGAAGTTGCAAAGCTTGCATACAACTCCTTAAACATCAATCTTATGGAACAGACCGGCTTTGGAAGTAATGAAAAATATGAAATTACAGACGAAACTCTCCTCACCTCAAAGCACGATGCAAAATTGATTACAGGAAAAGTAACTGCTGTAGGAAGCTCTGCTCTTGAAGGAGATGGCGTAGCCAAAGATGAAATTATGATAGATGACAGGGTTTACAGCATAGGCAATGCAGATATCAGAAATGTACTCGGTCTTAATGTCGATGCATATATAAGCACAGCATCTAAAACCAAGGATACAGTTGTTGCAATTGTTCCCGGTCAAAACAAAAATTCCTCTACAACCATAAAGGCAGATGACATAGTAGATGTATCATCGAGTTCCATAACATATATGAACGGAAAGAAAACAATGAAAATTCAGATACCCTCAGGTTCATATGTTATATACAACGGAATGGCAGCAGATGAAACTGCACTTACAATGATTGATTCCGGATATATTACAGTTGTAGAAAATGACAAAGCAAAAAAAATCGTATTTGTCAACGAAACCGAAAACTATGTTGTAGATGAAGTCGTTGCTTCATCGGGCAGAGTTATTGATAAATATGGTAAATCTCCTCTCATACTTGACGAGGACAATGATGATACAACATTTATAATAGAAAAGGATTCCAAGGTGATAGAGCCTGCTGAACTCAAGGAATGGGATGTTCTTACTGTTACAGCAAGTAAGGACAAAAGCCTCATATACGGAACAGTTACCAACAGCACTGTAGAAGGTTCTGTAGAAGAAAAGGATAAAGAAACTGTATCTATAGGCAGCAAAGAATACAAAATTGCCAAAAACTATCCCAATGAAATAAAGCTCAAAGACGAGGGTATATTCTACCTTGACAACGAAGGCAAAATTGCAGCTTTCAAAGAAGCAAACACTGTTTCAAAGAATTATGCATACCTTGTAAATATAGGTGCAACAAGCGGTCTTAACGCTTCTTTAAAACTCGAAATACTTGCTTCGGATGGTAAACTTGCAACCTTAAATGCAGCATCAAAAATTAAGGTAAACGGCAAAACATATACCTCTCCTTCTTCGGCTATGGAAGCCATCGGAGAAAAGGGTCAGCTTGTAACCTTTAAAACAAATTCTCAAAATGAAATTACCGAAATAAACAAAAGCACCGAAAGCGAACAAATAAACGAAAACAAATTTATCATGAATTTCAAAGAAGAAAATGTAATGTATTCTTCCAAAACATCAAAGCTTATGGCGGATGCAATGAAAGTATCTGTAGACAGCAACACCATAGTATTTGATATTCCTGCATCCTCCAAGAACAGCGAAGACTATATAGTAACCGACAAGAGCTTCTTTACAGATGGAGACAACTACGACATACTCGTATATGATGTTTCTGAAGACCTTGTTGCAGGTGTTGTTGTGGTAACAAGCAGTGAAAACAAAGCAAGTGAGGAAAGCAGTATTGTAGTAGTAGATAAGCTTGCTACAGTAAAAGACGAAGACGGCAACACTGTAGATAAGCTCTACGGTTTCCAGAATGGTGAAAAAGTAAGCTTTACCACAGACAAAGGAATATTTGTAAAAAATGATTCCAAGCTTGAAAACGGAGATATAATTCAGATAAAAGCAGATGCCAAAGGCAACGCAAAAGCTGTATCTGTACTCTTTGACTCCGACACTGCAGAAAATGAATTTTCCAAAGATATTTCCGAAAACCTCACAGTTGAATACGGAAAGGTTACAAAGAAATTTTCATCTTCCTTCAACTTTAAGGTAAATGGCGGTACAGAAAACAACTATTCTGCAGAAAATGCCAATGTATATGTGGTTGATAACTCCAAAAATACAAACAGAATTACTGTAGGAACTTCTGCCGATATCCAAAAGTACAACGAAGATGAACCCGAAAGAGTTTTCATAAGAATTTACAAAGGCGAAGTTAAAGATATTGTAATTGTAAAACAGTAAAAACAATAATATTTAAAAATGCACAAACCACTTTCGGTTTGTGCATTTTTTTACTTTGTTTGTAATAATTTTTCCACAACAACTCAATACTAATTGAAAAAAAGGAGATTTAATTATGAATATATCCAACAAAGAATACGACCGGATGGTCAAAAAAGCAACACCCAATTCCAAAATTGTTTCGGACTGCATTAAGGCATTTGTTGTGGGTGGTATAATATGTGTAATAGGTCAGATTATATGTGACATCTACACATCCATTGACATAAAAAAAGAAGATGCATCAGCGCTTACAAGTGCAACTCTTATACTTATAGGAGCCGTCCTTACCGCCATTGGAGTCTACGACAAAATTGCAAACATAGGCAAAGCCGGAACACTTGTTCCAATAACAGGTTTTGCAAACTCCATAGTATCTCCTGCCATGGAATACAAAACCGAAGGGCTTGTGCCGGGTGTGGGAACAAAAATGTTTACTATTGCGGGACCTGTAATAGTATACGGAATAGTATCATCTGTGATATATGCATTTATATACAAACTCACGGGGGGATTTTAAATGGGAATAAAAAAAGGTAAGCAGACTATTGTTTTTGAAAACAGCGTATATGTAAAAAGCTTTTATTCTTCTGTTGGAAAGACTGAGGGCGAAGGCCCCATGAAAGAATGCTTTGATGTCATTTACGATGATGAATATATCGAAGCAAAAAGCTGGGAACAGGCAGAAAACAATATATTGCGGCATACGGTTACAGGAGTATTTACAAAAGCCTCTGTAACAAGCAACGACATAGACTATGTGTTCTCCGGTGATTTGCTAAATCAATGTACAGCCAGTTCATTTGGATTAAAGGATATGGGTATACCTTACTACGGACTGTACGGTGCCTGCTCAACCATGGCGGAATCTATGGGACTCGCCTCTATAATGGTAGATGCAGGCTACGGAAAAAATGTTTTGGCTGTAACCTCAAGTCACTTTTGTGCAAGCGAAAAGCAATACCGTTTTCCTCTTGAATACGGTGCAGTGCGTACCCCCTCTGCACAATGGACAGTTACCGGAAGCGGTGCAGTTATTTTGAATAGCGAAAAATCCAACATATGTATCGACAGCATCACATGCGGCAAAATGGTGGATTTTGGTGTCAAAGACTCTGCAAACATGGGTGCAGCAATGGCTCCTGCAGCGGCTGACTGCATTATGACTCACCTTAATGACCTGAATATGCAGCCTGAAGATTATGACTGCATAATAACCGGAGACCTGGGTATTGTGGGCAGCAAGCTGGTGATTGAATTGTGTCAGAGAGAAGGAGTAGATATTTCGGGGGTTCATGCAGATTGCGGCTCTATGATATTTGACCCATCTGTACAAAACACAGGTGCAGGCGGAAGCGGATGCGGTTGTTCAGCAAGTGTATTCTGCGGACACTTTTGCAGAGAACTGGAAAAGGGAAATATAAAAAAAATGCTCCTTGTGTGTACAGGAGCTTTAATGAGTCCTACCACCTATCAGCTTGGCGAAACAGTTATAGGTATTGCTCACGCAGTGGGGCTGTCGGGAAAAGCATAAATCAGAATTTATAAGGATTGATATGATGAAATTTATATATGTGTTTTTAGTAGGCGGATTTTTGTGTATGATTGCACAAATTCTTATTGACAAAACAAAAATGAGTCCGGCAAGAATTATGGTGTCTTATGTAGTTACAGGTGTTATTCTCACTGCAATCGGCATATATGAACCCATAGTAAAATTTGCAAATTGCGGTGCCACGGTGCCTATTATCGGCTTTGGATACTCACTTGCAAAAGGGGCGCAAAAGCTGGTAGACCAAAAAGGATGGCTTGGTGTTCTTGGCGGAGGAATTACCGGTACAAGTACAGGAATAGCTGCAGCAATAGTATTTGGCATGCTGTTTTCTGTAATATCAAAACCAAAATCAAAATGAAGCAAAATCGGATATAAAAAAGTCTGTAAAAAACCTATTTTTTACAGACTTTTTCGTATTAAACTAATTTTCCATAATATTCTTCATATCGTACATACCAGGCTTTAATCCATTGATGTACAGTGCCGCCTTAATGCTTCCTACTGCAAAAACTTCCTTACTCATAGCAGTGTGCTTTATTTCAATAATTTCGTCATTTCCGGCAAAAATTATTTCGTGCTCACCCACTATTGTTCCTCCGCGTACTGCATGAATACCTATTTCCTTTTTACTACGCTTTTTGCGGACAGAATGTCTGTCATATACATATTCCGGAGTATCGGAAAGCACTGAGGATATTTCATCTGCAATCATAAGTGCCGTACCGCTGGGAGCATCTATCTTTTGGTTATGATGCTTTTCTACAATTTCTATGTCAAAGTTATCTTCCAGAATAAGTGCAGCCTTTTTTACAAGATTTACAATGAGGTTTACTCCAAGAGACATATTGGCTGTCTTAAATACCGGTATTATGTCAGATAAATCGCATAGCTCTTTGTTTTGAGCTTCATCAAGCCCTGTGGTTGCCATTACAAGAGGAGTTTTGGTTGTTTTGCAATACTGTACTACAGCATCAAAACACGCAGGATGGGAAAAATCTATAACCACATCGCCCTTTTCATAAGCTTTGTCAAAACTGTCATACACCGGATAACCAAACTTGTTTTCGGTATTTATATCAAACCCAAACACTATTTGGACATCGTCTCTCTCCATTACAAGACGGGATATAACCTGTCCCATCTTACCGTTACAGCCTGATAAAATTATATTTGTCATTTGATTTTCCTCCGGATATTTTGAATGGGTACGATGCTTTCGTACCCATTTATGATATTGAAATTAGTTGAGCAAGCCGTAATTTACCATTGCTTTTCTCAAAACTTCTTTGTTTGCTTCGCTCATCTCATACAGAGGCATTCTTAAACCGCCTGCATTGTAACCCAGCATATTCATAGCCGTTTTAACAGGAATGGGATTTACCTCTACAAAGAGTGCATCTACAAGCTCAATAGCCTCCAACTGAAGCTTCAGTGCTGTTTCGGTGTCTCCGTTAAGATAGCTTGCAACCATATCGTGAGTCTGCTTTGGAGCTACATTTGACAAAACAGAAATTACACCCTTTCCTCCTAGAGAAAGAAGAGGTACAATCTGGTCGTCATTTCCCGAATATATTGTCATATCATCGCCGCAAAGCTGTGCAATTTTGGCAACCTGAGAAATATTGCCGCTTGCCTCTTTTACTGCTACGATATTTTCTATCTTGGAAAGCTCCTTTAAAGTTTCGGGAGCAATGTTTAGTCCTGTTCTGGACGGCACATTATACAAAATAATCGGAATCTTAACAGCATTTGCAACCATTGTATAGTGCTCAATGAGTCCTCTTTGGGTTGTTTTGTTGTAATACGGAGTTACAAGAAGAAGTGCATCTGCACCAAGAGCCTCCGCTCTTTTGCTTAATTGTATACAGTGTTTAGTGTCGTTGGAGCCGCTTCCTGCTATTACGGGAACTCTTCCTGCAACCTTCTTTACACAATAGTCAATTACGCCTAAATGCTCATCATCGGGCATTGCTGCAGATTCTCCTGTAGTACCGCACACAACTATTGCGTCTGTGCTGTTTGCTATCTGGTCTTCAATTATCTTGCCAAAGCACTCGAAATCTACAGTTCCGTCCTCTTTGAAAGGAGTGATAATTGCAACCGCCGCACCTGTAAAAACAATAGGTTTCATAGGACTTTCCTCCATCAATTATTTTCCCAATAAGAAATGAGTTTCTCGGCAATCTGAACTGCATTTGCAGCAGCGCCCTTTCTTATGTTGTCGGCAACTACCCAGAGATTAACACCGCTTTCCACACTCTCGTCACGGCGGATGCGTCCTACATATGTTTCATTGGTTCCTGTAGCAGATATTGCCAAAGGATACACATTGTTTTGTGGATCATCCTGAACTACAATGCCGGGAGCATTCTTGAGAACTTCCTTGAGTTCAGCAAGGTCAAACTGTTTTTCAAATTCAAGATTGATAGACTCACTGTGTCCGTTGAACACAGGAACTCTTACTGTAGTTGCAGTAATCTTAAGTGTATCGTCACCAAGAATCTTCTTGGTTTCATCTACCATTTTCATCTCTTCCTTGGTATATCCGTTGGGAAGAAATACATCAATGTGGGGTATGCAGTTGCCTGCAATGGGATGAGGGAACTTCTTGGGTGCTTCGCCCTTTAAGCCGTTTTCCAAATCTGTCCAGCCTCCCATACCTGCACCGGATACCGCCTGGTATGTAGAATATATAATTCTTTTGATTTTATATTTGTCGTGAAGGGGTTTTAATGCAACCATTGCCTGAATTGTGGAACAGTTAGGGTTTGCAATTATACCCTTGTTCTTTAAAATATCCTGTGGGTTAACTTCGGGAACTACGAGGGGAACTTCGGGGTTCATTCTCCATGCGCTGGAGTTGTCTATAACCACAACGCCTTTGGAAGCTGCTATAGGTGCAAACTTTTCACTTGTAGAACCACCTGCAGAAAAGAGTGCTATGTCGATATCCTTGTCAAAAGAATTTTCGGTGAGTTCTTCTATAACGTACTCCTTACCCATAAATTCAACCTTGGAGCCTGCAGAACGCGCGGAAGCCATAAGATAGTAATTTTCTACAGGAAGATTGATTTCCTCAAGAACCTTAAGGAAGGTTCTTCCTACCATGCCTGTAGCCCCTACTACAGCAATATTATACTTTTTCATCATATATCATCCTTTCTCAATTATGTACATTTTTAATGTGCGGACATAACAAAAGCCGGCTTACACGAGAGCCGGCTGCACACAAACAACATGGTACAGATAGCTCTCCGCAAATGCTATACACACCGGGAGAATATACCTACACTGTATGTGAGAAGCTCTCCGCAATATAACATATGATATGCGACAGTCACAACGCTCTTAACGCCGGAACCAGAAGCCCTGCCTTCAGGGACAAAACCTCTTCGGCACCTTTTCCTTTCGCGGTAAACTGCGGAGCCTGAACTCCTGATTTGCCCTACTGATAAAAAGTGCACCTCTATCTAACTTAAATAAGTATATCACTTTTATCGCTTCAAGTCAATGGTTTTGTCGAAAAAATACCACCAACTTACATTACATTTGCACTACTGTTTTTTGACGATTATGTTAAAAAACTTGACTGTAAATGAAACTAATATTATAATGTATGATGATATATTATGCAGAACAATTTTGCGGGAGGTGTTGTTTCCTTGAGAAAATCAGTGATATCATTTATATTTATGCTTGCTTTGGGAATTTCGTGTATGATGTGCGCAAATGCGTCAGAATACGACACACTTAAGGTTGGGCTTTACTATGGTTCTACTGCCCAAAGTACAGTTACAATATCTTCGGACAGCGGTATAAGCTACGGATACTACGATGGCACTTCGCACATCGAAGTCGGACAGCTTGCCATACCAGAGCTTACTTTTCGTGCAATTTCTGCCAATCAGGTTATCATAAACGAAACTCAGGTGTTTGAATCTTTAAACGGCAATGTATCTGTTGTCCCTCTAACAGGACACATAAAAATAAATGGCAAAAAATACCGCGGTTCTGCACTTCTGACCAACATATCAGAAGGTTCAATGTACATATTGAATCTTGTTTCCACCGAAGAATACCTCTACGGTGTAGTGCCCAACGAAGTACCGTCCTCCTGGGACGAAGATGCCCTAAAGGCACAGGCGGTATGTGCAAGAGGATTTGTTGTTTCAAACTTTAACAAACATTCATCATACGGATTTAATGTGTGTGCCACAACCAACTGTCAGGTTTACGGAGGCATGGCAAACGAATGTGCGTCAACAAACAAAGCCGTTGACGATACCTACGGTGAAGTAGTAATGTATGAAGGAAAGCCTATCGAATCGCTGTTCTTTTCATCGAGCGGAGGACACACTGCCAATGTAAAAAATGTTTGGGGAAGCTCCATAAGCTACTTAAGCGGTGTAGAAGACCCCTACGAACCCGAAAATTCACCAAGACATTCCTGGAGTGCCACCTTGAGCCTTTTAGAGATAGAAAATGCCCTTAAAACAAGTAACATAAATGTAGGAACAGTAAAGAATTTAAATGCAAAATCAGACGAAACAGGCAGAGTATATGAGCTTACCATAACAGGTACGAACGGCACTCATACACTTACAAGAACAAGCACAAATTCTCCCTTTGTGTCTTACGGAGTAATAAGCCAGAAATTTTCTGTTATACCCGTAACAGACGGGGGCAGAGAACTCTACGCACTTACAGGAACAAAAAAATCAAAGCTTTCCGGCTATAATGCAGTTGACGGAAACAAAAAAGTAACTGCTGTGGCGGACGAATTCTACATTCAAAATGCTTACGGACCGCAAAAATACACAGGCGGCACTCTTTCGGGCTATACCTTTAACGGCGGTGGCTGGGGCCACGGTGTAGGTATGAGCCAATATGGTGCTATGGGAATGGCAAATGCAGGATTTGTATACGAAGAAATCCTCGCACACTACTATCCCGGAACAGAATTGGGAACAATATACTGATAATAACAATCCCGAAAGGAACAATACACATTGAAAACAAGCGATTTTTACTATGATTTACCACAGGAACTTATAGCTCAAACTCCCCTTTTGGACCGTGCGTCTTCCAGGCTTCTTGCTGTTGACAAGAAAAACGGCAATCTGACCCACGGCACATTTAAAGACATACTTAAATACATAAATCCGGGCGACTGTCTTGTTGTAAACAACACAAGAGTAATACCCGCAAGACTCTATGGTGTAAAAGAAGGAAGCGGAGGAAAGATTGAATTTCTGCTTCTTAACCGTAAAGAAGACGATGTGTGGGAAGTGATATTAAAACCCGGCAAAAAAGCAAAACCCGGAGCAAGATTTGTGTTTGGAGACGGACTTTTGACCGCTGAAATTCTGGACACTGTAAACGATGGAAACAGGCTTGTAAAATTCTTCTACACCGGTCTTTGGGAAAATGTTCTCGACAAACTTGGCGAAATGCCCTTGCCTCCATATATAACAGAGCATCTTGAAGACAAGGAAAGGTATCAAACTGTGTATTCCAAGCATGAAGGAAGTGCTGCAGCACCTACGGCAGGACTGCACTTTACACCCGAGCTTTTGAAAGATTTGGAAAACAACGGGGTGAAAATTGCCTATGTAACCCTGCATGTGGGACTGGGAACCTTTCGTCCGGTAAAGGTTGATGATGTAGAAAACCACAAAATGCACTCAGAATTCTATATAATAACAAAAGAAACTGCAGATATTATAAACGAAACCAAGAAAAACGGCGGCAGAATAATATCTGTTGGCACCACCTCTACAAGAGTACTCGAAACGGTAGCAAATGAGGAAGGTTGTGTAAAGGAAGCAACAGGGTGGACAGATATATTTATATATCCCCCGTATAAGTTTAAGTGCCCGGATGCACTCATAACCAACTTTCATCTTCCTGAATCTACCCTGCTTATGCTGGTGAGCGCCTTTTCCTCCAAAGAAATTGTAATGAACGCTTATGCTGAAGCTGTAGATGAAAAATACAGATTTTTCAGTTTTGGCGATGCTATGCTACTACAATAAATGAGCTGCTGTTCATACTGAATTCAGATACAAGTAAAGGTAAGATTAATTATGTTTAAACTTATAAAACAAGACGGACTTGCAAGACGAGGCGAATTTCATACAGTTCACGGCACAATACAGACACCTGTATTTATGAATGTTGGCACCCTCGGCGCAATAAAAGGCGCAGTATCTTCTATGGATTTAAAAGATATAGGATGTCAGGTAGAACTTTCCAACACATACCACCTGCATGTGCGACCAGGAGACAAAATAATCAAAGAGATGGGCGGTCTTCACAAATTTATGAACTGGGACAGACCCATACTTACCGACAGCGGCGGATTTCAGGTCTTTTCTTTGGCAAAACTCAGAAAAATCAAAGAAGAGGGAGTATACTTCAATTCGCACATAGACGGCAAAAAGATTTTTATGGGGCCGGAGGAAAGTATGCAGATACAATCAAACCTCGGTTCCACAATTGCCATGGCTTTTGACGAATGTGTGGCTCTGCCTGCGGAATATAAATACGCCAAACAATCGCACGAGAGAACAATACGCTGGCTTGAAAGATGCAAGGCAGAAATGGCACGTTTAAACAGTCTTCCGGATACCATAAACCCCAAGCAGATGCTCTTTGGCATAAATCAGGGTGCAACTTTTGAAGACTTAAGAACAGAAAATATGAAGGAAATTGCAAAGCTCGACCTTGACGGCTATGCAATAGGCGGTCTTGCAGTGGGAGAAACCACAGAGGAGATGTACCGCATACTTGATGTAACCTTGCCTTATGCCCCCGAAAACAAACCGAGATATCTTATGGGTGTTGGTACACCGCAAAATATTCTTGAAGCAGTTGACCGCGGTGTAGACTTCTTTGACTGCGTAATGCCGAGCCGTAATGCAAGACACTGCAATCTCTTTACCGAATTTGGATATATGAACTTAAAAAATGAAAAGTTTGAAAAAGACCCCTTGCCCATAGAACCCGGGTGCAACTGTCCTGCATGCAAAAACTATTCCAGAGCATATATAAGGCACCTTTTTAAAGCAAAGCAAATGCTTGCAATGAGGCTTTGTGTTTTGCATAATCTCAATTTTTACAACAGACTTACACAAAATATACGCAAAGCTATCGAAGAAGGCAGGTACAAAGAATTCAAAAAAGAAAAACTTGAAGCATACTCAAAGAGAGTGTAAATAAATTGTAAAAGTCAAGCAGAATTAAGATGTTTTGCTTGATTTTTTACATTATATGGTATATAATATTCTATATTATATTATTATTAGGAGGATATGAAAACTATGGATTTATTATTATCTTTGTTTCCCTTTATTATTTTGTTTGTAATTATGTATTTTATGATTATCAGACCTCAGCAAAAGCGTGACAAACTTGTAAAACAGATGCTTGCAGGTCTTGTAAAAGGAGACAAAATTCTTACAATCGGCGGCATCATAGGCAAGATTGTATCCATCAAAGATAACGAAATAGTTATCGAAACCGGACGCGGAAATGAAAAGAGCTGTATTACCTTGAGACGCACTGCAGTAAACGAAGTTTTAAAACCTGCTCCCGACCCGGATGACAATTATGATGAAGGAAATGCTATTCCTGAAAACGAATAATCGTATAAGGTCATAATATTTATCACCTCCGAATATTCTTGTAATAATCGGAGGTGGATTTATGATTAAAACCGAAACCAAAAAGCAAAGTGAAAGTGTTTTGTCTTTTACAAACACCCTCGGGTCAGTTGCAAAAGGTGTAGTCGTATCGTATATATTTTTGGTGCTGGCTTTTGCAGCTTTAGCACTTGTATACACCTACACCGATATGTCCGATAAGTTTTTGACTCCTGCGGTATACATCATAAGTGCAATAAGCTTGTTTGGTGCGGGGTTTGTGTCCTCTGCCAAAGCCAAGGTACACGGCTGGCTGCACGGAGCTCTTGCCGGTGTTATGTATGCACTTGCAAGGCTTGGGCTGGGTGTGGCAGTTTTTAAAAGCTATGTTCCATCTGCAGGAATATTGGAAACACTTTTGGTATCTGTTGTATTGGCTGTATTGGGCGGTATTTTTGGAGTTAATGTGCATAGAAAAGCTCCCCATAAGCGAAAAAGAAGAAAATAAAGAAAGCGGATTAACATATGAAAAGGATAATTAAGCAAATAAGCATAATAACAGCAATTATCCTGTGCATTCTTACCGTATTTTCTGCCATGGGCACATATGTGCAAAACGGCAGCGATGTAAAGACTGCACGGTTTTTTGCTATGTCCTTTTCTCACTTTATACATGCTTCCTCCTCTCCGTCTATATGGAGCGGAAAAAGGTATTATATTGTATCCTGGATGAAGAAAAATGACACTTCTTTTGATGAGGACAAGGTGTACAAGCCTTCAAAAATATTTTGCGATTTACATTGCAATTTAAAAACTATACAGAAAGATATTTGTTTTAAAGAGAATTTATATAATAAAAAAAATAACACATCCTACTATATGAGGATTTGATACTCTTATTATTTAATCTATTTAAATATATACAATTTCAAAAAGAAAGGATGAATTTTTCATGGCTTCAAAAAGCATAGGAAAATTTGCGATAGTTATTATAATTATTGCACTTTTGGCATATATTGCCGCATTTGGCCTTCAGGTAGGCAACTTTAAGATTAACAATGTTTTAGACAAAGACCACGGTATCAAAAGAGGCATAGACCTTGCAGGCGGTTCCGAACTTGTGTTCGAACCCGGCGAGGATGCAAAAAAAGTAACCGATGCAGATTTGGATGCAGCTCAGGAGGTTTTGAGAACAAGACTTTCTGCACAGGGTTATACAGAAGCTATAGTAGCAAAGCACGGCGAAGGCAGAATTAAAGTGGAAATTCCGGGTGAAGACATTCAGGGTGCTGAAGAACTCCTCGGTCAGACAGCAAAGCTTTCGTTTGTTGACTACGAAGGTAAGGTTATACTTGAAGGTGACGATGTAAAAGATGCAAAAGCAGAATACGGCCCCATAAGTGACGGTACATCTGCATACAAGGTTACACTTAAATTTACCAAGAAAGGTGCTGAAAAGTTCTCCGAAGAGACTTTGAGAATAAGCAAGCTCCCTGAGGGCAACAACATAATTGCAATCCTTTTGGACGGCGAAGTTGTTTCCAGTCCCAGAGTAACCTCACAGATTGCCGAAAACGAATGTTACATTGAAGGCGACTTTGCAAGTGAAGAAGCAAACAAGCTCGCAAGCCAGATTCAAGGTGGTAAGCTTCCGTTCTCACTTACTCTTGCAGAATCCAGAACAATCGGTGCTACACTTGGCGAAAAAGCTCTTGACAACTCGCTTACAGCAGCACTTATAGGTATGATTCTTGTAATGATATTTATGCTTGTACTATACAGAATGTGCGGATTCGTATCCTGCATATCTCTCGTTGGATACATTTCCATTGTATGTCTCATACTCGGTGCACTGAGAATTAACCTTACACTCCCCGGTATTGCAGGTGTTATCCTTACAATAGGTACTGCAGTAGACGCAAATGTTATCATATTCGAAAGAATAAAAGAAGAACTCTCCAACGGCAAGACAATAAGAGCTTCCGTAGACTCAGGCTTCCATAGAGCTTTCACCGCAATTTTAGACTCAAATGTTACAACTGTAATTGCAGCAGGTGTGCTCTACTTCTTCGGTACAGGTACAATTCAAAGCTTTGCAATAACACTCTTTGTAGGTACTTTAGTAAGTATGTTCACAGCTATTACTCTTACAAGATTCTTACTTCGTCAGCTTATGGGCTTCAACCTTAAGAATCCCAAGCTTTACTGTGCATATAAGGAGGTAAGCAAATAATGTTTAACATAGTTCAGAAAAAATTTATTTTCATGGCAGTTTCACTGCTTATAATTCTTGCAGGTGTGGTATGCTACTTTGTAAACGGCGGTTTCAATCAGGATATTGACTTTGCAGGCGGTACACAGATAGTAATTACAGGTATCAAGTACGATGAAAAGGCTATTACAAAATCACTCGAATCCATAAAAGGTGTTGAGGTTTCTACCGTACAGAAAACAGAAGACGGTGTGCTTGTAAAAACAAAATATCTAAAAGATACCCTCAAAACAGAGGTTGAATCCAAAATCCCCAAGGACTTTAAGGATGCAAAGGTTGTAAGTGCAGAAAGCATAAGCCCTACAATTGGTAAAGAGCTTTGGACAAGCGCAGCTACTTCTATTGCCATCGCTGCAATCCTTATGCTTCTCTACATCACATTCAGATTTGAAGTTCTCTCAGGTATTGCAGCAGTTATTGCACTTATACACGACCTTCTTATAATGATGAGCTTCTATGTGATATTCCAAATTCCTGTAAATACATCTTTTATTGCGGCTATCCTTACAATTCTTGGTTATTCTATCAACGCTACAATCGTTATATTCGACAGAATCAGAGAAAATGCAAGACTTTCCAAAAATCAGATGTTTGCAGATGTGGTTAACACAAGTATATGGCAAACAGTTGCCCGTTCCATAAACACAAGTTTAACAACACTCTTTACACTTGTTGTTCTCTACATCATAGGTGTTCAGTCTATCAAGGAATTTGCGCTTCCTCTCATCGTTGGTATTATTGCAGGCGCCTACTCTTCCGTATTTATTTCCGGTCCTGTATGGGCAATGCTTAAAGGCGACAAGAAAGCTGTTCTCAGATAATCAAATATACATTAACACAAATCAGGCTGTTTATTTAAAACAGCCTGATTTTTTTAAAATATTTTACAATTTTCTCTTGCAATACCATTTAAAATGTGTTATTATATTTAGGTAGTTTAATAATGCCGGTGTGATGGAATTGGCAGACGTGCGAGACTCAAAATCTCGTGGTGGCAACACCGTGTCGGTTCGACCCCGACCACCGGCACCAAAAAAGCACTTCTTAAGAAGTGCTTTTTTATGTGTTCAAGTTTGTTAAATAAATCAATATCCCAAAATACAGAGCTTTATTCCTGCACCTATAAGAAAGAATGCGCGCATAGATTCTATAAGGTATTCGCCGGCATTATCCAGCGATAGATATTCGTATACGCTCTTAACCCACGCTTCAAAAAGACATATAACAAGCTCTCTGAATTTTGTTTTGTCCGCATCGGAATTGGCTTCTGCAAGAATGAATATATTTTCCCATACGCTTCCGTCATATATCTCGTCATATCTCAAAAGATTAAATTCTTTGATGTCGTCCGCCCATGCATTAGCGTAAAGCATACCCCCGCCTATTGAATTGGCACAAAGTCCCAGATAGTAGCCTGTTGTGTTGCCTTTAAATGTGTTTTTAAATTCTTCATCCTTAAGCCAGTCCATTGAATACTTAAGTCCGACATCCGAAAGCTCGGGTATCATAATAAGCTCTTCTTCAATATAATCTTTTTCTCTTGTTTTATCAGCAAGGAGCTTAATGACATTTTTAAAATATTCTTTGCTTGTAAGCATATATTCCAAACCTCTACTTTATAATTGAAACTGCTTTTTGTATATTTGAAATCTCCACATAGGAGCCTGTTTTTTCGTGTTCACCGTCAATAGACCAGTCCATATCCGACTGGAAGGTCATACTGACATTTTTGCTCTTTATGAATTCAAAGACGTTTGCTTTGAAATTCGAAGCAGTAAGACCTGAAATTATCTGGCTTAATTCGTTTATATTCTTTGGCTTCTTGACCAAAATAATTTCAAAAAGTCCGTCATTCATTTTAACCATATCTGTATTGAACTTTACAATTCCTCCAACAGATGTAGTGTTTGTTACACTTCCGAATATATAATCTCCCTCGATTTCTGTATCATCTGTTTTTATCTTAACTCGATAGGAGTTTATTTTGGTTATATCCTTTACACCCTCGATTACATAGGCGAGATGCCCGAAGGTGTTTTTGAAATTTTGCGGCGTTTTGTAAGAAACTGCTGTAAATACGCCAAATGATGCAATATACGAAAAATATCTGTCTTCTCCGAATTTACCTACATCTACAGGACACATATCGTCCTGAACTATTAGCTTTGCCGCAGCCTTTGGCTCTGTGGGAAGACCAAAGGTAGAAGCAAAATCATTTGTGCTTCCTGTGGGAATATATCCCACAGGAAGCTTTTTTCCTGATTGCAAAAGACCGGTAATTACCTCATTTAAGGTGCCGTCTCCACCGCTGACAACAACAATATCCGTATTATCGTCAGCATTTTGCACAAGTTCTATAGCATGACCGCGGTACAAAGTGGTTTTAACATTTACATTGTATCCGGCTTCGTTGAACATATGAATTATGTCAAGAAGTGCGGACTTTATTTTTACCTTGCCAGAAAAAGGATTGATAATAAAAAGCATATTTGCCACAACCGGTCACACCTTTCCTTGTTTTTAAAATTAAAGCTTTAACTTATGCTTGCTTTGAAGAAGTAAGCTTTTTAATAACAATGAGTGCACCTATTGTAAGAACAACAAGTACGGGAAACACAACAAACCAGTTTCTTAATACTTCAAATCCTGTAAGGAAGTATCCGACAAAGGATATGGCAGCAACAGTAATTGCATAAGGAAGCTGAGTATTTACGTGATTAATATGGTTACACTGAGCACCTGCTGAAGACATAATTGTTGTGTCTGAAATAGGTGAGCAGTGGTCACCACATACAGCACCTGCAAGACAAGCTGAAATACCGATAACAAGGATTGTTGAATCTGCAGGGAATATAGCTGTAACGATGGGGATAAGAATACCTAATGTATCCCATGATGTACCTGTTGCAAAAGCAAGACCACAAGCAACAAGGAAAATGATAGCAGGAAGGAAGTTTGCAAGACCTTCAGCAGCACCATTCATAAGGTCAGCAACGAAATATTTTGCACCGAGGAGACCTGTCATGTTCTTGAGAGCTGTTGCAAAAGTAAGGATTGTGATAGCGGGAACCATTGCTTTGAAGCCTTCGGGGATACATTCCATCGCACCCTTGAAAGTGATAACTCTTCTGCATACCATATAAATCATTGTAAGAACAAGAGCGATAAGTGCACCCCAGGGAAGACCTACTGTAGCATCTGTGTTTGAGAAAGCGTCGATAAAGTTAGCACCGTCAAGAATGCCGCCGTTATAAACAAGAGCAAATACACAAGTAACAATAAGGAATACAACGGGAAGAATAAGATCAATAACTTTTCCTTTTGCATTTCCTTCTTCTTCGGCAACATTGTCAACTCTGTCGCCTGCAGTGTAAAGGTCATTGTTAAGAATTGCGTTCATTTCGTGGAGTTTCATCGGGCCAAAATCAACCTTAAGGAAAACAATAGCAATAATGAATACAAAAGTAAGAAGTGAATAATAGTTGTAGGGAATAGCCTGAATGAAGAGCTTGAGACCCTGTCCTTCTTCTGCATAAGATGCAACTGCAGCAGCCCAGGAAGAAATGGGAGCAATCATACAGATGGGAGCAGCTGTAGCATCGATAAGGTAAGCAAATTTTGCTCTTGAAACATTATGAGAGTCAGTAACAGGTCTCATAACAGAGCCGACTGTGAGACAGTTGAAATAGTCGTCGATGAAAATAAGAACACCGAGTGCAAATGTTGCAAGCATAGCTCCAGCTCTTGATTTGATGTGTTTAACAGCCCAGTTGCCGAATGCTCTTGAGCCGCCTGACTTGTTGATAAGTGCAACCATAACACCAAGAAGTACAAGGAAAATGAAGATACCTGCACTGTCAGATACAGCTGAAATAAGACCGTCGCTGATTATATGGTCCATTGCACCTGTAAGTGAGAATCCTTCTTTGAATACGTTTGCAGCAAGAAGTCCGCCGACTGCAATACCAACAAAAAGTGAAGAATAAACTTCTTTTGTGATAAGAGCAAGTCCGATAGCGATAATGGGAGGAATAAGTGCCCAGAATGATGCAAAATAACTGCTGTCTGCAGTATCTTTTACATTGATAATGCCTGTACCGCCGCAGGATTCACAAACTGTATTATGTTCGCAAGTAATACCTGCACCTTCACAGTCACCACATTCTTCTTCATAAACATTGAGTGATTGAGTTGATTCAGTTGCGCCGATTGTTAATACATCTTCTGAAACAGGTTCAGCAGATGCAGCCGCAGTAATGATCATAAAACTGCAGAAAACAATTGCAAGAATCATACAAAGGAGTTTTTTGCGTGTTTTCATTGAAATCTTTCCTTTCTGAAATAAAAAAACAGATCACAGTGAAATACACCATGATCCTTAAGAAAAGTCAATCACGATAGCACTCCACAAATGTGACAGTTTACGGCATATTATACCGTACCCCGGAA
>JAZTYV010000028.1:0-8768 GCA_045637145.1 Clostridia bacterium | reverse complement strand
CCACACTATATTTGAATTTGTTAAAAACGCAAGTTCCTATTAAATAGTGTGGTAGATACCTTTATTCTATTTAAATTTGTTGAGCGACAATTGGAGTTTGCGTTTTTAGTGCGTCAACTCTGGTTGGCGCACTTTTTTATTATATTATATTTATTTAGGAGGGTTTTCTATGAAAACAAAATTCAAATTACTATTAGGTTTAATCATTTCGGTAATTATGATTGGAAGCCAATTTAATGTTTTTGCTGCCGATATTCCAATCAAAAAAATTGTGCCTATGTCTTCGGGGATAATGATTTTATCAGATAATGGTGACTTATATCATGCTGATTCGTTATATTCTTCTACAAAAGAATTTGTAACAAAGAATGTGATAGATTTTTATAGTGCAGATTCTCAAGGTTGGGAATACCTTGCATATACAAGTGATAATAGAATTATAACTTTTAGAACAGGATATGACCTTTCCACTAGTTCTTATACTTATGGTATTGAAGAAGAAAGAGAAGGCAATGTTAAAGTACCTATTGATCTAGAGGCTTCTTTATACATAGATACATTTAACAATTTGAAGTTATATGACGAAATCATTATGCAAAATGTAATATCAGCGGACAGGTCACTTTTTTTAACTACTGACGGAAATCTTTATTCTTATGATAGCTATGGTAATGGTGAAACAAAATTTATAATGTCGGATATTAAAGAATTTAATGGTGGATTCTTCTTAAAAAACAATGGTGATTTATATTATCGAGGATATAACGATATTACAAATAAGGTTTTGTCAAATGTTGATAATTGCAGTCACATTATTGAATGTAATAGACATTATTATGTAATTGATGCAAATAAAAACTTGTACTTCTCTGATTATGTTGTTTGGAACACAGAAAGCATTACTTTAACTAAAGTTAAGGACAATATAAAAGAACTATATTATTATGATTACGATGTACATCCTGTTGATATTTACGGAAACCTTTACTGGATTAGAGAATCAAATATAAGACAGGAAGATACAAAAGGACAAAAAATCAGTAATATTCTAACCCCTTGGGGAACCTTGTTTTTTACAGATAACAAAATTCTATTAAAAGATTTTTCGCCTGTGTATGAAATTGGAAGTATTAAAACAGTATTTTCTGTGGGGGATAACTACGCATTTATAAATACAAATGGTGAAGTTTGGGTTTCCGATAGAGATATGACTACATTTGAAAAGACACAATTAAGTGAAAAATCTACGATATTGAAGATAAACGGAAAAGTATGTGAATTAGAAAACAAACTTCAATTAGTCAACGGAAGAACTATGTATCCATTTAGGGAATGTTTGAACTTGATTGGTGCTAATGTTTATTGGGACGGCGAAAATCAAATTGCAATCGGGGAAATCCCTGGTATCAAAATAGAATTTCCAATAGGAAAAAGTGAATACTATGTTAATGGTGTAAAACACGAAATGGATACTTCCGCCTATGTTGACGAAAGTATTGGAAGAACATATATTCCCATTAGATATGCCGCCGAAGGTCTTGGTTTTACAGTAGATTGGATTCCAGGCGATATTGAAAACACTATTTCTATACATAAATAAGGAATTGTAAAAGCAGACGGCGTTTCCGTCTGCTTTTGCTTATTATTCCGCTATCGAAAACAGTTGTTATAAAACATCGGCACAGTTTTATAGAAGTTTAGCCTTTGTTTATAAAATTGTCGGCGTTGATTATAAACGGATTTATAAAAATATGAGATAGGTTTTATAAAAGTTTGAAACAGATTTTATAAAAAACTTGACCTTTTTTATAAAATAATCGGCATCGGTTATAAATGCTTTTATAAAAAAGCAGATATTTTTTATAAAACTTTCGACATTATTTATAAAAGATTAAACACTTTTTATAAATTAAAAATTATTTCACACCGCATTCTTAAGCCAAAAACAGAGCAAGTAAATTCAATTCCGTTACGAGATTTCAACAAAAAAACTTTTTCCACGAAAAAATTAAGTAATGGGTAATTTAATTAAAAAGTTGACTTGTGTCATAATATGTGTTATAATGACTACAGAAGTGAAGTTTTCGGTAACTGACGGATAATAGGGCAAACCTAAGTGAAGCCGGAAATGTTTTTGATGCCGACCGTCTGGGCAGTTTTGCGATAAACAAAGCTGTCCTTTTTTTATTGCAAATGGAAAAAATGTAAAGGAGACAAGACTATGATGAAAACTCAATGGCAAGGCTTCAACCAAGGAAAATGGTGTGAAGAAATAAATGTTAGAGATTTTATTAAACAAAACTATACTCCGTATACAGGCGGTGAAGAATTTTTGCAGGGACCTACAGACAGAACCAAAAGAGTCCTTGATGCAATGAACCAAAAATTCAAAGAAGAAAGAGAAAACGGCGGTGTGCTGTCCATAGATGTAAAAACAGTGTCTACTCTTACAAACTATCCTGCGGCATACCTTCTGAAAGACGATGAACTCATTGTGGGCTTCCAGACGGGAGCACCTCTTGAAAGGGGTGTAAACCCCTTTGGAGGAATCCGTATGGCAAGAAACGCCTGCAAAGCGTACGGGTATGAACTGTCCGAAGATATAGAACGCGAATTTCAGTATAAAACCACACACAATGACGGTGTATTCAGAGCATACACCGACACTATGCGTGCAATGCGCCACACAGGAATACTTACAGGTCTCCCCGATGCTTACGGACGAGGAAGAATAATAGGCGACTACAGAAGAATAGCTCTTTACGGACTCAATTACCTCATAGAAGAAAAGAAAAAAGACAAGGCTATGCTCGCAAGTGCAACTATGGATGTAGACACAATCCGCACTTTAGAGGAACTCTACAAGCAAATAGACTTCCTTAAAAAGCTTGGCGAAATGGCACAAATCTACGGAATAGATATATCCGAGCCTGCCTCCAACACCAAAGAGGCTATTCAGTGGATATACTTTGGATACCTTGCGGCGAACAAGGAGCAAAACGGTGCGGCGATGTCTCTTGGCCGTGTAAGCACATTTATAGATATATATGCAAAACGTGACATGGAGCTTGGCATACTGGACGAAGCAGGAGTTCAGGAGCTTATAGACCAGTTTGTAATAAAGCTTCGAATGATACGTCACCTGCGCACTCCCGAATACAACGAACTGTTCGGCGGTGACCCTGTATGGATAACAGAAGCTCTGGGAGGAATGTCGGAGGATGGAAGAACACTTGTAACAAAGAGTACCTTTAGATTCCTTAACACTCTGTATACGCTTGGTTCTGCTCCCGAGCCAAATCTTACGGTGCTGTGGTCGCAAAACCTGCCCGAAGGTTTTAAAAAATTCTGTGCAAAGGTGTCCATTGAAACCGACTCCATACAGTACGAAAATGACGACCTTATGCGTGAACGCTTTGGTGATGACTATGCCATTGCCTGCTGTGTAAGTGCCATGAAGGTAGGAAAGCAAATGCAGTTATTCGGTGCAAGATGCAATTTGCCCAAGGTACTGCTTTTGGCATTAAACGGCGGAACAGAAGAAAATTACAAAATAAAAATGGGTCCTCAGATGGAAGTAATGGCAGACGAAACATTGGATTACACCAAGGTACGAATTCGTCTGGAGCAGTACCTCAGCTGGCTTGCCAAAGAGTATGTAAATACTATGAATATAATCCACTATATGCACGACAAATACGCATACGAAAAAACCCAGCTTGCCCTCCACGATACAGATGTAGAGAGAGTAATGGCATTTGGCATAGCAGGACTTTCTGTAATTGTAGACAGCTTGTCTGCAATCAAATATGCCAAGGTTCACCCGGTATTGGGCGAAGACGGTCTTATAGAAGACTTTGTAATTGAAGGTGACTTCCCAAAATTCGGCAACGATGCCGACAGAGTGGACAGTATTGCCAAAGAGATTATAGAAAGCTTTATGGCAAAGCTTCGAATGAACCCCACATACCGAAATGCAGTGCATACCCTGTCTGTTCTTACAATAACAAGCAATGTAGTATATGGCAAAAAGACAGGTGCAACTCCGGACGGAAGAAAGAAAGGCGAGCCTTTTGCTCCGGGTGCAAACCCAATGCACAACAGAGAAAAGTGCGGAGCTCTTGCATCTTTAAACTCTGTAGCAAAACTCCCCTACGACAACTGCCGTGACGGTATATCCAACACATTTTCTATTGTACCCGATGCTCTGGGTAAGGATATAAACTCCAGAAAAACAAATCTTGTGGGCATACTTGACGGTTACTTTGTACAAAACGCTCACCACATAAATGTAAATGTTTTGGACAGACAAAAGCTCATAGATGCTATGGAAAACCCCGACCTCTACCCCAACCTTACCATAAGAGTTTCGGGATATGCGGTTAACTTCCACAAGCTATCAAAAGAACAGCAAAAGGAAGTTATAAGCCGTACCTTCCACGAAACGGTATAGAATATGAAAGGCTATGTTCATTCACTGCAATCACTGGGCACAGTAGACGGACCGGGCGTGCGTGCCGTTGTCTTTTTAAGCGGTTGCCCCTTAAGATGCATATATTGTCACAATCCGGACACATGGAATATACATGACGGTGAATTTACTGAAGATAAGGATATTGCCAATCAGATCCTAAAGCTGTATCCGTATATAAAAGACGGAGGAGTTACCTTTTCGGGCGGAGAACCGCTTTTACAGGCGGAATTTGTATATCAAATTGCAAAAACACTTAAAAACCATAATCTCCATATTGCCGTAGACACAAGCGGTTGTATAGATAATCCTGCTGTCGACAAGCTTATGGAAATAACAGATTTGGTGCTTTTAGACATAAAAATGACAATCGATGAGGATTACAAAAAATACATTGGCACAAGCCTGCAAAGAGTTATGTCGTTTCTTGAAAAGCTTGAAGAAAAAGGCAAAGATGTGTGGATACGCCATGTTGTAGTACCCGGCATAAATGACACAAAACAAGATATAGAAAACTTAAAAGAGCTTACAAAGGGATATAAGTGCATTAAAAACATAGAGCTTTTGCCTTATAAAAATCTGTGTCTGGAAAAGTACGAGAATATGAAAATCGACTTTCCGCTAAAAGAAACTCCCCCAATGAGCAAAGAAAAATTAAACGAATTAAACAGTTTGCTGTAAAACACAAAGACCTCATAAAAATGAGGTCTTTGTGTTTTTTTGATTCTTCGATAATTTCCATACGGATTTTTTATAAAATAAACCCAAGTATATGTAATATTATTTTGATAAGAATATCCATATAGGCAAATCCGCACATTGCACCTGTAATCAGTCGGCGGATATTTGTAGATTTACAAATGTTGAGATACTGAAGATACCAATCAAAAAACATTATAAAACACATAATAAAATCTAATGTTATGCTTACTTTTAAAACTCTCCCCAAAAGGAAAAATAATATATATCCAACAAATACTCCTGTACATCTGGCACAAACAGGAAACTGATATCTACCGATAAAAAAACTTCTTTCGGGCATCCTATGACATCCGCAATAGTCACCAATATGCCACAAGATGTTATATATATTATTTTTCAAAACGCCTCATTCCTCTTTCAAGTTGTGATAATTCAAACTTGCTTTCCTCTATAGATTTGTTAATTGTGTTATATGTTAATACAGCAAAAATTGCAGAACAAATTGCGCCAATAACAAAAAGTAAATCTGTATTTTCTATGAAGCCTGAAAAAACAATAAAAAACACAATTGGAATAATTGCTGAAATAATTGTTGACTTTTTTATATTACTTTCCATTTCATTTATTCTTGTGCGAATATCACTCGGATTTTCAAATTTGACACCACAATCGGAACAAATCCAAAGATTTTTATTCGTAGTTGTTATTGTCTGTCCTTTACCGCATAGTCCGCACAACAATCCAAAAGGACCTAAAAGTAAATATCCAAGACAACCCTTTCCTGCTGAATAATTACTTCCGCTTATTGTTGTATTTGAATTAGTCCAAACCTGCAATTTTTTACTTCCACAACCAGGGCAACACATATTTGTTTTCCCCCTATATACAGATGTAGTAAGTGACAGTCCAAGATCTTCTCCACAATTTTTACAAAAACAAACTGAATCTACATTATCCATGCCGCATTTTTTGCATTTTTTCATTTGATTTCCTCCAAATTAAGTTTATTATTTACATTCATATGCATTATATCATATTCTTTTTAATTACGCAAGTGCGTATACGCAAAAATGCAATTTGTTTTACAATGAGTTTGGGGTGTATTCATTATGGACATAAAAGATGTTATAGTAAAACGGTTCTATGAACTGTGCAAGGAAAAAAATATAAAAATAAATGAACTTGCTAACATATCGGGCGTAACACCTTCTACTGCATACAGTATGATGGATAAGAAAAGAAGAGATGTTTCCATACGCACAATAAAAAAATTCTGTGATGGTTTAGAGATTACTTTAGGTGAGTTTTTTTCTACAAAAGAATTTGATAATTTAGAACAAGAAATAAAATAAGTTTTCAAACATTTAACAAAAAAGCCAAGAACAACTGTTCTTGGCTTTTTTTGCGTTTTTTATATTTGGTGTTTTGTATTATTGCACCCCGTGTCTTTTTTACCGCAAGTTGAGCTGTATGGGCAGCCTATGCATTTGGCTCCCTTTTTCTTTTGGCGGATTATATATAGCATTGCAAGTCCTATAATCAATGCAACAATAAATATTACAATTATATTTTTTGAATTCATATGCATATTTCCTTTTATGCTTTAATTTTTGACTTTTTGACATCAGAGCTCAATTTGTACTCGTCTTTAATATCTCTGTTTGCCTTATTTATGAGATAAACAAGTACTCCTGCCATTGCAAGAACTGCTATTAAACCGGGGACAAATCCTGTTCCGAGTTTACCGAGAGTGATAAGTGTACCAATCTGATATACAAAAAAGGCCACTGTATATCCTGTGCAAAGCTGAAGAGCAATACCGCCAAACATCCATTTTTTACTTTTAATTTCAGAATTCATGGCACCGATTGCCGCAAAACAAGGCGGTGTAAAAAGGTTGAACATAAGGCAACTTAATGCCGCCGCCTTTGTAAGTCCTATAACTGCCGCAACTTCACTACCCGCACCTGCCTCTAATGCAAGCTCATCGGTGTTTATAAAGTTGGAAATTGCATACACCGAAGCAATAGTTCCTACAACATTTTCTTTAGCAATAAATCCTGTAACTGCCGCTGCTGCCATCTGCCATGTGCCTATGCCAAGAGGAATAAGCAAAATTGCTATGGGAGATGCTATTGACGCAAGTATGGAATTGTCGGGCGAAGCTTCCTTTAGATTCCAACCAAACGACTGCATAATGGTAACCGCTGCGTTACACACAAGGATAATTGTACCCGCCTTTACTATATACGCCCAGCCTCTTGAGCACATAGACATAAATGCCCTTGCAAGACTTGGTACCTTGTACTCAGGAAGTTCCATAATAAAGAAAGACTTTCTGTTCTTATATCCTGAAATCTTGTTTACAAGAAGAGCACCGATGAGAATAATTGCAATACCGACAAAATACATAAGGGTACCTACCCAGGAAGCATCTCCAAAAAAAGCACCTGCAAAAAGTGCAATTACAGGGAGCTTGGCTCCGCAAGGCATAAAGGGTGTGAGCATTGCTGTGGCTCTTCTTTCTCTTTCATTGCGGATTGTACGACAAGCCATGACACCGGGTATCGCACATCCTGTACCTATGACAAAAGGAATTACAGATTTACCGGAAAGACCAACCTTCTTGAAGATGGGGTCAAGAACTACAGTAGCACGCGCCATATAACCGCAGTCTTCTAAAAGTGCAATAAGGAAATACATAACCATAACAAGAGGCAAAAAGCCAAGTACGGCACTTACACCGCCTATGATTCCGTCTACCACAATTGTCTTAAGGATTGGAGCTGTACCTTCCATCCAACCGGTAACAATTTCGCCAAAACCATCAATGGCAGGGCAAAGCACACTTTCTGCAAGCCACGGACCAAGTGATGCCTGAGAAACCCAGAATACAAACCACATAACAAGTGCAAAAACAGGAAGACCAATCCAGGAACTTGTGAGAACAGTGTCTACCCTATCCTGTGCATTCTTTTGATTTGAAAATACCTTGCGTTTTTCTACATCGGCAACAATTTTGTTTACAAAGTCAAAGCGTTTCCTGTCTGCTGCTTCTACAACGGATTTATTTGTAAGATCGATATCACCCTGAATATATGGTGCCTTTTGGACCTTTCCCAAGGAAGACACAGCAGCCGTTACAACATCCTTAAGACCGTCTGCAGAGGTAGATACAGTTTCAACAACAGTGCATCCGAGCTTTTTGGAAAGTGCAGGTGCATCTATTTTATTATCCTTCTTTTTGTTAACATCAGATTTATTGAGTGCCACAACAACGGGAATTCCAAGCTCTAAAAGCTGTGTTGTAAAAAACAAGCTTCTAGAGAGATTGGTAGCATCTACAATGTTTACAATAACATCGGGATTTTCATTTTTAACATAGGCACTTGTAATGCTCTCCTCCGATGTAAATGGTGACATAGAATATGCACCGGGAAGGTCGACTGCAATTATTTCTTCCCCTCCGTTTGTATAGCTTTTTTTAATGCTGTGCTCCTTTTTTTCTACGGTATCTCCTCCCCAGTTTCCTACCTTTTCGTTTCTGCCGGTAAGGGCATTGTACATAGTGGTTTTTTCGCTATTGGGATTTCCT
>JAZTYV010000027.1:0-100911 GCA_045637145.1 Clostridia bacterium | reverse complement strand
CCATTGGCAGGGACTCCAAACCATATGAAAAAATTTCAAATGATGTTGCAGACTTCTATCACATTGACAAAGATGAATATCTGTCTTATCAGGTTAAGCAAGGTCTTAGAAACATGGACGGTTCCGGTGTTCTTGCCGGTCTTACCAATGTAAGCGAGGTTCACGGTTATGTTGTAAGTGAAAGCGAAAAATGCCCTATTGACGGCGAACTTTCATATCGCGGATACAACATAAACGACCTTACAAAAAATTTTGGTATAAACAACCGTTTTGGTTTTGAAGAAATATCATACCTTCTCCTCTTTGGCACTCTGCCAACAAGCAGCGAACTTAGCGACTACTGTTCATATCTTGCAAAAAGCAGAGAATTGCCTTCATACTTTATAGAAGATATGATATTAAAAAACCCGAGCCGTGACATAATGAACAAGCTTGCCAGAAGCGTTCTAACTCTTTATTCATACGACAAAAATCCTGACGATTGCTCGCTGGAAAATGTTTTAAAGCAGTCAATCAAGCTTCTTGCAAGACTTCCGGTAATTGCTGCACACGCATACAGTGCCAGAGAGCACTATTTTAACAACAAAAGTTTAATATTGCACAGACCGAAAGCAGAACTTTCCATAGCAGAAAACATACTGCGTATGCTTTCGAAAACAAAAGAATTTACCGAAGAAGATGCCCGCATACTCGACACCACTCTTATGCTCCACGCAGAACACGGAGGCGGTAATAACAGTACATTTACCTGTCGTGTGCTTTCATCCAGCGGTACAGATACCTACAGTGCTATCGGCGCTGCGATTTCTTCACTTAAGGGCCCTCGCCACGGCGGTGCCAATGCCAAGGTTATGTCGATGATGAGCGAAATACAAAAGAATGTTAAAAACTGGGAAAGCCGCGATGAAGTATATGAATACCTGTGCAAGATTGTACGAAAAGAAGCAGGTGACAAAAGCGGTCTTATTTACGGAATGGGTCATGCTGTATATACTTTGTCCGACCCCAGAGCAGTTATACTTAAGCAAAATGCAAAAAAACTCGCAGAGCGTTTAGGTTACATGGAAGAATTCAATTTGTATGCTCTTATTGAAGAACTTGCACCAAAGGTATTTGAAGACATAAAAAAACAAAAGAAAATCGTATGTGCAAATGTGGATCTTTATTCGGGATTTGTGTACAAAATGCTCAAAATTCCGCCCGAAATTTACACCCCCCTCTTTGCAATTGCAAGAACTTCGGGGTGGTGCGCTCACCGAATTGAAGAAATTATTTCGGGAGGAAAAATTATCCGTCCTGCATACAAGAGCCTTTGCAGAAACTCCAGAGAATATATACCGATTGAAAACAGATAACAAAAAGTGCTGTAAAAACTATGTTTTTACAGCACTTTTTAATATTATTCGCGCTCCAGTATATATACTTTTCCATCTTTATAGTTGTATACATTAAATGTGTCCGAAGATACCTTTTCAAATATCCACTGTTTTTTCCAGTTCTTTCCGTCATTTCCATGGTAGTGAACACCGTCTTCCAATTTGAAATATTTATTGCTTGCATCGTGAGGAAGTGTGTAGCTTGTGTCCGTGCTTCCATTGGAACCCAATGAATATTCAACATAAAATCCATCCTCGTTAGAATACTTACCCTCCAGCATTTCATAAGAAGAAAATACATCCTCTCCCATATTTTCGTTTATAAGCCATCTTTCTGTGATTTCAAATTGTTCCTTGCTGTCGCTGTAATTTTTAAGTTTGGCAAAAGCAGAAAGCGCATTTGCATATTCTCCGTGGTGTTTATAATCAAGTGCAATATGATAATCACATTTATCTGTCATATTTTTATCACTCAACTCTTTAAAAATATCTCTCGCCTGTTCATATTGTTTATTTTCAAAGAGAAGCATCGCAGAATCAAACTTACATTCTTTTACCTTTTTTTGCACTTCTTTGTCCTTGTATTGGGCAATTTTGCCTACAAGTTCAAGTGCCTTATCTGCATAGCCGTCCTTATTGTATTTTTCTGCAATTCTTATTATGCAGTCATAATAAAGATTGTCTGCTCCTGAATAATCTTTGTCCTTTAATTTTTCAAGAATTTCTATTGCCTCATCAAAATTACCATTATCCATTAGATACTCTGATTTGTTTAAATCGCAAAGCAAAATCTTGTCGGATGAATCCTTATACCATGATATATCCTTGAAAATTGCTTTTGCATCATCGAATCTTTCGTTTTTAAGCTTCTTTTCTGCCTCAAGATATTCAGTGTTAAAATTCAAATATACGCCAAAAACAGCACCGCCAAGGCAAATGAGCGCAGTGAGAATTGCAGAAATTATGAGCGGTGATTTTTTTCTGTTCTTTTTTATCTTGCCTGCACCTGCATTTTGAGTATTCATATTTGCAGAATAACTTTGAACTCTGTTTTGATATGCAGGAGGCGCCTGGCGTACAGAAGGTTGATAGATAGTATTTTGCCCTTGGTATGACGGGGTGTTAAAATTATGGTTATATGCAGTATTCAGTGGGGGTTTTTGAACTTGCGGATTTTGGTGAGCAGAAACATTGCTATATGATTCCGTAACATAAGTTCCGTCAATCAAAGACTCCAATCGTTTGCGCATCTGCCCCGGAGTCTGATACCTGTTTTTAGGATCAAATTCACATGCCCTAAGAATAATCTCGGAAAGTCTTGCATCTGCATTTGCCGGTGCGGACATTTTGTGTCCGGAAAGCCTCAGTTCAAGTGCCTTTTGCGCCTCTCCGTATACTGTGCTCGTTCTAAAAGGCTCAAGGTTGTTGTTCATAAGCTTATACATTACAATACCAAGTGAATATATATCTGCAACAGCTGTATATCTTTCGCCTCGGCAAACCTCGGGCGCCATGTAAGTATATGTACCTTTGGTAGAAAGATGAGAGGTTGTTTTCTCTAATATACGGGCAACACCGAAATCTCCCAGCTTAAATTCTCCTGTCTGCGACACAAATATGTTTGTAGGTTTAATATCCCTGTGAATGATATTATACTTCTGACATACCTCAAGTGCCTTACAAATATCTATGCCAAGCTTTATTACCTGCTTTTCGGTATAATGGTTCTGGAAATATTCGCTCATAGGCTTTAAAAGCTCCATGCGAATAAAAATATCCCACCCAATGTAATCGTCTCTTTCGCGTACATCGTGGTCCTCATAGCTTACAATATTGCTGTTCCCTTTGAGCTTTGACATAAGCTGGAATTCCTTGATGTATTCCTGAACAATGGAAAAATAGTATTCCTTTACCATATTGTCGGACATAGAATAGTTCTCTTTGCGGAAACTGTCTGCAACAGCTTTGCTCGAGGGTATGGTTATAATCTTCATTGCGGATTTCATCTCAGAATAGTCGTGGCGTTCAACCTCGTATACCGCTCCGAAAGCACCTCTTCCAAGCTCTTTGTTTATAAACCACTTTCCGTCAATGGGTTCAAATTGTTTATAATAATTTATATCCATAATGTATGTCTCCCGAAAAACTAATTCTTTTTATTTTTGCCTTTTAGATCCTCTTGAGGTTCTATGCCGGCAGAGTTTCCTCCCTCTACCACATCCACAGATACCTCCAAAATCCTATTGTCATCCTCTATGGATATAACTGCAGACCCCGAAGTGATACCAGTTGCTTTGCCGTCCTTTGATATATTAACAATGTCTTCATCTGATGTTGAATAAGCAGGATTACTAAACCCCTCTTGATGCGCAATTCTGCTCATATCAAATCCTTTATCTTCTATGAGAAGAATGGTACTTTGATGCTCCGAAATCTCCTTTACCGTAACCGGCTCGGTATCAACAGCGCTTTGTATAGGGGGTTCTTTGTTAAACAGTAATGACAAATCAAAATAACTAAAGCATACAAATACAAGTGCAACCAAAGCCAATACAACTGCAATTATTGCAACAGCAATATGCTTGGCATATGATTTTTTTCTTAATACTTCACTTTTAGGTCTCTCGGGCTTGTTTTGTGCTTCAATGATAATTACCGAAATATTGTCCCGTCCGCCATTTTTCAAAGCTTCGCAGACCAGTTCTTCACAAATTTCATTTATCTGCAAATCGCCATGTATTATTTCATTTATTTTTGCATCGTCTACCATATCGCTAAGGCCGTCACTGCAAATGAGTATTCTGTCACCGTCAAGCAAATCTATCTCCTCGGAAATGTGTGGTTCTATAGACATTTCGTTTTCTTCAATACCGAGGTGCTGCACAAGCTTGTTTCTTTCCTTGTGTACAGATGCTTCCTCGGCTGTTATTATGCCCATACGATAAAGACGCTGTGCAAAGCTGTCATCCAGACTTATCTGAATCAAAGAGGAATTTCTGCAAAGATACACTCTGCTGTCGCCTACATTGTAAACCTTGGCTTTGCCGTCATAAACAGCAACCATTGCAAGTGTTGCGCCCATTCTTCCTGAGTTAAGCTGACGCATCTTTTGGCATATTTTTTTGTTGGCACAACTGATTATATTCATTACAAGTTCATCTGCATTAATCTCTGAAAAATCACGAATATGCGAATAGAAATCCGCTGTTACCTGCGATGCTATATATGATGCTTCTTCACCAAAAGCAGCTCCTCCCATGCCGTCAAAGACAGCATAAAGCAAAAAATCACCCCTTGGAAATTCGCTGAGGCAAATACCTTCGTCACGATTATCGGGAGTAAGGTAAACACCGTTAAAAAATATATTATCTTCGTTATTGGCTCTTACATGACCCTTGTCTGCAGACACCGAAGCATAAATTTTGAATGTATCCATGAGAAAACACCTCCTTTACAATCTATTACCTTTTTACTATATCACCCCCTGTAATCCATGTCAATATGTGCAGTAATATTGAAAAAAACCTGAAATATTACATTGAGATTTTTATATAAACAATTATTAAATAGCTTATTATTCGACTTGTATTTTTGATAATTTTGTATTACAATAATATATATCATATAAATATACTGTTTGGAGGTACACACAGTGGAAAAACCAAATTCATGGACAAAGCTTGAAAAAAACAGCGTTATGAGTTTTTGTGACGGATACATTGATTACTTAAACGAATCAAAAACAGAGCGCCTTGCTGTAAAAAACGCAGAAAAGATGGCACTTGATGCCGGATTTAAATATTTTGACAGTACAGATAAACTAAATGCCGGTGACAAGGTTTACTTTAAAAACAGGGAAAAGAACATTGTTCTTGCTGTAATCGGCACAGACGATATTACAACAGGCACCTCAATAGTTGCTGCACATATTGACAGTCCCAGACTGGACTTAAAACCGTCTCCCGTCTATGAGGATTCCAATATGACTTTATTTAAAACTCATTACTACGGCGGAATTAAAAAATATCAGTGGACAGCCATTCCCCTGTCACTTATAGGCGTGGTTGCCAAAACAGACGGCAGTGTGGTGGAAGTGAACATTGGCGAAAATGAAAATGACCCCGTATTTACTGTAACAGACCTGCTACCTCATCTTGCACAGGAACAAATGGTAAAAAAGATGAACGAGGCATTTACAGGTGAAGATTTAAATGTTCTTGTGGGTTCAATTCCATCCGACTGTGAAAAAGACAAATACAAAACAACAATTATTGATATATTAAAAGAAAAATATAATATTGAAGAAGCTGACTTTGCAAGTGCAGAGCTTGAAATTGTACCCCAATTTAAAGCATCATCCGTAGGGCTTGACAGCTCCATGATAGGCTCGTACGGTCAAGACGACAGAGTTTGTGCTTATACTGCATTAAAAGCTATACTCGAAACCAATTTGCCTAAAAAGACAGCAATATGCTTCCTTGCCGACAAAGAAGAAATCGGCAGTATGGGTAACACCGGTATGAAGTCAAGATTTTTTGAAAACTTTGTTGCCGAAATGATACTCAAAGTAAAAGGCAGCTACAACGACCTCGATTTGAGAAGATGCCTTTCCAATTCAAAGTGTCTTTCCTCCGATGTATCTGCAGCTATGGACCCGAATTATAAATCTGTGTGTGAACCCATGAACAGCGCATATTTCGGCCAGGGCATTTCAATATGCAAATATACCGGAGCAAGAGGCAAATCTTCAACATCCGATGCCAATGCTGAGTTTGTGGCACTTATAAGAAAAATACTCGATGACAACAGCATAGACTGGCAAATGTGTGAACTTGGCAGAGTAGATTTGGGCGGAGGAGGAACTGTAGCACAATACATTGCAAATCTTGATGTAGACACCATAGATGTCGGAGTTGGTCTGCTGTCCATGCATGCACCATACGAAATATCAAGTAAAGCAGATGTATACAGTGCCTATAGGGCGTACAAAGCTTTTTATGAATATAAAGAATAATTTTTAACGGGGATGCAAAAAACATCCCCGTTTTGTTATCCGTTTATAGAAACTGTTTTTGTAACCCCGTCCCATTTGACATCATATTTAAATGCTTCGCTTATGGCTCTTAAAGGCATCAAAGTACGATTGTTCAATATTTTAGCCGGAGTATCCACAAGGTGACGCTCATCATTTAATTTCAAAACATATGAGCCTATCTGCACCTTCATTATGTCTCCATCCTTTTCGGCAATTGCGGTATTGGTTGCTCCATCCCATCTTACCACAGCATCCAATGCCTCAAATACCGCACGCATAGGAACCATTATTCTTTCGTTTTCCACCATTGGCAAAGTGTCAAACTCTATTTTTCTTCCGTTTACATATACTTTTATTTCATCTTGGGTTTCATTTTGCTTTGGCGGAATATAATCCGAAGCATTGTCTGAAAACTCATCTTTGGCATAATAATTCTTTATTGTATTTTTAATCTTTTCGTCTTCCCAAATCAGCTTGTAACGAAAATGTATTTCACCGTCAATTCTTGTATCTTTAGAAACAAACTCCATCTGTTTAAGCGTTTCTTTGCCTCCGTACCACACAGAGCTTTCCTTGGCTCCGGCACCGTTATATGAAGCCAGACCGATATAGAGTTTTACATCTGTATCGCTGCAAACATCCGCCCACCACAGTGTAACAGTTTCAAAATCCGCCAATTTGTGTCCGAACTCCCAATAAACCTGCGGTGCAATGTAATCTACATAACCTTTTTTTACCCAGCCTCTTGTATCTGCATAAAGCTGAGAATACGAACTTCTGCCGTTGGTATTGCTTCCAAGCGGATTGTCTTTATAATTGTCCCATATACCGCTTGGGCTTACGCCAAATTCTTTACCGTAGAGGCCTGCAAGTTTATGAAGTCCCCTTACCATTTCGTCAACATTATTTCTTCTCCAGTCGGCAATATTTGAAAAATTGCCGTTATTGTATTTCTGATACGCCTCAGCATCATCAAAATCCACACCCGGATAGAAATAATCGTCCAAATGTATACCGTCTACATTATAATTTTGCAGTATTTCTGCAACTCCCCCATATACAAGGTCCTGAACCTCGGGAATACCGGGATTAAAATAATAGTTTCCGTCTGTATACTTTACAAGCCATTGCGGATTAAGTTTTGCAGGATGAGACGCACTTAATGAATTAAGCTCGGCATCTGACCCTTTTGTAACTCTGTAGGGGTTAATCCATGCATGAAGTTCTATTGAGTTTTCGTGGCAAACTTCAATAAAGTACGCAAGCGGGTCAAATCCGTCTGCAGGTGCAAGACCGTTTTGTCCTGTAAGATACTTACTCCACGGAAATACATATGATGGATAAAATGAATCTGCGCTTGGACGAACCTGAAAGAAAATTGTATTGTACCCTGTTTCTTTGCAGTTTGCAACAATTGTATCAATCTCTGTTTTAAGCTTTCTGCTGTCGGTGGTGGCAGAAGAAGGAAAATCGAGACCATACACCGTAGATACCCACACTCCGCGCATAGGCACCTCACTTGCAAGAACACCGATGCCAAAAAGCATCGGTGTCAAAGTCAAGATTAAAAAAATTATAATCTTTTTTAGGTTCATTTTTTGCTCATTGCCTTCTTTGCGGCAGATACAATATCTGCGGCAGTAAGACCATACTCCTTTAAAAGTTCGGCAGGAACACCGGATTTACCAAAGGTGTCTTTTACACCTATTCTTTCCATGGGTACGGGAGCTTTCTCTGAAAGAACTTCGGCAACCGCACTGCCAAGACCACCGATTATATTGTGTTCCTCACATGTAACTACTGCACCTGTTTCTTTTGCAGCTTTTACAAGTATTTGTTCATCTATAGGTTTAATTGTATGTATATTGATTACTCTTGCACTTATGCCCTCTTCTTTAAGAATTTTTGCCGCTTCTAAGGCAGGCTCAACCATAAGACCGGTAGCTACGATTGATACATCTGTACCGTCCTGCAAAAGTACGCCCTTGCCTATTTCAAACTTATAGTCTTCTTCGTCATATAGCACAGGTACAGCGAGTCTTCCAAATCTAAGATACACAGGACCGTCATGAAGAACTGCCGCCTTAACAGCTGCTCTCGCCTCCACATCATCTGCAGGGTTTATAACAACCATATTTGGAATTGTCCTCATTATACCGATATCTTCCAGACACTGATGTGTTGCACCGTCTTCGCCTACGGATATACCTGCATGAGTTGCTCCTATTTTTACATTTAATTTTGGATAGCATATGGAATTGCGGATTTGCTCAAATGCTCTTCCTGCTGCAAACATTGCAAAAGAACTTGCAAAAACAATTTTGCCGCAGCTTGCAAGACCTGCAGCTGTACTCATCATGTTTTGCTCTGCAATACCAACATTTATAAATCTTTCGGGAAATTGTTTCTTAAAAGTATCTGTCTTGGTAGACTTGGAGAGGTCGGCATCAAGAACAACAATGTCGTATTCTTTGCCAAGCTCTGAAAGTGCGTTACCATAAGATTCTCTTGTTGCGATTTTCTTGATATCTGCCATTATACTCTCGCCTCCAATTCTGCTATTTTAGCTTCCAGTTCTTTTACTGCAATATCGTACTGCTCGCTGTTTGGAGCCGCACCGTGCCATGACGGGTTGTTTTCCATATACGATACGCCCTTGCCCTTTACACTGTTTGCAATTATGACTGTAGGTTTACCTTTACATTCTTTAGCCTTTGCAAGAGCAGACTTGATTTCGTCATAGTTGTGAGCATCTATAGTAATAACATTCCATCCGAAAGCTTCAAACTTTTTGTCGAACGGTGTGGGGTTCATAACCTTTGTTATATCACCGTCAATCTGAAGTCCGTTGAAGTCAAGAAAAGCAACAAGATTGTCGAGCTTGTAGTGACTTGCAAACATAGCGGCTTCCCATACCTGACCCTCTTCGCACTCACCGTCACCCAATACTGTATATACACGGTAGTCTTTGTTGTCAAGCTTTGCTGCAAGTGCCATGCCGTTTGCCGTACAGATACCCTGTCCGAGAGAACCTGTAGACATATCAACACCGGGAATATTTTTCATGTCCGGGTGTCCCTGAAGATAGCTGTCTGCCTTTCTTAGTGTAACTATGTCCTCGCAAGGTATAAAGCCTCTTTGGGCAAGTGCACCGTAAAGCGCAGGCGCACAGTGACCCTTTGAAAGTACAAATCTGTCTCTGTCGGGATTCTTGGGGTTTTGGGGGTCTACATTCATCTCTTCAAAATAAAGAACAGACATGATGTCGGCTATGGAAAGCGAACCTCCCGGATGACCGGATTTAGCACTATATATGCCGTCTATTGCATGCTTTCTGATTTTATAACCGATAAGTTCCAACTGTGTGTTGTTCATCGTTGCTTTCTCCTCCGTTTAATTATTTTTCATTTTCGCTATCAATAAATTCTACTGCAAGAGATACCAAATAAGAAATTCTGTTGTAATCTCCGGCAATAAAAAGATAACCTATAACAGCTTCAAAACCTGTTGCGTGCCTGTATTCCACAATATCTGCATTTTTGGCAGAGGTGTTTGAATGTGCATTTCTGCCCCTCTTATACACAGCCTGCTCTTCTTCGGTGAGATTGGGTAAAATTGCGTGTATTATGCGGCTTTGTGCTTTTGCACTTACATAACGCGTAGCTGTCTTGTGTAGTTTGTTTACCGCAGTATTGCCCCGCTCCAGAACAGAGGAACGCACATATACCTCGTAAACTGCATCTCCTATATAAGCAAGTCCCAATGGCGAAACCTGTTTGGGATCCTGCGATTTTAAATAAGGAAAATCCATATTATACTCTCTTCCACTTAACGCCCTGTCTTGTATCCTCCAGAATTATGCCTTTGTCCTTAAGCATATCGCGGATTTCATCTGCGCGGGCAAAATTTTTGGACTTCTTTGCTTCTGTCCTCTCGTTGATTAAAGCCTCTATATCATCGTCAAGAAGCTCCTGCTCCTTAACTATTTTTATGCCGAGAACTCCTGTTAACTCCTCAAGCATTTGCTCTGCTTTTGCTATTGTATGCACCGATGAATTATCATTTACCGAAATGTTTACATGCTTTACCAAATCGAATATTACCGATATTGCATCAGCTGTGTTTATGTCATCATCCATAGCATTTACAAAGCGGTCTTTTAAAGCGGAAAGCTCTTTTGTAAAATCGCTGTCAACATCTGCTTCGTTGGCGCTTGCCTCTAAAAACTTGAGATTTTCATAGCAATTTATGATTCTGTCAAGACCCGCCTTTGCCTGCTGCAAAAGTTCGTCACTAAAGTTTATGGGGTTTCTGTAATGTGCAGACAGCATAAAAAATCTTATAACATTGTAGTCAAACTTCTGGGCAACATCTCTTACAGTAAAGAAGTTGCCAAGTGATTTACTCATTTTTACATTGTCAACATTGATATATCCGTTGTGTAGCCAGTAATTAGCAAACGGTGCGGCGTTTGCTGCTTCGCTCTGGGCAATCTCGTTTTCGTGATGAGGAAATATAAGGTCCTGACCGCCCGAGTGAATGTCTATGGTCTCGCCAAGATATTTGTTCGCCATAGCACTGCACTCAATATGCCAACCCGGTCTGCCTTCTCCCCAGGGGCTCTGCCAATAAGGTTCACCCTCTTTTTTAGACTTCCATACGGCAAAGTCCATTGGGTCTTCCTTTTCGGTTTCAACATTGAGTCTTTCGCTTGCACCGGATTCAAGATTTTCCAAGGGTTGATGAGAAAGCTTGCCGTACTCTTTGAACTCCTTTACGCGGAAATACACATCGCCGTTTACACAGTAAGCATATCCTTTATCAATGAGTTTGTTTATGATATCTATGATAGAATCGATGTTTTCCGTAGCTTTGGGATGAACTGTAGCTTCCTTGATGCCAAGCCCCTTTGAGTCGGTAAAATATTCCGATATAAATCTGTCTGCAAGCTCTTTTACAGTAATATTTTCCTCATTTGCCCGTTTAATCATTTTGTCATCGATATCGGTAAAGTTCTGTACAAAGTTTACCTCGTATCCTCTGTATTCCAGATATCTTCTTAATGTATCAAAAATTATAAACGGTCTTGCATTACCCAAATGAAAGTAATTGTATACGGTAGGTCCGCAAGAATACATTCTAACCTTATTTTCTTCAATGGGCCTAAATTCTTCCTTTTTACGAGTGAGTGTATTGTAGAGTTTCAAGTATATCAGTCCTTTCAGGAATTGTTATCATTTTTGAGTTTTTCTTCCAAGTCATGAATTTGCTTGTTGAGTCTGCAGATTTCCTGACTTGTGGGATCGGGAATATGTATCTGGTCAAGATCCATACTGCTGACTTTTTGATTGTTTACACGGGCAACCCTTGCAGGAACGCCAACCGCAGTGGAATTTTCAGGTACTTCTGACAGCACTACCGCATTTGCCGCAATCTTGGCATTGTCGCCCACAGAAAACGGACCTAAAACCTTGGCACCGCAGCCGATTAAAACATTGTTGCCTATTGTGGGATGTCGCTTTCCCTTGTCCTTGCCTGTGCCGCCGAGGGTAACATTTTGATAAATAGTACAGTTGTCACCAATCTCTGCAGTTTCACCGATTACGATGCCCATACCGTGGTCAATAAAAAGTCCCTTGCCGATTGTGGCACCCGGATGTATTTCTATGCCGGTGAGCATTCTGGAAATTTGAGATATAATCCTTGCAAGAAGATAAAATTTATGCTTGTAAAAGAAATGTGCATATCTGTGTGCAACTATGGCATGAAGACCCGGATATAAAAGCAAAACCTCAAAATAATTGCGTGCTGCAGGGTCTCTTTGAAGTATGTTTGTCATCTCTTTTGGCGCAACAGCAAAAAAGAAAACTGCCCAGATTATAAATATTGCCAAAACAGCTATTAAAAATGTCATAAAGCAGTCCTCCCTTTATAATATATTACTCCTATTTATTATATAATTTTTTGCACTAAATTACAACACTTTTTTGAACTTTTGGCAAAAAAGATTGAAAGTAAAAGAACTTTCTGTTAAAATATAGTTAAACAAACAAATTCGGAGGAATTTTATGATATATTCAAAGATAGACAATCCCAAGTGTATGAGTTGTACTTTTGCAAAACCAACTGAAAACAGCGGAAACATCCTTTGTGATATAAAAGGAATTGTTCCCGCCGATTTTTGTTGTAAAAAATACAAATATGATATTTTTAAAAAGAAAATAAAACCAAGAAAAAAGCTAAGTACAGAGCGTTTTTCCAAAGATGACTTTCTGGTTTAATGAATAAAATCAATCTTGCACTGATACTCAACAGCTTTTATTATCTGCTCTTCTTTTATATGCTCCGGCATATCTAAAATAAAGGTATAATCGTAGGTTTGGTCTTCATTTCTTTTAATGGATACTTCACTTATGTTTATACCTTTTTCGTTCATATTATCTGTCATAGTTTGCTGAAAATCGTCTTGTTCAACTCTGTAGACAAAAAGCGAACGAATTTTGTGCTGTGTCATAAGCTTTGTTTTGTGATGCAGGGCAAACTGTATAAGAAGTATTATAACCGTTGTAGAAATACCCACAACATACATACCAGCAGCTATTGCCATACCTATACCGCAGGTTGCCCATATTCCCGAAGCGGTTGTAAGACCTCTTATGCTTCCTCTTTGAATGTATATCATTCCGGCACCGAGAAAACCCACACCTGTAACTATGCCCTGAGCAAGTCTTGACGGGTCCAGACGAATATCGGCACCGCTTGATGCAGCACCTTGAATAAGGTCATTGAAACCGTATTTTGAAATAATCATCATGAGTGCAGAAGCACAAGCCACTATGCAGTGTGTGCGCACACCCGCTTCTTTGGCGCGGTTTTTGCGCTCAAAGCCAATGGCAATACCGCAAAAACCGGATATTATAATTCTAAACAATAAATTCATATGATAGGTTTCTATAAATTCCATAGTAACCCCCCCTCTATATATACAATGCTGTATACTTTAAAATAATTATATAATTTCAAATAACAAAAATTATTCTTTTACAGGCAATCCTTTTATGATATCTCCGACATTGTTGTAAATATATTTGGGTCTGTACGGAAAGTGTGCAAGTGTCTGCAAATCTGTAACACCGGAGAGAACTAAAACTGTGTCAATTTCGGATTCCACACCGGCAACAATGTCTGTATCCATTCTGTCTCCTACAATAACAGCATCTTCAGGCTTTACACCTATAAGCTTAAGACCTGTTTTCATCATAAGCGGATTGGGCTTGCCTATATAGTATGCAACAGAACCTGTGGCAAGCTCAATTGGTGCAACAAAAGCACGACAGGCAGGTATTATGCCCTGCTCGGAAGGACCTGTCATATCAGGATTGGTGCCTATAAGCTTGGCACCCTCGTTTATGAACTTAACTGCTCTTAAAATGCTCTCGTAATTATATGTTCTGGTTTCTCCGACTACAACATAGTCCGGACTTACATCGTTCATTGTTATACCTTTGGAGTACAGAGCATTTATAAGCCCCGGTTCACCTATTACATATGCCGAGCAACCTGGTTTTTGACCCGCAAGAAAATCTGCAGTTGCAAGAGCGCTTGTATAAAAATGCGATGCATCCACCTCAAGACCCATACGGGCAAGTTTTTGCTGCAATTCTATGGGAGAACGCTCAGAACTGTTGGTAAAAAACAAAAAATTCTTACCCTCAGCCTGAAGCCACTCTACAAATTCGCGGACACCATCGAGTATTCTGTTTCCGTGATATATAACACCGTCCATATCACATATAAAGCCTTTTTTTGAATTTATATCAAGTACATTATTCATATTTGACCTCCAAATGTAATTTATAGTGTTAGTATAACACACCAAACTGAAAAATTCAATATATTCATCAAATATTAAAATTACCGTGCCGAATAACCGACACGGTAATTTGATTTATAATGCTATGTTATATTACTGACCTTTTTTGCATGAAAGAAAGAGATTTGTGATGATACCCAAAATAAGTGCACATGCGATTGATGTGAGTGTAACCGCACCAAAAGTAAGCGAAAGTCCGCCAATACCTGCAATGAGAATTACACTTACTACAAAGAGATTTCTGTTGTCTTCAAGGTCGAGGTTTTTGAACATTTTAAGACCGCTTACAGCGATGAATCCGTACAATGCCATACATACACCGCCCATTACACATGAGGGTATGGAGTTAACGAAAGCAACAAAAGGAGCTACAAAGGATATTATCATAGCACCTACTGCAGCAGCGATAATTGTAACAACAGAAGCGTTCTTTGTAATAGCAACACAGCCTACAGACTCACCGTATGTGGTGTTGGGGCATCCGCCAAAGATAGCACCAACCATTGAACCGATACCATCACCAAGGAGTGTTCTGTGAAGACCGGGCTCTTGGAGAAGATCTTTTTCGATGATAGAAGAAATGTTCTTGTGGTCTGCAATATGCTCTGCAAATACAACAAAGGCAACGGGAATATATGCGACAGCAACTTGTGCAATATAACCTGCACTCAGTTCGTTGACGCCCTTTAAGGCTGTCCGGAAAGTAAAGCTGGGAACAGTTAAGAATGTGTTTATTGTAACACCGTCTGCAACAAGTGCCTTGAATGCACTTACATCAAGAACCTTTATAGCATCTATACCTGCAACATTGCCTATTATTGTAAGGATACCTGCAAAAGCATATCCGGCAACAATACCAATGATAAAGGGAATGAGCTTTAAGGTCTTTTTGCCAAAGGTTGCGCAAGCCATTGTGGTAAAGAGAGTAACAAGGCCGCAAAGGAGGCAAACAACAGGAGCAGCAAGCTGAACACCATCTACTGCAACATTACCCTTAAGGATGTCGCCTACTGCATTGCCTGCAAGCGAAAGTCCTATTATGGCAACAGTTGGACCTATAACAACAGGTGGCATAAGCTTGTCTATCCATTTAACGCCTGCCAATTTAACTACAATAGCAATAACAACATATACAAGACCGGCAAAGATTGCACCGATGATAAGACCAAGATAGCCAAGGCTCATGGATACGCCGCCTGCAAATGCAGCAGCCATAGAACCAAGGAAAGCAAAGGATGAACCCAAAAATACAGGACTCTTTTTAAGTGTGAAAAGTACATATACAAGTGTACCCACACCTGCACCCGAAAGTGCCGCCGCAGGACTCATGCCGTTTCCGATAATAACAGGAACAACAAGTGTAGCAGCCATAATAGCAAGAAGCTGCTGAATTGCCAGTATAATTAACTGACCGAATTTTGGTTTGTCATCTACATTGTAGATGAGTTTCATAAAAATCCACTCCTTTTACATAATCGGGCAAAAGCCCATTTGCTGTAGTATAACATCATATGTGGATAATGTAAATAGTCAGCAGAAATCTTTGTCGAAATAAGCCAAAAAAAGGACTATGTTTTTGACATAAATAAAGTCTGCAACAAAACATTATGTTGCAGACAAAAATTCTATTTTATAAAGTTTGTTCTTATGGTTTCTTCCTGACTGGGAACGGTTATTCCCGCTTGTTCGCCCGCTTTTTTGAGCTTTAAGAACCAAGCCATATTTCTGCCGAGGACACGCATTGTCTGCATACCCTCTTCGTCCTTTAACACATCCTCAGGCTTTGAACCGTGAACCATGTTCCAGTATTTTGAAGATATGACGGGCATTTGCGATATGGTAAAAAATTTACTCATCTGCTCTAACGCGGCAGTTGTTCCTGCCCTTCTTGCCGATACAATGCACGCTGCAGGCTTAAAAGCAAATACACCCTTTCCGGAATAAAAAACCCTGCCCATAAAAGATGTGATAAGACCGGACGCAGCAGCATAGTGAACAGGCGAGCCGAACACAAAACCGTCTGCTTCCTTTGCCTTTGCTACAAACTCATTGACCTTGTCTTCAATTACACATTTGCCAATTTTGGCACAGGCACCGCATGCTCTGCAAGCGGGCATATCCTGACCTGCAATACTGAATATTTCTGTATCTATGCCTTCCTCATTTAGTGATTTTGACACTTCGCACAACGCTGTATAAGTACAACCCTCTTTGTGCGGACTTCCGTTTACAAGAATTACTTTCACTATAAATACCTCCCTGCTATATACAGTATTTATATATTCTCAAAAGATTTGTTTAAGAACATTTTGGTTCTTTCCGACTTTGGATTGTCAAATATGTCCTCGGGTGTACCCATCTCGCATATTACGCCGTCTGCCATAAATATTACCTTGTCGGATACATTCTTGGCAAACTCCATTTCGTGAGTTACCACTATCATAGTGGTGTCGGTTCCTTTGAGACCTTTTATTACCTTTAAAACCTCTCCTGTAAGTTCGGGATCCAAAGCACTTGTAGGTTCGTCAAAGCACAGTATTTCGGGGTTTAGTGCCAAGGCTCTTGCTATTGCCACACGCTGTTGCTGACCGCCGGAGAGCTGACAAGGATAGTTTTGCATTTTCTCTGTAAGACCAACCCTCTCAATAAGCGCTTTGGCATTGGCTTCAATGTTCTCAATCGTGTCAAACTTCAAAAGTTTCGGTGCAAGAGTGATATTTTCCAAAACATTATACTGAGGGAACAGATTAAAAGACTGAAATACAAGTCCAAAGTGCAAACGCATATTTCGTATTTCATTATCGCTTAATTTGTGAGTTACACCTGCTTCATATATGGTTTTGCCGTTTACAACAATACTTCCTTCGTCTGCAAATTCAAGAAAGTTAAGACAGCGAAGCAGTGTTGTCTTTCCGCTTCCCGAAGAGCCTATTATGGACAAGACCTCACCTTTTTCAAGTGAAAAATCTATCCCCTTAAGAACTTCGGTTTTGCCAAAGCTTTTCTTTAAATTATTAACTTCCAAAATTGACATAGTCTTAACTCCTAAAATAACTCATTTTCTTTTCTATGTAACCAAACAAAAGGGTAAGAGCACCGCAGAAAACAAGATAGTATACGCCTGTATAGAACAAAGGCCAAATTATACCCTCGAGCTTTATGTAACGCTCTGCACTCCAAATAACTTCATATACAGCTATTGTCCTTGCAAGCGAAGTGTCCTTTACAAGAGTAATGATTTCATTACTCATGGGAGGTACAATTCTTTTGACTACCTGCAACAGAACAATCTTAAAGAATATTTGAGTCTTGGTCATACCAAGTACCTGACCTGCTTCATATTGTCCTTTGCTTATTGACTCTATGCCACCTCTGTAAATCTCAGAAAAGTAACAAGAATAGTTAATTACAAACGCAACCAGTGCAGCCATAAATCTTTCCATAAGAGGCAGATTGAATATAAGGCCCGGTCCATAGTATATAATAATTAACTGAAGCATAAGAGGTGTGCCTCGTATAATCCATACAAATGTTTTAACAAGCCATTTTAAAGGTCTGAATCGACTCATAGAACCAAAGCTGATTATAAGTCCCAGCGGAAGTGAAAAAACAAGTGTAAGCGCAAATAGTTTAAGTGTGGTACCAAAACCGGCAAACAGCTCCATACTTACAGTAGCAAGAAAAGGTAAAACATTTCCCACTTATATCACCTCCATGAAATTGAAACTTTTATTTATATTGATAGTCATTGTTTAATTTATCCTTTCCATATTCACAAATAAAAACATAATATTGTAATACCATATAATTATACTTTATTATATTAAAGTTGTAAAGTGTTTTGTTAAATTTTTTAAAATAAAAACCGCCTTGCACATATGTGCAAAGCGGTTTGATGTATATTGAACTTTTAATTAGTCTGCAATTGCAACACCGTACTTTTTGGAAAGTGCATCAAGTGTACCGTCAGCTTTCATTTCATCAATGTAAGCATTGATTTTTTCAGTTAAATCGGAGCCCTTTCTAAAACCAATACCATATTCTTCTTTGGTAAGAGATACACTCTGTACGAGGTCTTCGTAGCTTGTGCCTTCGCCTGTCATTGAAGCAGCCATTGTTATATCTATAATACATGCATCGACACTTCCGGATTCAACTTCCAAAAGTGCATCGGACTGTGCCTTAACTGCAACATAGTCATAACCAGAATCCTTTGCAACACCTTCTGCAGCAGAACCGGATTCTACAGCAAATTTGAGACCTTTAAGAGAATCGGCATCTGTATATTTGTCTGCCTCCGCCTTGTTCATAACAACAACCTGTTCGTTCTTTGCATATGGCTTTGAGCATGATGTATTCTTCTTTACTTCGTCAGTAATAGTCATACCGTTCCAGATACAGTCAATAGCATTTGAGCTAAGTTCAAGGAATTTGTTGTCCCAGTCAATTACTTTAAATTCAACATCTACACCAAGTTTGTCTGCAACAGCTTTGGCAAACTCAGCATCAAAGCCAACCCATTTTCCATCTTCCTTGTAATCCATTGGAGCATACTCTGTAATACCAACAACTATTTTTCCTTCAGACTCAATCTTTTCCAAATCGGTCTGATCTTTGGTACATGAAGCAAAGCTCAACACCATAACAAGTGCAAGTAATAACGCCAATAATTTTTTCATAATAAATTCCTCCGAATTCTTTTTGATATTGTTATTATACTTTATTATGCTAAAGTTGTAAAGTGTTTTTTGAAATTTTTTTATTTTTATTCCATATATAAAATTGTTTTTGCGGAATATTGCTGTAAAAACGGGCAAAAATAATCAAAACAATAAAAGGAGCAATATGTATGAATAAATTTACCTACACAATTAAAGACAAGGACGGGATACATGCAAGACCTGCTGGAATGCTTGTAAAAGAAGCTTCTAAATTCAACTCAGAAATTACCATAGAGTCAAAGGGAAACAAAGCAAATGCAAAAAAAATTTTCTCTGTAATGTCTTTGGGGGCAAAATATGATGATGAAATAACCCTAACCGCAGAGGGAAGCGATGAGGCAGAGGCAATGACTGCATTGGAAAACTTTATAAAAGAAAATCTCTAAACACAGGAGAGGTGCTTGATTTTGACAATACTTAAAGGTAAAGGTGTTTGCGGAGGAATTGCCTTCGGAAAGCTTGAAATTATAAAAAAAGAGGAATCAAAAATTCACAGAACCCGTGTGGAAGATGTTGATGCAGAGATAAAACGGTTTGAAGATGCTCTTATGAAAGCCGAAAACGAGCTTAAAGAGCTGTATCAAAAGGCTGTGGCAGAGGTCGGCGAAGACAACGCCATGATATTTGATATACACCTTATGATGCTCTCTGACGAGGATTACCTTGAATCTATACGGCAAAAAATAATAAAACAAAAAATAAATGCCGAAACTGCAATAGCAATGACATCTGACAACTTTGCTGAAATGTTTTCCTCTATGGTGGACAGCTATATGCAAGCCCGTGCTGCAGATGTAAGAGATATATCGGACAGACTATTAACAATTTTGAGCGGAAAGGAAAAAACAAAGGTTAAATATGACATATCTGTAATCATAGGTGCCATAGACCTTGCACCATCGGAGACAGTACAATTGGACAAGAAAAAAATTCTTGCCTTTGTAACAGAAAAAGGAAGCTCGAATTCGCACACAGCAATACTTGCACGCACAATGGACATACCTGCGGTTATCGGTGCAACAGGCATAACAGACGAAAAGTTTGAAAACGCGGAAATAATAGTAGACGGATTTACGGGAGAAGTGTATATAGACCCCGATATGCTGACAGTGATAAAAATGCAGGAAAAAAAGCAAAAGTTTGAAAAGCAAAAGGAGCTTCTAAAAAAGCTAAAGGGAGTAAAAACCGAAACCCGAGACGGCAAAAAAATACTTCTGTATGCAAACATAGGCTCGCTTGCCGATATGACAGCAGTATATGCCAACGATGCAATGGGCGTGGGATTGTTTCGAAGTGAGTTTATATACTTGGAAAGCTCCACCTACCCTACCGAAGACGAGCAATTTGCCATATACAAAAGTGCCGCAGAAAAAGCTTTGGGCAAAAAGGTAATAATCCGTACACTCGACATAGGTGCAGACAAGCAAATTGACTATTTTGAAATGCCAAAGGAAGAAAACCCCGCACTTGGAATAAGAGCCATAAGAATATGTCTTTCGCGTCCGGCACTTTTTAAGACACAGCTCAGGGCTCTCTACAGGGCATCTGCATTTGGCAAAATAGCAATAATGTTTCCAATGATATCCTCACTTGGCGAAATACACAAAATCAAAAAAATACTAAAGGAAGTTACGGACGAACTCACAGAGGAAAGCATACCCTTTAACGAAAATACAGAAATAGGCATTATGATAGAAACACCTGCCGCTGCCATAATAAGCGATGTTCTGGCAAAGGAAGTGGACTTTTTTTCGATAGGCACAAACGACCTTACACAGTACACTCTGGCAGTAGACAGACAAAACCCCGACATTGAAGCCTTTTGCGATACGCATCATCCGGCGGTTTTGCGCCTTATAAAAACAACTGTAGAAAATGCTCACAAAGCAGGCATATGGGCGGGAATATGCGGTGAGCTTGCAGCAGATTTGAACCTTACGGAAACATTTTTGGCAATGGGCGTAGATGAGCTTTCCGTAACTCCAAACCACATTCTTCCGCTTAAACAAAAAATACTCGAAACAGACATATCGCTTGTAAAAGAGCGTGTGCTGAAAAATATATGAAAATAACGCGTTAAAAAGTTTTTGGACTTTTTAACGCGTTTGTTTTATGGATTGCAAATTCCGCAGGGCGAATATCCTCTTGAAAGAACCTCCGCCCTTTCAAGTGCAGTATCCTCTCGGTTTTTTGCACTCATTCTTGTCACAGACGAACAAGACGGAACATGAAATTTCTTTGTATTTGTATTGAGAACATAGGTTACATATAAGCTTTTATTTTCAGATGAAACGCTTTGGTCTTTTGGGGTACTTAGCCCATTTGCATAATCTATGACAACACCGGGCTGTACATTGTGGCAAAACACATTGAAGCAAATACCCTCTCCGCCGTCCTCATAGGACATAGCCTCCAAAAGAACACCCTTTGCCACAAGATTGTCTCCGTCAAAAAAAGGAGTTACTCTATAGAGAACATGGCCATTTGTTTCGGCTATATAGTCTGCAATCATATTTTCGAAAGGAAGCATAGCCTCGGTGTTTAGATATCTTGTTCCCGTAATAAGATTGCACTCGTTTGCATTTTCTGCTGAAAGCTGATAGCCTATAAGATGGCATCTGTTATAGAGATATTTGCCAGGCACACAGTCATATGTAACACTGTGCCAACCTGACGGTTCAATGCTTCCTATGGACTCCCTGTCGTCTGCAGGCAGGGTTTCCCTGCCAAGCATTGCCATTGCATAGGTACATCTTCCGAGACTATCCAACGGCATATACATTTCAAATGCCGCCGATGTGTAATTTGAAATGTTAAAATACGGCATATTTTTGTTGACCACAGTATACGGACTGCCATCATATTGAGTTGCACTGAGTCCAAAAACACTTGAGAATTCGGATATATGCACAATTTTTTGCGCCTGATTCCACGCTACATCACAACCGAAAGCTTCGGATATTGCTCTTACAGGAACCAGAATTCGCCCGTTTGTTGCCTTTGGCGGTGCATCGAGAGTTTTAGGCGAGCCGTTTACATACATAATGTTGCTATCGGCTCCAAGCCTGATGTCAACATCATCTCTTTGTGCATATACTGTTTGTGTGGATGTATCCCATATTACATCTGCATCCAAAGCCTCAAAAATAGCGCGAAGAGGCACGAGAACTCTGCCGTTTTCCACAGCAGGAGGTACATCAAAGACGAGATCAGTGTCGTTGACAATTACAGATATATCTGATGCTGATGCGCACGGCATTATAAAAAGCATACAAAAAGCTATTACAAAACCAATTACTTTCTTCATACTCCTATCTCCTTACATAGATTTGTACAGTTATCTTTTCGTGTGAGCTACCTGCAAAATCCTCGGTATATACAGTCTCCCACACTTTTGGCAAATCAATATCAAGCTTTCTGTCCGATGGGTAATCTCTGTTCCAGTTGAAAAGTATGATGCTTTCTATCTTATCTTCAAATGGCAGAAGTGCATCGCCCTCTACAAAGCAAAAATCACCATTTTTTGCCGTTTTGAGATGGTTTTCATCTACCATTATATTAGCATCCAAATCTTCAAACAAAACGGAAGAATAAGGTTTTAAAATAAGTCTGGCATCTTTTACAAAGGACAATACTTTTTGACAAAGTAGCTTGTCCCTGCTTTGTCTTCTTTGGTTAAACATAGTTCCCATTTTGATGTCTGTGCAAACAATTACATTCATAATAAAATCACCGCTTTCAATGTAATTATAGATAATCACAACAGCTGTGTCAAGAATAAACTATGCCCGGAGGTTTTCCCCCGGGCAATATATTTAAAAATTCATACCTCTTGCCGTAACTCTTTTTTCGTTAACCTTATCTGTTACATTACTTAGAGCCTCGGCAAATCTTTGATAATGAACTATCTCTCTTTCTCTTAAAAACTTTATGACATCATTAACATCGGGATCATCGGAAAGACGAAGAATGTTGTCGTAGGTGGCTCTTGCTTTTTGCTCTGCTGCCAAGTCCTCGTTTAAATCTGCAATCGGGTCGCCTGTTACTGCAAAATATTCTGCTCTGAACGGTGTTCCGTTGGTATTTGCCGGATATATGCCGGTGGAATGGTTAATAAAGTAGTTATAAAAACCGCTGTCCTTAACCAAATCGGAATCGAGGTCGCGGGTAAGCTGATATACAATAGCACCTACCATTTCCAGATGTGCAAGCTCCTCGTTGCCAATATCATTTAATAAGCCCTGAGTCTCTGCTGTAGGCATTGCAAATCTTTGCCTTAAATATCTTAATGATGCACTGAGTTCGCCGTCAGGTCCGCCGTACTGCGAAAGTATAATTTGTGCAAGACGGGGATTTTTGTTTTTGATTTTTACCGGATACAAAAGCTTTTTTTCATATTTCCACATACTCTATACCTCCTATGCCTGCCAGGGCCACTTGTACTCGGAAGATACCCATTGGAAAGGTACCTCGTTCTTTGAATCCATAGCTGTGATGGGTGCAAATCTTCGTACATAATCGGCCTTAAGACTTTTTAATGTGGCAGATAGCTTTGTGAACATTTCGAGAGCTTCTGCATTGTCGGGATGAGTATCCAGATAGAGATTTAAATCTGTAAGGGCAAATTCCAGCTCGGAGATATACTGCATAAGCTCGTTGCGGTTCATGTTGCCTGTGGCATTGTTGCCATTGCCCATGTTACCGTTGCCCATGTTGCAATCGCCCATGTTGCCGTTACCCATGCTGCCATTGCCCATGTTGCCATTGCCCATGCTGCCATTGCCCATGTTGCCATTGCCCATGTTGCCGTTACCCATGTTGCCATTGCCCATGTTGCCGTTGCCCATGCTGCCATTGCCCATGCTGCCATTGCCCATGTTGCCGTTACCCATGTTGCCATTGCCCATGCTGCCATTGCCCATGCTGCCGTTGCCCATGCTGCCGTTGCCCATGCTGCCGTTGCCTATGTTACCACCGGTATTATTGTTATTTCCTGCATTGCCGTTTCCGGGACGCATATAGTCCTTGTCGAAGGGGCAATAAGGATTTTTGGGATATATCATATTGTCACTTCCTTATTTAAATGGATTCATTATTGGATTTGATGCATATTCGCTAAAGGGAATATTGAGTTCTTTAAAAATTGTTCCGTTTTTCAGAGCATCTGACCAATTATATAAATTTTTGAATGCCTGATACGGTACATACACAAAACCTACTCTGGGATTTTGGGTCCTGAAAACTTTATCCATTGTAACACCTCCAATTTGTTGTTCATAATTATAATATGAAAGGCATATAATTGATGTTACAAAAAAACAGGGGATGTAAAAAAAGTCCGGAACGCAAAAAAGAAGGGAAATATATAGAACAACGGATATGTTCAATCATTAAATAATAAACATAATAATGACGAAAAAACTCAAAATTGGATATTTTTCCAATTTTGAGTTTTTTCCAAAATTTAATCTTTTTTGCTATGAACAAACTTCGCCTCTCGGCGAACCTTTGTACGCTCTTGGGTCCCACCAAGCAAGACAAAGCCTTGCTTGGGCTCAGTTTGTTCATTCCAAATCTTTTTCCTATCCCCTGTTAATTTTAATCATTCATTTTTAATTCCTCAAACTTTGCCGCCATTGTGGGATTGCCCCTTGTAAGACGCTTTATGCTGAGGTCCTCTGCCTTGTTATTTGCAAGCCTTAGGTTGTTTTCGGAGGAAAGCAGAGCCTCCTTTGTTTTTTGCAGATGGTCTATGGTTTTGTCTATTTCTTCAATAGCCTTGTTGAATTTTTCGCTTGCCAGACGGAAATTGCGGGCAAACTTGTCCTTAAAGTCATTGATGTCATCTTCAAAACGGGTTATGTCTATATTCTGACTTCGTATTACCTGAAGTTCTTTTTTGTAGGCAAGTGAATTTAATGCTGCATTTCTTAAAACTGTAATTATGGGTATAAAAAACTGAGGTCTAACCACATACATTTTGGGATACTTGTAGGAAACATCCACAATCCCGGAGTTGTAATACTCGTTGTCGGCTTCGAGCATTGTAACCAAAACGGCATATTCGCAGCCTTTTTGGTTTCTGTCCTTGTCAAGCTCTTTAAAAAAGTCTTCGTTACGGTGTTTTGTGGAAGTGGTATCCATTTCATTTTTCATTTCAAACATTATGGATATAAACTCTACCCCATCGTCTGAGGACTCGCGGTATATAAAGTCGCCTTTGCTTCCGCTTTTTGCATCATTATCTTTTTCGAAATATGCATTTGGGAAGGCAGTTGCTCTTAGCTTGTTGAATTCTGTTTCGCAGTGAACCTCAAGGCTCTCTCCTATCATCTTGGTAGACTGACGGGCTTTGAAATCCTTGTAATAGGCAATTTGCTCATCTTTTAGCTTTAGTTCGTCTTCATATCTTTTGCTTAAAGCTTTTTCGCCAAGTTCTCTTTGACTCTTTTCCAGTTCAATTTTGTTTTCAAGTTCTATTATCTTTGTTTCTTTTTGCTGAACAGCATTTTTTACAGCTAAGTCGCTGTTTGACTTTGCAAGTTCAAGTTCACTTTTTAGTTTTGCAATTTCCAGCTCTTTTTCGGAAAGAGCGTGCTCTTTGTCCGACTGCGCTTTTGCAACGGCAATCTCCACCGCATTTTCCTTTTCGGTTTTGTAGGCATTTTCTCTTTCGGCAATTTCTTTTTGAAATTCTTTGTCGCGAACCTGCTTTATGATTGCAGTATATCCTGATTCGTCAACCTGAAATACCTCACTGCACTTTGGACATCTTATTTCATGCATTTTAACAGCCCTTTCTCTGACAAGAGTTATTTTTTGTTCTGCTCCATTTCGTTCTCCTTTTGTCGATATGCAAACTCCGTTTGCTAGATATTTTTACTTCCGTAAAATCGATATGTTTTTCGGAAGGAGCAAGCACCTTCCCTACAAAACTCGATATAATATAAATTCTCGTTGCCGTAAGACAACATATCGAGTGCGAAGCACATATTGAGTCATTTTTGACATATCGAAAATTCTGCAAGAATTCATATCGATGATTTCAAGTTTCGTTTGAAATCATTATACAATATTTTTGCATATAATTCAAGTACCGACAGAAAATTGTCTCATCCACCGGCATTATATTATCAAAATCAAACCATACACAAAAAAGACGGCTGTTTTAAAACAACCGTCTTTCCTTATGTATTATTTATAACTGTTCAATTATTCCTGAACCTCATCCCACACAATGAATATAGCGCGGCTTCTGGTGGATGATGTAGCGGAGTGTGAGGGAATCTGTGCCGTTTCGCCTGCATTGTAGTGCTTGTAGTACGCGTGACCTTCGCGGAAAGGTGTATAATAGGTTGTAGCACCTGTGGGTATTTTAACCTTTACTCCTCTATCGAGCATAAGTTCGATGGATGAAGGAATATGCGGGGTGTACATAGTTGTGTCACAAGCATATGTCCAGCCTGCATTTAAGCTTTCAATATAAGTACTTCTTGCATAAGGTATAATGTATACGGTAGCAGGCTTGGAAATAGTAAATTCATATATTTTTGTGGGGTCTGAGCCCGATACAAATTCATTGTCGGGTTTTATTAATCTTGTAACATTATCGTTTATAAGGAAGGAACCTCCCACATCAGCATATAAGAACTGTATGCAGTATCCATATGTGTTGTTTTCAGCACGATCCCACATGCCAACAGGAGTACGGTAGCTGGTACTGGACATCATACATGCTTCATCTTCGTATACTTCGTCATCGCAAAGATTAGCATACATCTGCTCCAATGTTAAATCGGGGTCATAGTAGTTGACCAGCTCAACGCCCTTGGAAGGTACAGCTACAACACGGTTGTATCCTGTTGATGGAGCTAAAGAGCCATTTAGCTTAATATTTGACACCACACCTACATCTCTGTCTATAAACTTAAGTGTTATGTTCTCTGTTCGCCGTTTATAGCCTCGGTTGTAATTATGGCTGTGGGGTTTGAAGCTGTGGGCTGAGTGATGCTTACATCTACATCATAGCCTGCAACCGCACTTACTTCTCCCATGCTTGCCTTTGGCAATTCGTAGTAATATGCATCGGGAACAAACTTCTCATACACAACATTGTTTATTTTAACTTGTGTAACATGAGGGTCGGATATTTTAAATGATATTCTGTAGGTGTTGTCACCTGCTTTTATAACTGCACTGTCTTTTGTGGAAGAAGCCTGTGTAATCTTGATATCTGCATTGGTATTTGCAGGAGTAACGCTTACCATGGGAGCATTTGTTTCCTCGGTGGCAAGCATATATGTGTAGTTGTAAACCTCCGGGTCAAAGCTAAGCTCTTTGCCGTTTACATATACATCTTTGATGCCATAGTTTTGAGAGGGATACTCTGCCAAAGCCACAAGAGGTGTTGCGCTGTCTCCAGCTTCCCAAACACCTGCCTTAAGGAGAGCAGATGCCTGAGTTATGGTTACAGATTCAGAAACAGTTGTTTCTTTGCCGGGAGCAACAGAAACTGTGTCGGAAAATGCAGAAACATCCAAAGTATCTGCAGTATAGGAAGCAATCCATAGTGTTGCAGATGCATCACTTAAGGTGTTGTTTCTGAGAATTGCCTTTGCTGTTACTGTGCCCGACTGAGGCAAGGATGTAAGTTCATTGCCGTTTTCGTCTTCAAAAACTATTCTGTCAACGGATATGCTGGGAGTTTTGTCGTCCGGAATTATGGAAACAGTGTTTTGCGGAAAAGTAACATCAACATAGCTGTATGTAATGTCTCCGGGTTCGGTCTGGTCTGCTGAGAGTGATATCTCCACATTTGAGCTTACAGGAACACTTGCAGAATAAACCTGATCTTCAAATGCCTTGCTTGTAGCCAAAACAGAGCCTTCGTTTTCCTTCTGCTCAAGAAGAGCAGCAATTGAACTTACATTGGAATATTTTTGTGCGGAAGTTATAAGAGCTTCATTGCTGGAATAATTGAGACCATATTCTGAAACAGTTATCAGCAGATTGTAGTGGAATGTTCTGTGCGCGGTGTCGTGCTCTATTCTTTGCAATGCGGCGGTAAGAGCCTTAAGAGCAGATTGCTGACCGGGATTGTTTTTCTTGTCGGCAATATTTATGCCTTCTTCAAGCTGAGCATTGGTTGCACGCATTACAACATTACCGTTTAGTTTAATGTCATATACACCATCTGCCAAACCTGTTACTTTGATTATTTCTCTGTTCAATTCATTTGTAATAGGAACAAGCTCATCTCCGCCTCTGTACAGGCTGTCTGCAGCAATAGGCAGAGCGTTTGGTGAATATGTATATGTTACAGCATTTTGTGTGCTTGTAAGGTTTGTTACAGCAGCATTATATGCATTAACAGTTTGAGACTGTGCATCTATGCTTACATTTGCAACATCCTTGTCCATGCCTTGTGCCTTTAGGATAGAGTATGCAATAATCCAGTTTGCTTCGTCATTTGGATGTACACGGTCGGGTGCAAGTCTGAAGCCCAAGCCCTTTATGGATTTATTATAAATATCTACAGCATACATCGGTGTATTGATATCTATGAAATACACATCCTCCAGTTCCTGCGAGAGCTTGTACTGTAATGCTGCAGCCTTTCGGGATATGTTGTTAAAGTCCTTGGCATTAACTGCACTCATACTTCCCCACTCATCATACAACGGAGGAGAAATAAGGATTATATCTTCAACTCCATTTTGTCTAAGTTTGGAAATAAGAGTTCTCATATATGCTTCATAGCGAGTGATGTTGTCTGCTCTTCTTAGCTTTTCGCCGGGATTATCCTCGGTACCATCATAATAGTTGTACATTTCCATGTCATTTGTACCTATAAGGATAACAGCTTTGTTGGCAGGAGCATCAAGCTCGTTTATGATGTCATAGTTAAATCTCATTACAGCCTCACCGGCGTCATTTCCGCCGATGGCTTTGTTTAGATATGTAATCTTCTTATCCGGAAATCTTCCTGCATAGAATGCGGAAAGATATGCAAGATATTTACCGCTTAATGCACCATGGGTAATGGAGTCGCCTATGAAAAGAATGTTGTCGCCGTCTTCAAAGGCGGGCACATTGTTAACACGGTTTGCCTGCATGGTTTGAGGATATACAATATTTCCGTCTGTAACGCTTGGCTCTGCGAAATCTTTTGCAGGGCCTACAATTTTAATCTGGTCTACTTTCCAGTCTCCGGTACGCTGAGCAAACTTAATGAGGTTGTTTCCCTTGGAAAGGGACAAAGTTAAATAAGGAACTTCGTACCACACATATTCTGTTTGCTTTGGCGGATAAGTTACAGTCCAAGAAGATGCATTACCTATCTTATAGAAAAAAGATGTACTGCCTGCCTTGTGTATATACCTAATCATCAATTTGCAATTATTGAGGTCTTGCGGAGCATATACATAGAAACCAAGCATTGGTCCCTTTACATCGGCAGCCTTTGCCTGATATTGACCGCTTGTTTTGAGAACTTTGCCGCCCGAAGCCGCACCATCATCTACAAGAGTCATATTGGTGCCGTATACATGAGCCTGTTCGGCTTCGTATGCTGTGTCGAGATTAAACACCGGCAGGTTTTCTTCTCCTTCGCTTATTTTAATCTGGTCTATTGTTATTCCATCTACACGCTGAGCAAGTTCTACGCGTGTGGCAGTTTCACCAACATTGATGCTTACATAAGGCACCTCAAACCAGGTATACTCAGTGGCTTTTGCGGGATACACGCATGTCCACGCACCGCCGTTGATGCGGTAGAAGAAGGATGTGGAACCTGCTTTGCTGATGTATTTTACAGATAACTTGCAATTTTGGCGCTCTATATCGGAGCTTACATCAAATGCAAGCATGGGACCTGTTACATCCGCAGCAGTTGCCTGATATTCACCTCTTGGCTTAAGAGCTGTTCCGCCCGAAGCCAGTCCATCGTTTAGTATTTCCATTTTGCCTTCGTATATGTAAGCCTGTTCGGCTTCATATACTGTGCCTGCCTGAAATACAGGCAAAACTTTATTTGCACCAACAGCGGTTACAAAAGTAACCGCTGTTAGAATAATTGCTATAATTATAGATGAAATTTTTTTAAGTAAAGTGTGCATATTCATGTGCCCAGCCCCACGAAAAAAATTATTTGTTGTATATAATTACATCTGTCATAGCATTTGTACGGAATTTAGCAATGATGAAGGATGCTTCAGAGCCGAAACGTTCAAAATCGCGGACATCATTCATATTACCTATGAAAATCTTGTTTTCTGTATCATCTACAATCATAATCTGTAATCCGCCAGGAATCATAGTGGTGTAGTTCTTAACATTAACACCGGAGAAGAGGTCATTTGTGGGAGCAGGAACTTCACCATAGTTGTAGAGGTGTGCAACATCGATAACAGATTCATAACGTGTCTTTACATAACCTGTGAACATACCATAGGAGTTAGTAGCCGTGTCCACAAGTTCGGAAGAGAAGAGAGGTGTATTTACTACATCTGTATTACCTGTTCTGTCGAAGATGTAGTCATAAGCTGTAATCTTGTTGCTCTGGTCTACTACAACACGAAGTACGTCACCACGAACTGCATTTTTGAGCTCGTCGGTGAGAACAAAACCACCTGTTGTTGTTGTCTGCTTGTTGGTACCTTCTTCAGGAATCCAGTAACTCTTAGCAACACCGTTTACAAAGCCATCTAACTTGTAGATTTTGTCGTCATTTTCTGCATCATATACATGCTTAACTGTGTCTATAAGGAAGAGGCCTTCATCCATTGTGAGGATTGTGTCCGCGATGTTGATAACAACATCTGCATAAGGTGCCTGAAGGTCAGAACGATATGCAACAACCTTGTAGCTCTTTAGTGAACCAAAGGACATAGATCTGGGAGTTATGTAGAGCATATTGGGCTCGTCGTAGGAATCAACATCTGTCATATCTCTTGTAGCAATGTTTATTACATTTGCTGCAGGGCTAATCGGAACCTTCTGGCCAATTATTCCCTGACGGTCTACAAGGTAGTTACCGCCTATCATCTTTTGAAGGCTATCCTTGTCACCACCGAGGTCAGATTCGGGAGTATCGATAACTTTCATCTTTCCTGCTGCATCTAAGGTGTAGCGGATAAGGAATGCGTCTTCAATAGAACCTACGCTACCCAAGTCTGTCTTAGCAAGCATTAAGCGATCGTATGCATCGTTGTACTGCTCTTTGTATACTCTGCCGTCTATCGTAACGTTGTCGCAAAGGCTTACAACATGGAATGTGCCGTCAAAGCGCATCATCTTAACCTTAACGTCACGAGTGAAGGCTTCGGAATCCTTTGCAACGCCAAATACGAAAGCGTACTGCATATTTCTGCCATAGTCGTTTGTTACATATACTGCATTATCAAATGCATCAATGTAGACTGCAACATTTGTACCAATCTTGTAGCTGAGTGTTGAGCAAGCTCTGTCTGCAAGACGGAACTTGGATGTAGCATCAAGTACAATGGAGCGCTCATATCCCAGGTCTTCGTATTCGGTAATTTTACCGTTTACGATGCCCTTGGAGACAACGATTGTAACAATCTTTTCACCTGTGTAGGTGTCACTCTTTGCTACAGAAAGAACATCACCTTCCTGAATAGTTGTTGCTTCAACAGGTGTACCGTTTACATCTTCGATGTAGAGCTTGTCGTAATCATCAGCATTGTAGCTTAAGATGCTGGAAGTATCGTATCTATCAAGTAATGTCAAATAGGTCTTTGCAACGCTTCCAACAACAAAGGTATCATATACTGTAAGCTTAATAACATCATACTTCTTGTTTCCATCGTAGTCAATGAGTTCTACAAAACCAACCTTGTTGGTTAATGTAGCAAAATCAATTGTGTGGCTCTTGTATGCAGCGTTGTTGTAAATGAGGCTGCAATCAGAAGCTAAGTTAATTCCTTCAACATCGCCATCTTCAGCATAATAGTAAATTTTGCCGTTGTCGATAGATGACTTGTTTAAGTCAAGATCGTAGAGTGACAAGGAGAAAATCTTGTCGGTATCTTCTTCTATGTGGTATACATAGTCATTCTTGCGTGTAGCATCGTTGTAGACATAGTACAAGGTGATGTACTTACCGAGGATATCTCTGGTATCTACATTCTTGCCTGTAATGTCTACTGTAATGTCGGTGCCGTCTTCCTGCTCTACTACTAAAGTAGCATCGTCAGCATCGGCAGAAGACCAAAGGTAGGAAATATCGTTCTTTACAACAACACCATAGGTCTTAATAACTTCAAAGTTTTTGTAGAGAAGGTCTTCTTCACTGAACTTGTACTCTTCCTTATTGCCAAAGTTTACCTGCTCGAGAACTTCACAGTGGAGTATATTGTAAATCATAGCAAAAAGGTCCTGAGTGGAAACATAGTCATATTCTGCAACTACGCCATCCCAAATGCCATGACGGGACACATAGAGGTGTGCCTGTGCGGGAAGCGTACCTGCTGCGGAGTAACCAAGCATATAGGCAAAGATGCATGCAGCCTGATCGTATGTGAGGTAGCTGTCGGGATAGAAGTTAAAGTTGCCATCACCGCGAACTACACCTAAGTCTGCAAGAGTTTCAATAGCTATTGCATTGGGGTGGTCTGCGGAAACATCGGCAAATATGCCTCTGTAAGCGGGTGTAGTGTACTTGTCATTTAGAATTGCTGCAATGTACTGAGCTGCCTGACCTCTGGTGGTAACACCTGTAGAGTCTGTGCCCTCGGGTACAATGCCAATGCTCTTTAAAAATCCTTCAATGTGAATTGCATCCACATCTGCTGCCGAAGTATCGGCAGCAAATGCTGAGAAGCACTGCAAAATCAACAGAAGGGCTGTTATAATCGAAACAATTTTTTTATTCATATTATTTTATCCTCCTGTTCTTATTTGGATGTCTTAACCATAAGTGAGTATAGCATCTGGCAAGCAGCTGCTCTTGTAGCGTTGGACTTGGGCTCAAATTCGCCTGTGCCTACACCACTTACAATGTTAAGTGCCTTAAGTGTGTAAACTGCATCTTTTGCATATGCGCTAATTAAAGCTTCATCTGCAAATAATTTGTTGGGAGAAGCTGTAGCAATTAAACCGTGCTTAATAGCAGCGTTGTATAGGATAACTGCCATATCTTCTCTTGTGATTGTATCGTTGGGGTTGAATTTGCCAGCAGAAGTACCTGCCACGATACCATTGTCGTATGCTTTGTTTACATAAGGAGCATACCAAGCATTCTGAGGTACATCGGAGAATGCTGTTGTGTATTCGTACGCTGTGATGCCATAGAAGGCTTCTACAACGAGTTTTGTGAATTCTGCTCTTGTGATGGAGTTGTTGGGCTTGAAGGAACCATCTTCATAGCCTGCAACAATGCTTTTATCGGAGAGGTAAACTACAGCATCTGCACTCCAAGGAGCAAGGTGAGAATCTGTGTAGATGTACTTCTGACCCTGAATGTTTTCGTCGGAGATGCTTTCTTTAGGATTGGGGGTGAAAGGAAGTGATGAAACATCACTAAAGCCGCCTTTGGAACCGCCTTTACCATATAAAATATCTTCTACGATATCGTCAAGGTTATCCTGAGCTTCTTCGTAGTCTTCGCTCTTCTTCTTAGCAAGACTCTTTGCAGCCTTAGCCTGATCGCTATTGCCAAGGTCGTCAAAGTCATCAAGGTCAAGACCTAAGGTTTCTAAAACTTCTACAAGGTTGTTACCATTTTGGTTGGTGTTGTAGTTGAAATTCTGGAGCTTTAATACTTCTTGTGCAGCAGCGATGTAGTCATCCTCTACGCTGTAGTCGCCACCCTTTAAGAGTTCAAGTGTCTTTGTCTGACCGGCAGATGACATTGTAGCCTTAAGGGAAGTATCATAGTCAAAATAGAAAGCCTTGTCGAAGTTGGACATCTTACCTTCGCTAATTGCCTGAAGGAGGATTGCCTTGTCCATCTTAGCCTTTAACACTGCGAGCTCTGCAGAGCCTGCTGTTATGGGATCAAAGGTCTTAATGGTGTCATCTACAAAGTTTGCAACAAACAATTTGTTTGTAAGCTTACCGTAGAGATCCCAGCTATCTGCGATATATGAAATATCGGTTGTGATAGCGTTCTTTAATGATGCGTTGTCATCCTCTACAAATGCTTTTTCAATGAGGTTTGAAAGGATACCTGCTCTGTAGTCTACAGAAGCGAAGAATACGGGTTCGTACTTGTCTTCACTTTCGAAGAGAATGAGGTCCTTGGTTTCAATGCCGGCCATATCGACAATTACTTGCCAATCGCCGTTTGCGTCTGCTCTTACAGCATCAAAGTAGAAAATCTTTTCTGTTGTAAGAATATTTCCATCTTCTATGTCGGCAATGTATTCATCCACTATGCCGTCTATAGAATCTGCTGTGAATGCTTCATTATTTAAAAGTACAAAGGATACCATTTTAAAAGGATTGGCCTGACCTGAAATAACGACTTCATCCTCTGAAGTTCCCAGTGAATAATCGGCAAAAGCCACACACTGAAGCATAAGCAAAGATGCAATTAAAATTGATATTAGTTTTTTCATAGTCACCTATCCTCCTTATTCTTCAATATCCCAAACTATAAGGTAGGTAAGGGAGTGCTTGGAATTCATGTCTGTACCTGCCCATGAGCCTGTGTTGTGAATTTCTATTACTTCGCCAGCTTGGAAATCTCTCTTGAAGTAGCTATCGAATAGGGTTCTTCCTCCCGGCGTATATGCACTATCTCCATATCTAGAAGCTACGTCATCACTAAATGAATACATACAAATGTTTAGACGGTCATCGCCAAAATCATTGAATGTTACGGGTAGTCCTGCGAAGTTTCCGCCTGTTGTGTAGGTTTGAAGATCGGAGCGGTCTATGTATTCCCAACCATCAGCGATATATGCAGGGTTAATATTTGATGCGGTAAGATTAGCTGTATCGTGGATCATGTAGATTGTACCGGGTGTATCTGCAGTAAAGTCAAAGTATACACCTTCGGTGTTCTGTCCCCACCAGGATGTTGACTGAGTATCTCTAACAGGCATTACAAACATACTTGCACCAACGAGGTTTTCAGAAACGTTTGTAAAAGCCCACCAACGGTCGATTGAATATGTGGTACCGTTGTCGTTGTTTACAGCCGCACCACCTACGAATACAGGTGTTGCAGTGGAAACTGCATCGGGATTGAAGTTATAGCTTGTAAGTCTTGGCTGTCTTCCGCCCATTGTGATTCTGTACTTTTTGGAAAGATCACCGTAGGAAACAGTAATGGTAACTATAACCTCTTCATTCTTTATAGGAACGATGTTGTCAAATGTTCCTCTTGCTTTACCAAATGAGTTGATGTAGGTTCTGTGGAAACCGTGGTAACGATAAAGAAGTCCATCGAAGTATCTGTACATGTGGTCAGTATCTTCAACTTCTACCTTTATGTCTGCACCTTCAAATGTAGGAATTGGTACAAGCTCTGCAAAAAGTGTGTTGTCGGGAAGTGACAATGAGTAGATATATGCTCCCTTGGTGGGGTCAAAGTTGTCGTGGTTGAAATCGGGCATTGAATACTCGGTACCATTGACAATATAGTTGATACCCTTTAAGGTGTAGAGATCTTCTAAGTCTTTATACATAAGTATGGAAACATCTCTTTGGTCACCAAAAGCGGACAATACATTAACATTTGCATATCCAGGGAGCGACTCGGGCTCTGTAATGGTAACAGCGGAGGAGCCATCTTCGGCAAGTGCTGTAACTTTTCCAGCACCTGTAACCTTATATTCATAGGCATCTTCATCGTTTGTAAATCCGGGTAAGAATACGCCGTCTACAAACACACCATCTAAGTTTGTGGTGTTGTTTAGCATCTTAGCTGTTGCAAGGTAAGGATTGAGGTTTTGGAGGCTATCAATCAGTGTAGCCTTGATAACATCGCCTGCTGCAGGTGTAAAGGTTACTTCTACTAAGCCTTCTTCGTTCTTTGCAATAGAAGACTCTGCACTGGCATACCAAAAACCGTTTTGCTGTCCGTCCCTGTAGCTGGTAACTACAAGGACGGGTTTTATAGCTTTTGAAGTGGTATTGGTGCAAGAGGCAACTGCTGTAACTTCACCCTCGGTATACGAGGTCAGGATGTTGCCGTCTGCATCATAATAGCTGATTTTTTCGCATATCTGCTGGTCTGCGCTTGCACAAACTACCATGCAAAGCAATGCAACGACCAAAGCGGATATCAAAAAGAATTTTTTTTGCATTTATATTCCCCTTTCGTATGTGTGTTTATTTTTTTAGGAAACGAACTTCAACGACGCCGTTCCAAGCACTTAAGTTTGAACCCATAGCAACGTAGCGAACATACTTCGCCGATACCGGGTTACCAAAGTTGAAGGATTCCCACTCGAACTGTCCAGCTTCGGGATTACCTGCTGAACCGTAAATCTTGCGGAAGTTTTCACCATCGTCAGAAACATGGATTTCGAACTTAGGAATTCTGTTGGAGTTCTTGTTGAATATTATTTCAACACCAACGAGGTCGGTTTCATCTTCAAGGGCAAAGGTTACATATCTACCTACACCTTGTGCCGCCCAAATTGTTCTGCCGTTGTTGTCGGCAATGTTGGGAGGTGTATTTGCGGGATCTGTCTCCCCACCGTCGCCTTGTACTTTAGAAATTACTGCATGATTTTCTGTAGTTTCCCATCTCTTAATGGGTTCGCCGACTTTGAATCTAATTTCCTTTACACCATTCCACTTGGACTTATCGGAACCATTTGCAAGATACTGAACATATTTTGCATATACTTCAATCTGTGGATCGAAGGCAAATGTTTCGTAGTCAAAGCCGTTGGCATCGGGGGAACCGATAGCATTTAAGATGTGTGTAAAGTTAACGCCGTCTTGTGATACGTATACGTCGAAGTACGGTGTTCTAAATGAATTGGGGTTAAATACTATTTCAATATTTTCAAGTAGGGTTTCCTCTTCGAGTTCCATTATGAAGCCTACAGGGCCTTCTGCAGCATTTGCAGACCAAAGTGTTTCTAAGTCGCCGTCAACTGCAAATCTACCACCTCCAGTTGTCGGGTCGGATACACCTATTTCATCTGTTATTACATTTACAACTTTTGCATAGTTCTTATCATCTTCCTTAACGATAACGGGGTTAGATACGAGGTTTGCAGTCTTTGCAAAGTTATCCCAGTATACAAGATAGTTGAATGCTTCTGCAAAAGTTCTGAGCTCTACCATAAGGTAGCCGTCTTTCATATAGGTAGGAACATTAAGATCTCTAACTTCGCCATTTACAAGGAATGTAGTGGCGTCAGGTCTTACCTCAGCGGTAATCTTCTGTCTGTCTTCTACAAATACTTCCTTCATAAAGTCCGCTTGGCGCTTTAGGTTCATCTTGGGTGCAATGTACTCGATAGGAACCACTAATGAGCCATTTACTATGTCGGGCTCAACGGGCATATAAGCAAAGGAATTACCAATCTTTACTCTAAGAGCTCTGTCGTCGGAAAGCACTAATGGAACTTCCTCAACTACGGGAGCGCCTTTGCCTGCGGGCACCGCCTTAACATTACCCATTACGCCATCGAATGCAAGCACGCCGCCTTCTTCGGTTACTACAACTTCGAAGGTCTTGCCACCGTTGGTAACATTCCATACACCTGCCTGCATATCACAGATGGTGTACTTAACACTGCCGGAACCAATAGCATTTACTTCAAAGCTTGTGCCTACCCTCTTGGCATCCTTGGAGAAGAGCACTACTCTGTCGGAAATCTTAACGCCGACATGGGTTGTGTTTTCTACCTTGGTTACTGCATGGTATGCTTTGTTACTTCTGTCTGTAACCTGAATTACATTTAGGAACAACTCTGTTTCGTTGTTTGCTTTAGGTGAAAGCTCAAGTCTGTAGGTGTTTTCTTCCAGTGCTGCACCACCGGCAGTATTGTTAGGAACATTAACACCGTTAACGATGTTCCATCCTTCTTCCTCGCTGCCTATTACCTCTTTGTTGAGGTCGGAAGGTGCAGGGAGAATGATGTCGTGAACCATCGAACCTGTGTATTCTTCACCAACAGAGTTCTTGAAGGGGCTGGAGCCCCAGATTGTTCTGCCACCAATTATTTGGGGAACAGTCTGACCGTGGAGTACCCAAGTCTTTTTGTGAGTTGGGTTCTTTACGGACAATTTATCGAACACTACCATAGCGGCAGGGATTGTGTCGTCCTTAAGGTCTAAGAAGATCATAGAACGGTGATAATCCTTAACTTTGTCGCTATACCATTTGGTAATGTCACCCTTTAGGTATGAGTAGTCGGGCGTGATGGGGTTCTTGGGATCGATTTCTACACCTTCGGTAGTGGTTCTCTTGAAGGCGTCATCCAGCCACCAATCACCTTCGAAATCCGGTGTATCTAAAGATGGACTGAGATCGATACCGGGGATACCGCTATCATCAGGTGCCCACTTCTGACCACCATCGTTTGGTGTGTATTGGAAGTTTGCAGGATCCTCGTTGGGGTCGTACACCAAGATACAGTTACTTGCAATAGAGTGATGGTTGTAGTGCTGGAATCCGGGTGAGAACATAATGTCGTAGATACCACTCTGGTTTGTAAGAGGTCCTTTGTAGTAGATGGAGAAGTGACCAGCCGCAGGTGTCTGGTGACCGCCTACATAGTATTCTTCCATCTTCATAAATGCAACTGCAACATTGGACTGTACGCCATCGTCCCAGCCTGTTCTTGCAAGCATCATGCCCGAAGGACTCGGAACATACATAGACTGAGGCAAGTTGGATATGGACTTGGGAATGAGGCTTGGGTCAAAGAATATGAGTGCATCGGTAAGGGTGAGCTCGTCTTTTTCCGCACGCTGATGCTCATAGCCTTCCTTATCTGCAATGTTGGTTATTCTGTAGTACTGGTCCATAAGGTATGGATCATCGGATATAACTGCAGCAAGAAGTGTTGCAGCCTGCTGACCGTAACTGTAGGACATAGGTACATTGTAAAGGTTTGGTGTGTCGCCATTCATAAACCAAGTACCGTCGGGTCTTCTGAAGTATATGGAGTGGCTTCTCAAAGCCCAAGCTACGTCTTCACCGGGCCAGGGCTCGGGAAGTCCCATGGCAGTTAAGAGAAGGTATGCATGGCACTCCCAGATGTAACGGTAGGTACCGTAGGATACACCGGCAAGATTCAATCCACCCTGATGCATGAACTTTCTTGCAGGAACGGATAATTGATAAATTTCACCTGCAACGTTGTTCCATATGTCGGGTCTTTCATCGTAGGTTGCAATAGCAAAGCACAATAAATCTCTGTGAACCTGTGCTTCCGCGCCGTGGCCCCACAGCATTTCGGGCTGTTTAACAGGAGGCCAACCAACTTCCATTACACTTGCGGACTGTTCGCAACGGGTGATAAAGAATGCTTTTTCCTCTTCGGTAAGGAGGTCATAGCACCAGTCGTAAACCTTGGACCAAGTTGCTATGAACCAACCGTTTGTTCTGGTGTTACCCTCAATATCTGAAAGGAAGGGCCAGGTTCTCATAGACTCAAGAGAAAGGTTGATGGCTTCGCGACCAACTTCCTTATCGCCAAAGAGTGCATAGTAGTATGCCTTGGCTTCCATCTTTTCAAGCTGAGCAGCACCATTGTATGCACTGCCTGCACCACTGTGGTCTGCTATATAGCCGTCAAATATTTTCTTAAGAGGAGCATTTATTGGGTCATTAAGCTTTTCTATAAGAGAGGGAATGTCTTCCTTGGTAAAGTACACTCTGGGGTGTACGCCTGCAGGTGGGTTATAGGGAGGCATATCGTAGAACTGTTCCAAAACACCTGCTGTGTTTTCTTTAAGTTCGGTAACGATTTCGGCTTCTATACCTGTCTGCTGTTCACCGACGGGAGCGTATCCCATGATACCGGTGATGACGAACTGGTCAATAAGGAAGTTCTTTTCTCTGAAATAGAACTTAAACTTATAGGTTTCGCCTGCTTTTGCTTCGAAACGAGCAACAACCTGCTTCCAGGTCCATCTGCCGTGGTAAGGAAGGTTCATCTGCATATACTGAGTTTTTCCTTCTACCTGAACATAACAGGAGTCGGAACCGCCGTCTTTTGCAAAGCTACGCATCCAAATTGAGTATCCGCAGTTTTCTGTGGCGGTAAATTCAAATTCCACAGTACCGGGTTCGGAAGCATTCGGGGCAGACATACTTGACGCCTGGTTGGGCATTATGACCTTCATGGCAGTTTTGCCGGATGCCTTTGCATCTTCGACCAAAGTCATACCATCTTCGTAGGTCATGTCTTCCATATCTATTACGCCACCTCTGTAGTCGAACTCAGGAATTGACTCCTGATAGTGTGCAATAACTCTTGCGGCATCGGTAATAGGCTCTACGCCCTCGGGTACAGCCGGTACAAACTCGGGGTCACGAGTCATATAGACTGCATCGTAGAGTATGCCTGTACTCTTTCTGGCAATAGAGAACTTGTGCTGTCCGTCAGTTAAGAACTTGGCAGGAACTTCTATCCACTGAAAGTCTTTGCTTGCAAAGCAAACCTGATCCTTCCATTCTTCGTCATCCCAACGATAGAAGAAGGAGCCTTCAGCGTTCATAGGCACCTGAAGTCTTACGAACATTCTGATTTCGCCACCTTTTGCAAGGTTGAAGGTAACAGACAGGTCATCGACAATGATGTCTTTTTTGTCTGCGATACCGGCAGCATCATTCACAATGTATTCACCGCCGCTGGCATGAATACTCTTTACTTTTCTTGTGGTCATACCCGAATGTGAAGCATTTTCTAGTTCGAAAATCTGGTCTTCAACAAGCTTGGGTGCAGTAGCAGTGTCTGCCGCACCTACAAAGGTCATTCCAATTAGTAAAGAAAGCATTACTAATACTGCCGCAATGATTTTTCTGTTTTTCATTGTATCACTCCCATACTAAATTTGTTTTGTCCAATGTGTGTTGGTTTTTTATTTAAGCTCTATATCCATGTAGAAATATAAAGATTTCAAAGGGTATTTAAGAGAAATTTGCATTACAGTAATCTATTACAAATATCTCTAAGCACAAGGCGAGCACATCTCCCCTGTGTGCCTAAGAATAACAATTGTGTCAGTTTGCAAATTGTGCAAGGTCAAAGGATTTGCTTATGGGCGAAATCTGATTGTCCCACACAAATATTCTTACTCTGTCAAACTCTCTTGGAAGTTGTACGGAAAAGTCTTTTCCTCCACTAAGCTGGGTGGAATTAATCAAAGTTTCCGTACCGTTAACATCTACTGTATATGAAACCAAATACACGCTGTAGTCCTCGGGTATGTTGATGCTTGTATTGAAATATGCATCATACCTTTGGGAGCCGTTGTTGTATTTGTAGTAAGCACGCTTTACATAGAAATCTTCGATGTCGGTGCCGATTTCCAGGGCAATTACATCGTCTATGCCGCCTGTGTAATCCAAAGGATAGTACACTGCATTGTAATCGAAAAGCGTCATATCTACTTCGCCTGCCGAAATGCCGTCACCTGTTCTCTCATCGAGGTAGATAAGCATTCTTCTAAGCTCGGTAAAGCCTGACAAATCTATTGTGTTTACAAGGCAATTGTCTACATATGAGTAGGCTGTTTTGTCTCCGATGTCTACAATAATCTTTAAATCGTACTCAACGCCCTGATGCATTGCAATGTTGGAACCGCCGACTCTGGTATCTGTGGCATCCTTGCCAAGCTGTGTAACAAGCTCTAATGAAGATGCAGGTACATTGTGCTTTAAGGTGTTTTGCAGTACCAGATACTTGTAATCGGATGAGGCAAAGTTTATGCTTTCAGGAAGGTTCATCCAGAAGTTGAATGTGGCGTTTCCGTCTGCGGAAACAACCTTTAATCCCTCACCTGCGGTAGTTGTAAATGTAACATGGTCGCTTCGTTTTGTATAGGTAAGGCTTGCCTTGGAAACACCCTGAGTTTCAGAGAGAATGTCATTTATTACACTCTGCCTGGTTGCCAATGCAGAGTAGGTATACTTTTTGACATTGCTCATCTGGAAAGCCAAATCACCTGCTTCTATGCCATATGCCACAACATATATGCCCATGTTCTTTAATATAACCTCAGAACCTTGCGCCTGTGCATTATATGTGTTGGATGCAACCTGGCGACCGTTTAAGTAGTAGTACACCATATTGTTGCTCTTGTCTACAAACATGTCAAACTTAACAGGGGCATATTTGGTGAGATAGTTTGGTCTGCCCGAGTGAATGTTGGAATTGAAATAGTACTGCCATGCATTTGTGCCATCAACGGTATAGAGTGCATTGAACACTGCATTTGAAGTATCGTAGAGACTGGTTTTCGGTGTAATGGTTGCAGATACACGATAGAAGCCTGATGTTACACCGTCTGTCATATTTACATCAAACGGAATATAGAAACCTCCGTTGGTGTAGCCTGTGCGCTTTGCTGTAACATTCCACACACCGTTTCCTGCACTTGAAATTGTCCATCTGCTTGAATCCTGTGCTACGGGTGTAAGAGAAGTAACGGTAGGCTCGGAAGCAAGGTGCCCCTGAACCGTGGCAAGCTCTGTGCCGTAGGAGTATATGTACTGCTTTATGTTGCTTACTTCAAAAAGCTTTGTACCCGATGTGGTGGTGTTGGCATCGCCAAGCTGTACGCGGATACCGTTTAAGCTAAGCGAGGTAATGTCTGTTGCCGCAGTAAAGGGCATGGCTTTTATCAATACATTGTCTATGTAATAGCGAACATACAGATTGCTTAAGTCTACCACAACATCCAGCTTGATTTTCTGATTTTTGGCAGGTTTTTGTGTTTCTGCATTACGCCATGCAGTGTTTCCGTCTGAGAAATCGGTGTACAGATAGAACACTGTGGAATCCACAAAAGACTCTATTTCGGCAGAGTAGCGCACTATTGTCTTTCGTGAGAACGGATATTTTGCATCTGTTCCCTTGAAATCGAGCTGTACAGGGTCGCCTACAAGAGCAAAAGCTGTGTACATTGCGGGATTGCTTCCAAGGTGGTACACACTGTAGGTGCCCGGTCTATCTGCATTTTCCTCTATTGTCATACTGGAAATCTGATTTGTTATAACAGGAGTATTTACAGTATATACAAGCTCTTCCTTTGCGGGCTTTGGGTTGGATACGAGATATGCTGTCTCGGACCAGTCATCCCAATGATATACAAAGTTGAAGGCCTCGGCAAAGGTTTTGATGTCTACCATGAGATAGCCGTCTTTTACATATGCAGGCTTTTGCATTGCAACTTCTTTGCCGTCAACTATGATTATATTGGAGGAAGGTGTAATCTGCACTTCTATCTTTTGTGAAGCGTGAGAGTATATTGTTCTTTCGAATTCGGTGTTCTCGTTAAGACCCATCTTAACTGCAAGGTTTTTAACGGGAAACATAAGTGTGCCGTCTGCAAGCTCTGCGTCAACAGGCATATTGACAAGCTGATTATTTACCTTGACATAGTATGATACTTTGTCTCCAAGTTCTACAGGCTGAACTTCGGTTTCGGGAACCTGAGATGAAGTGCGTACTGCACTTACCGAGCCTGCTGGAGCTTCGAACGAGAGAACTCCGCCCTCTTCGGTAACAACAGCAGTAAGAGTCTGCCCTGCTGCTGTAACGGAGTATGTACCGCTTTGTACATCGCACACGGTGTACTTGAGTGTGCCTGTACCTGTGGTGGTAAACTCGATGCCCGAGGACTCTCTGTTTCCGCTCTTTGCAAAAAGTACAACTCTGTCTGCAAGCTGTACGCCTACGAACTTGTCGTTTTCTACCTTGGTTACATTGAGATAAGCCTCATTGGACTCATCTGTAACCTGAATTACATTTAAGAAAAGCTCGGTGGAGTTGTTTTCTGTGGGCGAAAGCTCAAGTCTGTATGTGTTTTCCTCTCTGTCTTTGCCGTTTTGGGTGTTACCGGGGACATTAACACCGTTTATGATGTTCCAGCCCTCTTCTTCACCGCCTACAACAGTTTTTGTAAGCTTGCTCTGGTCAGGAAGAACGATGTCGTGTACCATCTTGCCGGTATAGCGTTCGCCGAGAGAATTGACATAGGGGCTGCTTCCCCACACTGTTCTTGCACCGTCTATGACGGGAGATGTCTGTCCGTGAAGTACCCATGTTTTCTTAAAGGAGGGGTCTTTGACAGACAATTTGTCAAACACTACCATAGCCGCAGGAACGGCAGAGTCCTTGAGATTTAAGAACATCATGGAGCGTTTGTAGTCTGTAATTTTGTCACTGTAGTATTTGGCAATATCACCTTTTAGATATGTATAGTCTGGAGCAATAGGGTCTGCAGGATCGATTTCGTGACCTTGTACCTCTGCCCTGTGGTATTCTTCATCGGGGGTCCAGGTTCCACCATTTGCAGCATTTAAGCTTACAGGGTCGAGCTTCTGTCCGCCGTCATTTTCGCCCCACATAAAGTTTTCTGCGGGTTCGTTGGGGTCGTAGACCAGTATGCAGTTGCTTGCTGTGGTTTTGTGATTGTAATGATTGAATGCAGGTGAGTTGAAGATGTCGTACACACCGCCCTGATTGGTAAGAGGACCCTTGTAGTAGATTGAAAAGTGTCCTGCAGCGGGCATCTGATGTCCGCCTACATAGTACTCACCTATCTTCATCTCGGCAACGACAGCATTCGACTGAACACCGTCTCCCCAGCCGGTTCTTGCCGCCATAACACCCATGGGGCTTCCAAAGTATTTGGACAGCGGGAGGTTGGCTATGGACTGTCTTTCAAGGTCAGGGTCGGAGAACATAAGGTGATTTACTATAGTTGATTCGTCACCTTCTCCGCGTTTTCTGGTTAAACCGTCTTTGTCTGCGGTAAAGGTTGCCCTTACATACTCATCCTTAAGGTAAGGGTCGTTGCCTACAGATGAAGCCAAAAGCACGGCAGCCTGTGCCGCATAACCGTAGGTCATGGGAACTGTATACAAACTTGGTGTGTCGCCGTCTAAGGTGAGGTTGCCGTCCGGTCTTCTTAGGTATATGAGACGGCTTGCATCCATACCCGCAACTTCCTCTGCAGGATACGGCTCGGGAACACCCATGCCTGTGATAAGCTTGTATGCGTGGAGATCCCATATGTTTCTGTACACACCGTAGCTTGTGCCCTGAATGTGCATGCCTGCCTTGTAGAAGAAGAGTCTCGGAGGAACAAACTCATCGTAGAATCTTCCACCTACATACTGCCATATGTCCGGTCTTTCGTCATAGACAGCAATGGCAAAAGACATGATGACTCTTAAAAGCTGGGCTTCGGCTCCATGGCCTGTAATTGCCTCCTGCTTGGAGGGGGGCCAGCCGTTTTCCATAACCGATGCACTGGTCATGGAGCGTTTTATGAACTGTTGTTTTTCGGATTCGGTGAGGAGGTCGTAGCACCAGTCATAGACCTCGGACCATGTAGATATGAGCATGCCGTTTAAACGGGTGTTTAGTTCACCATAGCTTAAAAACGGCCAGTCTGTCATGGTTTGAAGAGCAAGGTCTATTGCCTGTCTGCCCACGGTTTCGTCTTTGTAGAGTGCGTAGTAGTACGCCTTACATTCTATTTTGTCGAGAGCTGTCAAGTTATACTCAGCGCCTATGTCTACATTGGTTTCTTCCACATAGGAGTCAAAAATTTCCTTGAAGGGAGCATTTGACGAATGGTTGAGGTTTACTATAAGCTCTGCGATGTCGTCATCTGTAAAATAAACTCTGGGGTGTTCATCTGCAGGAGGATTGTACGCGGGGTCGTTGTATATATCGGGAAGCGCAATATCGTTTGTATCGGGAAGACTCGACACCTTGGAGTTTCCTGACGGCTCGTAGCCAATGATACCTGTAATGATGAACTGGTCTACCTGAAGTGAGCCTTCTCTGCGGTGGAACTTAAACTTGTAGGTCTCACCCGCCTTGGCTTCTATGCTGACTTCAAGACGCTTCCACATATACTCTCCGTGAGTAGTAATTGCCTGCGATACATAGGGGGTGTAGTTGTCTATGGCAACATAGCAGGAGTCAGAGCTGGCACCCGATGCATATGCCCTAACCCATATGATGTAGAGGCAATCCTCGGTGGCTTTGAACTCGTATTCTATATCTCCTGAGGTGGTAGATGCAGGAGGAGTATTGATGTCGCTAAGTCCGTTGTTTACCTTGAGGTTATACCAACCGGATGCGGAAGTGCTAAATGCTTTTGTCATATTGCTGCTATAGGTCATGCTTTCAGCTTCTATAACAGCGCCCTTTTGCGAAAGCTCGGGAACGGCTGCCAATGCAGGACAATCTGCAAGGTAGACAACGGATACGGCAAAAACAAACAAAAATACTGCCAGTAATAATGTGCTTTTCTTTTTCATTGAACCACGCTCCTGTGTAGTAAAAAATGTATTGAAAACAATATCTTTTGTGTGCAGTTTATGATGAAGCCTTACTTGCAAGCTGCACCCAATGGTAAATCTTTGTGTTTTGCACATGGTTTTGACTTGTTGCAGCTTTTTGCAACAAACCAAAAACACAAACAAAAATTTAATCAAAAGTCTATGAGTTAAACTCGTAGGATTACCCCAGTCGGGGTAATGCAATGAAACCATTGCATTACCCTTGGGGAAAAACCATTTAAATTAATATTATTTGTGGAAATAACGAACTGTACGAGCAGCGTCTAAAGGATTGTAGTTTGCATCCCAAATAAAGAACTTAACGTTGGGAACCTTAACACCGGGAATAGCAGCAGTGTACTTTGTTGTACCATTATTGTGGTTTGTGTACTCGGTTGTGCTATCGATAGGAAATGCAGTGATTAAGGTTTCGCTACCTTCGGTATCAGCTTCATCGTATACAGCAATGAAGAGCTTGTATCCTTCGGGGATTGGCTCATAAGTAACCAAATTGAGGTACTCTTCGTCGCCTTCGTTAACGCCACCGTTCCAGTAGAGTTCGGAAATAACAGGTCCAGTAACAACCTGACCTACTTCTGCAGCAACAACATCAGATAAAGTAAATGTTGAAGTACCGGGATAAATCTTGTATGTTGCTGTGTAGGGCATGTTGTAGCTAGCACCTGAAGGATTTCTGTGTGTGTACCACAAACGGATTGTTCTCATTGTTGTAACAGATGAGTTAACAGCACCGCTACCAATAAGCTGACCATCTAAGTATGTGTTATATGTCTTGTTAACTAAGTCAAATATTACATTGAGGTCATAGGTGTGTCCGCTACGCATTGTAATTGCATTTGTAGCAAGATTTGCAACTGAGGGGCCGCCATTATTTTTAGCCGGGTCTTCCGTATTGTTTGCTGTAGAGTAAGTTAAACCTAATTCAATACTATCTGCACATTCATCATTTAAGCTAAACGAGCACTTGTACACAAGATACTTATTATCACTGTTGAAATCTACATTTGAAGGAAGGTTAAGGAAAATTGCCTGACCGGGAGCATTGCTCATAACATCATATGCAGCAAAGGAACCGGTAGATACATAGCTACCATTTGAACCTGTTACAGTGTGGTTGTTGTATCTAGCCATAGCGTTGAGGTTGCCAGAAACAGGCCTATTAAAGAAATTTTCATCTGCTATATGTGCCCGAACGTCGGCTAAAGTTACGCCGGCAGCATATTGATATCTTTTAACATTGCTTAATTCATAAAGAGGGATATCGGCTGTGCTTAACCCTGTAGAACCCATCTGAAGTTCAACAGCTGTAAGTACAGGGGCCGGGTCCTTTGTAATACTGCTAATTAAGCCACTATAACCTTTGTGTCTGATTACTGTGTCTGTGTTAGTGGCGTCATCATGGAAATTTGCCCAAAATGACCCACCACTGAGGTCTAGAACAACATCTATCTGACCCTTTGCTCCATCAGTTAAACTAGCTCCTGTTTCACTGGCAAAAGTACCGCCTGTAGTTACAGCGTGAATTTGTGTATTGTTTATTCCATGAAGAAACTCAACATCCATAGAATATCTTAAAATTGTATTTGCTTTACAATTTGCATCAAGCTGTATGTTTTCTGTACCAAATCTAACACCTGCAAGTTTACCATCGCCACTTCTATAAGCCACATGATATGCACCAGGTTTTGCTGACAAGGCAGAAACTGTACAATATCCACGACTAGAAATAGTGATATCACTCACAGTATAAATGTCATCTGCGCTTGCTGTTGTAAAGCACATAGCAGAGATGAGCATAGCAAATACAAGTGCAAGCGAAATTACTTTGTTTAATTTCATTTAGTTTCACCTCTTAATTATTTATACATTCTTTTATAGGCAGCGTTGTAAATTTTTGTGAGTTCCTTTGCACCCATGCTGTTTAAGGTTTCAACATAGGAATCCCAGTCCTTATCTACATCGCCTCTGCCTATAAGCCATTTTTGAACTTGCTCCTCCAATGCTGTCTGAACATTGGAGAATTTTGCAGCAATGATTTCATTTTCTTTATCGGTATGAGCGAACTTGGGAGGACGCTTTACTACGATTGACTCGTACATTTCATAACCTTTGAGAGAAACCTTGTGCATTGCGCTCTTGAGGGCTTCGCTGCTGCCGATTGTGGGAAGCTCGCCGCCGCCGATTGAACGCATGAATTCAGGCTGACCGCCCGGATATTCAAGAGCTTTCTTTGTCCACTTCTTGTTGCCGTTTTTGTCTATTTCGTAGCTTTCGCCTTCGACACCGTAAGCGGCAAGCTCCTGACCCTCTTCACTGTACCAGAAATCAAAGTACTTGATGAGCTCTATCTGTGCTTCTTCGTCTGCAGATGCAGTGATGCACCATGCATCTGTATTGATGGTATATGCACTTTCTAAAGACTGCACCTTGCCTTTTGTATTTTTGGGAGGAAGCATAGGCACAAAGTTGAAGCCTGGAATGCTTTCCTTGTAGGTATCGTTGAATGCACCTGTGGATGAGAACCAGTCACAGGTAACACCGCCCGTATTTCCGCCAAGAAGCTGCTCTCTGGCATTCTGTCTTGTAAAGATTTCGGGGTCGATGAGACCTTCCTGATACCAACGGGCAACTGTCTTGATACCCTTTTTGAAATCCTTTGTTGTAGGAGAATATACTACCTTGTCGCCATCCATGATGAGATACATGTTTGCGTTAAAGAGCTGGAGGAGCTGTTCAAGGGTTCCGCTTCGTCCAAAGTAAGGGATTTCATCCTTCTTGCCGTTGCCGTTGGGGTCCTCGTTTTTGAATGCTCTTAAAACTTCCTCAAATTCTTCAACATTTGTGGGAACTTCAAGACCGAGTTTATCGAGCCAGTCCTGTCTGATGAAGAAGCCCATGGAAGGTGCTGCTTCCAGCTCAGAACTCATAGAAGGCAAAATGTATATGTTGCCGTCTTCTGCAGTTGCAACTGCCTTGGCATCTTCGTATTTTTCGAAAAATGCCTTGATGTTGGGAGCGTACTCATCAATGAGGTCATTTAGAGGTACAACTGCACCGTCTCTGGCAAGCTTCTGCAATTCTGTATAGTTGTATCTTATAACTTCGGGAAGCTTGCTTCCTGCGAGCATTGTCTGATAGCTTGATGCAACATCAGACGCAACTTCGGATACAACACCGTTTAAACGAACTCCTGTTTTGCTTTCTGCTTCTTTCCATATGGGCATTTCCGGATTATACGGATTGGGACTCATATAAATAAAAGCATCATACTCACCTTTGCCTACCTTTTTCTTGTCATCTTTACATCCTGCAAAGCAAGATGCTACAAGAACAAAAATAAGTGTAAGAGCAAGTAATTTTTTAAATGTTTTCATTTTGTTCCTCCTTTAAAAGAAGTTTTACATTTTGAAATTTTACGGTTTTTTAACAAATCAGTATATTAAGTATTTTATTTATATTACAGTCTTTCGACTGTGATATATGAAATTTTGAATTTGGGAAACTAAAATATTTCCCGCTACATAATATAATGTAGAAATTAATTTTATTCCGGGAGACCTACGGATGTCCCCCTAAGCAATCAGTCTTAAGTCGAGGTAATCTGTTACAGCATATACGGATGCTGTAACAGATTAGTTACCAAACACGGACTGTTTTGTTGTATATGCAAAATTAACCCTTTACAGCACCTACTGTAATACCCTTAACAAAGAACCTCTGTATGAACGGATAAAGAATAAGCATAGGAACAACTGCTATGATGATGGTAGAAAATACCATTGTTTCCTGAGAGATTGTGGATGCCACATCTCTGGTTGCAAGGTTTTCGGCAGATACATTCATATCTACGACAAGCTTCTTTAATATAACCTGAAGCGGAACCAATCTTTCGTCTGTTAAGATAACCATAGGCCAGAAGTATGTGTTCCATCTGGCAACAAAGTAGTAAAGTGTAAGAGTCATAATTGTCGGAATACTAAGCGGTATGTATACATGCCAGAAAATCTGAATATCTGAGGCACCGTCCAATCGCATTGACTCTTCGAGAGCATCGGGAACGCCCTCAAATCCATTACGCATTATAATAAGGTAGAAAGGCGATATGGCACCATGAAGAAGAACACCAAGGGTTGTGTCTAAAAGGCCATATGTTCTGAATGTGATGTATGTAGGCAAAAGACCTGCTGCAAACCACATTGTAACAGTTATCATGATGTTGAAGAACTTTCTGCCGCGAAGACGCTTTTTGGAAAGCGGATACGCACCAAGCATTGTAAGACCCATGCTTAAGATAACACCGAAAACAGAATAGTAAAGTGTCATGAGGTATGACGAACCGATATACGGTGTTGCAAAAGCCTTTTTGTATGCATCGAAGTTGAAGTCCTTAATCCAGAAAGTAACCTCACCCTGTGCTACAAGTTTACCGTTGGAAAACGATGCCACCAAAACATACCAGAGCGGATAGAGGCAAAGGAACATTGCTATAAGAGTTATGAGATAGAGTGAAATGTCAAATACATGTTCACCAAATGATTTTTTAATCTTCATTGTAATACGCCTCCTTTACCATACTGATGATTCGCTGACTTTTGCAGATATTTTGTTTGATATGGAAACAAGCACCAAAGCAATAAGTCCGTTGAAAAGTCCAACCGCTGTAGCATATGAATAATCGCCCATTTCAAGTCCGTAACGGTATACGAATGTAGAAATAACATCGGCAGTTTCGTATGTAGCAGGCTGATAAAGCAAGAGAACTGTATCTGCTCCTACAGTTAACATCTGACCCATCTTTAAGATAAGCATAATTGCTATGGTACTCTTGATGCCGGGGAGAGTGATGTGCCAAATCTTCTGGAAGCGGCCTGCACCGTCTATGGATGCTGCCTCATAGAGACTTTCGTCTATGGAGCAGATTGCCGAGGTGTAAACAATTGTGTTGAAGCCTGTGGCTATCCAAGTTCCCATAAGAGTGAATATGAGTCTGAACCAGTCGGGGTCAGCAAGGAAATACTTCTTTTCGCCGCCAAGTGCAGCTATAACTGTGTTGATGATACCTGACGAGGGAGAAAGCATTGTAATAACAAGACCTGCCACAACGACCGATGAAACGAAGTACGGCATATACATAATGGTCTGTGCAACTGTTCTAAACTTTCTGCTTGTAAGCTCGTTTAAGATGATGGCAAAAACAATTTGGAGTACAAAGTTGATTGCCAGGTCGTAAATATTGATAACCAATGAGTTGCGGATTACACGCCATGCATATGGGCTCTGGAAAAAGTTGATAAAGTGTGTCCAGCCGACCCACTCACTCTTTAGTACGCCCAAAAACGGACGATAATCCTTCCACGCAATCTGCAAGCCATACAGCGGCACATAGTGGAACATTATGTAATAAATGACTACGGGGAGTATCATGATGTATAACTGATAGTCCCTCAATACATCCGTCCAAAATCTTGAGCGGGATTTCGGATTCGGATTAAGTTTTGGTGTGATATTTGATTTCACTGCCAACTTCATCTCCTTTTGTCGTTTTTATATAAATAGTCATAAGAGTATTTTAACATTTTTGTAATTTTTCTTCAACCGACATTTTTTGTAAAAAACAGATTATATTTTACTTTTTCTCCTCTAAATGCGGTATTACTGCTTTATACACATTTTTTTGAAAACAAACAAAAAATGTTTTATCATAAAAGTTTGATTATTTTTTGCTTATTGTAATTTTCTTTACAAGGCCTGCCTTATGGCAAATACCGTCTCCATTGTCGTACTTTAGGTTTGTGTAGAGAACCAAAACACTGTCATCGGAAATCCTTTCTACAAAGCTGTTGCTGTAGCTTGGGGTGTCTGTGTATTTGCTATCCAAATCATTTCTGCCGGCTGCACGCTCCTCTTCGAGTGTTTTGCCTATGATGCTTAAAGAATTGCTCCATGTGGCACCATTGTCTTCGGAATACTTAAAGTGAACTCCCGGTCTTCCGTATGTAAAGAACACGATGTCATCCTTTAGTGCTTCTATGTGAGGAGTTATACTGCAATCGGATACGGAAAAGGGTTCGCCCCATGTGTAGCCGTTGTCTTTGGATATGGCAAGCATAGTGTCACACATTGGTCTGTCGTACAAGAGGTTTACTGTCATATCCATACGCATTACACAAAGCAGGTCGCCGTTGGAAGCAACGGTAAGAGTGTTTTCGTAGCCGTCTCCTGCATAGCCATATGGGTACTTGTGCGTATCTTCGGCAATTACACCGCGCTTTTTCCAGGTGCGTCCGCCATCTTCGGATGCAACAAGGTACACAATACCGCAGTTGTCATCAGAAACATCGGGGTGCTGTCCGCATGCTGTTGCTACAAGCGTGCCGTCATCTAACTCCTTGATAGAAGAAATGTACGGGTTTTTAAATATGTACGGTCTTATGAGCTTAGGTACAGGTACATACTCACCGCTTTCATCGGGAGCAAGAGCATTTACAAGTACTTCTCTTTCGGGGAAGTCGAGGATTGCCTCTGTGCATGTTGTCTTGCCTGTTTCAGGGTCATATTCGAGAAGCTCAAGTCCTTTACATTCATCGGGTATATCGCCGTAGTAATAGTCATAGACTATTGCCTCGCCATCGGGAAGCTTGAATTCCTTGAAGTGCTTTACACCGTCTCCTATTGGCTTACGGTTGTCCTTTTCTCTAATCCAAATCCACTTTCCGTTGCGGAGTTTGATGTATGGTGAGTCGATGCCAAGGACTGTGTTGTAATCGTACAGTCTTTCGCTTTCGGCAACCTCCTGCCAGCTCTCGCCGTCATCGTGCGAAATAAAGAACATATTGGGGGCCTTTTGCATTTCCTGTACAAGACACGAGTCCTCTTCACCGTTAAATCGAACCACAAGCTCGCCTGTGGGCAAACGCCACATCCTGGGAATACAATACACTCCCCACTTTGAAGTGGCTTCGTTTACGGGTGCGCAGTAAACAAGCTTTGGCTCGGAAATTTTAACTTCTACGCTCATTTAATATCCTCCAGTTCGTTTACGCCCGAGATGAGCTTTCTTTTTATGTTTACATCATTTATATCAAATACAGTTCCGCCGTCTACAAGAACAATGTTGTCTGCCTTTACTGTGGATATGCTATGTTCATCGGTTCCCGAAAGTACAGAGCCTATCTTTTCGGCAAAGACATCTTCTATTATCATATTCTTGATTTTTGCTTCATCGGAAAGCTTAATAAGATTGCCGCTTGCTTTTGAATCATCAGAACGGAACACCTGAATATTTTTTGCAGTGAAATTGTCTATGTTGTATCTTAAGTGGAATATGTCCATATCATCTGCAACGGAGTCAGTTACTACAGTAAGACCGTCTATCATAAAGTTCTTGATGCGGGGTCTTAAACCATTTTCGGGCATCCAGCCGTCTTCGTACATCTGGGTGCTTTGTGCATCGCCTGCATTTTCTTTCATTTTCTTGTCTAGTTCGCGCGCTTCCTCTTCGGTAAACTCTTCGGGAACATAGTGGAAGGGTCTGCCTATGTCGAATACAACATTTTTACGAACGGGGTTGTGGAAACGCACATTTTTCATTGTGACATTTTCAAAGTTACCGCCAAGCTGCATAAATGTAAGCGGTGTGTAGTTGTATGTCTGCGGTATCTGGCGAATGTCTATATTTTCAAAATAAATATCGCCTACATTTCCGAAGTTTTCGCCGGGATAGAACGGTATAATACTAAATCCGTATGTTCTGGTTCTTCCTGTGATATTCTTAAAGGAAATTCTGTCGAGTCTTCCGTTCTTTTTGGAAAGAACGCGAATACCCTGATATGTATCGTCCAGGAATACTCCGTCTACAAGGACATCTGTAATTGAGGACTTGCCGTCAAGCTCGTCCGGTGTGATGTTCATAAAGTCATCGCCTGTGCAGCCTTTTAAATTCTTCATAACAAGGAACTTGCCGGGTCCGAAGATGTGGAAGCCGTCCTGATTTGACGGAATCATATGTATATTTACTTCTATCTCGGAATTTTCCACGCGGGCATTTAAAAAGTTTCCAAGGCACAAAGTATAACCGCGCTGATTTAAAAACTTAACGCCGTCTACATAGAAGTTTTCAACACCGTAGAATTCAAAAAGGAACACAAAGTGTCTTTCGATTTCTTCGATACCTTCCATGGGGTCAAAATCATCGGGCCAGGGATGCTCTGCGGGGTCAACAAACCATGCCTGAGTTGCACAGTTGTGATTGAAGGTGCCTCCCTTTATGGTGATATTGCGACTGTTAAGGGAATAAAAGCTCCAGTTGTAGTTTGATAAAAGAGGTCTATTGGTATGGTCTACCATAAACAAACCGCAATCACGGTTTGGACATTCGATTGTGGTATTGGAATGAAGCTTGAGGCCTCGTACAAGCGCCGCACCGTCCAAAACCAAATGAACTCCTCCGCACTCGGGTGCCAAATCTAAAATTGCCTGAAGTTCATCGGTAACGTCGGTGCCTCCTCCGGTAATAACATTACTGTCGAGAGTTACTACGCTACTTGCGTAAATCTTTTTCATAAAACTCTTCCTTTCCATTATAATTTACTCTATGTACATTGTACCAAATATATGTGAAAACAGAAACAGACTTTTTTTGTAAAAAACCTTGTTTTTTTTACTTATTGACTAAATAAACATTTTGTGATAACATCTTAATGTATGGTGACAACAACGGATTTATATTTACAAGGAGAGCATATATACTATGAAGATAAAAAACTATTACAGCTTTCTGTCGAGCAGACTTATGCGACTGTACACCGTATATGTAATTATATTTACTTTAGCGGCATATTCGCTATGTCTTATATATGTACATACCGACAACAAAAGAACGGAAGAAAAATATATATCGCAAATTACAAACAATGTTGAAAGCTATCTTTTGAACACCTCACATATAACATCGGGTCTTAGTGCAAACAAAAAGATTGTGGATTTCTTTGACTCGGGAGAATACAACCTTACAAAAATTACAGAGATTATGGGCATTATTTCGAGTACAAAAGTTTCGGGTATGCATAATTCCACTGTGGTACTTGTAAATCTCCAAAAAAACATTGCAGTAAGCTCCACAGGTACCATGTCTGCCGAATACGCAGAAGAAATATGCGGTATAGACAGCGGGGCGCTTGCACTGAAGGCAAAAAAGCAATCCAATGCAAACAATTACATGGAAATAATTTGTTCCGAAAGCAACGGCAAGGACATACTTTCGGACAAGCTTGTTTCTGTTAGTATAAAGCACTCCGAAAGCGGAAGTCCAATGATATTTCTGGTGAGCAGCGATGTAAAGGATTTCTTTGACGGAATGCCAAACGAAAGTGTGCCGCATATTGTAAACCTAAAGGTCGGAAAGGATAATCTGGATATTTCCTATTATTCCAACAAAGAAGACAATGTGGAATTTGGTGACACTAAAAAGCACCGCGGATACATAACATTGACATCACAAGCTTTGAAAAATATGTTTTGGGGAAATATTGACTGCACAGTTTATGTGTCTGCAGTTTCGTACTTTATGCACATAAACAACTTTTTTGTGTTCTTACTGCTATTTGTAGTGGCATTGGCTTTTGCGGGGCATTTGTATATCAAGAAAAAAGCGCTCCAGCTATACAGACCAATTAAAAAAATACTTTCGACACTTCCCAAAAATTCCGGTGCAGATGACGAATTTGAAGCTGTAAGCAAGCTGTTTAATTCGCTTGAATCTCAGAAAAATGCAATGTCGGAAATAATATCAAAAAATCAGATACAGCTGAGAGACAGATTTTTAAATCAGCTTACTGCCTCTACCCTTACACGCGAGCAAATAAAGTGCGAGCTTGTAAATCATAATCTTGAAGAGGTTGAATTTCCGGGTGCGGCATGCATAATATGCTACAAAAACTTTGACGAGCTAAAATCCATCCTTACCATTGACGGACTTGCAGAAGTGCGCGATGCAATAAAGGAATGTTTTGAAAAGTATTTTGAAAAAGCAAAATTTACAGAGATAACAGACATCGACCAGGAAAGCTTTTGTGCAATAATATGCCCGCAAAAATATGAATGGCTTGAAAATCAGCTAAGAAAATGTGTGCTTAACATTGAGGCTGTGCTTGACATAAATATAGTTGTTTTTATGGGCAAAAAAGCGGACAGCTGGTATGACATTCCCGCATCATATGCGGAGGCTCTGGGACTTAAAAACAAAAGCAGAATTATATCGGAAGAGAGCATTGTAATAACTAAAAAAGAAGACAGACGATTTGAATCTCCCGCATATACCACAGAGCAGGAAACAGAGCTTATAGACTATGTCTTTCAAAACAACAAGAGTATGGTGTATATGTGCCTTAAAAATATAATTGACCTAAACTTTAACAACGCATATCTTCATCACGAATATTTCTCGCACTTTGTTACAATGATATATTCTACGGTTATTAAAATACTATTTAGAATAAACAAGACCGAGAAAGAGGTATTCGCCCCCATGAGTGTATACCTTGAGCTTATGAACTCTGCCAATCCTGAGAGCTTTGCACACACACTGACAAGCATATTTGATACACTTATGAGCAATATTGAGGCTATGCAAAAGGACACAATAACGGATTCTTCCGAATACATACTTTCGTATGTTAACAGGCATTACAACGAGGATATATCGCTATATACACTGGCAGAATACCTCAATATGTCGCAATCGTATGCAAGCAGAATATTTAAGCAGATTACAGGTGAAAACTTTAAGGATTACCTTACAAATGTACGCCTTGCCAAAGCCATAGAATTTATGAGTTCCGACCCGTATGTAAAGCTGAATGATGTGGCAAAAAGAGTTGGCTACACAAGCGAAACATTTACAAGAGCATTTACAAAAAAATATAATGTTACACCAAGTGCATATATGAAAAAGAAAAACGATTGATTTAATTGTCTCTCATTTCCCGGGAAATGAGAAACAATCTTGCTATGAAGTATAAAAAATACGGACACACATTGATGTTAAATATTTTAAAACGAAATACGGATTGTTTTTACAGCAAAACGGAGCAGTGAATTTAATCACTGCTCCGTTTATATTTGTGTTTAATTTTCTATGACCATTTTTATATGACTGTGGTCGGAAGAATTGAACATATCCAATGCCTTAGGCATATCTTCAAGCTTAAACGTATGTGTTACCATATCCTTTAAGTTTATTCTGCCGTTTTCGACAAGAGATACCAAAACATCCCAGCCTGCGCAGTATTCTAAAAGTCCGTGAACACGAAGCTGTTTCATCATCATCTTCATGAACGGAAATTCTATTTTTGCCTTAGCATCAGGTATACCGTAGTATAAAATGTCTCCGCCGTTTTTGCAGGCATCAAAGCAAAGCGCAATGCTCTCTACTGCTCCTGCGGCATCCATTACATAATCGCACCCTTTACCGTTTGTAAGCTCCATTACACGCTCGAGGACATTTTCGTTTTTGGCATCGATTACTTCATCGGCACCAAAATGCCTTGCATATTCCATTCTTTCCTTGCCTCTTACCGATGCAATGACCTTTTTGGCACCGCTTAATTTTGCCGCCTGTATAAATGCAATACCGGCAGGACCGCCGCCCTGCACAAGAACTGTGCTTCCAAGCTTTACACCTATCCTCAGCACTGCACCAAACGGGCAGGCAACGCTCTCCATGATTGCCGCTTCCTTAAACGGTATACTGTCGGGCAGATGCACAAGACACTGTGCGGGAACCCGTACATACTCGGCATAGCCGCCATCGTAGGGGGTGTAGCCTATTTCGTTTCTTTCGCTGCAGAGCTCTTTGCGTCCGCTTTTGCAAGCAAGGCATCTTCCGCAGGAAATGATGGTGTCGATTACCACTCTGTCGCCTTTTTTCCAGCCTTGAACTCCGCTTCCGATTTCTTCGATTTCTCCTGCGATTTCATGTCCGAGAACCGCAGGAGGAGTTGCCAGGGCAACTTTGCCTGTAATCATATGTATATCGGTGGCGCAAATGCCAACGGCTTTAACTTTAACTACCACATGCCCTTCGTCTGCTATGGGCATGGGTTTATCCATTATGCTTACATGATTGATAGCATCCCATACTGCTGCTTTCATATTTATAACCCCTTATTGTATTCTTGGTAAATTTGACAAAAGGTTGTCCAGCTCTGCGCTTATTGCAAGACGGAGAGAGCGTATTGCTGTCTCGTCCACAACCTGACAATGTCCCATCGGAAGTCCTCTTTGTTCGTATACAAGCTTGTATCCGCTGGGGAACATAGTGGAGTCTGCATATCTTAAAAGTTTAAGCGCCTTTTGGTTAAGAGCTACTGCTTCTGTGATTTTGCCTGCGTTAAAGAGTTCATATATCTTTGCATTTACTTCGGGGACAATAACAGAGAACGCTGTAACTGAACCTACACAACCTGCAAGAAGGCTTGGCACAAGACTATCGTCCGTGCCGCCGAGCAAAGCAAATTCGGGACGGTTTCTGCGGGCAATGTCTGCCTCGTGTGCAATCTGCTTAATATTGGCAGAGGAGTCCTTCATAGCTATGATGCGTCTTTCATTGACAAGCTGTTCAAATGATGACATTTCGATTGCTGTTGTAAACATGGGAATCTTGTAGAGTATAATGTCGCAAATGTTCTGCTTTGCAAGGTACTTATAGTATCTTACAACATCATTTTGAGTCATTGTGAAATAGTATGGCGGGCAAATCATTGCAGCATCATAGCCGAGTTCTGCCGCATACTTCATATACATAAGTGTTGTGGATGGATTGGGGTCCGAAGCACCTGCAAGGAGCTGCTTTTTGCCTTTTAGGTATCTTGCGGCAAATCCGAGCATTTCCATATTCTGTTCGGGGGAAAGGCTTATAAATTCGCCCGTGGTGCCGCATACAAAAAAACCATTGATGTCGGATTTTGCAACAAATTCTAATTCCTTTTCAAAGGCGTTGTAGTCAACCTTGCCATCTAAGGTAAAGGGAGTGAGCAAAACGCCGTATGCACCTTTTAACATAACAATTATCCTTTCAATATATAGTCTGACATTTGCATTGAAAGAGAGCAAAGTCTTTTGAAACCGTCTTTGGTAATGAGGTAGTTGTTTTCGAGCCTGATGCCAAATTCATCGGGATAATACACAGCCGGCTCTAAAGTTACAATCATACCTTCGCTCAGAACCTCTTCGCTTTCAGGAACAAACCTTGGTTCTGTGACGATGTCGTCCTCGCCTATTCTATGTCCGCCGTGATGCGTGAAAGCAAACTCGGTGCCTATTGCACTGCGCATAGTATGCCATATATCCTTGGCTTTTGTGCCGGGGGCAAGGAGTGCCTCACCCGCTTTTATGGCATCCAACACCATGTTATATGCCGACTTCTGTTTGTCTGTGGCATCACCCACAAAATACACTCGTGTAAGGTCCGACCATGCTCCGTCTGAAAACACCTGCAAATCCAAAAGCACAACATCACCGTGCTCTATTACCTTGTCGGTAGGTGCTCCCTCAATGTCTGCAGTTCTTTTGCCTGAAATGAGGTCGCCCTGCCAATCGGGGCATACAGAGGAAATGACATCTGCAAGTTCATTTTCGGTCATTTTGGCGGTAAGGTGTTCCTTTACAGCATTGTGTATTTGGTTTTGAAGCTCCCATGAAGTCATTATTTCACCTCGTAGCGTTTTAAAACTTCCTCATCGATTTCAACACCGAGACCGGGTTTTTGAGGAATGTTTACAAAACCTTCATCATCTATGGAGAAGTGCTTTTTAACAAGATTCTTTGAAAGTACAGTTTCCTGACAGCAGTATTCAAGCCACAAAGCATTGGGTGTAGCTGCTATAACCTGCAGGGAAGCACTCATGAGTATGCCTGTTTTGAAAGCATGAGGAATTACAGGAATCTTGTGGAGGTATGCCATATCTATGACCTTTTTGGCAATGGTGATACCGCCGCAACGGCTGATGTCAGGCTGAATGATGTCTATGCCGCAGCCTGCAATGAGTTCGTTGAATTCGAACATTGTGCCAACTTCTTCACCTGCGGAAATGCGCATATTTACAGAGTTGCAAAGACGCTTGTATGCATTTAAGTCATCGGGCTTAAAGGGTTCTTCTACCCAGAATACATCCTGTTGTTCAAATTCGTTACAAAGGCGTACAGCGGTCTTTAAATCGCGCCATACCATGCCTACATCTATCATAAGCTTGGGGTCATCGCCCATTGCCTTACGGCACATTTTTACAAGCTCCAAATCTCTCTTTTCGCTCTGTCCCAATGCACCCCAGCCAAACTTGATGCCGGTGTAGCCCTGGGGAAGATATGTATCTGCAATTCTCTTGATTTCATCCTCATTGTCGGGCATCAATACGCTGCAGTATGCAGGAATTTTGTCTCTGAAAGCACCGCCCAAAAGCTTGTGAACGGGAACGCCCATCTTCTTGCCCAAAATATCCCATATTGCCATATCAATACCGCTCATTGCGTGGATGGCAACACTTCTTCTGCCGTAGTAATAGCAGAGTTCATACATCTTGTACCATATTTTTTCTACATCAAAGGGGTCCTCGCCTACTACAACATCGCGAAGTCCCATACATACCATGTGAGATGTGCCTGCTTCGACAATTGCCTTTACAACATAGGGAGAGGAGTCTACTTCGCCTATGCCTGTAATGCCTTCATCTGTCATAACCTTGATAACAACAGTATCCTGACTGCCGTCTCCGATTATGCTGATTTCGGGCTGTTTAACGATTATTGCCTGTACATCTGTAATTTTCATTTGAAATTCCACCTTTCATTATTCTTTAACAGAAAGCATTTTAGCTTCCTCAATATGACTTTTTAATACATCTATTACTTTTTCATCCTTTTCAAAAAGTAATTTTGCGATGAGCAAATGTCTGTCCCGAAGTGTGTTCTTGATATCTTTTGAATGACTGAAATTCAACACAAACAACTCTCGGGTTACAGGAACAAAGGTCTTCCACGCTTGCATTAAAGCTTTGTTTCCGCTTAATGCAACGAGGGTTTCGTGAAACAAAGCATCGCAATTTAGAAAATCCGTATCATCTGCTTTTTCAAGAACCCGTATGAGCTTTGATATATCCATAATATCTTTTTCCAGTATTTGCTTTGCTGCACTGCATTCAACATATGTACGAAGTTCATACAGATTATTTATATCTTCCAAGCTTAAACTCCGTATTCTCTTGGTGCCATTGGGCATTATGCTTATAAGCCCCTCCTGCTCCAAAACTGTGATGGCTCCTCTTAAGGCAGCACGGCTGCAGGAGTAGGCTCTGGCTAACTGAAGTTCTGTAACAGGGGTATCATTTTTTAACTTTTTAAGAATAATATCGCGTCTTAACCGGTTTAAAACAGCAAGGACCGTACTGCTTCTGTTCATAGTACTTTGCACAGTCTATCCCCCCTTTACGCTTAGTATATATCAAGATATAAAGATTGTCAACAATTTTTATGTTTTGTTGACAATTTTGTTATATGTTATTGTAACAAAAATGATTTTACTTATGCCAATTACACATTATATTTCCAAATACGACATCGTATTTAGAAAATGTCATATGTGTTTATTGCAATTGTACACCATTATATTTATCATCTAATTAACTAAAAACAAGTTACAATCTAAGGCAACATATGTTGTCGGGAGGAAATTTATGAAAGTTAATCTTATTGGAAAACCCCAAATTATCATGTCCAATGACGACAGTCCGTTTAATTATTTTGCATGGCCTACTGCCGCAAGACTCCAAAACGGCAAAATTGCAGTGGTAACATCGGGATTGCGCAGAAGACATGTATGTCCTTTTGGTAAAACCGTAATTTCATACAGCGAAAATGACGGTGAAACATATACACTTCCCGCAGTATTATTTGACACTTTTGTAGACAACCGTGACGGAGGAATTGCTACATTTGGCGAAACAGGTGTTATTGTAACCTCTTACGATGCCAATATGAAGGCTCAAAGAGCAGAAAGAGACGATGTTAAATTCTTTAGCTATGATGATTTGGATTCCGCTTATATAGACTTTGTTACAGAAGAAAAGGACAACGAGGATACAGGCTCGATATTCCGCATAAGCAATGACTGCGGTGTAACCTTTAGCAAAATAATGAAGAGTCCCGTTTTTTCTCCGCACGGACCTTGTGCTTTAAAGGACGGAAGTGTGATTTGGGTTGGTTGTACCAAGGCACAATATCCTCCTGCAGAAAAGCACAGCGACAATGACATTCAGGTTTACTCGGTTAATACTGAAACCGGTGAAATGGCATATCTCAGCAGTATTGACGACATATATGTAGACGGTAAGAAGCATCTTGCCTGTGAACCTCATGCCATTGAGCTTGATGACGGAACAATAATTGTGCATATAAGAGTTCAAGATATAGTTATCCCGCCCGAGGCACCCAAAAAGCTTACAATATTCCAGAGTGTGTCCAAGGACAAGGGTAAGACATGGAGCAAGCCTGAGCAGATTATAGGAGATGCAGACGGTGCTCCACCCTATATTTTTAAACACTCTTCGGGTGCGCTTATATGTACATATTGCTTAAGAAAACAAACACCATTTTCCATAAGAGCTATGATAAGCTTTGACAACGGCAAAACATGGGATAAAAATCATCACCTTTATGAAACAAATGCAAGCTATGATATGGGATATCCCTCTACCGTTGAGCTTAAGGACGGCTCGCTTGCCACCATTTTCTACACACATCTTGAGGATGAGGCGTTTGAAAGTAATGATGTAAACATTGTGATGAAAGGTTTAAACCCTGCTATAATAATGCAACAAAAATGGAGCTTTGAAAAATAAAACACCTAAAACCAAAACCGATGTAAAAAGAATTTTTACATCGGTTTTTTTTATTTGTTCTCCTTATTTAATGCCTTCCAAAACCCCACATATGATTTATAGCCTACCTTTAATGCTATTTCCGTAAGTGTCATATTGGTATTTTTCATAAGCATATTTGCGATTTCCAGTCTTTTATTTGTAAGCTGTTGACTGAAGGTGCTTCCTGTGTGCGAAACAACCACCCTCTGTGTTTGCCTTTCTGACAGATGCAAAATCTTTGCAAGGTCTGAAAGAGAAACATCATGGGAGTATTTTGTTTCAAAAAAATCATCAATAAGAAATGAGTAATCATCTATAAATTTTGGGGTAAGAGCATTGTTGTCGATAATGGAAAATATCAATGAAATATATGATGCAACAACACTATGGTCATTGGATTGACTTAGCTTTTTTATCTCTTTAAAAAAAGACGACAAAATGTCGGGGTCTATGTTGAAAATCTGAAAATCGCCAAGCTTATAATCCGTTTCAAAAGCACAGCATTGAACATCTTCGGAAGTCTTGCTGCAACAATGCATGGTCCCTGCAGGAATATACAAAACACATGCATAAGGCAACTCAAGGTTTGTGTTGTCTATTGTATAGCTTACAGAATGTCCCAAAACAACATGAAACTCTGCCTTACTGTGCTTGTGTATGCTTGAAGGCATACAGGAATTATTGTAAAAGCCGTCTCTGGTATATACAGGTATATTTCCTTTTGGAGTTATTATGTTAAATTCATTATTCATAATTGTATTTCCGTTTCACAATAGAATTATACATCATTATTATTTTAAACAATAATAAATACAAAGTCAAGAATAATAAAAATTTGGCTGTAAAAACAAGTTTTTTACAGCCAATTTAAAAACTATAATCTTTTTTCCAATTCTTCTTTTTGAGTCTCAAATCCGGGTTTTCCAAGAAGTGCGAACATATTTGTCTTGTATGCCTCGACACCCGGTTGGTTGAAGGGATTTACTCCAAGAATATAACCGCTTACACCGCAAGCCTTTTCGAAGAAGTATACGAGTGAACCGAAATTATAGGCATCGAGCCTTGGAATGTTTACAACAAGGTTTGGGACACCGCCATCGGTGTGTGCCAAAAGTGTACCCTGATAAGCCTTGGTGTTAACAAAACCCACACTCTTGCCCGCAAGGAAATTGAGCTTATCTACATTGGATTCATCATAGGGTATTTTGGCATCGGATACGGGTGTGTCTACCTTAAGCACGGTTTCGAACATAAGTCTTGCGCCGTCCTGAATGTACTGCCCCATGGAGTGAAGGTCTGTAGAAAAACTGCATGACGCAGGGAAAACACCCTTTTGTTCCTTACCCTCGCTTTCGCCGAAAAGCTGTTTCCACCATTCAGAAAAGTATACAAGTGAAGGCTCGTAGTTGACCATTATTTCAACACTCTTGCCCTTGCGGTACAAAATGTTTCTTGCTGCTGCATACTTAAAGCAATCATTTTGTTCGTAAGGTTTGGAAAACTCAATCATGGCATCATATGCTCCCTGCATTACAGCATCTATATCTATACCGGCTGTTGCAATCGGAAGCAAACCCACTGCCGTAAGCACAGAAAATCTGCCGCCTATGTCATCGGGAATTACAAAGGTTTCGTAGCCTTCCTTGTCGGCGAACTCTTTAAGAGCACCTCTTTGTTTGTCTGTGGTAGCATATATTCTTGACTTTGCTTTGTCTTCACCGTATCTATCTACAAGAAGTGAGCGAAGCATTCTAAATGCAATAGCGGGTTCTGTGGTAGTTCCCGATTTGGAAATTATGTTTACGGAAAAGTCTTTGTCTTTGAGATAATTCATAAGGTCGGAAAGATATCCGGAGCTTATGGAATTGCCTGCATAGATTATCTGCGGTGTGTTTTTGTCTGATTTTAAATTGTAAAACGAATCGGTAAGCATTTCTATAGCTGCTCTGGCACCAAGATACGAACCCCCTATGCCCACTACTACAAGAACATCGGAATCCGATTGGATTTTTCCTGCGCACCTTTTAATTCTTTCGAATTCTTCTCTGTCGTAGGTTTTTGGAAGATGAAGCCAGCCCAAAAAGTCACTTCCTGCTCCCGTTCCTTCTGTGAGAGTCTTGACTGCATTTTCCACATCAAACCTCATATTTTCTATTTCTTCTGTAGATATGAACTTTGAAGCCTTTGAATAATCAAATGTAATCATGTTATTCCTCCCAATTAAAAGCTATAATTTTACACTACACAAATTTTTATCGGAGTTTTGACTCGGTTCCTTTTATTAGTCTTATAATATTTGAACGATGTTTAAAGATTGCAAGAACACCTATTGCCGCTGAAATTACTATGAACAATGTATCTTCTGTATGTAACACTGCAACAAGTATGGGAAATGCCGCAGCACCTATGCAGGAACCTAAAGATACATAGCCGGTTAAAAGCATTACAGCTATGCATGAAGCAAAAAGTATGAGACCTATATGCCAGTCCAGCATAAATATGACTGCAATAGTTGTCATAACACCCTTGCCTCCCCTGAAACCGAAATATACGGGGTATATGTGACCGAGCATTACAAAAAGCGAAGCAAGGTAGATTGCGGTGTTTTGGTCTGCAGTGTCAATTGCAAAGACATGGTATATGAGTTTTGCCGCAAGGATTGCAACTACGCCTTTTAAACCGTCAAAAAGTGCTACCAAAGCAGCTGCCTTTTTGCCCATTACTCTTAAGGTATTGGTTGCACCTGCATTTCCGCTGCCTTCTTTTCTAATATCTTTTCCCTTACATGATGAAAGTATTATTGCAGTATTTATACTTCCCAAAAAATATGCAACAATTGCACACAAAGCAATAACAAAATACTTCATATCAGTCTTCCTTTCCCTTTTCTCTTATGATAAACCTTAGAGGAGTTCCCTCCAGTCCAAAGGCAGTGCGTATCTGATTTTCCAGATACCTTATATAAGAGAAGTGAGCAAGCTCTCTGTCATTTACAAAAAGTATAAATGTGGGAGGTCTTGTGGTTGCCTGAGTAATGTAATATATTTTGAGGCGTTTGCCCTTGTCCGAGGGTGGCTGAACCTTGGTGATTGCTTCGTTTAACACATCGTTTAGCACACCTGTGGAAATACGCATTGCGTGCTGATTGCTTACATATTTTATGAGGTCGAATATCTTGTTTAAACGAGAGCCTGTCTTGGCAGAGAAAAACGCCACAGGTGCATAAGTCATATATGCAAGGTCCCTATGCACATCATTTCGGTACAGCTCCATTGTTTTGGTGGATTTTTCTATTAAATCCCACTTATTTACACATATTATGCTGGCTTTTCCCTTTTCATGCGCATAACCTGCAATTTTTGTGTCCTGCTCCGTTACTCCCTCGGTGGCATCTATTAAAATGAGCACCACATCGCTTCGGTCGACCGCCGCAAGCGAACGGATTACGCTGTATCTTTCTACATTTTCGTCTATTTTGCCCTTTTTGCGCATACCGGCAGTATCTATAAAAACATACTTTTGACCTTCATGCTCAAAGGGACTGTCTATAGCATCGCGCGTGGTTCCTGCAATATCGCTTACGATAACTCTGTTTTCTCCCAGAATTTTGTTTATAAGCGAAGACTTGCCCACATTTGGCTTGCCGATTACTGCAACCTTAATGGCATCTTCGTCATCTTCTGCTTCTTCGTCAAAATCCACATAACTGTAGAGCTTATCCAGAAGGTCGCCCGTTCCCAGGCCGTGAATTGAAGATATTGCTATCGGGTCATCAAGACCAAGGTTGTAGAACTCATAGTATTCCATTGGCAAATCGCCTACATTATCTGCCTTGTTGCATACCAAAACTATGGGCTTTCCGCTCTTTTGAAGCATTGCGGCAACATCCTTGTCCGCAGATGTAAGACCTGTCTTTATATCTACCATAAATATGATTACATCGGACATTTCTATTGCCATTTCTGCCTGAAGTCTCATCTGTTCCGGAATGATGTCATTTGTCTTTAATTCTATGCCTCCGGTGTCTATGAGTATGAACTTTTTGCCAACCCATTCGCCCTCAGCATATATTCTGTCGCGGGTTACTCCCGGTGTGTCTTCTACTATGGATATTCTCTCTCCTATCAGTTTATTAAAAAGTGTAGATTTTCCCACATTGGGTCTGCCTACTATGGCAAAGGTGGGTTTTTTCATAGAAATCATATCCTTTCTACCCTGTGATTGATTTTACAAATCCAACCCCGTTGTTGGGGCATATTATAACCTTAACTCCAAGCTCTTTTTCTATATCTTCTTTGGTAACATCATCTAAGAGAATGTCGCAGTCGGATTTGAACATACTCTCGGAAAGAACAAGATATTCACCGAGATTTTTACCCTTAAGCTGTTCTATGATGTCACAGCCGCACAAAAGGCCCGTTACCGTGATTTTGCCTCCGAAGAAGTTATTTTTTATCTTATATATATTTATGTCTAATTTGGGGCATTTTTCTTTGATTTTTGCTACAAATGAGCATATATATTCGTATGCTATTTCCGATGTGGCAACAGATTTGTGTTTTGGCACGCCAAAGTCTGTATGCTCTTTGAGAAGCTCCTCAATTTCGCTTCTGAGTACAGACATAAGTCCAACGCCGTTTTCTATCTGTGCAAAATCCTCATAGCTTTCTACACCGGGAAGCTCTCTTTGTGCTTTTATATAAAATTCGTCTGCAAGGTATACAAGACGGGTTCCGTATTTGTGTACAAAATCCTTTTGACAGCTTTCAACCTCATCTATCACTTTGGCGCAATCTTCTTTTTCAAAAGGCTCGAGCTCAAACAGACCTTTTCTATGGCCTGTGAGACCTACAGGAACAACGGATATGCTTTTGATATAGGGAAAAAGATTTGAAAGGTCAAGAAGCGATTGTTTGAGCCATTTGCCATCGTTTATGCCCTTACAAAGAACAATCTGCGCATTCATAAAGATGCCCGCATCTTTAAAGCGTGTCATTATATCCATTACTCTTCCGGCAAAACGATTGCCGAGCATACGGCATCTGATGTCGGGGTCGGTAGCGTGAACCGATACATTTATGGGACTTACCTTAAGACTTAAAAGCCTGTCTATGTCTTCATCCTTTAAATTAGTAAGGGTAACATAGTTGCCCTCAAGAAAAGAAAGACGGACATCATCATCCTTAAAATACATGGTGTCTCTCATATTGGGCGGAAGCTGGTCCATAAAGCAAAAAATACACTTGTTTCGGCATGTCTTGGGGTCGTCCATAAGCGAATTTTCAAACTCGCACCCGAACTGCTCATAGAGGTCGTTGTACACTTCTATTTCCTCTACGGTGCCGTCTGTCTTTTTGACCTCAACAACATAGTATTCGTCTGAGGTAAGATATCGAAAGTCAAGCACATCGGCAAATTCCCTGTTATTAACTTTTGTAATTATATCTCCCTTTTCTATACCGCAATCTTCGGCTATGGAACAGGGGTCAACAGATTTGACAACTGCTTTGCTCATATTTTACCTCAATTCAACATATTGGATATATCGCCCACGGTTTTTGCAATTCCTATACTGGGATAGCTGGAAAGCTCATTTAAATCTCCAAAACCATACAGTACCCCCAGGGCATCCATGCCAAATTCTTTTGCACCGATTAAATCGAACTTTCTGTCTCCTATCATAAGGCATTTGGAAACATCGGATATGTTCAGGGAGTTTACTATATAATTAAGCACATCTTCCTTGTGTGAAATATTGCCTTGCATATCGGCACCTGCTATGAAATGAAAGTGGTGTGTAAGAGATGCATCATCAAGGATTTTGCGTGCAAAATTCTCGGGTTTGCAGGTGGCAAGAACCAGCTTGTATCCGCTTTGGCGCAGCTTTGTAAAAAGCTCGTCTATGCCATCGTATATATGATATTCCATAAGACCTTTTACCGCATATCTTTCCCTATACTTTTGGACAGCCTCCTCGGCCTTTTCTTCGTCAAAACCATAGAGTTCCATAAACGAATCCTTTAAGGGCGGTCCCATAACAGGAATTAAATCGTCTAAATTTTCTACAGTAATTCCGTATTTAGAAAGTGCATATGCAAAGGATTTGCACACGCCCTCGGAATTGTCTGCAATTGTACCGTCAAAATCAAACAAGAGATACTCATATTTATTCATATTATGCCTCCATTTTCTAAAAAAACCTGCCCTTCATAAGGACAGGTTTTTCTAAAAAGCATTATTCTTCAGTCTTTACAACTTCTTTGCCATCGTAGTATCCGCATGCTTTACATACTCTGTGCGGTAACTTGTATTCCTGACACTTGGGGCATTTTACCATACCCGGTAAAACGAGCTTCCAGTTTGCTCTTCTTTTATCTCTTCTTGCTTTTGAAGTTTTTCTCTTGGGTACTGCCATGATTCCACCTCCTGATATTTGTAAGAACTAATCTTTTAAAAATTGTTTTAATGCAGCCAGTCTCGGATCTGTATTGTCATCAGCGCACGAACAGCTCTCATGATTGAGGTCGATGCCGCACTTTGGGCAAAGTCCTTTGCAATCTTCGCTGCAAAGAAAATTTATGGGAAGTGAACCCACAAACGCCTTGTCTACAACCTCAAACAAATCGATATTGCCCGATTCAAGAACAGTTACATCATCTTCCTCCAAATTGTGAAGCTCGGTTTTTGAAAAAACCTCGCTTATTTTAAAGGGATGATGTACACTGACGCTATCTAAGCATCTGGCGCACTCTGTCTTAAAGGATACATCTGCATCAAGATCTAAATACAGAACTCCTGCAATGTTTTTTACCGCTCCTTTAAGATAAAAAGGTGTTTCAAAAACAATATCCTGACCGTTAAATGAAGTGTCATCCAACTTAATGCTGAAATCAAGCTCTTTAACTGCGCCGGCGTTTTGTATTAGCTGCGATACATCTAAAATCATAATACACCTCGACATAACAAAACTATTATATATATTTATTGGTAATTTGTCAAGTTTTTTTTGATAATATTGTAATTATTTTACTAATGCTGCTGTGTCGAGAGCAATCATAAGTTCTTCATTTGTGGGGATAACCAAAGTCTTAACCTTTGCACCGGGTGCAGAGATATCCTTTTGAACGCCTCTGCAATTGTTGGCTTCGGCATCTATTTCTATTCCCATATACTCAAGACCCTCTGTTACAGCGGCTCTTGTAAGTCTTGTGTTTTCGCCCACACCTGCTGTAAATACAAGTGCATCTACACCGCCCATAGCTGCTGCGTATGCACCTACAAGCTTTTTAACATGATATGCGAACATATCCAGTGCAAGCCTTGCTCTTTCGTTGGTTTCCATGGCTGCTTCGAGGTCTCTGAAGTCACTGCTTATGCCGGAAATACCAAAAACGCCCGATTCTTTGTTCATAAGATTGTCTATGCCCTTTGCATCAAGATTCATCTTATCCATAAGATAGGTTACTATAGCGGGGTCGATATCGCCGCAACGGGTACCCATAGCCACACCTGCAAGAGGTGTAAAGCCCATGGAGGTATCTACAGAATGACCGTTCATAACCGCGGAAACAGAAGAACCGTTTCCAAGGTGTGCAGTGATGATTTTGAGTTCTTCAACGGGTTTGCGAAGCATTTTTGCAGCCTGCTGTGGTACATACTTATGGCTTGTGCCGTGGGAGCCGTATCTTCTTACTTTGTGCTCTGTATAACATTCATACGGAAGAGCATACATAAATGCCTTGGGGGGCATTTTCTGATGGAATGCGGTATCAAAAACACCAACCTGAGGTGTGCCGGGCATTGCCTTGCGGCATGCTTCGATACCTATGATATTTGCAGGGTTATGAAGAGGTGCAAGAGGTATACATTCTCTTAAAGCATCCATAACCTTTTCGTCAATAATAACCGAACCGGAGAATATTTCACCGCCGTGAACAACTCTGTGTCCTACTGCATCAATCTGGCTCATATCGGAGATAACATTGTGCTCTTTGCCTGTTAATGCTTCGATAACCATTTTTATAGCATCGGAATGGTCGTTCATATGTTCTTCTCTTACAAGATTTTCCTTGCCCTCTACTTTTTGAGTAAGCATGGAGCCTTCGATACCTATTCTTTCGCAAAGACCTTTGGCAAGAACTGCCTGAGTTTCAATGTCGATAAACTGATATTTAAGTGAAGAACTACCTGCGTTGATAACCAAAATTTTCATTTATAATCAATCCTTTCAAATTATTTATAAACTTATTTGTTTGCCTGAGCCTGAACTGCGGTTATGGCAACAACACCTACGATATCGTCTGCAGAGCAACCTCTGGAAAGGTCGTTGATAGGCATTGCAATACCCTGTGTTACAGGTCCGTATGCCTCTGCCTTTGCAAGTCTCTGAACAAGCTTGTAACCTATATTACCTGCATCGAGGTCGGGGAATACAAGAACATTTGCCTTGCCTGCAACGGGTGAATCGGGAGCTTTGGAGCTTCCTACAGAGGGAACAATAGCGGCATCGAGCTGAAGCTCACCGTCTACCTTGAGACCGGGGTTGGCTTCCTTGCAGATTCGTGTAGCTTCTACTACCTTGTCTACATCTGCATGCTTTGCACTGCCCATTGTGGAGTGGGAAAGCATTGCAACAATAGCTTCCTTTTCAACAAGAAGCTCAAAAGATTCTGCAGAGCAAGCTGCAATTGAAGCAAGCTTTTCGGGATCGGGATTTTGCTCAAGACCGCTGTCTGCAAATATGAATGTACCCTTTTCGCCGTATTCGCAATCGGGAACAACCATAAGGAAGAATGCCGATACGAGTTTAACACCGGGTTTGGTTTTTATAATCTGAAGCGAAGGTCTTAAGGTATTTGCTGTGGAGTGGCAGGCACCCGATACAACACCGTCTGCATCTCCTGCCTTAACCATAAGGCAAGCATAGTACATATAGTCGCCAAGAGCTGTTTTCTTGGCTTCCTCATATGTAAGACCCTTGGACTTTCTGAGTTCTACGAAAAGATTTAAATATTCCTCTGTCTTTTCGTATGTAAAGGGATTGATGACTGTAGCCTTGGAAATGTCAAGTCCGTCACTGTTTGCGGCAATCTCTTCATCTGTTCCGATAATGATTATGTTTGCAATATCCTCTTTAAGAATTTTTGCTGCTGCCTCCAGGGTTCTTCTGTCCATGGATTCGGGCAGTACAATTGTCTTTTTGTCTGCTCTTGCTCTTTCTTTGATTCTGTCGATAAAACTCATTGTCTTCCTCCTGTTTTAACTGAATTTTATATAATAATTCCATAAATTATATTTTACAACAAAATTTGACTTTTTACAATAGTAAAAATCCACTTTTTTATTCCATATCAAGAAGTTCGCATGCAAATCTGCTCTTCTTTCCTTTTCCTGATGTGTTTGTAAAGCATATGGTGCCCCATTTTCCGTGTCTGTCAACAAGAGATTGCTCCTCCAAAAGCCGTTGGAGCTGTTTTGCAGTGCCCTCTCCGCCGTCAAAAATCTGAGCTTCCGGATGAAGCTTTAATATGGTATCTTTGACAAACGGATAGTGTGTGCAACCCAGAACAACACTGTCAAAATGCTCGTATGGTACAGAAGCAAAACATTTCTTTAAAAACTTCTCTACAACTTTGTCCGACAGATGCTTCTTTTCTATAAGTTCCATGAGTCCCGGACACGGAAGCGGGATTATATTGGCCTTTTCTTTGTAAGTTTCGCAAAGTGCAGCAAATTTTTTCTCTTTAAGAGTAAGGGGAGTTGCCATAACCACAACTGTGGGATGCTCCTTGCACATAACAGCAGGCTTTAACGCCGGCTCTATACCAACAATGGGCATATCGGGATAGCGTTCTCTTAATTCCTCTATACATACACTTGTTGCAGTATTGCAGGCAACTACCAATGCCTTGATGCCTCTTGAAATCATATATTCCACACAATCAATGGTGTGCTTTGATATTTCCTCGTGGCTTTTTGTGCCGTATGGAGCATTTTTTGTATCTGACATATATAAAAAATCATCATGCGGCAAAAGACGCACAAGTTCTCTTAAAACGCTGACACCGCCAACGCCGGAATCAAATACTCCTACGGGAAGGTTTCGCTTTTGCATAAATCACCTCGTACTATTGTTGTATAAAAGACATATCCTCTTCAAACGGTGCGGCAAAATCGTAGTAACCAAAAAGCGAAACTACTTTGCCGTCTATTAGAAATTTTACTTTGTCTATGCCTTCAATCTGACAAAGGGTATTTACCACAGAATACATTGCCATTTCCTGCGATGCAGTACCCTTGATTTCTATAAAATCGACTCCCAAATCAACAGTGCAAACGCCGTCTTTCACCACGCACGAATTTACTTTGGTGTTTTGGGGAATTACATTGGAGCAGTCGGGATTTTGTGTACCCTTTATAAGCTCTTTTAGGACAAACTCGGGGTCGGATGCATCTTTTGAAGAAACTGTTCTTTTCTCTTCGTGAAGAGCTATGCCCTGATTGTCGGAATAATACAGGACTATATCCGTTTCCTTATTTTCCTGAGGAGTAACCTCAGCTACATTTACTGTTTTGGAATTTGTAATTTGCTGTGATGCCTGCTGATTCTTTATGCACGAAGTACAAAAACATACAGACAATGCCAATGATAATAAAATTATTCTTTTCATATTACACCATTCCTTTACTGAGAACCGGTTTTACTATTACAGCCAATCAACAAGAGGAAGAATAATTTTGAATTCACTTCCCTCGCCAACCTGACTTAAAACCTCTATTGAACCGTTGTGAAATTCTATGGCGGAGTGCGCAATTGAAAGTCCCAGTCCCGTACCGCCTGTTTCGCGGCTTCTTGCCTTATCTACACGGTAAAATCTGTCGAATATTCTGTGTAAATCCTCTGCAGCAATACCGACACCATCATCTTTTACAATAATCACAGCACGGTTTTTATCTTTGAAAACTTTTATTTCCACCCTTCCCTGCTCTTTGGTATACTTTAATGCGTTGTCTACTATATTATACACAGCTTGCCATAAAATATCCTTATTTGCCATTATAAGGATATCTTCATCTGCAGAGAGGATAAGCTCTTTATTTTCCATTTCTGCTATGGGTATAAGGTTTTTGTTTATTCCTATTACCACATCTTTAAGGTTAATAAGTTCGAGCGAGCCGGACATATTTTCCGTGAGGGTGTCAAGCTTGGTAATATACAGAAGCTTATTTACTATACGGTTAAGTCTCTCTACCTCTTCGTTCATATCGGTAAGAAATTCTCTAACATAATCCATTTCTATATCGGGAGTCTGAATTATGGAGTCAGCCATAAGCTTTATAGAACTAAGGGGAGTTTTGAGTTCGTGAGATGCATTGGACACAAATTCTGTTCGCTGTTTTTCGATTATAGCATATTTTTCGCTTACATCATTGAACGCTTTGCCCAGCTTTGAAATTTCGTCATCGCCTGCTATTTCGATTTTTTCGCCTATTTTATCGTCCGCCATTGACTGTATTGCAAGCGTATAATCTGAAATTCTTCTTCTTTGCTTCCTTACGGAAAATGCTACTACTACAGTGCCTAAAAGTGCTAAAACAAGAGACATCAAAAAGCAATATATACCAAGGATAACAAGTGCTTTTGGCGAATATGTACCGCCCGTATTTGACACAGACACTATAGCCATAACTGTCATAGCTAACAATGAAATTAACAATGAATATCCAAAATATGAAATTGCTATTTTAACTGTAATTCTTTTGGAAATATTGTTTTTTATATTATGTGATATCTTTGAAATAGTAACCAGCTCCCCACTTTGTAAGCAGATATACAGGCTCTGCGCTGTTGGGCTCAATCTTTTCTCTTAAACGCCTTACATGAACATCAACGGTTCTTGCATCGCCGGGATAGTCATAGCCCCATATAAGATCGAGAAGATTCTCTCTTGAATATACCTTTCCGGGATTGCACACAAGCAAATCCATAAGGTCAAATTCTTTACTGGTGAGGTCTACTGTAGAACCTTCTATGGTTACGGTACGCTGATTGTAATCGAGCTCAACGGCACCCATTCTTATCTTTGAACGGTCTCCTTCTTTGGCAACGGGAGTAATGCGGCGCATGATTGCCTTTACCCTTGCCTTTAATTCGAGAATATTAAACGGCTTTGTTATGTAGTCATCTGCTCCGTATTCGAGACCCATTATCTTGTCCATATCTTCTGTCTTTGCAGTAACCATAATTATGGGTATGCTTGAAAACTCTCTTATTTTCTGACATACGGAAAGTCCGTCAATTTTGGGAAGCATAAGATCTAATATTATTATGTCCAGATTTTTGTCGTGAGCAAGCTTTAACGCTTCTTCACCGTCATATGCAGTTTCTACGGTGTAGCCATCTTGTTCGAAATTGAATTTCATACCTTTTACAAGAAGCTTTTCATCATCTACTATCAATATTTTCATTTTTGAGTTTCCTCCGTCTTAATATAATACTTCATTTTTTCAAAGGTTTTCTTGCCGATTCCTCTTATATTCATAATTTCCGAAACATCGGAGAAGTTACCGTTTTTCTTTCGATAGTCAATTATTCTCTGGGCAATGCTTTCTCCCACTCCGGGTATGATACACAAGGTTTCAAAATCGGCAGTGTTTATATTTACCACAGGTATAACAGCAGGTGCGTTTTCGTCTGTATCAGAGGGCACATGGATTGTCATGCCGTCTGTAGCAATTGCATCCAAGTCTACCCTTTTGACATCTGCGCTCGGTGTAATTCCTCCCGCACCGTATATTACCTCATATACTCTTGAGCCTTGCTTTACTCTGTATTCTCCCGGTGTTTCCACCTCGCCCGAAACGGTAACCTTTATATATTTATGTGTTTGGTTTGAATATTCTATTACAACATCATTTGTAACGGCAGTGCGGTTTATATACAAGCCAATTGCTGACATAGCTACAACTGCCATAATTAGTACAATAATCTTTTCGACTTTATCAAAATTCATTATTCAAGAAAATCCTTTAACTTTTTACTGCGGCTGGGATGTCTTAGCTTTCTTAATGCTTTTGCTTCTATCTGTCTTATTCGTTCTCTTGTAACATTGAACTCTTTGCCTACCTCTTCGAGAGTACGGCTTCTTCCGTCATCGAGTCCAAATCTGAGTTTTAACACCTTTGCCTCTCTTGGGGTGAGTGTATCCAAAACATCTATGAGCTGTTCCTTAAGCAAGGTAAAGGCTGCCATTTCCGAAGGTGCAGGTGCATCGCTGTCGGGAATAAAGTCGCCAAGTATGCTGTCTTCTTCCTCGCCTATGGGTGTTTCCAGAGAAACCGGCTCCTGAGCTATTTTCATAATTTCACGGACTCTGTCTTTGCTCATATTCATTTCTTTGGCAATTTCATCAACTCTTGGCTCTCTTCCCAGTTTCTGCAACAACTGGCGGGATACGCGTATAAGCTTGTTAATGGTTTCCACCATATGAACAGGTATTCTTATGGTTCTTGCCTGATCAGCTATGGCTCTGGTAATTGCCTGTCTTATCCACCATGTAGCATAGGTGCTGAATTTGTAACCTTTGGTATAGTCGAACTTTTCTACAGCCTTTATAAGACCAAGATTACCCTCTTGAATAAGGTCTAAGAAAAGCATACCTCTTCCTACATATCTTTTAGCTATGCTGACAACAAGTCTAAGATTGGCTTCGGCAAGCTTTTTCTTGGCTTGTTCATCGCCATTATGCATAAGTTCTGCAAGCTGTATTTCATCATCGGCCGAAAGAAGCGGAACCTTGCCAATCTCTTTTAAGTACATACGCACAGGGTCATCAAGACCTATGCCTTCCGGAACTGTAAGGTCAATTTCTTCTTCGTTTGCCTGAATTTCTTCGAGCTCCTTGTCCAAATCCTTAACGAGCTCTATGCCCATAGCTTCCAGGCTTTCATAGACCTTTTCGATATCTTTTAATTCCAGTTCAAGTTCTGCCAAAGCATCCTCTATTTCCTTGTAAGAAAGAACGCCTTTCTTTTTGCCGAGTTCAACAAGCTCCATTATGACCGTTTTTTTGTCGGCTACAGTCTTTTCTTCTTTATTTTCCACAGTAATGTTCCTCCTCTTAGACACAAAGGACTCACTCGCCCTACGCCTTATGTTTAAAGATGATTTTCTTATATTTTAATAAGTTTTCATTTATTCTTTATTATTTTATTTATTTTTTCTATTTTGTCTTTGTCCTGGCTGTTTAACCTCATAAGTATATTCTTTTTGTTCATCCGATCATTTATAACCCTTATATAGTCATCAAAAGCTTTATTAGCATCCTCGGTTCTGTTATCTATAGAAAGTATCTTCGACACTTCTTTTATTTCTTCCTCCTCGGTAAAGAAATTGATAACCTGTGATGTTTCTATGGTTTTGTCTATATCGTAAAAGGCAAGAATATAGCTTAAAAGTTTTTTGTGTGTTTCGCTTTCAAACAAGTCCAAAGATATAAACTGCTTTTTATTTTTGTATATTGATTTTGATGATATAAGCAATGCCAAAAGATGTTCACGAGTTCGCTCCAAAGCTCCGTCCGATGAAAGCTTGCTCTTTCTTCTTTCTATCATGGTGACATCGGGAGTTTCATCTATAGATGCCGTTTTGGTATTTACTGCTTTTACCACACCAAGCTGAGAATATATTGCATTTGATGATACCTTGCTTCTTGAAGCAAGCTCCTCCACATACACATCAAGCTCTACAGAATTTTTAACAAGCTTAAGATATTCCAAAACAGCACCAACATACAAGACCCTCTGCGAATTTATACTCAAATCATACTCTTCCTCGAAGGTGTCTATGAGATACATCATGTCTGCTTTTCTCTTGGAGACACAATTGTTAAACCTTGTGATGCCAAGAGTATTAATATATTCGTCAGGGTCTTTTTTATCCTTTAAATTGAGTACTGAAATTGCAATATCGTACTCTCTTAATATTGTAATGGCTCTGTTGGTTGCCTTTCTGCCTGCCGGGTCGCTGTCATAGCATATTACCACCTCTTTGAACTCCGAGGCAATAAGCTTTGCCTGAGAGGAAGTAAGCGCAGTACCGAGCGTTGCCACAGAATTGACATAGCCGTTTTTGGCAAGAGCAATTACATCCATATATCCTTCGGCAAGAATGACAAAGTCTTTTTTGGACCGTCTTGCAGCGTTAAAAAAATAGAGATTTCGGCTTTTATTAAATACAGGCGAATCCGGAGAATTAAGATACTTTGGTTTACTGTCATCCAGAACTCTTCCTCCAAAGCCTATTACTCTGTTTCGGGTATCAAATATGGGAAATATAACTCTGTTTCTGAACGCGTCATAATACTTGCCGTTTTCATTTGATTTTATAAGTCCGGCTTTTAGAATGTCGCCCTCTTTATAACCTTTTGATTTGAGATGTTCAAATAAAGCATTCCAACTGTCCCTGGCATAACCTATGAAAAAGTGTTTTGCATCTGCACCGGAAAGAGAACGCGTTTTAAGATAGTCTACAGCGGTTTTTGCATCCTTGAGATTATCGTAGAAGAAGTTTGCTGCCTCCATATTCATTTCGTATATGGTTTCCCTTTCTTTTGCCATGAGTACATGGCGTTCACTGTCTTTTTCGTCCGGTTTGGGTAGTGATATTCCGGCTCGTTCGGCAAGCTTTTCAACTGCTTCCACAAAAGGCATATTTTCAATTTTCATAACAAAATGGATGACATTACCGCCTTCTCCGCAACCAAAACAATGAAATATTCCCTTTTGGGGTGATACAGAAAAGGAAGGCGTCTTCTCATTGTGAAAAGGACAAAGTCCTACATATGAGCTGCCCGCCTTCTTTAAGTTAACATACTGTGATACTACATCGCGGATGTCGTTTTTGTCAGCCACTTCTCGTATTAAATATTCAGGATATAAAGGCATAATCATCCTCCTATATTATCCTTTTCGACAAAAAAACGAAAATCCCTTTTTTTATGTTTATATCTATTTAATTGGCATAAAAAGCTCGTTGAACAGAGCTATTGAGTAATTGTCTGTCATACCCGATATATAATCGCAGACAACCGTATCCGCATTCCAATCTTCAAGGAGTTTCCCGTACTCGTACGGCAATTTCGAAAGATTTGAACGGAAATATTTATACAATTTTTCTATAACCATTTGTGTTTGGTAGTCCTTTACGGCGTGATCGCGATATACAGCATCAAACATAAACTCCCTGAGTTCAAGCATTGCTTTTTCTTTTTCGGGAGACATACAAATCCTTCCGGCTTTTTTTGTTGCCTCGACCATATCTTTGGTCATTGCGGCAATGCGGTCGGAATGTGTGGATCCAAAAAGATTTACTGAGTTCAAAGGCAAATCCATCCGTGAAATGACCCCTACTCTTATTGCGTCATCTATGTCATGATTTATGTACGCAAATCTGTCGGCATATTTTATTACCATACCTTCATTGGTTGCGGCAGGGTTGTCTCCCGAATGGTTTAAAATTCCATCTCTTACCTCGTATGTGAGATTCATACCATCTCCGTCTTTTTCCAGAACATCAACTACCCTGAGACTCTGCTCGTTGTGTTTAAATCCCGATGGGTTTAGCGCATCCAGTGCACGCTCTCCCGAATGTCCAAACGGTGTATGACCCAAGTCGTGTCCCATAGCTATTGCCTCTGTTAAGTCTTCGTTTAACCCCAAGGCGCGGCTTATGGTTCTGGCAATTTGCGAAACCTCGAGCGTATGTGTAAGGCGGGTACGGAAATGGTCGTTGTATACAGATATGAAAACCTGTGTTTTATGTTTTAAACGCCTGAAAGATTTGGAGTGAATAATCCTGTCTCTATCGCGGCAAAATTCGGTTCTTATAGGACACTTTTCTTCCTCCTTTATTCTGCCCTGGGTTTCATTTGATTTAAACCCCATAGGTGACAAAATTCTGTATTCGGTATTTTCATAGTTTTCCCTTATAGAAGACATATTATCACATCCTTTTGCATTATCTGTTGTTGCGAATTCAAAACGAAGTTTTTATTAGTCTGAACACCTGATTAACCGTGTCCTTTAAATTCTTGTGTGCATTGTCTAAATCCATAGCTTCTTCCAATGTACAAGGCTTTCTTACTATTGGAAAGAATGCATCTATACCATGCTCATTGCACATAACAGCATCGTCTGTTACGCATCCCGAAAATGCTATGACAGGTTTTTTGTATTTTTTTGCAAGCTTTGCCACTCCTATCGGCGCCTTGCCCATATATGACTGTCCGTCCAGACGGCCCTCACCGGTAATAACTACATCTGCATCTTTTACACAGTTTTCAAGTTGTGTTTCCTTGATGACCAAATCTACTCCGGAAGACAAACTTGAATTTAAATAAGACAAAAATGCAAATCCAAGTCCGCCCGCCGCACCTGTTCCGGGAATATTTAAGTCAGATTCGGGGAGTATTTCTTTCGTTAATCTTGCATATTCTTTCAGCCACATATCCATATCCTTTATCATAGACGAAGTGGCACCTTTTTGCGGTCCGTATATTGCACTGCAGCCATTTTCTCCGCACAGGGGATTTTTTACATCGCAGGCAACACTAAACGAACATTCATTAAGCTCCTTTATTGCATTGTCTGTCTTGATTTTTACAATGTCCTTAAGACCTTTTGCACCAAATGAAACCTGATTTGAGTCTTTATCCAAAAACTCAAATCCAAGTGCCTGAAGCATGCCAATGCCTCCGTCATTTGTTGCACTTCCGCCGATACCCACAATGAATTTTCGGCATCCTCTTTTAATAGCATCGAGTATAAGCTCACCTACACCAAATGTAGTTGTATGAAGAGGATTTCGTTCGGCGTCATTTATAAGTGTAATACCGGATGCAGATGCCATCTCAATTACAGCAGTTTGGGTATGAGGTATAATTCCGTAACTACTGTTTATCAGTTTTCCGAGAGGGTTATGTACAGTAACTTCTGCCATTTCTCCGCCTGTTGCACCTATTATAGCATCGACCGTTCCCTCGCCTCCGTCTGCAAGAGGACATATATTTACCTCGGCATCAGGATAAACCTTCTTTACACCCTCTGATATTGCCTCTCCTGCCTGAAAGGTAGAAAGACTGCCTTTAAATGAATCTATTGATACTGTTACTTTCACTTTTTTCACCTCATTTTGTTACCATAACCGATACACCGTCCGGAATAGCTGTAATTTTAATGTTTTCTTTTTTCAAAATCTCTTTGGCTTTTGATATTGCCTCATCAATAGAATGTGCAGGAATCATATGCATCTTTTCTACCAGTTCATCCTGCATTTCGGAAATATATATTATCCTTGCATGCATCAATATTCTCAGCAAAATCTGAGTCTGCCATTGGTCAGGTACTGTTTGTCCGCGTCCGCGTTTTAAAAACGTATCCATTGTCTTGTATATATCATCTTCATCTGAAAGCTGATGATAAAAATGGTCGCCGCCAATTCCGTCATTTGACGCCGCAAGCATAATAATTACTCCGTCTTTTTTTACAGTGGCTTCTGCTGCAGTCATTCCCTTTACCGCCTGATAGACATTCTGATCGAGCGGGTATCCTCCGTTTGTCGAAATTGCAACATCTGCCAAAACTGCTTTGGCACCGCATAAAGAGGACAAAAAGTGAGTTCCTTTTTCGTGCGCTTTTTCCGGGTCGCCCGCCACCGCATATATAACCTCTTTTTCCGCATTTAATACAACATTTACAATAAACTTGAGCTTGGCTGTTTTTGCTGCCCAAAGCATATCTTGGTGTATAGGATTCTTTTCCAGTATTCCGGTGCGGGAATTCTCATTGTCTATGAACTCTGAACAATGATTAGCGAGAACCGTTGTCCTGCCTGCAATTCCTGGCAAAACACTCTTTCTTCCTCCGGAAAATCCGGCAAAAAAGTGCGGTTCTATGAACCCCTCTGCAACAAGCAAATCTGCATCATAAGCTATTTTGTTGATTTCACACTCTCCGTCTGATGGCAGTGTTCCTATGTTTATAAGCTTTTCGCGTTCGTCACAGTCGTGAATATATATATTTTCGTTTTCTGCAATTTCCTCTCCAAACTTATCCACCAGTTCTGCTTTGGTAGTACCCCTGTGGCAACCTGTTGCTATAAGTATGGTGATATCCGCATCGGGATTTCCCTCTCTTATTTCCCTTAGCATCAAAGGCATAATAATTTTGCTGGGAACAGGACGGGTATGGTCACTTGCAATGATAACGATTTTTTTCTTACCTTTTGCAAGTTCACTTAACCGTTCTGTGCCTGTTGGATTTGTTATAGCTGTTTCAACAAGCTCTTGCTGGCACGCTTTGGGTATGTACTCTTCTATAGACGATGTCAGTACGCCTGCAAGCTCATCATCTTTGAACTCATAGTTAATCTTGGTTTTCCCATATGGAAACGAAATCTTTGCCATTTTAACACCTCATATAAATATTTTATTTGTAAAGATAAAACCCATTGCCTTTAATTCTTTGAGATTCGGAAAACACAATAAAAGCATTGGGGTCGATAGCAAGAATTTTATTTTGAAACTCTTCGCTTTCACTCTCTTTTAATGCACAAAACAGCATTTGCTTTTGGCTGTCTGTATATACACCTTTAACATCTATCAAAGTAACTCCTCTTGGCGATGTTGAAACAAGTGTTTTGGATATTTTATCACCGGTGTCAGTAATAACAAAAGCAATTCTTGAAACATTTAATTTGCTTATAATAAAGTCTATAGAATAGCTCGAAATTATGAGTGTGAAAATACCAAAAAGTGTTAGCTCTATATTTTTAAATACCGCAAACGAAATAACAATTATAATTCCATCTACAAACAAAAGCATCTTTCCTATGGGAACAAAGCTGAATTTTGTTTGAATAATTCTTCCTATGATATCCGTGCCACCTGTTGAAGCACCTGCAGCAAAGCTCATGCCAATGCCAAAGCCATATAAGACACCGCCAAAAACAGTTGTGAGCACAAGGTTCTCTGTGTAAATGGGAAAATAACTGAAAATCTGTGTAAACAGCGACAAAAGAGTAATTCCTATTAGTGTTTTGCAAATGAATTGCTTTCCCAAAACTGTAAAACCAACAAGCAAAAACAATATGTTGAGTATAAAAAAGCTTACACCGGGTTGTATTCCAAAGGTGTGAAACAATATGGTTGATATACCCGATGCTCCTCCGCCTACAACTTTGTTTGGGGTTAAAAATGAGCCTATTGCAAAACCTGTTATCATTGTTCCGCATATAGTAAATAAAAGTGTTTTCGATTTTTTCACTGTATTCGCCTCTTTTTTTGATGTGTTTTATATAAATAAATTATAATGTCATTATTTTTTCTTTCGTATAAATGTTTTCAAATATTTCTTTTTGTCGTTTGTAATTCTATAGCTTTCTCTTGCCTTTTGTATGGTTTTGTTATGTGTCCATTCATCAAGCATATTATTTTCTATATATGGCAAAGCATATTTATATTGTTTGGCAAGTGCCGTAGCAAAGTACCATGCCCTCATCATGTTGATGTAATACTCATCGGATTTAATATTGGCAACAAGGCAAAGATATTGTTCATCAAAGTTTTCATCAAGATAAAAGCTCATCAAAAGATTGATTGCATACCTTACTGCATAAATATCATTTGACTTTATCCATCGTTGTATATGTATCAAAAGCTTATCAGGATATCTTTTGAGTATTTTTGGCTTCATACAATCGCAAGTTGACCAATTATCCACATAGGGTAAAAAAGCATCAAGACCTTCTATGCATTTGTCAAAATTCGGTTCCCTCTCTATTAAAAAAGCGTGAAGATTGTTTTCTTCATAATATTTATGCGGAAGTTCATTTAAAAAGGCCTGGCAATTTTCCAAAGTTTTGGCATACCTTCTAAGAACAGGCGTGCGTATACCTATGATTGTATCTTTTTTAACTGTTGGAATAAGTTTGGAAACAAATTCCCTATACTTTTCTTCACCCATTAAAAGAAGAGCTTTTTGTATTGGTGTTTCTATAGCAATTACTCCTTTCAATGAATTTTTGATAAAGCAGGAAACTCATAATTAAACATCAGCCAACTTAATCTTCATTTTTGCATGGCATAACCAATGCAGCTACAATATATGCTATTATGCCGGAACCGCCAAGTGCGGTAAATAAAATCCACGCCAAACGAACCATTGTAGGATCGATATTAAAATATTCGGATATTCCTCCGCATACACCGCAAAGTTTTTTATTTTCTGCTGATTTGTACAATGTCTTTTTCATAAATATGTACCTCCTGTTTTAATTGTCATATGTTTTTATGTATTGATTATTCCTTGTTATAATGTATATACATAGCTATTGGAACTATTATTGCAACAGCTATTGCAAGCCAAGTAGTAAAGTTCATAACATTACTCCTCTTCGAAATATATAAAGTTTTTTGTGATTGTATTTGACCATTTATTCTTAGAGTCGTGTCAAGTCAGTAAAAAAAGTCGATATACAAACCAAATGCTCAATATTTTTGGGATTAATGTGTGCATCAACCCTTATGAAAATCGATATTTTTTCTTTGCTGAATTTAACATATTTCTACAAATATAATCATATCACAATAATTCAAAAATAACAATATGAATTTAAAAGAAAACACGGCAAGTTTTTTAAAAACTTACCGTGTTTGTATTGATATAATTATACTATTTTGGGCAGGCTTGCTGCAGCAACAGACTGACCTACTCTTCTTGCTTTTTCGTCCGGAATATGAAGCTGTATCTTTTTGAACAGCTCGGGAAATTCTGCTTCTAAAACTTCGTTCGCCTTGGCAAGAATTATTGTACCGCCCTTTCCGCTGGTAACTCTTCCCATTATAAGCACATGCTTGATATCGTAGAACATAGAATAATATGCTATTGAATATCCAAAATATGTACCTATTGTTTCGTAAACATCTGCCGCGCGGCTGTCATCTTTCTCCATGAGACCCTGTACAACCTTGAGCTTTTCTGCAGGGGATAGATTTTCATCAAGCTCTATGCCGGCTTTGGGAGCAAGCTTTATAACTGCATCCTGAGATAAATACTTAACTCCGCAGCCGTAGTCACCGCTCCATTCATCGACCATTGCCCCCTTGTTGAAATCAACGGGAACAAAAGCAAGCTCATTGAGCCAACCTGTAATATTACCGTCTTTATCTACATAGCCGGCAGCTTCGCTTGTGCCCATAGCTATGCCCATAACATTGTTATCTTCAAGGCTCATTGCACCAGCCAATGCTGTTACATCACCGTCATTTGCCACTTCAACCGGAACATCACCTATTTCTTTGGCAACATCGAGATACATATTTTTAACATGCTTTTCAAAGTCTTCGTCAGACACTTTTAAGAAAAGTGATGCAACCATTATCTTGTTGTCGATGTACACACCTGCAGAAGACACACCGATAGCATCTACTCTGGGCATATGTGATGCTGCAGTTTTCATAGCGCTTAAAATGCCATCATAGTGATACATAGGGTCGCTTTGGAGTTTGGGGAACCATACAACCTCTTCGGAATATACAGTTTCACCGTCTACAACAGCAGATACCTTACGGTCGCTTCCGCCGGCATCAAAACCGATACGGCAGCCGTCAAGATGGCGTCCAACCGGTGATGATACATCATTTTCTGCGGGGGCATCTTTTATGTTTTCTACATATACAACCTCAAAGGGTTTTTCGTAAACGCGAGCCATAAAATTGAAATCGAATTCTCTTGCTCCGCCAACTCTGTAATCATCTGCAATACGCTCATATATATATTTTGAGCCTGCAATATATACCTTGTATCCGCCCTTTGCCCAAAGCAAAGTCTTTATAATTCTTTCTGCTATTTCGTAATTTTCTTCGTCATGGCCTGTGTTTTCTTTGTACACATCAAGCTTATACACTGCAATGAGTCCGCCATTTCTCTCAACAGAAATACAAAGCTCCTGAGATTCTGAGTTTGCCACGGCAGCTTTAAAATCATTTATAACCTTTGCCATAGGCATAAATTCTGGTTCTAATTTTGCAATCATAATCATTCTCCTTTATATCTTATTTCTCCGCCAAGGATTGTCATAGCTACTTTGAATTTATCATCTGCAATCAATATATCGGCGCGTTTACCAACCTCGATTGAACCAATATCACTGTCTTCTCCCAATGCCTTTGCAGGATTTAAGGATGCACATTTAACTGCCTCATGAAGTTCAAGGTTTGTATTTGAATACAAATTGTACACCGCATCATTGAGATTCAACACACTGCCTGCTATAGTGCCGTCCGGCATAAGACATTTGATGCCCTCTTTGTGTACAGGCTGACCTCCCAAAGAATAATCGCCATCGGACATACCTCCTGCTCTTATGCAGTCGGTAATAAGGCAAAGCTTATCTTCCTTTAGCTTTGCAACAAGATTAAACAGACCTTTGTCTACATGGAATGTGTCTGCTATAAGCTCAGCACTGGTGTCGCCATTGGACAAAGATGCACCAACTACTCCGGGGCTTCGGTGCGAAAGCGCTGTCATTGCATTGAAAAGATGTGTCGCGTGTCTTACGCCCTTGTTGATACCCTCATTTGCTTCTTCGAAAGTTGCATTGGTGTGACCCATAGAGATAAGAACATCTGTATTTTTATAAACCTTTTCTATACACTCCAAAGCACCGTCAACCTCGGGTGCAACAGTAAAGAGCTTTATGATATCTGCATTTTTGCAGATAAAATCGGCATCGGGTTTCAAAATATGTTCCTCTGCCTGTGCGCCCTTTTTGGACGGGTTTATAAACGGCCCCTCGCTGTTTACTCCTAAAATTCTGGCACCGTAATATTCACCGCTGTTTTTCACTTGTCTAACTGCATCAAATGCCGCTTCTATTTCTGCTTTGGAAACAGTCATTGTAGTCGGACACCAGGAAGTAACACCGTTTTTTATGATACCGTCTGCCATTATCTTGATGCCGTCAATATCGCCATCTGATACATCTGCGCCGAGAAATCCGTGAATATGCATATCTACCAGACCGGGAGATACGAATCTGCCCTTTGCATCAATAACTTCGTATTCAGAAATATCTATATCATCAACCGAAGATATTTTTTGAATTTTATCATCGAAGACAATTACTGAATCTTCAAGTATTCTGTCACATAAAATGATTTTACCGTTTATTATACACTTCATACATGCCCCTCCTTACTAAAATTTTGACAAATAAAGTATACCACAAATCAACAAATAATGCAACTTTTTTTGACAAACTAAGACAAAAAAATGACAACTCCTATTAACAATGGAGTTGTCATTTGTATAAATTATTGTTTATTAAGATATTTAGCAACTTCGGCTGTAACAAGCTTTGTTATTAAATCCAGATTATCCTGTGTCATTTCATCTGATTTGAACATATCTGCTTTTCCGTCACTGCTGAAAAGTTTCATCTTATTCATGCTTTCCTGTTTTACAGCTTCAACTGCTGCGGGAATAAGGTCGATAAGACCCTTTTCCATGCTTGAGAATTTCTTGAATTCAGCTTCAACTGCTGCAACATTGATATCTGTGAAGATGTTTACCTTGCTTATACCCTCTTTTATTGCGCGTCTGAAGTCGTTATCTGTAAGACCGGAACCACCGTGAAGAACAAGAGGAACATCTACTGTTCTTGCAATTGTGCGAATTCTTTCGAAATCGAGCTTAGGAGGAAGCTTGTATGCACCGTGAGCATTACCTACGGCAATAGCTAAAGCATCAACACCTGTTTTTTCAACAAACTCTTTTGCAAGTTTTGGGTCTGTAAAATACTTTGAAGGGTCAGCAAGGTGACTGCTTCCTTCTGCAGAACCTTCGTTATCACCAACATGACCTAACTCACCTTCAATTGTTGCACCATATGAATGAGCCAAATCTGCCATTTCCTTAACTTTGCGAACATTTTCTTCATATGTATCTGTAGAGCAGTCATACATAACAGAGCTAAAACCAAGTTTTAATGCCTTTTCACAGGTTTCAAATGTAAGACCGTGGTCAAGGTGTACAACAACAGGCACAGTAGCCTTTTTTGCCATAGGAATTAAATAGTAAGAAACTTCTTCCAACGGACCATAGGGAAGTAAGATTTCAGCAGTACCCATGATAACCGGTGATCTGGTGCATTCTGCCGCATTCAAAATTCCTCTTGCAAGTTCTAAGTTTACAGCATTAAAAAGTCCTACTGCATACTGATTTGCTTTGGCCGGTCTTAAAACATCATTCATATTAACTAACATTGTAAATATCCTCCTTAGTCATAATTGAGACCATTTAAATTTTACTATATAAAGTATATTAAATACTTATAACTTCTACATTACATTCATCAAGTTCCGTTTTTAAATTTCCGTCAATTTCGGCATCGGTTACAAGATAATCTATTTCATCAAAAGATGCGAGTTTCATGTAACCCACTCTGCCAATTTTGGATTTGTCGCAAAGATAATAGCACATACGCGAATTTTTTATCATTCTTTGCTTTATGTAACACTCTTGCTCATTACCTTCGAGTATAATTACGTTATTGCCAATTCCTTTGCTGGAGAAAAACATCTTATCTGCAAAATAGTTTTGCATGATATAGTTTTCTGTGGCAGCACCTACTAAAGATTGGTTTTTACTAACTATGCCTCCTACAGATATTACCTTGACACCTTCAGATGCGGAAAGTTCATTTATCACTCTTAGTGAATTGGTAATAACAGTTACATTTTTCATGTTTTTGATTTCTTTTGCCATATAAAAGGTTGTAGTGGATGCATCCAAAAAGATTGTATCTCCAGTAGCAATATGCTGTACCGCTTTTCTAGCAAGCTCCTTTTTTGTCTCCACATTGAGTGTTTTTCTTTTTTCCAAAGAATACTCATAGCTGCCATCATCCATAGGCAGCGCTCCCCCGTGAGTTCTTCGAAGAAGTTCCTGAACTTCCAATTTTTCTAAATCGCGGCGAACAGTTTCCTCGGTTACACCAAGCTCTGTGCTAAGCTTGCTTACCATTACTGAACCGTGAATACCTAAGAGTTCCAATATCCTCTTGTGTCTTTCGACTGCAAGCATTTCACTCATTCCTTTCAATGTTTTTGAGCAAATTACTTTGTTATGATATGCACTACATCTCCGTTTTTCAAACAAGATGAATTTGCATCATCTGTATCTATATGCATCTCTACATTGAAATCTTCGCGTACACGGATTTGTACATCATAAAATTTTGTAGGCTTTACTCCGTCTATTACAACATCCACATAATCATTATCTTTAAGATTGAGAGAAGATGCAAATTCAGGAGTTAAATGTATATGGCGGTTGGCAATAATAACGCCTTCCTTTATGTATACACTGCCCTTTGGACCTACGATTACCATTTTCTCGGAGCCTTTGATTTCTCCGGAAGGACGAACCGGAGGACTTACCTTTAAGACAAAGGTGTCTGTACGAGATATTTCCACCTGTGTGTTCTTACGAACAGGTCCTAAAACTCGTACATTTTCGATTGACTTAAGAGACGGCCCTACCAAAGTAACAACCTCGTTTGAGGCAAATTCCTTACCCATAAGAAACTTTTTGGGGGTAAGCTCATAGCCTTCGCCGAAAAGTATGTCCAAATGTTCGCGGGACAAGTGTATGTGCCTTTGCGAAACACCGATTTTTACATAATCGCTATTTGGTTTATCGGAAGCAATATTTAATTCCTTACAAGCGTTTCTAACGGCATTTTCTAAATTGTTAATATTATACATATGATTACCACCTTATAAATTGGTAAATTAAGTTTCATAATCAAAAAACTTCATTACTTCGCCATGCGGATTGGCTATGACAGCCTTACCGTGAAGTTTACCAAGAGGCTGCGCTGCCTCAGCACCTGCTTCTACAGCAGCTTGAACTGCCGAAACACTGCCCTTTATTATCAATGTAACAAGTGCACCTCCAAGCCTTTTTTCGGAATGGATAAGACGGACATTTGCCGCTTTAAGCATTGCATCAAGGCCTGTAATCGATGAAACCAAACCAAAGACCTCCAACAGACCTATAGCAAAGTCTGTTTTGGGGAGCTTAGTGTCTGCACCATAGAATGTTTTGGGGAGTTTTTTGTTGTATTTATCTTTGTTAACATCCAAAAGATACGCCATCTTTTCTGTGCCATCACCCGGGCGGGGTATCACGCTGGACACAATATACATATTCTCGTCCTTGGCATAGGCCTTTGCGGCGTCAATAGCAGCCTTAACAGAAGCGTTATCCCCTTCTACCTTTAACTGCATTACCAAAGGTGCCGGTGCATCAGATGATTTCGGACGCGTTCTGTCGAAAGCAATAACCTTAATGTCAGCAGCCTTTGCTGCAACATCTGCAGCACAAACCGCTGTTGTAAAGCTATATACTTCAAGCATTCCCAATGAATCCATACTGTTTTCCTCCGTTTGTCAATTAAACAATGTGTAATCCATCTACCATTACACAACGGCGTTGTCTGGTAAATGAGTGCGCTGCGGTAAGTCCTTCACCTGTGGGACCTGCAATAGTAAATGTTGTGTAGCCTTCGCCACCTGCACCGATACCTGCATATGAGGGTGCATTTTTTACGAAAATAGTTGTTTCAACTGCTCTGGCAAATTTTGTAAGATTATCTATGTTTTTAGAATGGATATGAGCCGAATGTCTGTTTCCATGTTCTGCATTGACAGCTTTTTCTATTGCTTCATCAATATCGGACACACGCACAATCGGCAAAATGGGCATCATCATTTCAACCTGTACAAAGGGGTGAAGTGCCTCGGTTTCACAAATTATAAGACGCGCATCAGAGTTAATACCAAGTTCTTTTAAGAACTTGCCTGCATCTTTGCCAACCCATTTTTTATTTATAGAATATTTGCCGTCTTTTTCTACAAGAGCAATCTTTACAAGGTCCTCTATCTGCTTTCCTTTTATAAGATAAGCTCCTGCCTGCTGCATACATGATATGAGTTTATCGGCAATGGAATCTACTGCAAAACATTCCTTTTCAGCAATACAAGGTAAATTGTTATCAAAGCTTGCTCCTGCTACGATATCTCTGGCAGCCTTACATATGTCGGCTGTTTCGTCAACAATAACAGGGGGATTTCCTGCACCTGCACCAATCGCCTTTTTGCCCGATGACAAAAGTGTGCGAACAACACCTGGTCCGCCTGTAGCTACCAACATACGAACGATTGGAGATTTCATCATTTCGTTGGATGTATCCATAGTAGGTGCATAAACAGAAACAACAAGATTTTCAGGTCCGCCTGCTTCCAAAATAGCACGGTTTACAAGGTCAACTGCGTAGTTGGCTGTCTTGCATGCATTGGGATGAGGATTGAATACAACGGCATTTCCGCCTGCAATCATACCTATAGAATTACAGATTACCGTTTCGCTCGGATTTGTTGACGGAGTAATACTTCCTATAACACCATATGGTGCCATTTCAACTAATGTAAGACCATTGTCACCTGTCATTACTGTAGGATTCAAATCTTCCGTGCCCGGAGTCTTGTTTGCAACAAGCTGATGTTTTATAATTTTGTCAGACACTCTACCCATGCCGGTCTCGCTTACACCGAGCTTTGCCATTTCTTCAGCCTCGTTCAAGGTAAGCTCACGTATTTTGGAAATGATGTTTTCCCTCTGTTCCACTGTGTATGAACGATACTCTTTGTATGCCTTATTTACTGCTTCAAGGGCTTCTGTCATTGTATTAAAAACACCCTTATAGGCACGAGCATCATTTGTAACACTGCTGTTCTCATTAATCACATTGGACAGAACACTTTTTACTATTTCGCTAATCTGATTTTCGTCAATTCTCATAACTGATCAACAGCCTTTCGTTAGATTTATGTATAACTAAATATAATATATCACAATATTTTTTCCCAAAGCTTCGGGTCAGGATTGGGTATAACAGAGCAGTCTAACAACATTCCGTTTTCTTTTGCAGACAATTTTGCATTATCTACTGCAGCTGTTACTGCTGCAACCTCTCCTGTTAATATTAAATATGATTTTCCGCACATTCCTCTTGCTATTCTCAGTTCAACAAGAGTTACATCTGCGCTTTTTGCAGCGGTATCTGCCGCAACAATTGCCGATGCACCAGAAAAAGTTTCTATAACCCCTAAGGCACGCGGATTTTTTACATCAACCGTGGCATATATTGCCGGGAATATGTCTTCATGAACATTACCAAGAACAAAACTATCTATAAGATTTTCTCCGTATTGTACTTTGCAGGCATCAACAGATGCTTTGATTGCACTAAGTTCACCTGAAATAATAACAATATATTTACCCGGACAAACCACCTGAGATTCAATAATCTCTACAGCAGCGGTCTTAACAAGCGTATCTGCTGCCTGAATACCGGTAGATACGGTTGTGTACTCTACCATGCCGATTGCTCTTGCCATAATTTCACTTCCTGCTCTTTTCTATAATAATATAATTCTTATTTATATCTAATACTTTACCACTTAACGGTGAATGTAATGCAACACCAAGCTTACCACCGGGTGCCTCTGCAATTGACTGTCCTTCCTCAACAACATCGCCTTTTTTGACTACAGCCAGTGACGGTGAGCCTATATTCTGTTGCAATGAAAGTATAAGTCTTTTAGCTTTTACCTCTTCATCCGACAACGGTATATCTACATTGTATTGAGTAAGACCAATTCTCTTCATAAGGCGTTCCACAGGAACCATTCTGTACTCGCGCTTATTCGAAACAAAGGTATCCTCTTCTATTTTTGGTATACCCACACCTTTAGCACGCAATTCATTTCTGTAGGTGCCGATAAGTGTTGCAGGAGACAATCCCTGCATACAAGAATACATTTCGCAAAGTCCGCATTGGGAACAGAAAAATGTATTTAAAAACGGTTTTGTATCAAACACTTTATTGTTTGATATACCATGCATAAACGCTTGAGGTTCTATAGGCGAGCCCATAAGATTTCTGGGGCACAAGTCTGTGCACAGACGGCAACTGCAACATGCACTCATAGCACGCTTTATGCCTATATTTGCCTTAACCGTTTTTCTTTGAACTATATAATGATCGTGCGGCAGCAAAATAACCGCATTAGTTGTTTTCGTAACTAAATCACCCGGAAGACCGATTTTACCTGTCATAGGTCCTCCCACAAGATATGCAGGGTCTTCAATTTTAGAGCCACCGCATAATTTTACAACATCCTTAAGCGACATACCCAGAGGAACTCGTAAAACCTTTGGCAGATTAACCTCGCCTGCTACCATAACATACTTATGTGTAACTCCGGCACCCTCATTTACGGCTCTGTAAATGTTTAACATAGTTTCAACATTAAAGACCGTAACACCAACTGAGATAGGTATATTTCCGGGTTTGATTACTCTGCCGGTAGTTTCGTATGTAAGGATTACTTCATCTCCTGCCGGATAAATTTCCGGCAAATATGACACAGACACTTTAGGAAACGAATTCATCACTGACTCAACAGCGTGTATAGCTGACTTGTATGACGGTTTAATACCGACAATAGCACTCTTTGCTCCTACTGCATCTGCAACCATAGAAAATGCACTGATGATTTCATATGCATATTTCTCCAGTATTTGAGTGTGTACCTTAAAAAGCGGTTCACATTCTGCACAATTGAGAATAATTGTATCTGATTTTTCATTTAGTTTGGCATAAGCCGGGAATCCGGCACCGCCCGCTCCGACGATGCCGTGTTCCTGTAAAATTTTGGTTAAATTTTCTAATTGCATAACTTACTCCAGTCCTATTGCGTCATCGATGATACCAACAATCGCAGCATCTACAGGAGATGCTTCAACATTACATCCAACTCGTGCCGCACTACCTGTAGCAACAAGTACATCTTCGCCGATACCGGCACCAACATTGTCGATAGCCACAATTCGCCCTGTACCTGCCATGTTGCTGTACGGCTCTACAATCAGAAATTTATTACCCGTGAGGTTTTCGTTTTTGCGGGTAGCAACAACGCTGCCCACTACCTTACCTACTATCACTGTATATCACCCTCCGTTATGTAGACGCATCCATATACTGCTTTTAATGCAGAATATCTTGCCTCCTTGAAAATTCACAGAAGATAATTATTTGATGGAAGGAAGAATCTTTTCTACATCGCCATGGGGTCTGGGGATTACATGAGTAGCAATGATTTCGCCCAATCTGGAAGCAGCATTTCCGCCAGCTTCTACTGCAGATTTAACTGCTCCTACATCACCGCGTACCATAACACTTACAAGACCGGAACCTATTTTTTCTGTACCGATAAGTTCTACATTTGCAGCTTTTACCATTGCGTCAGCAGCTTCTATTGCAGCTACTAAACCTCTTGTTTCAATCATACCTAATGCTTCCTGTGCCATTCTTTTTTCCTCCTTAATATTTACAATATCAGCTTCCTTGGAAACTGTTTCAACTGCAGGTGTTGCAGCCTTTGTTTGCTCTTTTACTGTTTTTTCCTTTGCAGGCTGTTGTTTTACAGTCTGCTCAGTTGCTGTTTTTTTCTTTTCAGCCATTTACTTCACCGCCTCTTAAAAACCGGGAAGGATTTTTTCTACATCGCCATGGGGTCTGGGGATTACATGAACTGCTACGAGTTCGCCCAATCTTTCAGCAGCGCTGCCGCCCACTTCTGTAGCAGACTTCACAGCTCCAACATCACCGCGTACCATAACGCTTACGAGACCGGAACCGATTTTTTCTGTACCGATGAGCTCAACATTTGCAGCTTTAACCATTGCATCAGCAGCTTCTATTGCAGCTACTACACCTCTGGTTTCTACCATTCCTAATGCTTCCTGTGCCATTTTTGACTACCTCCTAAAAAATTATTCATTAATTATTGCTATTTTTAAACCTTCCATCTTCAGATTTGTAACATGTGCTTCATTAATCTGAGACAGAGGGAATTTGTGAGTTATGAGCTTATTCATGGGTAAGCCTATACCCTTTGCTCTCTTTAAGAAATCAAATGTGGTGGCATAATCACGAAGTGTGTATACCCAAGAACCGACTGTTGTGATTTCTTTGGAACAAATATCAAAATGAGGATTGATTGTTGCATCACCGCCATTGATGAAGAATCCCAGCTCGCACAAACCACCGCCGCTGCGGATAAACTTGTAAATGTTGCTGTGTGCTATGGGAGAACCTGTGCATTGGAAAGCGAAATCAGCAAGATATCCACCGAAAGCTTTTTCAACAGCACCTGACAATGCTTCAATGCCACTGTGGTCTTTGAAATTAACTGTTGCACTGGCACCCATTTCTTTTGCAAAATTGAGTCTTTTTTCTTCACCGTCAACTGCAACAATGTTTTCTACACCCATTGTGCGCAGAACTGCTATACATATAAGACCTATGGGACCGCAACCCTGAACAACAACCCTGCTGTTAAAGCGAAGTATGCCTGTTGTCTTAGCGCGCTCTACTGCGTGAATAAGAACAGCACATGGTTCAATGAGAATTCTGTCTTCAAGGCTTAAGTCGCTTACATTGAAGAATGTTGAGCCGCCTCTTACAACAAGATAATCGGCAAACCAACCGTTTAAGTGAATGTCATCATCAGGAAGAAGACCGTAGATGTCTGCACTGCCTACATTTTGCTTGTTAAGGTCGAACATTGTAATATCAGGATTATCGCTGAAAATTGTACTGGTAACAATTTTGTCACCAACTTTTACAGTTTTTCCTGCACTGTCTTTTTGTACATTTTTACCCATTTTTACAATTTCGCCCGTGCCTTCATGACCGAGAACAACAGGAATCAGACCAAATGGATCTCGCTTAAACTCATGAGCATCAGTACCGCAAATACCACATCCTTCTACCTTAACCAGAATATCGTCATCGCCCAATTCGGGAATGGGGAATTCTTTGATGTCGTAATGTTCAAGAGATGTAAGCATTGCAACACGGCTCTTTGCAGGAATACCGCATTGCTTTTTTGACTCTGCAGCGGGAGCAGCCTTGCTGCTTCCAAGTTCCTGAAGCACTTGTCTGACAATTTGCTCTACATTTTCTGAATTGATATTCATTGTCATCGCTCCTATCTTTATATTTTAATTTTTCACACAAAACTGTATGGGCAACATAAAATTTGCCCTTAAGATTTTCCAACTATAATTCTACAATATTTGCATTGGAAAGTCAATAGTTTTTTCTGTTTTTTTCTTTGTTTTTTTGGTTTTTTATTTATTCAAATATGAAATCAGCTCATTTACTCCATAACCCGTTACCGAATCAATGCGAAACACTTTTTTACAACCGCTCAAGCGAAGCCAGTTTTCAGCTCTGTCGGGATTAGCTCCCTTTTCTTCCGACTTTGTAACTATGCCGATAACCTCTCTGTTTACCAGGCAAGTTATACACGGAGGAAACAATGAATACGGTTCTGTTGCACTAATAAGAAGTCCAACCATGTCCGCCTCGTACGAATAAAGAGCCAATGCTCTGCCAAGATGGTGTGTTTGAGCATATTCACCGGGTGTATCAATAAGAGTATTTTCGAATTTTATGTATTGAGTCTTATCGTATTTGATATCCTCGCCACGAAGCACCTGAGTGAGAGTTGTTTTTCCGCTCTCGCTTCTGCCCATCAGAATCAATTTTTTCATCATGTTTTGGTTATAGGGCAAACCGTAAAGCCCAATACATCTTTACAATACTCAACGAGAGCTGTAAGTGAAGCCTGAACATCGGAAACATTTCCGGTTACTATGAGAGTACCGCTGAATCTGTCTACAAAACCCAATTCAACTCCCGATGACTTCATGGCTATATCACCTGCAATTATAGCGGTTTCCGCAGGAGACATTGTAACTATGCCGATAGCAGTTTTTGAATATTCGATAGCCGGGTCGAGGCCGAGCTTCCTGTATAGAATATCATCGGGATTTGCTATGATGTGTGCAATAGTTATCTGTTTTCCGGGAACAAGTTCCTGGACAATTCTAAGTTTTTCCTGAAGTGACATTTCATTTGCCATTGCCCTATCCTCCTATCTTGCAGTTTAATCCATATTTTTCGGCAACGGATTTAAGCTTTTGCATATGTTCATCTGTGGGCGAAGGAACATCACCCATAAGATAATCCCTGCCCAAACCTTCATACTTATCTCTGCCAAAGCTATGATACGGAAGAAGATTTATTTCATTTACGCCATCTAACCCTGAAGCAAATTCAGATATGGCTGAAATTTCTGCTTCTGTATCATTAAAACCCGGTATAACAGGTACACGGATTATAAGTTTTTTTGCTTTTTTGGCTATTTTTGCAGCATTTTCAAGTATAAGTTCATTTGACTGAGTTGTAAACTCCTTGTGCTTGATACTGTCTGTGTGCTTAATGTCCATAAGTACTGTATCTATATACGGAAGTAGTTTTTCAATCTTTTCATAGGGGGCAAAACCCGTGGTTTCAACTGCTGTATTTATTGACGATTCTTTGGCACATCTTAAAAGTGCATAGGCAAAATCGCTTTGACAGAGCATTTCGCCTCCGGACAATGTCATTCCTCCGCCGGAGCGTCTGTAGTACGGCATATCCTGCTTTACAATTTCAAGTACATCCTTTACCGTTACATCTTTACCAACAATCTTCTCCTTACCGTTTTGCAGCATAGACTGAATTTCAAACTTCTGCGACTCCGGATTGCAGCACCATCTGCATCTAAGTGCACAGCCTTTCAAAAACACAATTGTCCGTATTCCCGGACCATCATGCACAGAGAACTTCTGAATATCGAAAATCCTGCCGGATACATTCAGATAATCAGTCATATCCCTTAAAATCCTCCCTGTTCAGTTCTATTGATTATATCATCCTGCAAGGATTTTGAAAGTGTTGTGAACAGTGCACTGTATCCTGCTACGCGAACAACGAGATTCTTGTAATTTTCAGGATTGCGTTGCGCATCGCGAAGTGTTTCACGGCTGACAACATTGAACTGCATATGCATACCCTTCTGGTCAAAGAATGCACGGATAAGTGATATAAATGCTTCTATACCTGAAGTACCCTTGAGTGCGGAAGGATGGAACTTCATATTGAAAAGAGTTCCATTGGATGCTATTCCATGATCGAGCTTTGCAACAGAATTTGCTGATGCTGTAGGCCCGTTAACATCGCAGCCTGCAGATGGAGAAACGCCATCAGCAATAGGTGCACCTGCCAACCTTCCATCGGGAGTAGCACCTGTCTGCAAACCAAGAGGCACATTGGCCGATACCGGATATAATCCTGCGTGGTATCTTCCGCCTCTGGGATTGTCATATTTTTCAACAGGCTTTGTGTATGTATATGCAACCTCACGGCCAAGCATATCTACCTCATCCAGATCATTACCGAATTTGGGTAATGATTTGATTTTTTCAAGAAGTGCCTGATATGATTTCTTTTTACCTTCTTCAATGTTATTTTCTCTTATCTGAACAAAAACATCGGAAATCTGTTCCTGTTTTATATCATAACCTTTTGAGGCAATCTCTTTTAAAACATCAATAGTAAGTCTTTGTGCGTAAGCATCACTGTACGGCATGCCGAAATTGTTTCTTAACGCATCGGCATATTCATTCAAAGTTACTTCTTTTTTATTATAAACAAGCTCCTTTATTGCATACAAAGCATCGGCAACATTTGCAATACCGAAGCCCTGAGGACCTGTAAAGTTATACAGAGCACCGCCCTCCTGCGCCGATTTGCCCTTGCCTATACAATCTGTAATCATAGATGAAAGGAACGGCAAAGGACAACGCTCCATATGAGCAGTATCCACAGCGTTGTCGGCATTTACCATGAGCTTTATAGCATAATCCATTTGCTTTTTGTATGCATCGAAGAATTTGTCATATGTATCAAGCTGCTCAAGACTTCCTGTTCGAAGCCCAACCTGAACTCCCTTGTCAACACCGTCAGCGAATACAAGTTCAAGCGGACGACACATATTAAAGAATGCAGCATCATGCCAACCATCTGTTTTTCCGGGAGTTTGAGGTTCTACACATCCGATAACGCAATAGTTGCGCGCATCCTGAAGCTTAAGTCCTCTGGAAATAAGTGCAGGAATTATGATTTCGTCATTATAGTAAGCGGGAAGTCCTATGCCCGTTTTTGTAAGCTGGGCTGCCTTAAGCATAAGGTCGTGAGGTGTACCATTCCACACTCTCATAGAAAGCGAAGGCTGAGGAAGATTTGTATGCATTGATGCGCTTATACACATATATGACAAATCATTGGTTGCATCCATTCCATGAATATCCTGACCTCCGACAACGAGATTCTGGAACATACTGTAGCCCGCAAAACCCTCTGCAGAAAGAGCATCACGAACCTTATTTAAGCTATTTAATTTAACCCATACACAGTCAATAAGCTCCTGTGCCTGTTCGCGGGTAATCTTGCCACTTTCTATATCCATTATATAATAGGGATACATATACTGGTCAAAACGACCGGGAGAAACGGAATGGCCGTTTGATTCTGTTTGTATAAGAAGCTGTACAAACCAAAATGACTGACATGCTTCGTGGAAACTTTGTGAACCATTTGCAGGAACCTTTTCGCATATTTCCGCTATTGTAAGTAATTCCTCGCGTCTTTTTATATCTGTGCATACAGATGCCATTTCACGAGCTGCATCGGCATATCTCTTTGCAAATATGATTGCAGCCTCACAGCTTTCCATAACAGATGAAAGAAAATAATAACGCGTGGTGTAATCACTGTCGTATATATTGCACTTATCTCTTTCGGCTTTGGCATATTCATAGATACCCTTGAAACCTATTTTGAGAACTTTGTCATAGTCAGCACTTACATGTCCTATTCCATTGAAAAAATAATTGCCGACTGTAAATATGTTGTGCTCAATAGCGGTTAATGTTTCAGGTGCCATATATGAGGTAGCAAGCTCACTTGTGGTCTTACCCTTCCAATATTTATGTACTTCTTTTAATTTCTCGACAGTTTCATCGGAAATATAAAAAGAATCCGCACTGCGTGTAGCAATTGTTTCAAACTCATCCTCAAGCCATTTGTTTGAAAACTCAGGGAAGGTCTGGCATCCCCTGCGTGTATAACAATTGCATCCAACTATAAGTTCATTGTCGCGAATTACAATCGGCAGTTTTTCAGCCAAAGCCTTAAAAGCTCTTGACTTTCTCAAATACATAGGCATATCCTCTGTATTTTTAAAGCTCTCGGTAATAATTTCCGCACGGGAAGATTCAATAGTTGGAGTACCTGAATACAGGTCATCTATAAGTTTTTGTATTCTATCTGATTTTGGAATTTCAACAGTATAAATTTTTCTCATTTCTATACCTCCAATCTTAATAATTATATCATAATACATATAGCAAGAAAAGTCAATGCTT
>JAZTYV010000026.1:0-12194 GCA_045637145.1 Clostridia bacterium | reverse complement strand
GTTGACGCACTAAAAACGCAAACTCCAATTGTCGCTCAACAAATTTAAATAGAATAAAGGTATCTACCACACTATTTAATAGGAACTTGCGTTTTTAACAAATTCAAATATAGTGTGGCGAAAAAAGGGTATAACATTCCCATAAAGAAAAAGATACCATTATTTCTATCTTATTAAATTTGTTGAGCATAAATATTATACCACAATTAAACAATTTTATCAAGATAATTTGCGATTTTTTACATTTTGCATAAAAATAAAGACCATTCTATTTGTAGAACAGCCTTTCATAATTTATAAATTTTAATACCGAATTCCGTTGCCGGAAACATAAAAGAAAAAAACGACACTTTTGACCATTTTTTAAGAATCAACCTTGTATATTTTTAAAAAATACCTGTTTTGAGGCTGAAAATCAATAAAAAATAGGGGTTCGGAAAAAGTTCAGCATTTTTCCAACACTTTTAAATGACACTTTGGGGATTTTCGTGGGATGCTACTGTCAACGGATTTAGTTGCCCTGTCCTTCTTCTCGCAGCAATTCCACAACTCGGTCTGTAAGTGGTGCATTAACTGTATCTGCCATTAAAAGCCGTACAAAAATTTCATTAACTTCTGGCAATGCACATATCATTGAGGCAAGTTTATCCGTGCTTTTTGTGATTGAATAATTTTTGACTTTATACTCTTTGCAGATTGCTCTCAATTGCGTTAAGGTTGCAGTACGGAAATACACCCTCTTATTAAAGTGTGTCAGTTTGTCATTCCCGTCAAAAACAAAACCTCTTTTATTTGACAATTCTCTTGCCATTTCTGTAAATGTGTTTAGCCTTGTAATCTGCTGTGTGGTTGTTCTCTTCATAGCAAGTATATCTCTATTTTTCCAATTTGCAGATTGAATAAACCTGCCATTTGCCCCGATAAGTTCAGCATACAGCATTTCAGCATCGGCAAAAGAAGTTAAGGGGGTTTTGTGGTCTATCTTCCAGTTATGCTTGAAAACATAAAGGGATATATATAAATGCAAGTAGACCGCCGAAACTCCTGCCATATTTTTGTTGATATGCCTTTTAAGTTGTCTATGAAAATCGTCTATGTTATCAAGAGTAAGCCATTTTTTTGCTTTCAGTTCTTCAAACTCCGCTTGTGTAAGTCTGCCGTAGTTTTCTATGCGGTCAAGTTCCTGATTTTCATACTTGCTTATCTTTATATCCTCTCTGCTGGTTTTCTCGCCGTTGTGGGTTTCTTCCCATTCCCGTTCCTCTTTTCGGATATCCTTATCCATAGTGGAGGGCTTTATATAGTGGGGGATTGCGTGTTCTTCACAATACTTGTGGTATGCTGAAAATCCGTCACTACACAAAAAGCTAATATCCCCAAGGTAATCCCCGAAATAACTTTCAAAATCCAATGCACTAATCCTTGACAGACCTGTTACAACAGCGGCAATGTATCCCCTATTGTCAATGGCGGTCACGCAACACATAAATTCATTAGAATTTATACCAAGTTTCGCTGGCACTTTCTTGTCTCTTGTTCTCGCTACTCTTTCCTCAAGTGCAGTGGGTATAGTATTGACAAGGGCTTTTGCACCCTTTTGACCTTCTCTAAAAAAGCATTCGTCAACCTTGATAACACCCGACAATTTCGGCATAGCAAAACGGTGTTCAATAGCGGCAAGGATTTTGTGTCTATTGCTTATAATTGACCCTTGTGTCAGTTCTATCCCGTAATCAGTTCTGAGGTTTTGCTGAATATCTACAAGGGAAAAGTTATTGATAGTATAATAAACAAGAGCAATCTGCACATTAAGGGGTAGGTGTGAGCCCTGTGCGATAGTGCCGACAAAGGGGTTAAATGTATGACCGCAATCCACACAGCGGCGGCGTGGTTTGCCATTTTCCAAAGCGTGCATATAGGTTTGAACACAGCCACACTTGTCACATACTGCCCTTATCCCATGCTTTTCCATAAACAACTCCCATTCTGTGGGCTGTCTTTTCTTTGGCTCTTTCTTCACATAGTCACGCAAAACAAACTCTTTATCGGTTTCGGACAAAGCTTTTATTCTTTTCTCAATATCTTTGAGTTCTGCCCTTAATTCCTTGACTTCTTTGCTTATTCTGGGCTTGTCTTTCATAATATCCTTTAATCTCACAATTACACCCCCTTTTCTCGGTAATTATATTATATAAAGTTTGCTAAATCTTGTCAATTCTGCATTTTCAACAGTTTTTATAAAAGGATTGTTATGTTCTATAAAAATGTAAGGTTATATTATAAAATAATTCGGATTGTTTATAATCGGTTTTATAAAAAAGGTACAGCCTTTTATAAAACTGTACCGATGTTTTATAAATCTTTCCGCACTTTTTATAAAAGTTTGAAATAGATTTATAAAATATTTAACTTTATTTATAAATGTCAAAATTGGTCACACAGCAAACTTTTGCCCTAAATGGTATAGGTCAATTTAATTTCGTTGCGAGATTTTAACATTTTAGCCATTACACATTATTTTTTAGTAATGGGATTAAATTACAGTATATTTTTTTATGACTTCCTCCGCTGCAACAACCTCCTCACGAAATGCAAGGGCAGGTATTCTCAGTGCACCGCTACCGAGAATTATCATTTGTTCCAGATTGTCCGATGTGGCAACCCGTACCCTGTATTTACTTGCAAGGGTATGGGAGGTTTTTTCAATGTAGGCATCGGCAGTTTCCGCTTCCTTAGTATATACCACACTTATGCCGTTTATGTTTTCTATTTCTCCCGGATTTCCCTTTACTTTGTATGCGTCAAAGACCACTGCAAGATGACAGCCTTTTACGGCTTTGTAGTTAATAAGCCTTGTTATAAGTGTGTTTCGTGCAAGGTCTATGCTTTTGTCTTTAAGTTCTCTTAGGTCATCCCACGCAAATATAATGTTGTAGCCGTCTACCAAAATGTATTCCTCTTTATTTGAGTCAGCTTTTCCTTTGCCCTTGTAGACTTTAGCATCTAACTGAGCTGTTTTGTGATTTACGGTTTGCTCTTTTTCCTTTTGTTTACCAAATGTCATTTCAAATATGCGTTCGAGCTCCGCATCACTTACCTTAAGACCGTCAAAGGTTTTGCTTGTGTTTACAGGCAAGTTAAAATCTTCGGATTTTTTCTTAAATACGCTTTCAATGTGCATATGGTCGTATACTTCATCCCATTTCACATTGTATGCGGCACCGTGTGAACAAAATACTGAATCGGCACTGTTTTGTGTATCTGAGCTTGGGTTGTAGCCGTAGTGTTCAATTATTTCATCGGCATTTTCACATGGCTCATAACCTTTAAAAGTGCAGGTTACAGACCCGAGTCCTCTTGTAAATGCAAGTATTTCTTTCTGATAAAACTGTATTTCTTTAACCGGTGCACTTCCTGATATATACGACACCTCTCCGTCTGTTTCGGGGGGAGAAAAGGCTCCGCCCATTTTCGAAATATCATTCATCACACGACCCGTATTTTCTGTGGGTACTTCTATTTTAAAATCATACCATGGTTCTAAGAGCACGCATTGTGCATTCATAAGTCCGTGGCGCACAGCACGGTATGTTGCCTCGCGGAAGTCTCCTCCGTCTGTGTGCTTTAGGTGTGCTCTTCCCGCTGCAAGAGTTATGTTTATGTCTGTAACAGGCGAGCCTGTAAGTACGCCGATATGTGTTTTTTCGGCAAGGTGAGTAAGTATGAGTCTTTGCCAGTTTAGGTCAAGGTCGTCTTCTCTTACAATGCTGTCAAATGTTATTCCGCTTCCTTTTTTGCCGGGTTTAAGAATGAGGTGTACCTCAGCATAGTGTCTCAAAGGTTCGTAGTGTCCAACGCCTTCAACTGTGTTTTTAATGGTTTCCTTGTATATTACAGACCCTTTTTCAAAGCGTATGTCAAATCCAAACCGTTCCTTGACAATTCTTGTAATAACCTCCGTCTGAACTTCGCCCATAAGCTGTACAGATACCTCTTTTAGTCTCCCGTTCCATGAAACAGAGAGCTTTGTTTCTTCAACGCTCAGTTTTTTAAAGGCTTCATATAAATCCGTGTCCGATATTTCGTCAGGCTTTACAACCGTATACGAAAACACAGGCTCTAATGTAAGGTCTTTTGAATCTTGTTCAACTCCGAGTCCCTGACCGCAATATGTCTTTGTAAGTCCTGTAACGGCACAAATGCTGCCTTGAAGCACATTTGAAACATTTTCATACTTTACGCCCGAATATATGCGTATTTCATTTACCTTTTCTGTCCATTTTTCGTTTTCTGTAACTTCGCAAAGTTCGGTTTTTACTGCAAGAGAACCGCTTGTTATCTTAATGTGGGTAAGTCTGTTTCCTCTTTCGTCAAAAGATATTTTAAATACCTTTGCACCAAATTCATCTTTTTTTGCCATCGGCAAGGTATAGCTGTCAAAGAAGTCTGTAAATTCCAATACACCTTCGTTTTTAAGTGCAGAGCCAAATAAACAGGGAAATACATTTCGCTCTTTTATTGCATTTCTAATGGTGTTCTCGGACACATTTCCCTTAAGAAATTCATTCATTATGTCTTCATCGCACATTGAAAGATTTTCCATAAATTCATGGTTTCTTTCCAAAGAAAAATCCATGCAGTTTTCGGACAGACGGGATTTCAAATCGTTTATTATTTCCTCTCTCGGCTTTGAGGGCAGGTCGGTTTTGTTTATAAATATAAAGGTGGGTATTTCGTAGTCTTCAAGAAGCTTCCACAGAGTTCTTGTATGGCTTTGCACTCCTTCGGGTGCGCTTATTACGAGAATTGCATAGTCAAGAACCTGCAGGCATCTTTCGGTTTCTGCACCGAAGTCTGCATGCCCGGGGGTGTCAATAAGTGTAAATGATGTGTTTTTGGTTTCAAATACAGCCTGTTTTGAAAATATGGTAATGCCTCTGTCGCGTTCTATGGAGTTGTTGTCAAGATAACTGTTTTGGTGGTCAACTCTGCCAAGCTTTCGTATTTTGCCCGCATTGTAGAGTATTGCTTCGCTTAAGGTTGTTTTACCTGAGTCCACATGTGCAAGAATTCCAAAGGCAATTTTTTTGTCTTTCAAAACGGCACCCCCTTTCCTTTTTGACTAATTATACAATTTTTCATTATCACTGTCAAATTTTCTTTGGGTAATTGCAAAATTTGACATTATGATGTATAATGTAACAGGAAGTACAAATTTATTACAAGGGAGAATGTACTATGATTTGTAAAAAGTGTAATGCGCAGATTGAAGACAGTGCGGCGTTTTGCCATATGTGCGGTGTAAAATGTACCGAAGAAGCAGACAGCAAGATGTACGCCACAGCATCGGTCAGCGGTCAAAATGAACAGTTTGGTGATGTATCAGTTCAAAACGAAGAGGCAACACAGCCATTTGAGCAGTACCCTGAGTTTGAACAGGGTGCGGGATACGAGCCTTTTGCTACCCAAAATGCCCCCGTTTCTAAGAAAAAGGGGAGAGCAAAAACCGTATTTATCACCATTTTGGCTATAGTTTTGATTATTGTGGCTGCGGGAGCCGTTTTTGGCAAAACCGTATTTTTTGCCATAGCTCCCGAAACATATGTTGCAACCATTGCCAATAACACCGTACAAACTGTTGCCAAGGAAGTCGACAGCATAGAGAAGAATGTGTTTGGATTTGATTTGTCTGCAGACAAAAACCTTACCTTATGTGCGGACGCAGTATACAATGACGGTGACGAAGAATATAAATTCAGCGGTGCTGTTTCCAACCTTCCCGATAAGGAAAAGCTCCTCTTTGAAGGAAGCTACGAAGATGATAACGGCAAAGGCGATTTAAAGGGATTTTGGGACAATGAAAACATCGGTGTTATGACTGCAGGCACAGACGGTAAATATCTTTGTGTTCCGTCAAAGGATTTTGGCGAAGAATTTGAAGATTCCGATGGCTATTTGTCACAGGAAATATATAGGGAAAACGAAACTATATACGAAATACTATCAGAACTTGATTTGTCATACAAAACCCTCTACGACAACTTTACAGGAAAGAGCAAGCTTGCAAAGAGAACAGAAAAACACTACACTAAAAATCTTATAAAGCTTCTTGAAAAGGGCGATATAGACAGCAGAGATAGTGTAAAATATGAGTTTGATGACGGCAAGGTTAATGCAAAGAAGATTACATTAACTTTGGAAACTAAGGATTTATATAACTTTCTTATAGGCAGTCTTACCGATATCAAAAATGACAAAAAGCTTCAGGACGATATAAACAAAGACGCATTCAGGGAATACATAAAACAGCTTAAAGAACAAAAGAAAGATGCAGACGATGTTGAGTTTGATGTGGAAATAACCGAATACAACGGCAAGATTGTTTCGTTGGCATTTACGGTAGAGGAAGATGAAGATGATGCATGGGATGAGTATTCGTCCAATGTAACTACGACCTTTAGGATTAAAGACAAAAAGAACTTCTTAAACAGCATGGAAATTGAAACCAAATCCGAAAGTACCTACAAAGATGACGAAGACGACTACAAGAATAAGACAAAGTATATTGATACCTTTGGCATAGAGTCAAACTGGGTAGATGAGGATAATGAAATAAACATCACTTTATACGATACATACGAGAGCACATACAAAAGTGACGGTGATAAATATGAATATACGGGAGACAGCGAAATAGAATTAACTCTTGATTATGATGCACAAAAATGGAACCTCAAGATAAAGAATTCCAATACAGATTCTGATGGTGAAAAGACAAGTGATATAGACAAGTACAAGGGTACCTGCTCCAAAAAAGGCGGATTTAAGTTTGCAATAGATGAAAAGTGGCAAGAGGAAACCTATACAAACGAAATGTCCTATGACGAGTGGTTAGATACAGGCTACACAGACTGGCTCGATGAGGTTTATGAGGAAAACCGCGAGGATTATCTTGAATATGTATATCAGGAAGTAGGGGATTTCTACTACGACTACGATACATATACACAGTGGTACAGAGAAAACGGAAATATATGGGACAGACCTGACAGCGATTTTGAAGAGTGGCTGTTCGACTATGCAGAAATTTATGACCTTTACAGTGCATATGATGAAGCAACCAGAAAAATCGAAAACAAAGATGCCTCTCTTAAGGTTAATATATCTCTTAAACCCAAAGCAGAACTGAAATTCGAAAAAGCGGGAACAAAGAATATTATGAACTGGCAGAAAGATGACTTTGAGGATTTTGAAGAAGATGCCGAAAAGGAATTTAAAAAGAAAGGCAAAAAGAAATAAATATTTACAAATAATGTTATTTATGCTATAATTTAATAAATTGTATTTACAGGAGGTAAAAAAATGGCAAACAAATATGCAGGCACACAGACCGAAAAAAACCTTGAGGCTGCTTTTGCAGGCGAATCTCAGGCAAGAAACAAATATACATATTTTGCATCCAAGGCAAAAAAGGAAGGCTTTGAGCAGATAGCGGCACTCTTTTTAAAGACAGCAGACAACGAAAAGGAACACGCAAAAATGTGGTTTAAAGAGCTTGAGGGCATAGGCAACACCGCAGAAAATCTCTTAGAGGCAGCTCTTGGAGAGAATTATGAATGGACAGATATGTACTCAGGATTTGCAGAAACTGCAGAAAAAGAGGGCTTCACCGAGCTTGCAGCAAAGTTCCGACTTGTTGCGGCTATAGAAAAGCATCACGAAGAACGCTACAGAGCACTTCTTAAGAATGTTGAAGCTATGGAAGTATTCCAAAAGAGCGAGGTTAAGGTGTGGGAATGCCGTAACTGCGGACACATAGTTGTGGGAACCAAGGCTCCCGAAATGTGTCCCACATGTGCACATCCTCAAAGCTATTTTGAAGTACACGCAGAAAATTATTGACAGTAAAAATTACGGGTCTGTAAAAACAAGTTTTTTACAGACCCGTTTTTTATATTTCAAGCTCATCTATAAGCTGCTCTTTTGTTCTGTATCCAACAGCAGTTGCGGTAATTTGACCGTCTTTTATAAGTACCACGGTAGGAATACTCACTATACCGAATTTCGCAGCAAGCTCGGACTCATCATCTACATTTACCTTTCCTACAACAAGTGAGCCGTCATATTCTTTGGCAATTTCCTCTACAACAGGTGCAAGCATTCTGCATGGTCCGCACCAGGATGCCCAAAAGTCAAGCATTACAGGTGTGTCAGAATTTAATACTTCGCTTTCAAAATTATCTTTTGTAATAGTAATTTCTTTCATTGGTTTTTCCTCCTCATTTGGATTTATAATACAGCATACAGTGACAGTACCCCTCAAAATCAGGGTCTTTTATCTGTTGCTTAAATTCCTCGCACATACATTTAAATTCTTCGGTTCTTTCAATACGGCAGGGGCAATAGCCTCCTGTTCTTTTAAGCCCTTCTTTTACGGTTCTTACTATTTCGTCATCAGGATTCAGTTTTACAGCCATTTGGCATGCCTCCTTTTTCATTTTTTTAAGTATAACACATCACATGGTGTTTTGTCACTTAGTTTAGACTAATTTTTATGGAAAATTAAAAAAATGTTAATTAACAGCTCATATGCTTTACAAACTTAATCATATAATGTAAAATTGAAGTGAATAAAAAATAGCATTATACACATATGTTTTATAATATCATAAGTTCAGAAAGGATACAGATTTTTATGTCAAAAACTTATTATGCTTGTGTTTACGGCGGTGCCAGCGAAAAAATAAATGATAAGCACAAATCGGAAATCCACAGACTTGGTCATATCATAGCAGACAACGGATTTTCGCTTGTATATGGTGCAGGCGCTACAGGATGTATGGGCGCTGTTGCCCGCGGTGTCAAGGAAAGGGGAGGGTATGTAATGGGTATATCCCCCGATTTTATCAGCACATTCGAAGATATTTTTGACTGCGACAACACCGTAATGGTGGATACCATGGCAGAAAGAAAGACTCTTATGGAAAAGCATGCCGATATATTTATCATCGCTCCCGGCGGTGTTGGAACTCTCGATGAGTTTTTTCAGGTTGTTACCCTAAAGTATTTAAACCGCATTTCCACACCCATTGTAGTTCTCAATATGGACGGTTTCTACGACAGCCTTATTGTGCTTATTGATGACCTCATTTCCAAGGGTGCAGTAATAGAAAATATTTATAGTTTGTTCGATGTTGTAACAAGTGTTGATGACCCTGTGCTTATAAATCATTTCAACAACATAAAAGCATAAATTAAGTAAAACCAAAGAGATAATTTTTGGCTTTTCGGTTGACAAAGAATGGTTTTTATGGTATAGTCTAATAGTTGTTGTCGGGATATAGCGCAGTTTGGTAGCGCGCTTCGTTCGGGACATTGCGATATTGAGTTCATTCGCAAAACGCCGAACCCCAACAAACCGTTCAACACCGCCACTTATGGCGACTAAGAAAACTAAATACATGTGGTCAAATCATTTTTGACCACATGTTATCCCACAGACACGGGAATAGATAAAAAATTAAATATTTCATTTCGGGATGTAGCGCAGTTTGGTAGCGCGCTTCGTTCGGGACGAAGAGGCCGCAGGTTCAAATCCTGTCATCCCGACCAACAAAACCTCAGTAACCAAGCGGTTTCTGAGGTTTTTGATTTGTTTGAAAATATGTATTTTTCGAATTTGACCACATGAATTTTTGTTTCAACTGTAGGATGATTCATTTAATTAGTTTATATAATATCACATTTTTAAAATACGTTTATTTTAATCCTAACCATACACAAATATATGTTACAGCGACACCTGCTATTATAGCTGCTACAATTTGCCATACATACTTTTTGAAAAACGACTCCTTTTTTCCGTCACTAATCCGATTTCCAAACGGAGATTTATTAATCTTGTTTCCATCCCCGATGTGAATACTATTATCTTCAATATGTGTAGTTTTTATTTCTTCTTTCATATAATCCTCCATTCGTGAAATAGCGTTTCCAACATCCTTTAATGTTATAAAGAAATCTCTTCCTTTTCCATATAAATTTTCAATTTCTTCAAATTCAGGATTCCCGTAATCATGCCAATATCCATCATCGTGTCCTTTATAGGTTTTCCAAGAAAATTCTTCATTTTGAATTGTACACTTATATATATTTTTCATTAGCGCTATTTCTCTTTTAGTAATATTGTCATTATCAATAGCATTAACTATAATTTTAAAATCATCACAAAATGTATCGCATATCATTGGAACGCTTTCGCAAAAAGCAGCAAATCCAGATGCAACTTTATACCAATACTTTGAATGTTTTGAATTAGTAATTGTTTCTTGAAAAAGTTTCTTTATTTCTTGTGAATATTCAATCCAACGCAGAATATCACTGCGTATTTCTTTTATACTTTGTTCACTATAATTTGTTGTTCCTGCAATAAAACTCTGAGCCACCTTAGTATCCTCTTTCATCCTTTTTTATCAATTATATCATACATCTAATACTTTAACAATATATGTTTTAGCTTTTCTTTGTTTAATGCGTATCATATTTTAATATTCCCAAAAGCTATGGCACGGATTTTTGTCCGTGCCGTTTGTGTTTTACTGTGCCATTCTAAGCTCGGCTTTTTGCGCTGCTATCTCGGCTTTCATCTCCTGTATGAGTATGACGAGCTTTTCTTCACATTCTTCTCTTGTAGGTGCATATATGTTTCTTGCCATTCGTTTGCCGTAGGCATCCTTTGGCGAGTATCTGCCCTCGTAGAGGTGGTCGTTTATCTTACTGATACATCCTGTGCCAGCCTTTCGTATTTTGCCCTTTTTAAGTTCAATTTTTGTCTCCAGTGGTTTTTGTTTCTCGTTAGCTTGTACATTCTCGTCTGCGGTTTTACCCTTGCTGAATCGTTCGTTAATCTTGTCTGCGGCATTCTTCTTCATTTCGTCTGTACTGTGCAGATATATGTCTATGGTTGTTTTGCTTGATATGTGTCCGAGTATGGTGGATAGTGTCTTGATGTCCATTCCGTTTCCTACCGATGTAGTTGCGAAGGTGTGGCGGAGGTCATGGAATCTTACCTTTTTGCATTCAGCTCGTTCTAATACCACTTGCATCTGATGATATACCGCCGATGGATCTCTTGGCATTCCTTCAACTCTCGGCGATGGGAACATCCACTCTGAATCTACCGTCTTTTTGTATTCCTTTAGTATGTTCAGTATGTTTGGTGGCAGGATTATACTTCGTATGGAGTCTTTCGTTTTAGGCTCTGTTATTATCAGTTCGCCTTTTACTCGGGTTACTTGTCGTCCTATATCCAGTTGCCCTGTTTCAATGTTTAGGTCTTTCCATTTAAGACCTACATTTTCACCTCGTCTCATTCCTGTTGCCAGTGCCATTATGAAGATTTCATAGTATCCGTCATATTTGGCTTGTATGAGAAACCTTTTCAGGTCTTCTTTACTCAGAACTTGCATTTCTCTTGCTTTCTTTGGCGGTAATTTACATCCTACGGCAGGATTTGTTTTGATTAGGCCGTCATCCACTGCTCTTTGCAGTGCTGTTCTGCAGTTTGCGTGGCAACTTCTGACTAATCTGTCGGATAATCCTTTGCCGAGGATTTCTGCATTTTTTAATCTTCCATTTTGTCTAAGGTCTGTATAGAATTTTTGCATGTCATTCTGTGTGAGCTTGTTGAGGGGTATATCTCCAAGTTTTGGTATTATATGTTTGTATATTCTTGATTCATATACCTCTTGGGTTGTTATTTTAAGTCCTATCTTGCAGTAGTATTGATACCAGAAGTCCATCCATTCTCCGAAGGGCATACTACTTTTGACTCGATTCCGTCTTGTGATACCGATTTTCTCTTTGAGTTCATTAAGCTTTTGACTGCATTCGCTTTCCGTTTTGGCAAGGACATTCTTTGTTATGGGTAGGCCCTCTATATCGTAGTCTACTACGATTCTGCCTTCCCATCGTCCATCCTTTCGTAGTCTTATCGTACCTTCGCCGGGTTTTCTCTTTTTCTTTGCCATTTCATCATCTCCTCTCATAGTATTTCGTCTAAGAAGTTTCCGACTATTTCGGATGCTCTCTTTTGCATATCGCCTGTCACATGGGTGTATGTATCTACTGTGAAGCTTGCGTTTGTGTGACCGAGTATTGTTGACAGTGTTATCGCATCTACTCCTGTTGCTAAT
>JAZTYV010000025.1:0-8897 GCA_045637145.1 Clostridia bacterium | reverse complement strand
TTTACTAAAGTTAAAGTACATTAAGCTTTGCTCAAAGTACATTCTCAAATTAACGAGAACCTCATTTTACTTTATATGCTGTTCATTTTTCAAAGACCAAGTGTCTGCTTTAAAAAGGCTTCCCTCTCGCAAGCGACTTGTTAATGATACCACAACGAAAAACATTTGTCAACACTTTTTTTGAAGTTTTTTTAAAAAATATTAAAATTATTTTTTGCCGTGGATTTTGTAGTATTCGTCCATTACTGCCTTTTCAAAAATACGCTTAAAAGCAACAAATTTTGTTTCATTTGCCCCCACCGCCGTAACCAAGACAGTATGAAACTTCATACGAAGCCCGCCGTATATATCGGTAAATACCTGATCGCCTATAAGGCATATTTGTTCGGGCAAAAGATTGAATTCTTTTTGAACCTTTCTAAGATTTTTTTTGAAAGGTTTCCACGCTCTTGCTACATATATATACGGAAGGTCTTTGCAAAAGCTTTCTACCCGTTCTACATAATTATTGGACACAATTGCAATTTTTATACCTAAATTTTCCAAAAAAAGAAAATAATCCAAAATTTCCCTGGGAGGAGTAAGTGTGTCAGATGTTACCAATGTGTTGTCAATATCAAAAATAACTCCCTTTATGTTATTGGAAGTATAGAACTTTTCATCCAATTCAAATACATTTTGTGCGGTTGTATGCGGATAAAATCTTTTAAACATTTTTCCCTCCAAAAAAACAAGGGAAGCAATTTTGCTCCCCTTAATTTTTAATGCTTTTATATTGGCAAGTGCATTTATCATCTTGCTCTGCCGTATATTCCTATTCGGCTTTTAAATTTCGTCCAACTCGTCTTTTAGATAATTGGGAAGGTGTATAAACCCATTTATAATTTGTGTTTCTTTGTTTGTTGTGTTATAAAACTATATGTTCATTTGTCTGAATTCCGAAAGAATATATGCTCACGGAACAAAATGACTATTACTTATATGAACGCTTTCTTGCAGCCTCGGACTTTTTCTTACGTCTAACGCTTGGCTTCTCGTAGTGTTCTCTCTTTCTAATTTCGGATAAAACACCGGACTTTGCACACTGTCTCTTAAATCTGCGGAGAGCACTATCCAAAGATTCATTATCTTTAATTCTTATTTCTGCCATTAAAATTCCCTCCCTCCGTTACTGCCTATCTCTTTAACACATAACGGGTTAAGACAAAATTATACCCTTTGATTATACAAAACTTTTGATGCCATGTCAAGTGAAAATTTGTACATGCCTCAAAATAATGCATATTTACTGAAATTATAGATACAAATCAACCCGGAGGCCACTTAAGATATCTGCCCGCAAGAAGATGAAAATGAAGATGACCTACTGTTTGTCCTCCGTCTTTGCCGCAATTGTTTACAAGCCTGAAGCCATCGGATGCAAATCCTTTGTCTTGGGCAATTTTAGATGCTACCTTAAATATGTGTCCCACAATTTCGCTGTTAGTATCATCTATTTGCAAAGCAGACGGTATATGTTCTTTTGGAATAATGAGAATATGAATAGGAGCCTGTGGGTCTATATCGTTGAATGCCACAACTCTGTCGTCCTCATATATATAATTAGTAGGAATTTCTCCGCTTGCTATCTTACAAAACAAACAATCGGACATTGTAAATCCTCCTTCTTTTAAATGGTTTTTTATTTGACCTGTTCTTTAACTGTTTCTACAGCCTTGCTAAGTGCCTCATCTATTCCTGAGACATCTTTTCCGCCTGCCTGTGCACTGTCCGGTCTTCCGCCTCCGGACCCTCCTACACAAGATGCAATACCCTTGATAATCATACCGCAATGCACACCCTTTGCAACTGCATTCTTATTTGCGGAGCAAACAAGAGTTACCTTGCTGTCTGCTTCGGAAGCCAAAACAGTAACCTCACAATCGAAGGCATCTTTCATATTATCACCAATCTTACGCAAGGTGTTTACATCTGCACCGGAAATTTTGCCACAGATAACTTTAACACCGTTTACATCGACAGCATTGTTCTTCATATCGTCAATTCCGCTTCCTGCCATTTTTTCTTTAAGAGATTCTATCTCTTTTGCAAGAAGCTTATTTTCAGACTGAATTGCTTCTATTTTGGATACGCTTTCCATAGGAGCGCATTTCAATGCAGAACTTATTTCCGACAAAAGATTTTCTTTTTCGGAAAGATATTTAAGTATGCCCGCACCTGTTATTGCTTCTATTCTCCTGATACCTGCAGCGGCAGAGGATTCGGAAAGTATCTTAAAAAGTCCTATAGAGGATGTATTGTCTACATGTGTACCTGCACAGAATTCCAGACTGTAATCACCCATCTTAACAACTCTTACTTCGCTTCCGTACTTTTCGCCAAACAGAGACATAGCTCCAAGCTTGTTTGCCTCCTCGATGGGCATTACCTTGCACTCGACTTCCATAGCCCGATTGATAGCATTATTGACCATGTTTTCAACTTCTTTGAGTTGTTCATAAGTCATAGCCTCATAGTGTGAGAAGTCAAATCTTAATCTTTCATTGCTTACAAAAGAACCAGCCTGTTCCACATGATCACCAAGCACAAGTTTAAGCGATTTTTGCAAAAGATGCGTAGCAGAGTGATTAGCTTCGGTTTGAGAGCGTAAAGCTTTGCATACTGTTGCAACAACCTCTTCGCCCTTTGAAATTGTTCCTTCTGTCACCTTGCATATATGGATGAATTTATCATTACCCATCTTCTTGGTGTCAACAACTTCTACAGTTGCACTATCTGTCTTTAAAATACCCTTATCGCCAACCTGTCCTCCGCCTTCACCGTAGAAGGGAGTCTTGTCCAACATGATTGTAATTTCTCCGCTTTGTGCATCTGCATGATTAAACTCCTCGAGACCGCTTACGATGGCTTTGATTTTTGACTTGGTTTCTCTTGTATCATATCCGACAAACTCTGTTGTCATAGTATCATTAAACTTCTTTTTAAAATCGTCTTCCTTCCAACCAAGTTCATCAGCATTACCACGGCTTGCGCGTGCCGTTTGACGCTGTTTTTCCATACATTCGTCAAACTCCCCAAGATTTACACTTATTCCCTGTTCAGATAAAATTTCTATTGTAATATCTACAGGGAAACCGTAAGTATCGTAAAGTTTAAATGCCTTGTCTCCCGAAAGCTCTGCTTTTCCTTCGGACTTAATCTCACTTATATATGTTTCGAGAATAGCGAGACCATCATTTATTGTTTCGCTGAATCTCTTTTCTTCTGTTTCAATAATCTTTTTGATATAACCTGCCTTGCCTTCAAGCTCAGGATATGCAGTGCGATTTTCTTCTATAACAGTATCTACTATCTTATAAAGGAAAGGATCGTTTACTCCAAGAAGCTTGCCGTGACGGGCAGCATGTCTTAGAAGTCTTCTTAAAACATAGCCTCTTCCTTCGTTGGAAACCTGGACACCATCGGCAATCATAAATGTTGTACTTCTTATGTGGTCGGTTATTACACGAAGTGATACATCGGACTCTGCATCATCACCATATTCAACATCAGCAATCTCACTGATTTTCTTCATTATATTCCTAACGGTATCTACTTCAAACAGGTTGTCAACACCCTGCATAATGCATGCTATTCTTTCAAGACCCATACCGGTGTCTATATTAGGATGAGCAAGTCTGTTGTAGTTGCCATTTTCATCTTTGTCAAACTGGGTAAACACAAGATTCCAAAATTCCATATAACGGTCACAATCGCAACCGATTGCACAATCAGGCTTTCCGCAGCCATACTCTTCTCCGCGGTCATAATGAATTTCGGAGCAGGGACCACAGGGGCCTGTGCCGATTTCCCAGAAGTTGTCTTCCTTGCCAAGTCTTACAATTCGTTCTTCCTTTACGCCAACCTCATTAACCCAGATATCTTTGGCTTCGTCATCATCCTCATAAATTGTAACCCAAAGTTTTTCCTCGGGGATTTCAAGAACCTTTGTAATGAATTCCCACGCCCATGCAGTAGCTTCGTGTTTGAAATAATCACCAAACGAAAAGTTACCAAGCATTTCAAAATATGTTCCATGGCGTGCAGTTTTTCCAACGCGCTCAATATCGGGTGTACGAATACACTTCTGGCATGTCGTAACCCTTTTGCGCGGTGGTTCCTGTTCGCCTTTGAAGTAAGGTTTTAAGGGCGCCATACCCGCATTTATAAGAAGAAGGCTGTTGTCATCCTTGGGAATAAGCGGAAAACTCGGAAGTCTCAAGTGTCCCTTACTCTCAAAGAATGAAAGATATTTTTCTCTGATTTCATTCAGGCCTAATTTTTGCATATGTGTTCAAATCCTTTCAAAAAGTACATATATAGTTTGATAATACACCAAAATGCCCTGTTTTGTCAATAATTTAAGATGTATAAAAAACCATTTGTTTGAAATTTGTTGTATTTTATTTAAAAATCCAAAAACTTATTGAAAGATTTTAAATAATATGTTAAAATTGAAACTGCAAAATACACAAAAAGGAGAAACTTATATGCTTTATACAGCATCCTTTTCAAAACTCATTGATGTATTTAAAAAAATGCCCGGTGTGGGAAGTAAGAGTGCCGTAAGGATGGCATATCACATACTATCGCTATCCTCCGAGGAAACTGACGACATTATAAACACAATAAAAGATGCAAAGCAAAAAATACGATACTGTTCCTGCTGTCAGAACATTACAGAGGATGACCCCTGTGAAATATGCTCTAATGAAAAAAGAGACCATTCTGTGCTGTGCGTAATGGAAAAACCCAAAGATGTTATTGCTCTGGAGAAAACCAGAGAATACTTTGGTATGTATCATGTGCTCCATGGTTCAATATCTCCCATGGACGGAATAGGACCGGAAGAACTTAAGATCAAAGAACTCATTTCCCGAATTGCCGATGGAGATTTTAAAGAAGTAATAATGGCAAACAGTCCCAGCATAGAGGGTGAAGCCACGGCTATGTATATATCCAAGCTCATAAAACCATTTGGAGTAAAAGTGAGCCGAATTGCATATGGCGTACCGGTCGGCGGAGATTTGGAATATGCAGACCAGGTTACATTGGCAAAGGCCATAGAAGGAAGAAGAGAAATATAAAATATTATAAAAAAACATTGCCGCAAGCTGAGCTGTTAAAACTCAATTGCGGCAATTTGTTTTTATACACAAAAGGCACATTGTTTGTATTATAACAAACAATATTTACCTGTAATATATAAAGCTGTAGCTTTCTAATATTCTGAAATAAACAGAAAGCCTTTCGTATAATGGATGTGCCTCATTACCAAATGCTTCTTCTATAAGAACACCGATTTGTGATATTGTTCTTTCTCCGTCTATAAGCGGCCATACAAAGCTTCCTGTTTTATCGAGGTGTACATAGCTTACAGGTGGTTTTTTAAACAACACTTGAGCAATTCTATTAAAGAAACCTTTGTTGTCTATTTCCAAAGTTATTTTGCCTTCAATATCTTCACTCCAGCGTATATCTTCTGAATGAACCGGTTTTTTGTCTAAAAAATTTTCGTTATTCTTTTTCATAATTACCTGCGTTTCTTCCAAACAGAAAACTTAAGCACTGTAGCAATAATCACTGCAAAGAGCGCCAAACCTCCTATATTGGAAACCAAGGTGGAGATTTTAAGTCTTGACGAAAGGTCAATAACAGAATCTATGCCAAATACTGCAAGAAGTGCAAGAACTATGCCCACAAGTCCTTCGCCGGCTATCATACCGGAACAGAAAAGAATACCATCATTTATTATATCCTTTTTCTCTTCTTCTTTGCGCTTGAGTTTGTCAAGAGCAAGACGGATGAGTCCTCCCACCATAATGCAGGCATTAAGCTGTACAGGGAGATATACACCTATTGCAAAGGGAAGCACAGGAATTCCCAGTATTTCTACAACAACTGCAATAAATACTCCTATAAATACCAGTGCCCACGGAAGATTGCCCTCCATAACACCCTCTATTATAAGCTTCATAAGTGTAGCCTGCGGAGCACCAAGTTGCTCGGAACCGAATCCCCATGCGCTGTCCAAAAGATACAATGTTCCGCCTATTGCAAAAGCTGCGGCAACAACACCCACAATTTCGCCAATCTGCTGTTTTTTTGGGGTTGCCCCCAAAAGATATCCTGTCTTTAAATCCTGTGATGTATCACCCGCTATAGCAGATACAATACATATTATGGAGCCTATAGCTATTGCACTGCTCATTCCTGCAATGCCTATAGTACCTGTTGCCTTGAGAACGAGTGTAGTGATAAGAAGTGTGGCAATAGCCATACCTGAAACAGGATTGTTGCTGCTGCCCACAAGACCTACCATTCTTGAAGAAACCGTTGCAAAAAAGAATCCAAACACAACTACAATTACTGCACCCAGGAAAGATACAGGAATTGCAGGAACAAGCCATACAAGAACAGTAAGAACCGCTATTGATGCAAGAACTACTTTTAAACTAATATCTCTTGATGTACGCTCATCGGCACTTGCTCCCGATGATGCCATACTCTTCATGGCACCGCCAAAGGTTGTAACAATAAGCGGCAAAGATTTAATAAGGCTTATGATGCCGCCGGCAGCCAAGGCTCCTGCTCCTATATATCTTATGTAGGAGCTCCAGATTGCACTTGCACCTCCTGCGGAATATATTGCACCAATTGTTTCTGTGCCGGGATAAATGATGATGTTTTCGCCAAAAAGCACAATGAGCGGAATAATAACAAGCCAGCTTAAAACACCGCCCGCAAACATAAACGAAGAAATCCTTGCACCGCAAATATACCCCACGCTCATTACTGCAGGATAAATCTGCGTTCCGATTTCACCGGCAAAGCCTTTAATGCTATAAGAAATTTCGCCTGCTACAAGTTTAAGACCGTCTATAATAAACTTAAATATTGCAGCAAAACCCATGCCTGCAAACACAGTTGACGCATTTGCTCCGCCTTCTTCGCCTGCCAAAAGAACCTCAGCACATGCTGTTCCTTCGGGATAAGGAAGTATGCCGTGTTCCTTAACAATAAGCGCATTTCTCAGTGGCACCATAAAAAACACACCCAACAGTCCGCCAAGAAGTGCAATAAGTGTTATAGAAAGTATGTCGGGCTTGTCCATCTTGCCTTCTGCCGCCCACAAAAAGAGTGCCGGAAGAGTAAATATGGCACCTGCCGCAAGCGATTCACCGGCAGAACCTACTGTTTGAACTATGTTGCTTTCCAATATGGAATTTTTGCGCATTATAACTCGTATGACACCCATAGATATAACTGCTGCCGGAATGGAAGCAGATACTGTCATACCAACTCTAAGTCCAAGATAGGCATTGGCTGCACCAAATATTACTGCAAGTATAATACCCATAACAATAGAAGTGATTGTTATTTCGGGAGTTATCTTATGAGCAGGAATATATGGCTTAAATTCATTTTGTTTGTTCATAATATCTCCTTCTGCCACAAACAAAATTGCGGCGTTCGTTGTTTGTCATATTTTATCACATGCCGTTAAAAAAGGCAACCATTTATTTGCAAGATTTTAAAACATCCAGCACAATTTCAAAAACAGCTTGCGTAGATGATATGCTGAGCCTCTCGCGAGGAGTGTGGATATCATACATTTGCGGTCCCACTGCAATACAGTCAAGCCCTGTCAGAGACGATGAAAAAACACCGCACTCAAGACCTGCGTGAATTGCCTCAACAGAAATATCTGTGCCGAATTTATTTTTATACTTTTCTTTATATAGTGCCTGTAGCTTTGAGTCTGATTTGAACTCCCAAGGAGGATAATGACCAAATGTTTTTATGGTTCCACCAATTCCTTGTGCAAAAACCTTCATTCTGTCTTCTAAAAATTTAAGAGCAGACTTCTTGTTACTTCTTAGTGTAAAATGTGCAACAAGCTGTGAAGTGTCTGTTTTTAATATTCCAAGATTAAGAGATGTTTCTACAAGATTTTCTATTTCCGCACTCATATTGACAACTCCGTTTGGTGCACTAAGAAGCATAAAAATAATCTTGTCTGTAAAAGACGCATGTATAGCGTCAACTTCCTCCCGGGAACCTGCTGTAATATCAAATTCAAATCCTTGTTCTCTGAATTTTATTTCATTTTTAATAATATTTACATATTCACTTAAGTTTATAACAAAATCCTCTGTATTTTCCAAAACAATTTTTGCTCTGGAGTATGCAGGGATTGCATTGCCTTTGTCTCCACCGTCAATGCTAACCAACTTATAGTCCGATATTTCACCGGCATATTTGAGTATTCGAGCCATAAGAATATTGGCGTTTACCCTTCCTTTGTCTATTTCCACACCGGAATGTCCGCCTTTAAGTCCTCTTACGACAAGCTCAAATGTTTTTCCACTTACTCTTGTTCTTGTCAGTGGAATTGACATTTCAAAGTCACTGCCTCCCGCACAGGAAACTGTAAGAATATCCTGGTCTCCGCAATCAATATTTATCATTCTTTTACCGCTGAGCAAACTGAAATCAAAGTTCAATGCCCCAATCATTCCTGTTTCTTCGTCTGTGGTAAAAACTGCCTCTATAGCAGGATGTACGTATGTGTCACTCTCCAGTATTGCGAGCATCATTGCCACTGCAATTCCATCATCAGCGCCTAAAGTTGTTCCGTTTGCCTTTATATAATCTCCATCTACAAATATATCAAGACCATCTTTTTCAAAATCAATCTTTACACCCTCATCCTTTTGGCACACCATATCAAGATGTCCCTGAAGTATTACAGGAGAGCTGTTTTCATAACCCTTTGTGCCGTCTTTAAAAATCACAACATTATTTTCATCATCACGAATATATCTTAAAGAATTTTTCTTTGCAAATTCTTTGTA
>JAZTYV010000024.1:0-6011 GCA_045637145.1 Clostridia bacterium | reverse complement strand
ACAGTACGAACGGACATGTTCTTACATTTGGCCGAGTAGTTCAGCTGGTTAGAATGCCAGCCTGTCACGCTGGAGGTCGAGGGTTCGAGCCCCTTCTCGGTCGCCAAACAAAAAGAGATACCGCAGGGTGTCTCTTTTTTGTTTGCATATATTGATAGGGGCTCGAAGCCTGAGAGGGCATTTTGCGTCAAAAAAATATGCCGGTGGCATGTTTTTAGCAAAATGGTGCGATGCCGGGTACCAAAGACCAACGGGATTGGGTCGGCGAGCAGGTTGAATGCATGAGCATTCATGCCCCTTCTCGGTCGCCAAACAAAAAAGAGATACCGCAGGGTGTCTCTTTTTTATTTGCATATATTTATAATGTTTTAAAGTCTACTCTACAAATTTAAAACGAGGCATTTTTTTGCCACACAAATCCACTTCCTCACCCCACATAGATGCAGGTCTCACCCAAACTTGACCGTCTCCGTAGAGAGCCTTGTACACTACCATTTTTTCCAAAGTTTCCGAATGATTTGCAATACAAATAAGTTCATATCTGTTTCCTTTATAATGTTCATAGATACCTTTTTTTATTTCCATTATTTATCTCCTTATCATCTACAAACAAACCCGACTTAAAAGCCGGGTTTGTCAATTTTTTCTTACTATAAAATTCTACTGTTCAAGAATAGGACCATACTTTGTATATAGTCCGCCCGCAAGTGCATTTATAAACTCGTCATTCAAATGAACCTTCCACGGTTCTCCTTTATCTTTGTGACACATCTCAACCTTTACTGTTGAAGTTCTGGTTGCTTTATCCTCACTTGCAAGATAACTGTTTATAATGGCAAGCTGCTCATTTAATATTGCCTTATCAATAGACTCCTGAAGCTCTTCCTCAGAAAGCTCCTCACCTTTCTCTTCCATATAGTTGTATTCAAATGTTTCACTCAATTCAACGAGTCTGTCAGCAACAGGCTGAAGATCGAGTGTTGTAATCTCTACATTGAACATAATATTTCCGCCTTTTACAGCCTCACTGGACAAAACCTTGTAATCTATCGACTCAAAAAGCGCTTTTTGTGCATCATAGGCAGGATATGCATCAAGATTGAAGTTTTCGCCGCAACCAAGGAAATCCTTGTTCTCTTCCTTTTCACAAACATATTCATCAAGTGCTTGTGTGTAATTTCCTTCTTTTAGAGTATCGAGCATACCTTCCAGTCTAACGCGCGCATCATTTAACTCGCCGCAACCCGAAAGACTCACTGCAAGTAACAATACTACAACTACTGTTAATACCCTTACAAACCTTTTCATACTGTACCCCTCTCCAACACATAGACATAAAAATAATATTTGAAAACCCAAAATATGAATTGAACAATTACTATAGTTAATATATGCTTATAGATATTATGACATTGCAAGAATAAAAAGTCAATTGCATAAAAAAATATGTTATGTAATTGAAATACTTTTTACAGTTTGTTAAAAATTTTAAATTTCAAAAATATATGGAAAATGATACAAATATATGTTATACTACTTATAAATATACTTAGATTTAAGGAGAACATTATGGCTTTGGCAAAAGTAAATTCCTGCGGATTATCAGGAATTGACGGATATATAATAAATGTAGAAGCTGACCTTACTGCAGGTTTGCCGGGAATGGATATTGTCGGTCTTGCCGATACTGCCGTTAAGGAATCCAAGGAGAGAATAAAATCTGCTATAAAAAACAGTGGTCTTAATCTTCCACAAAAACGAATGATAATAAACCTTGCACCTGCAAACACAAAAAAGACAGGAATTTCCTTAGATTTGCCCATATGTATTGCTGTGTTAGCCGCATCAGGACAAATTTCTGAAGATTCTGTAAAAGAATACATAATATTGGGTGAGTTAGCCCTTGACGGAAGTTTGCGTCACGCAGAGGGCGTGCTTCCTGCTGCTGTAGCTGCAAGAAATATGGGATATACAAAACTGTTGGTGCCATATGAAAATGCAAGAGAAGCCGCTGTTGTAGAGGATGTATGTGTATACGGTGCACACAACCTAAAACAAATTGTGGAACACTTTAGAGGAAATGAACATATAGAAAAATCTCAATTTGATATAGATTCATATTTTAATCAATCTTATATACACGATGTTGATTTCAGCGAAGTCAAAGGTCAGGACGGAGCAAAGCGAGCTCTTGAAGTAGCTGCTGCAGGCGGACACAACTGCCTTATGATTGGTTCCCCCGGTTCGGGTAAAACCATGCTGGCAAAGAGGCTGCCTACAATCCTTCCTGCAATGACATTTGAGGAAGCTTTAGAAGTTACAAAAATATATTCCGTTGCCGGAAAACTCCCTTCTGACATACCTCTTATATCAAAAAGGCCATTCCGCAGTCCTCATCACACCGCTTCAAGTGTAGCATTAACGGGCGGTGGCACAATTCCCAAACCCGGCGAAATAAGCCTGGCACACAGAGGAGTATTATTCTTGGATGAATTCCCGGAATTTCGCAAAGACGCCATAGAGTCCATGAGACAGCCCATAGAAGACGGCTCATTTACTGTGTCTCGAATAGCAGGTTCTTGTGTATTCCCCAGTTCTGTAATGCTTATTGCAAGTATGAACCCCTGTAAATGCGGATACTATGGCGATGCTTCCAGAGAGTGCACATGCACACCGGGTCAGATACAAACTTATCTTGACAAAGTGTCGGGACCGATGCTTGACAGATTTGACCTCCACATAGAAGTTGCCACCATAAAATATGATGAACTTTCCAACAAAAAACCGAGTGAATCGTCCAAAAGCATTCGCGAAAGAGTAGATACAGCAAGGAAAGTACAACTTAAACGCTACGAGGGAACAAGCATTTACTGCAATGCTCAGCTTACACCTTCACTTGTGGAAAAATATTGCAAGTTGAGTGAAGAAAGCCAAGGTATTTTGCGGGCTGCTTTTGAAACACTTGGACTTAGCGCAAGAGCACACAACAGAATTCTTAAAGTTGCGCGTACCATTGCAGATCTTGATGGAAGTAATGACATACAAACTTCGCACATTGCAGAAGCAATCCAATACAGAAGTCTTGACAAAAAATTTTGGTTCAATTGAACCTTTTAATGAAGGAGAAGAATTATGAAAAGTATCATTAAATTTCTTTTTGCAATCCTTATACCTGTTATATGCACCTGGTATGCATCTACTAAAGGAATACCCGCTTTAACTATCGGTGTACTTGTTATTACATTGGGGGCTGTGATATTTGTGTTCAGAGCAAGTCTTCTTATGCTAGCCGGAACAAATGTATACAGAAATAATCCTCAATCAGGTATACGCCTTATGACCGCAGCATATAAAACACGCAAGCTTAATCCATCATACCAGCTTATTTACGCATACATTATTTTAAGACATGGTCAACTCGAAGAATCCGAAGCAATTATGAACAAGGCCACTGTTATCGGAAAACACGCACTTAACGAAAAGGAATTTAAGGAAGTCGAATTCAATCGTGCACTCATAACTTGGAAGAGAGGCGACCTTAGCCAAGCAATTGTACAGCTTGAAGAACTTTTTGCAAACGGATATTCCTCTGCTGCACTGTACGGTTCGTTAGGAAGCTTTTATCTATTAAACAAAGAATATGACAAGACTATTGAACTTTCAAAAAAGGGAATTGAGGAACATGCAAACGACCTTGTTAACTTAGACAATCTCGGGCAGGCATACATCGGTTTGGGAATGCTTGACGAAGCGCTGGAAATATACAAAAATCTCATACCTCAAAAACCCGAATTTATGGAAGCATATTATAATTATGCAACAATTCTGGAAAAACGCGACAAACTTTCCGAAGCAAAATACTACTACGAAACCGCTCTTACTTATGACGAAAAATTTCTTTCTACAATTACTCACGATGAAATATGCAAAGCCATAGAAAGAGTTCAAAATATTTCTATTGAAAATGTTGATATAGAAAATATTGTATACGAAGGCGTTGCCGAACCAATTGAATTTGATGCCTCTAAGGAGCTATCGGATATTGAAACGGTTAATATAGATGTTTCTATGCCGAATTCTATAGAAGAAAACTCATCCACAGACACCGAGGAGTAATTTGGAAAGGATTTTCTAATATGCGAATACTCTATATTGACTGTTTCCTTGGTTTTGATGCGTCAATGCTTTTGGGGGCTCTTATTGATGCCGGTGCAAATGCGCAAAAAATTGAAGATTCCCTTTTGGAAAACGGCATATCTGCATCAATATATGTTAAAAACACCGAGCGATCATCCATTCATTGTAAAGAAGCAACTGTTATATCAAATGAACCTTGCGAAATTATCGGAAGTTATGAAAAAAATGAGATCGTAAATAAGATATTCAAACAATATATTCCAACAACAGAAACATCTGAATTGTCTGTGTTTGCAGTTATGCTTGCGGTGAAGCAACTCAATATAGAATATATCATCACATCCGGACTGCATTTAAGTGATAGTGCTGACAGCATTGTCATCAACATATTGAAAAATGCCTCAATAGATGTTTTGGCATATAATGAAAACACGAAACCAATGCAGCCGGCAGATGCTTTTTTTCTTGCTTGTATTGTTAATGAGAGCGGCCCAAAACCCGAAATGGAAATTGTTTCTGTGGGTTACGGTGCCGGAGGTAAAATCTCCGATGAGCCAAACATCATAAATGCAGTAATTGGTGAATTTCAATGTGACAATCTTTTCAAATCAGAAGAAGCAGAAGAACTATATCTATAGGAGCAATAAATGAAAACTGTTATTATAAATGAAAACGATAGCGGACAAAGGCTGGACAAATTTCTTGGCAAATACTTTAAAAATATGCCAAAAAGTATGATATACAAGGGAATACGAAAAAAAAGAATAAAGATAAACGGAAAAAAAGGCGAAATAAATACTATCCTTAATGTTGGCGACAAAATAGATTTATATATAAATGATGAGTTTTTTGAAACGCCTGATGAAAAAACATCTTTTCTTAAAATATCAGAACCTTTGCTCGATATAGTTTATGAGGATGAAAATATAATTCTTATGGACAAGAAACCCGGAATTATAGTTCATGATGACGATGAAGAAAAAATCAATACGCTCTTAAATCACATGAAGGCGTATTTGTATAAAAAAGGCGAATATGACCCCGAAAAAGAAAATTCTTTTGTGCCTTCGCTTTGCAATCGTATAGACCGCAATACAGGTGGGATAGTAATAGGTGCAAAAAATGCACTTTCGCTTAAAATAATAAATGAGAAAATAAAATCCCGCGAACTAAAAAAATTATATTTGTGTCTTATTCAAGGTAAGCTAAAAGTAAAAGAAGATACGCTTACAGGATATCTTGTGAAAAATACAGAACAAAATCGTGTATATATACACACTTCTCCGGTTCCAGGTGGAAAAAGCATACTAACCAAATACAAGGTAATCAAAGAAAATAAACTAACCAGCCTTCTTGAAGTGGATTTGCTCACAGGAAGAACCCATCAGATAAGAGCTCATTTTGCACACTTGGGCCACCCTCTTGCCGGTGATGGAAAATACGGAACAAATGAGTTTAATGATAAAATTGGAATGAAAACTCAGGCTCTTTATTCATACAAATTGAAATTTGAATTCCAAGATGAAAATCATTTAAGTTATTTAAACGGTCAAGAATTTAAAGTTAAAAGTGTCCCGTTCGAAAATTTCAGCAAATAAACTCTAATGTTCGTTTTATACATATTCTTACATACAAAAAAGGACCTTGCTTTTAGCAAAGTCCTATTGATTTGTATGCTTCGATTCCCAGCCATCAACTTTTTCGCATCGCCTTCGCTCCGTAGAGGGTGCTCTCCTCTGCGAAAGTTTTGGCTTAGGTGGCACCTATCCGTTCGCTTCGTCCTTTGCACTCACTTACGGGGTGCCGCCGTAACTTTCCGGTGCAATATCTCTACTACTATGGCAAACAAAAAGGACCTTGCTTTTAGCAAAGTC
>JAZTYV010000023.1:0-24830 GCA_045637145.1 Clostridia bacterium | reverse complement strand
CAGAAGACAGTACAACACTACGGCAATAAGCGCTGACCAAGTAAGAAAACGGTAAAGAAATAAAACTTTTGGATATGTCCAAAAGTATCTTTTGCAAAAACAAAACGCCCGCTGTCAATATTAATAATACTGATAACGGGCGTATATATAATTCATACCGTTTTCGGTGCGGTCATTTTTGAAGTCTTAAAATAAGAGGGGATGTGTTCATTGCGGTGAGGAACTCAGCGCAATGAACAAGACGAACAAAAATGAGTGCAGACAAGGAAGCGCGCAGAAGACAGTACAACAGTACGGCAATAAGCGCTGACGAAGTAAGAAAACGGTAAAGAAATAAAACTTTTGGAGATGTCCAAAAGTGTCTTTTAAAAAACAAAACGCCCGCTGTCAATATTAATAATACTGATAACGGGCGTGTATAAAATTTATACCGTTTTCGGTGCGGTCATTTTTGAAGTCTTAGTTGGTGTAGTTGTCAAAGTATCCCTGTATAAATACCACGGGAGTACCCTTGTCACCCGAACCGCTTGTCAAATCGCACAGCGAACCAATGAGGTCTGTAAGCTGTCTTGGAGTAGTACCCTGAGAAGCCATATTTCCGACAAGGTTGCCGTCCTTGGCTTTAATGCTTGCCGATATGGCATCCTTAAGCTCCTGTCCGCTCAAATCTTTAAAGTCATTGTCTGCAAGATACTTAAGCTTAAGCTCGTTTGGAGTACCCACAAGACCGTCTGTAAAAGCAGGAGAGACAACGGGGTCTGCAAGCTCCCATATTTTGCCCTGAGGGTCTTTAAATGCACCATCGCCGTATACCATAACCTCTATGTGCTTGCCTGTCTTTTCGAGCATTCTTGCCTGAATGTCAAGCACAAGCTGTTTGCATTCCTGAGGGAAGAGCTTTATGGTATCTTCTGTAGATTTATTTGAACCGAGAAGACCGTATTTTGCATTGAATCCGCTTCCGTTTACAGAGGAAGTAAGGATATCATCAAGTCCGCATACCGCCTTGGCACCTGCCGCCTTAAGAATTCTCTTTGTGCGTGCTCTGGTGTGTATGTCGCATGTAAGTACATGGTCTGTGTAGTTAAGAATTGTTTTTGCCTGATTTGCAAATATTATTTCAACCTCAGCGCCTTCGCCCTTTATGATGTTTCCGTAGTATTCCACATAATCAACACCTGTAAATTCGTGCTTGTTTTCGCCGAAAAGCTCGCGGTATTTTTCAAGGCTCAACACATCGGAGTAGGGGTTAACACCCGCCGCATCAATCTTGTCGAGGCTTACAAGCTCGTTGCCCACTTCATCGGAGGGGTAGCTTAGCATAAGCACAATCTTCTTGCAGGCTCTTGCTATGCCCTTAAGACAGATTGCAAAACGGTTTCGGGACAAAATTGGGAGGATTACACCCACAGTCTCGCCGCCAAGCTTTTGTTTAACATCCTGTGCAATAGCATCAATAGTTGCATAGTTGCCCTGAGCGCGTGCCACAATGGATTCTGTAATGGATATAATATCTCTGTCGCGGAAAGTGAAGCCTTCGCTCTCAGCTGCTTCGAGAACGCTGTCAGACACTATCTTAACAAGGTCGTCTCCCTCGCGTATTATGGGGCAGCGGATACCTCTGGAAATAGTACCGACTTTTCTTTCATTGTTTGGCATAATAATCAACTCGCTTAAATTAAATTTTCCTATTTTTATCACGGAATTTTTTTACCATACAATTTTAGCACTTTTTTTGATATATTTCAATAGAAATTTTTATATAATTTAATATTATATAGAATTTTTATAAAATTAAAACATATACCTGCTATATTTTTTTGCAAATTTTTTTATGAGTTTTAAACGCTTGTAAATTTTTTATTAAATCTATTGACAATATGGCATTTGGGGTGGTAAAATAATAAAAATCAATATTATAAACCGTTGAAGCAGAAAAAAATCAGAACCAGCTTCTTTGAGCGAGCGGATTACGGTGTGAGTTCCGCAGAGGCCTCTGAACAATATGGACTGCTGAGGGCAGCGTCAAATGCGCTGACGGGTGGCTTGCGTTACAAGCCGAGGATATGATGGTATCTTCATGAGGAGCCAGTTAAGGCTTAAACCAAGGTGGCACCGCGGATGTGTATTCGCCCTTGACTTGTATTTATTATGCAAGGCGGGGGTTTTTTTAATTCGTGCGCCTGCAAGGTTTTTTAAAAATTTTAATGCATTTTATGTAAGGAGGCATTAAGTATGAACAAGTATAGAGAATTCGACAATTATCTTAAGGAATATCCTTCCAAAGACGGATATTTCGGATGTCACGGAGGTGCGTATCTTCCTCCGGAGCTTGTACCCGCATTTGAAGAAGCAGACAGAGCATATGAGGCAATATGCCATTCGGCACAGTTTATAAACGAATTAAGAAGAATTCGCAAGGAATTTCAGGGCAGACCCACTCCCGTATATCATTGCGAAAGGCTTTCCAAACTTTTTGGAAACTGCCAGATATATTTAAAGAGGGAAGATTTAAACCACACAGGAGCGCACAAGCTCAATCACTGTATGGGTGAGGGACTTCTTGCAAAGTACATGGGTAAAAAGAAGCTTATTGCAGAAACAGGCGCAGGTCAGCACGGTGTGGCGCTTGCTACCGCTGCAGCATATTTTGGCATGGAATGTGACATATATATGGGCGAGGTGGATATTGCAAAACAGCACCCCAATGTAATCCGAATGAAGATGCTTGGAGCCAATGTAATACCTGTAACTCATGGTCTTAAGACCTTAAAAGAGGCGGTTGACGCGGCATTTGATGCATACCTCAGGGAGTACGACAATGCAATTTACTGCATAGGCTCTGCTTTGGGACCTCATCCGTTTCCCAAGATGGTGCGAGACTTCCAGTCTGTTATAGGCATAGAGGCAAGAGAACAGTTTAAGGAAATGACAGGCAACCTTCCCGATGCGGTGTGCGCATGTGTCGGAGGAGGCTCCAACTCCATAGGAATGTTTGTTCCGTTTTTGGGCGACCCTGTGGAAATCTACGGCATAGAACCTCTCGGCAGAGGTGAAAATGTTGGTGACCACGCAGCTACCATGGCTTTTGGTACAAAGGGCAGACTCCACGGCTTCGACAGCTATCTGCTTCAGGACGAAAACGGCGAACCTTTGCCTGTATATTCCATAGCAAGCGGTCTGGATTATCCCGGAGTAGGACCTGAGCACGCGTTTTTAAGAGACAAGGGCAGAGTAAACTATGTAACCATTTCCGATGACGAAGCAATGGAGGCATTCTTCCTGCTCAGCCGTTACGAAGGCATAATTCCTGCCATAGAAAGCTCGCATGCAGTTGCATATGCAATTAAGTATGCCAAGGAAAACCGCTCCGGCTCTATTTTGGTATCGCTCTCGGGAAGAGGCGACAAGGATATAGACTATGTTTACGAAAACTATGGCTGCGGAGAAAAGTTCAAGCTCGACTATGATGTAAAATAAAATATTTGTTTATATTCAAACAGCGGAAATTCAATCCGCTGTTTGTTTTTTTTTAAAATTTATATTTTTATTCCCACCATTTTCCTTACATAAAAATTCCTCGATTGCACAAAATAGCATTGTAATATTTAATACAAGGAGTTTTAATGTAAATGAAAGCTACAGGAATTGTTCGAAGAATAGACGACTTAGGACGCGTAGTAATTCCAAAAGAAATCCGCAGAACAATGAGAATCCGCGAAGGAGACCCGCTTGAAATATATACCGACAGAGAGGGAGGAGTAATATTTAAAAAGTATTCTCCCGTAAATGAGCTTGGAGACTTTGCAAGTCAGTATGCAGAAACTCTGTACAAGACATCGGGCTTTCCCGTCTGTATTACGGACAAAGACTCCATTATTGCTACTGCAGGCGTGGCAAAAAGAGACCTTTTTGAAAAACCCGTAAGCGGTGAAATGGAAAAGGTAATGGAAGAAAAAACAGCCTTTATATGCACCGAAAGCAAAATGGTTCCCGTAACCGACCACTACGAAAAGTATACCGCAGGGGTTATTTCGCCAATTATTTCCGAGGGTGATGTGCTTGGCAATGTGGTTGTTATGAGGGCAGACGAAAAGGAAAAAATGACAGATGTTGAGCTTAAATTAGCAAATGCGGCATCAATGTTTCTTGCAAAACAAATGGAAATATAAAATTGGTGGGATGTAAAAATCAGTTTTACATCCCACCAATTATTTTTACATATTTTCCATTACACTGTCAATTACCGAACCAATGGTTTTAAACATATGGTTGGCAGAGGATTTAAGTCTTTTGTGCTGTTTGTCACTCATGGGGTCTGCAAGCATGCCCACTGCCGCACCGATAATTGCACCGCACGCCAGTCCTCCGAGAAATCCTTTTCCCATCATCAAAATGCACTCCCTTTCTATATGAGTATTGTGGTTTTGGTTTTAAAACAATCATCTGCAAAATACCCTTGAGGGTGCGAGCACACAGGACAGCTCATCGGAGCTGATGGACCCTTGTGAACATATCCGCAGTTGGTGCATACCCATATGGAAGAATTATCTCCCTTTACAATAGTGCCGTCTTTTAACATTTTGGATATTTGCTCAAATCTTTCTGCATGTATTTTTTCAATTTCTGCAATCATTCCAAATGCACCTGCAATTTCGTTGAATCCCTCGTTTTTCGCTATCTCGGCAAAGCTTTTGTATGCCGAATTGTATTCTTCAAACTCATTGTGTATAGCTGCTTCAATGTGTTTTTCTGTAGTGTCGTAGCAGTTTACGGGGTAGGAAGCTGTAATGTCAAAATTTGTGTCGTTTACCTCTTTCAAAAAACCGTAGAACACAGTTGCGTGTGCCTGCTCCTGACAAGCAGTAAAGTCAAATATCTTGCTTACAAAGTTGTAGCCTTCTTTTCGTGCCACGGATGCCGCCATGTTGTATCTGTTTCTTGCCTGGCTTTCTCCCGCAAATGCACGCATCAGGTTTATTTTTGTTTCGCTGTTTGCCAAATTCATAAAAAAATCACCTCCCATTTAAGTTTTTGTCTTATGGAGGTGATTTATGCATAGTGAACTCAGATTGTATGTACACTATTTATTCAGTTTGAAATATTCTTCCAATACAGCCCTTGCAACAGGTGCAGCATTCGAACCGCCTGTCACCTTGTTGTCCACATTTTCAAGCACTACGGCGATTGCAATTTCGGGGTTGTCGTAGGGCGCAAAACCCACAAAGTGAGCGTGTGCCGTTCCTTTAGATGTGTCAACCTCCGCTGTACCTGTTTTTCCGCACACATCTTTGCCGTATACAGATGCTGCAGTTCCCGTACCACTTTGTACACAAAGCCTCATAAGGTCTTTAATCTTTCTTGCGGTTGCTGTGCTTACGCATCTTTTAAGTCTTGTCGGATTTGCCTTATAATATGTGGGTGCCGAAATTTTGGAAATTATATACGGCTGCATCATTACACCGTCATTTGCTATTGCCGATGCAATAAGTGCAAGATGCAGAGGAGTTGTACTTACATCTCCCTGACCGAGTGCCATGTTGGATATGGCTCTGTAGCTGTTTATGTTTGCTTTTTGGGGCAGGGTGGATGTGGCGGATGCCAAGGAGTCCAAAGCAATTGGCTCTGTAAACATAAACTTTTTTGCAGTGCTTAGAATTTCGTCTTCACCAAGCTCTATTGCCGCCTCTGCAAAGTATATGTTGTTGGACTTTTTAAAGCCTGTTTCCAAATCCACAACACCGCTTACTTTCTTCACATTGCCGTAGTTGGAAACCTCTGTTTTAAGCTCTGTTTCTTCGTCTATCTTAAAGCTTTTCATGTTGTTGTCTATCATGGCTGCGGTTACAATTATCTTAAAGGTGGAGCCGGGCATATACAGACCTGTTGTTGCACGCCTTGTAAGTGCGCTGTCTTTTGCATTTGCCACAGCATCGCCAAGGGTTTCAGGGGTGGGGTCAAAGTCGGGCTTGCTTACCATTGCAAGTATTTCGCCCGTACGGGGATTTACAGCCACCACAGAACCTTTGTAGCTTCCCAAAGCCTTGTGTGCGGCTTGCTGAAGTCTGTTGTCTATGGTAAGGGTAATGGAAGAACCTGTTTTTTCGCCTTCGCCGTTCATAACGGATTTTGCATCGTTTATAAATGTCATTACACCGCCCACAAGAGCCGTTTCCGACTCGCCCATAAGAGCCGAATTGTACACCTTTTCCAAATCGCTTGTGTCGTGGGTTTGCGATTTGTAGCCTATGATGTGTGAATACAAATTTTTGTATGGATATATTCTCTTTTGGTTTTTTATATTGCCCGTGCTTTCGGCAAGTACGGTTTGGTTTCTGTCGTATATTGTGCCCCTGCGCACAAAGTCTTCTCTGTCGGAGGTGTTTGTGGCTGCAAATTTGTTGTGATTTACAAGGTCAAAAACAGTTATATGAACAATCAGTGCAAGAAACAATATACTTATGAGCAACAGAAGCCTCGATATTTTTTTGTTATTCATATTTTTCTGTACACCTGACCTTTCAAAAGAACCTTAACCGAATTTGAAAAATCATTTTTTATGCTGTTTAAAAAGGCGTCAGTTTTTTGACACACAATGCTTATTGAAAGTGTTATGTTCTCGCTGTAGTTCTTGTCCTCCAAAGCGGCACCTGTGTTTTTAATGAGGTATTCCAAACTTCCCAAAACACAGTAGGGCAGCGACAGCTCCAAAAGGTCGCACTTGTGCATCGTCACAAGCCCCGCGGCGTTGATGCCTTCTCTGGCAGCCTCTGTGTATGCCCGAACAAGACCGCCTGTGCCCAGAAGTGTGCCTCCGAAATAGCGCGTTACAACGCACACAGCATCGGTTATGCCTTGCTTTTCCATAAGCTCCAGAACGGGCAGACCTGCCGTTTTGGACGGTTCGCCGTCATCAGTATATTTTTTTTCGCCCGAAGACAAAATATACGCATACACATTGTGTCTGGCATCGTAGTGCTGTTTTTTTATTTTTTCCACAAACAGCATAGCATCTTCCACAGTTTCGGCGTGTCGTATGTTTGCTATAAATCTTGATTTTTTCTCCGTGATTTCTGCGGTTGCCTCTTTTTCCACAGATATATACAGTGTGTCCTTTGCCATGTGATAACCTTTCGTAACAACATATTATAAAAACAAAGCAGCCGCCTGTAAGTAAGACGGCTGCATAGGTTTTACATGTATTTATGGATTGAATCGGGAAGCTCGCTCTTGTCAGCGCTTATGCAAATTGTAAATTTAACATTTGATTCTTCGCTTATAGCTTCGAGCTTTGTTATGAAATCCGCAAGTCCGTCTTTGTCATCGGGAACAATCTTAAACAAACTGTCTATAAATATGTGCGAAATATCATAATTCTGTGACAGCATACCCATAATGAAAGATTTAAACAGTCTGAACGACTCGGTATCTGCACCGGAAACATCTACAAGTCTTGCAGCGTGTGTAACTTCGAGCATATGTCTTTTGGAGTTGCACACAAATATTACATTGCCGTTTTCTGTCTCAACTGCCTGAGATATAGCGTCAAGCATGGTTTTGGTCTTGCCTGAGCCTTTTTTTCCAACAACTAAATTTATCATCCCAAATTCCTCCTTAGAATTATAGTGGTTATATACATTATACAGTATTATTTGGAATTTCGCAAGATGATAATTGAAATTTATTAAAAAATTTTTTTACGCTGTTTCGTCTGTTTGTGTTTTGGAAAGAAAGATTTTTCGGGTGAGAATATCTGTGTAGGAAAAGGTGAGATTTTTTATTTTTTTGGTTTTGGCATCGGTGTGTTTTATCACAAAAATTTCGGGGTACACAGAGTCAATTACGCAGTTTTCAAAAAACAGTTTTTTTCTGCCTTGCTTTGACAGTACCGAACAGTTTACACCCACATTTTTCCGTACAAGATTTTTGATTTTTTCTATATTTTTGCTCATTGTCTCTTCACCTCAAAAATATTTTTGCCAAATCGGGCAATAATATACCTTGTATAATTTAAAAAAGGGCAGTAAAACATATTTTCGGAGGACGATGGCATGAAAAATTTGTTTATATATAAGCACAACACAGACAATTATTGCTTTGACCTTGCAAACTCCGGACGCGAGGAGCCAATACAGCCCATGGGAAAGGTAAGTGCAAGTCTTGATGATAACATCCGGTATATAAAAAAGCTTTTTACAACAGAAAAGAACAATGACATTGTAACAAGAGAGTTTGACATATCCTTAAACGGAAACAAAATCCCCGCATTCATCATATGCGTTGAGGGACTTTCGAATATGGTTTCCATAAACGATTTTATATTGCGGTCTCTTATGGAGGGCGGAGAAGACAGAAAAAACAATGCAGAAAAATATATACAAAGAACCCTGATAAATCAGACACAGCTCACTGTTACCGAAGACATAGACACAGCACTGTCCTCTGTAAATATCGGCAACGCGGTGCTTTTTGCAGACACACTGGACAAGTGCTTTGTGATGGATGTAAAGTCGTGGGAGCACAGGGGAGTATCAAATCCCGAAAACGAAGCGGTAATTCAGGGTCCTCACGAGGGCTTCAACGAGGTGTTAAGGTGCAACACCGCCCTCATACGAAAGACTATGAATACACCCAATCTCATCATGGAAAACATTGCTGTCGGCAAAACCACCAAAACACCGGGAGCCGTTGTGTACCTCAAAAATGTAACAAACGAAAGCCTCATAGCCGAGGTTAAGCGCCGTATTTCGTCCATAGATGCACAGTATGTAATGTCGAGTCTCGATGTGGAGCAGTACATTGAGGAGGACTCCTTTTTGCCCGTTCCGCAAATGATTACCACCGAAAGACCCGACAGAGTGTGCAGGGCACTTACAGAGGGCAGAGTTGCCTTTGTATTAAACGGAAGCTCTCACGCTCTTATTATGCCTGCAACCTTTTTTGACCTCATAACCTCTGCCGAAGACGAATACCTGAGGTATCCGTATTCTCTGCTTATAAGGATTTTAAGGTATCTTGCCGTCATACTGTCGCTTTTGTTTCCTGCATTTTTTGCGGCGGTTTTAAACTATCACCCCGAGCTTTTGCTTACAAATATTTTGCTTACTGTTTCGTCATCAAGAGCATTGGTTCCGTTTGGCGCTCTTGTGGAGCTTGTACTCATGGAGGCTGCTTTCGAATTGATTAAGGAGGCAGGCATCAGGGTACCCGGACCCATAGGCTCTACTCTGGGTATTGTAGGCGGGCTTATAATAGGTCAGGCGGCGGTGGAGGCAAACCTTGTCAGTCCCATTATGATAATCATTGTAGCCGTCACGGGTATAGCATCGTTTACTGTGCCGTCATATTCGCTTTCGTTTGCATTTCGCTTTTCAAGATTTCTGTATATATTCGGTGCTGCGCTTGCGGGACTCTACGGGGTCTGCTTTGTGTTTTTTGTAAACACTCTTTTGGCAATAGGCACCAAGTCATTCGGTGTTCCGTTTATGTCGCCAATGTCTCCTGCAGACGGCAAAAACAGAACAAATCTTATTTTCGGCTCGCCCATATGGAAGAGGGGAACTAAAAGAGAGGAATATTTGAAACCCAAGGATATGTACAAAAAGGCAGTCAAAAGCCGTAAGTGGAGGTAGATTATGGAAAAAATAGGTTACAGGGAAACCAAATGGCTGTTTTTTTTGCTCATGGCATCCAATGTGATTACGGGTGCTGTAAGTATGCTCTCAGGGGAGTTTGCCTCGGGAGGATTTATACCCGTAATTGTTTCGGCTGTGCTTGCACTTTTTTTGGTGTATGTTACAAACAGGTGCCTCGGTAAAGATGGTGTTTTGCCGTTAAATCCTTTAATGTCAAAGCTTTTGGGCACAGCACTTTTTTTAGTTACCGTCATAGCCGCAGGCACAAGGATGAAGCATTTTGCCGCAGCAATAGGCGACATTGTTCTTGTTCAGAGTCCAAAGGTGTTTATACTTTTCATAATGGCATCGGCAGTGCTTTCGGTAATGCTTTTGCGCCTTGAGGCCGTCACAAGATATGCGCTTGCTTCGTCCATGGTATTTTTGCTCTTTTTGGCTATCATTGCCTTTAGTACCTTTTCGGAATTCGATGTCAGAAACATATATCCCGTCATGGGCAAAGGCAATTTTTTAAATTCGTGGAGTGCACTGTATATTTTTTCGGACATAGTGTATTTTTATGTCATTTTTCCCCACATCAAAAACTCTGATAAGGCACGCCGTGTTCCGTACAAGGCAATTGTACTGTGTGCATTATTTACTCTCATCCTGTTTGCAATCTACACACTTTGTGTTCCGTATCCCGTATCCCAGACCTTTAAATATCCCATATACAGACTTGCCGTGCTTGCAAATTCGTCTGTAGTGTTTCAAAGACTTGACGGAGTTGTGTTTATCATATGGATTTTTCTAAGCTTCATTTCTTCGGGGTCGTTGGCTCTTTTTGCAGTTATGATTTTTAAAAAAGTGTTTTGCCTTAAAAACCAAAATGCAATTTGTCCCGCCGTGGCGCTTTTGTGCTTTGGAATATCTCTGTGGGATGCGGATTTTGACGGATTTGTAAAAACCGCAATGAGTCTTGCCTCATTTTTTGTTCTGCCGTGTTTGGCATTTGTGTTTAAATATATCAAAAAGAAACGGGTGTAAATGTTATGTCTAAAAAAATATTTCTGGCTTTTGCCGTTTTTTGTGTCATTAGTCTTACGGGGTGCTACGACAATGATGAAATAGACACCCTCGCTACAGTAATGGCTGTGGGAATAGAAGATTCACAAAATAGCGATACCAAGCTCTATACCTTTGCTGTAAGCAGCAGCCTGGACAAAGAATCCTCGGGCGATTCATCATCGCTCATATGCTATACCGAGGAGCAAAAAAGCCTCAGGGATGCCGTTGATGCTGTAGACAGAAAGATAAGCAAGCGCCTTAGTTTTTCGCATTTGTCTGCCATATTGTTTTCCAAAAAAACAGCCAAAAGGGGTATGTACGGCGATGTCAGTTTTTTTGAAAAGGATTACAAGGTCAGACCTCAGGTGATGATAGCCCTTACGGATATAAGCCCGGGCAAATATCTGGAGGGCTTAAAGCCTGAGCTGGAGTCCAATCCCGAAAAGTATTTCCAAAGCGTGTTCCAGAGGTCAAAGACTTATGTTTCCTCCATGAGACTGAGCGATTTTACAAATGCCTATCACACGGGTCAAACAGCGCTTGCACCTGTAATCAGCGGAAAAATCGGCACTGAGACCATTACAGAAGAAGACGCCTTTATAATATCGAGCGCCTTAATATCCGGCGGAAAATTTGTACTCGAAATTACAGACAATCCTTTTGTCGGATTGTTCTTTTCGGACAAAAAGGTAAGCTTTGACGGCAAAACTTTAAGGAGTGCAAAAGCCCCCTCCGTAAAGGTTTGCTTAAACGGCAAAAATGCAAGGATAGATGTCAGCCTGTATGTACAGACAGACGACAAAAAAATTGCAAAAAAGGTGCAAAATGAAGCACAGGTATTTTTGAAATCCTGCGCAAACAAGGCATTGGACATAATAAATGTGTCCAAAACAGGTGCAAAAAACTTTTTGTTTTTGGATAAGTACAACGAGGTAAACTGGCAAGAGGTTTTAAAAAATGCTTACTTCAATGTAAATGTTGAGGTTGTGGAAGAGGTAGAAATGTAATGCTGTGGAAAGCTTTTATTCTTGTTTTGTGTCTGTGGTGCACAGTCTACACGGCAAGCTACGGAATTTTCGAGTTAAAAAGTCATAACAAAGAGGGCGGGGCAGGAGTGCTTGCACTGGGCATTGCAGTTGCCGTTTGTGTTGCGGGTGCCGTAATTGTAAGCTTGTAAAAATAAATTAAAAATTTTAAAAATTGCTATTGTATATTTTGGCAGTTCGTAGTATAATATAGTGGTATTTGTGCGAAAAGAGGCGAAATATATGATTAGCATTGCAATAGACGGCCCTGCAGGTGCGGGCAAAAGCACCATTGCCAAAAAAATAGCTTCCGATTTGGGTTATGTGTATATAGACACAGGTGCCATGTACAGAACCTTGGCTTACAAGGCAATATCGTCATCCTTAAACATCGCAGAGGATGCTCAAAAGGTCATTCAAATGCTAAGCTCCACAACCATTGGCATACAATACAAGGACGGCTTGCAGAGAATGATTTTGGACGGAGCAGATGTTACGGACTTTATCCGTACTCCCGAGGTCTCCATGGGTGCCTCAGCTATATCTGCAATACCCGAGGTCAGAGCGTGGCTTCTGGACTATCAAAGGTCTCTGGCACAAAAAACAAACTGCCTTATGGACGGCAGAGACATAGGCACGGTTGTGCTTCCGTTTGCAGATGTCAAAATTTTTCTTACCGCATCGCCCCAGGCAAGACCAAAACGCCGTTTTGACCAGCTTGTTCAAAAAGGCGAAAAGGTAAGCTTTGACGATGTCCTTAAGGATATGACAGCAAGAGATAAGGCAGACTCAAGCAGAGCGTGCGCACCATTAAAGCAGGCGGACGATGCCGTATTGGCAGACACAAGCTCTCTTAGCTTTGAGGAGTCTGTAAAGCTTGTAAAGGACATAATTTCGGATAAGGTTGGGGATAGGTAATGAAGGCACTTATTGCTTTTATAAAATGGCTCACAGCAAGAGCCTTTAAAATACAAATTGTAAATGAGGACAAAATTCCCAAAGAGGGTGCGTGCATCATATGTTTAAACCACATCAGTCTTTTTGACCCTGTGGTAGCATTTTGCTTTCTTCCCCGAACTGTGAGATTCATAGCCAAATACGAGCTTATGAAAATTCCTGTTCTTTCATCGATTCTTAAATCCATGAATGTCATACCCGTAAAAAGAGGTACAGGCGATATAGGAGCCGTAAAGGCATCGCTCAAAACACTAAAGGATGGCGAGGCTCTGGGCATCTTTCCGACAGGCACAAGGGAAAAGAAGAACCCCAATGCACCTGTAAAATCGGGCGCAGCACTCATAGCAACCAAGTCGGGTACACCCGTAATTCCCATAAACATAAACGCTACATACAAACTTTTTTCAAAGGTTATTCTTACCGTTGGAGACCCTGTAGACCTTTCGGACTACAACGGCAAAAAGCTTTCACAGGATGAGCTTTCCTGTTCAGCAGAGAAGATTTACAATTCCATTAAGGCATTGGGTGGTTCAAAATGATTATTCTTGCAAAGAGCGCAGGCTTTTGCTTTGGCGTAAAAAGGGCAGTAGAAGAGCTTGGCAAAGAGGCGGAAAAATGCAAAATATCAACCCTGGGACCCATCATTCACAACACCGATGTTGTAGAGAGCTTTGAAAAAAAAGGTGTCTACAGCTATGACAGTACAGCCAATGTTCCCAAAGACAGCAAAATTGCCATAAGAGCACACGGAGTTCCCAAACAAACAGTGGACAAAATCCAAAGCGAAGGCTATGAATATGTAGACCTTACTTGCCCGTTTGTAAAAAAAATCCACAACATTGTAAGCGAAAAATACCAAGAGGGAAGTCAAATTGTCATAGTGGGCGACAAAAACCACCCCGAAGTTATAGGAATTAACGGATGGTGTGCAAATAATGCTCTAATAACTCTTGACATTCTCGAATTAGATGGTAAAATAGATATATGTGCACCTGTGTGTGTGGTAAGCCAAACCACAATGGACAGGAAAACATTTGAAAAAATTGTAAATTATTTAAAAAACAGTTGCAAATGTGTACAAGTTTTTGATACAATATGTAATGCAACAAATACAAGGCAGACAGAAGCAGGGGAGATTGCCTCGAAGGTCGATATGATGATAGTTATCGGCAGTGCAAACAGCTCCAACACAACCAAGCTTACTGCCATTTGCAAACAGTATTGCAAAAATACTTACCAAATCGAAAATTTTGGGGATTTACCCCGGAATATAAATATACCAAACAAAATTGGTATAACAGCAGGTGCTTCAACACCCGCTGCAATCATTAAGGAGGTCGTCATTAAGATGGAAGAAATGCAGAAAAACATTGGCGAAAATTTCGCCGAAGAATTTGAGGAGTATGAAAAATCTCTTATCACTTTAAATACAAGGGATATAGTGAAGGGAACGGTTATTGCTGTTTCTGAAGCCGGCGTTAGTGTTAACCTCGGGTATAAGTCAGACGGTTTTGTTCCCGCCGGCGAACTTACAGACGATTCATCGGCAGATATCAAGTCACTTGTTAAAGTCGGTGATGAAATCGAAGCATTCGTTGTAAGAGTAAGCGATGTAGAGGGTGAAGTTACACTTTCTATGAAGAAGCTCCTTTCCATGAAGGGTGCAAAGGAAATCGAAGAAGCTTTTGAAACAAAGGCAATCCTCGAGGGCAAAGTAACACAGGTTGTTAACGGCGGTGTTGTAGTTACATGCAAGGGTGTAAGAATATTTGTTCCCGCTTCACAGGCAAGCGACAGATATTTATCCAACCTCGAAGTCCTTTTGGGAACTACAGCATCATTTAGAGTTATCGATATCAGAAATGTACGCGGAAGAAAGAAGATTATAGGCTCCATAAGAAGTGTTGTTGAAGAACAGAAGGCTGCTCTTTCCGAAGCATTCTGGGCAGATGTAGAAGTAGGCAAGAGATACACAGGTGTTGTTAAATCTCTCACCAAGTTCGGTGCTTTTGCAGACATCGGCGGTGTAGACGGTTTAATTCACATTTCCGAGCTTTCCTGGTCCAAGATTAAGCATCCCTCCGAGGTTGTTAAGGAAGGCGACACTGTAGATGTATATGTTATAAGCTTTGACAAGGAAACAGGCAAGGTTTCATTGGGCTTCAAGAATGCCGATGACAACCCCTGGAAGAAGGTGGAAGAGCTTAAGGTAGACGATGTTATAGATTGTAAGATTGTAAGAATTGTTCCCTTTGGCGCTTTTGCAGAAATCTTCCCCGGTGTAGACGGTCTTATCCATATTTCTCAGGTTGCAGACAAGAGAATAGGCAAGGTAGAAGACGAGCTTACCATAGGACAGCATGTTCAGGCAAAAGTTGTGGAAATCGACCTTGAAAACAAGAAGATAGGGCTCTCCATAAGAGCACTTATTGAAAAGGAAGCTCCGGCAGAAGAAGCTCCTGAAGTTTTGGAAACTCCGGCAGAGGAAGCTGTTGAAGAAGTAGTTGAAGAAGAAACAACTTCCGAAGAATAATATTTTTTAAAATCAGGGGTGCACGGTTTTCGTGGACCCCTTTTTGTTTGGAGGATATACAATATGAAAAAGGTTATATTGCTTTTAATATGTGTTCTTATTGTGTTTTCCTGCTCAGTTGCAAGTGCCGATGTTGACAAAAGCATCATAAACGGCAAGCAGGCATATCTCATTATGGGTTCGGTAAAGGACATAAACAACAATGACATTATAATTACTGTAGACCATGTTTTGGGTGTTGAGGCATCTGCACTGGTCGGCAAGGACATCACGGTTTCAAACTTTGTATATTCATATTGCACATATCACACCCCGCACGATTTTTCCTATCCTGTAGTATCGGACAATGTGGTTATATCCGTTGACTATGACGGCGACAAATATGTCATCAAAAACGGAGCATTCAAGGTTGATTCAAACGAGTATTCCACCTGCAAGATTATAAGTCACATTGAGGAGGACAACGAAGACTGCATTAAGGCTCTTGCCGAAATCACCTGTTTCATACGCTCAAATGCCAAAGTAAAAAAATTTACATTTGAGGAAAACGGCAGTATATATGCAGTTTATCCTCAGACTATGGAGCAGTGCATTCAGTCTGTAGACGATAACGGCAAAGCCATTGTAAAGAGCGGTCATGTGGAGGAGAGCCTTCCCGAAGAAGTAGTTAACCATTCTGCGCCGCAGGATTCAAAGGGCAAAAACATACGCAGTATATATGTTGCGTTGATTTTTGTAATAGGTGCGATTTTGGGAATTGTGGTTTCATATATTGTTTCCGTAAAAAAAGACGCCGATAAAAACATTTAAAAAGTTAACCCCAAAAGTTACAAAAGCTTTTGGGGTTATTTGCTATTCTTATGCAATTATTTCAGATGCAATAAGTTCAACGGCAAGCCACTTGTCCACCATTCCGTTTTTGATTTTAAAATCCATATCACGGCACATGGTCATTACCGAGGCAATCTTTTTTACTCCGAGTTTGTTTGCTTTGGCAAGATTGTTTTTTACAATCCAGTCTTTCATGGAGCAGGACTTTGCAATTTCCGCAACAGATTTGTTTTTTTGTATATACACACTGTGCATTGATGCAAAATTTTTAAATATTATGCTTATGATTTTTACAGGCTCTTCGCTCAGTGCCTTAAGGTCACCCAGCTGTTCCATGGCCTTTTTTGTGTTTGAGTTTATCAGGTTGTCAAGCATATCAAAAACGCGGTTTTCCACAGTTCGTGTTACAACAGAATCTATTATGTCTTTAGTTATTTTTGTTTCGTTTTTCAGAAAAGCCGTTATCTTGTCTGCTTCCGATTTTAAATTCAGCATTGATGGTCCGGCAATTTCGCACATATAAAGAGCATCATCGCTTTTTATTTCTTTGCCCACTTTTTTAAACACCTTGCACAGCCACGGCGCAAGAAGGGAGGACTTTTTATATTCAAATTCATACGGCGGATACAGCTTTGCCACTGTCTTGTACAGTGCATTTCTTTTGTCGATGTTGGTTTCCGAAAATATTATTATAAGATAGTCGGGAGGGTTTGAAACCAAATCCGATAAATACTCCCTTACACCTTCGCCAGAGCTTTTAAATATACCCGTATCTTTTATGAGCATAACCTTTTTTTCGCTCATAAATGGGTATGAACTTGCAAAGGCATCAAGCTCATCCTCGGATGGCACAGACGAAGAAATTTTAAGATAATTAAACTGCTCTGTGTCTTTGTCTGTGTTGGCATCTGCAATCTGGTTTGCATAATAGTCCGTAAGGTACTTTTCCTCGCCCGTAAGAATATATACATTTTTAAAAGTATTGTTCTTTATGTCATTGTTTAATCTGGTCTCCATACAATTACCTTTCTTTCTTAACAAGAGTCCCGTTTTTTATGTTTTTTCGTATTGTAAACACCGCAGTTGACGACACATCCGTTCTGTGTATTTTGCACTTTTCAAAGTCTTCAAGCGTCTTGGGTGACGGGTGGTTGTAGCTGTTGTATTTTCCGCACGACACCACAGCATAAGAGGGAAGTGTCCTTTGATATATCAGGTGCGACAGCGGACTGTATGCACCGTGATGGGCAAGCTTTATGATGTCGCATTTATTTAAGTCATTTAAAACCTCGTATTGTGCCGAGGTTTCGATGTCTGCACAAAAAAGCACACAGGAGCTGCCGTAGATGTAATTTATGACCATAGAGTTGTTGTTTGCACCAACCCTCGATGATTTATCGGGATAAACTATTTCAAATATATGATTTTTTTCGCACACGACTTTGTCGCCCTTTTGCAAAAAGTATATTGGTATACCCAGCTTTGCAGCTTCGTTATACAGTTCGGCTGCATTTTGTTTTTCGTCACCGTCACACATTCTTGCGGGTACTGCAAGCTTTTTTACAAGTCCTTTTTCAAGAAGCTTCTTTGCGCCGTTTATGTGGTCTTCGTGAAAGTGGGTTATAAACAAAATGTCAATCTTTGCCACACCCTCATTTGCAAGGTATGGCACAATTTCGCTTTCGCAAATGTCCTTTTCGGATTCCGAACCGCAGTCAATCATAAACGATGAACCGTCAACAGAGTCTATGAGTGTACAGTCGCCCTGACCCGAGTTTATAAATGACACCTTTACCTCATCTATAAGAGTATTATACGACACAAATCCGACATTTGCAATAACAAACAGGGATATAACAGCATATTTTGCTTTTTTGCCCTTAAGCCTTAAAACTAAACATATGCACAGGACTTCAAAGCATAGAAGCAGTATAAACATAGGCTTAGCAGGCACATATGCCATTGGCAGATGCGCAAAAAAATCTACAACAAGGTTTACTGCATATGTGCTCGAAGATACCAAAGACGCCAAAGCTTTGCACAAAATTTCAGGGGCAAAAAGGCTGATCGCACCGTATATGTAGGACAAAAACAAAAGCATGGGTATAAAGACAAGAACTGCGGGGTTTAATAACAGTCCGATAAGCGATATACTGCCAAAATGATAAATAACAAACGGAAGGGTAAATATGTTGGCAAACTGGGTAATTACAAAGGATTCCAAAAGCGGTTTGAATTTTATTTTTCGGTATTTGTATTTCTTGAAATAACGGACAGCGAAAAGAACGCCGAGTGTAGCACCAAATGAAAGCTGAACCGAAACATCAAGGTATGCTCCGGGCTGAAAAATAAGAATAACACATAACACCGCACCCAAGGCATAAAATGGCGAGTAATCTCTGAAAAGCGCAACTGCAGTGCAAAAGGCAAGCGCCATAAACACCGCACGGATTACCGACATGCCAAAGCCTGTAAATACAAGCAGAAACAGACATCCAAAGAATGTAAATGCAATGTACAAAAATCTTTTGGGTTTTCGTTTGAGCTTAAATCCTGCATGCAAAAGGGTCAAAAACATAATAAGCATGCCCAGATGCAAACCCGATACGGCAATAACATGGTATACACCTGCTCTGCGGAAGCTTTCTTTTAAATCCTCGCTCATTTCATCTTTGCTTCCTGTTGCAAGGGCATTTATGAGGCTTGCTTCATTATGGGGCATGTGCAAAAATATATTTTGAGACACCCTGTTTCTCACGGTGTATAGGGGTTTAATGTCACTTTCCTTATGGCTTATTATCTGCACTGTGTCCGACTCCATAATGAGAGATGCGCCCTTTGATTTTATGTGGTTTGCGTAGTTAAACCCCGTTGGATTAAGCGGTTTTTGAGGTGCATATGCCACACCTGTAAGTGTAAGAGTGTCGCCTATGGCAAGCTCTATGCCGGATGCGTGTCCCATTTTTACAAACAGGTTTGTCTTAAGTGCATTATCGCCCCTGCACCGTGCAAAAAAGCTTACTGTGCCGTCCTCATATTGAGGCACTGAGTTCACAGTACAGCATACCTTTATTGTCATTTTGGCGCCCACGGTGTTTCTGTCAAGCAAAATCTGTTGTTCAAAAGCTGTTATTCTGATAATTGTCAGTGCAATAAAAATCAAATATACAATTTTGTATATGTGTCTTTTTACAAAACTCTTCATAGTCAATACCCGCTATGTGCAAATAATAACAGTAATCTTTGGAAAAATATGTTTTTTTTATTAAATATACCTATTTTATGATAATAACATATTTTTATTTAAATAACAACTTGATTTTAAATTTTAAATGTTATATAATATTTAATTGATTGTATAATGAGGTGAATAAATGGCAATATTTACAATGTCGGATTTGCATCTCTCGCTTGATACCGATAAATCAATGGAGGTTTTCGGTTATGCGTGGAACAATTACATAGACCGGATTTATGAAAACTGGACATCTGAGGTTTCGCCGTCCGATACAGTTCTTATAGGCGGAGACATCTCCTGGGCAATGCACCTTAAGGACTGCAAAAAGGACTTTGAATTTCTAAACTCGCTTCCGGGTTCCAAATTGCTTTTTAAGGGCAATCACGATTACTGGTGGGAGAGTATAACCAAGATGAATTCCTTTTTGAATGAAAACGGGTTTGACACTCTTAGGTTTGTAAACAACAACTCGCTTATTTTGGAGGACTATGTTGTAGGCGGTACAAGAGGATGGACGCTTCCGGGAGACAGCGGTTTCGGACCCGATGACCAAAAGATTTATCAAAGAGAGGCCATAAGGCTTGAGCTTTCGCTTGCAGACGGCATAAATCTTTGCCAAAGGGAGAGCTTTACACCAAAGGGCAGTATTTGTGTACTTCACTACCCGCCGTTTTCAAAAGACGGCACGCCCGACAGAGTTTTTACTTCTCTTATGAAAAAGTACGGAGTTACCCGTTGTTTTTACGGGCATCTTCACTCGCTGGGTGTTCACACTGCCGTAGAGGGACTTGCAGACGGCATAGAGTACACTCTTGTGTCGGCAGACCATCTGGGATTCAAACCTGTAAAAGTATAAAAACAAATCAAATTTTCCAAAAAATATTTAAATTTACTATAGCAATTTTTGGTAAAGTTTGGTATAATATATATCCGATGCTTATTGCACGGCGAATTTAATGAAATTATTATATAGGGGGAACCTAACAAATGAAACTTTTAAAGAATGAAACAATCGAAAAGAACACTGTCAAACTTACCATCGAAGTAGACAAGGAAGCATTTGCTTCTGCTTTGGAAAAGTCCTACAAAAAGAATGTAAAGCAGATAGCTATACCCGGTTTCAGAAAGGGCAAGGCTCCCAGAGCTATTATCGAAAAGTATTACGGCAAAGGCATTTTCTGGGAAGATGCAGTTAACTTTGTATGCCCCGATGCATATGAATATGCTGTAAAGGAAGCAGGCATAGACCCTGTTGACAGACCCGAAATTGACATAGAAACTCTCGAAGAGGACAAAGAGCTTGTTTTAACAGCTACAGTTGTTGTACGCCCCGAAGTAGAGCTTGGCGAATACAAGGGTGTATCTGCCGACAAGAAGAACTACAAAACAAAGGTTGCAGATGTAGATGCAGAGCTTAAGGCTGTCCGCGAAAAGAACGCAAGAATGATAAATGTTGAAGACAGAGCTGTTAAAAAAGGCGACTTCACAGTTATAGATTACGAAGGCTTTGCAGACGGTGTTGCATTCGAAGGCGGAAAGGGCAAAGACCACAACCTTGAAATCGGTTCAGGTCAGTTTATCCCCGGCTTTGAAGAAGCGCTCATCGGTGCAAAAATCGGCGTTGAAAAGGAAATAAATGTAACCTTCCCCGAGGAGTACCACGCAGAAGAATTAAAAGGCAAGGATGCAATGTTCAAGGTAACAGTTAAGAGCATTCAGGTAAAAGAGCTTCCCGCATTGGACGATGAGTTTGCAAAGGATGTCAGCGAATTTGACACTCTGGAAGAATACAAGGCAGACATCAGAGCAAAGCTTGACAAGGTAAATGCAGACAGAACAGCTCAGGAATTCGAAGGCAATGTTATTAAAGAAGTTGTAGGCGCTTCCAAGGTGGAAATTCCCGAATGTATGATAAATTCCGCTGTAGAAGATATGATGAGAGACTTCAGCTACAGACTTTCTTCACAGGGACTCAGTATCGAACAGTATATGCAGTTTACCGGTATGACCCCCGATTCCTTTAAGGAGCAGTACAAGGAGCAGGCAGAAGAGAGAGTTAAGACCAACCTTGTAATAGGCGAAATTGCCAAGAGAGAAAACATTGAGGTTACAGACGAGGATGTAGAAAACGAGCTTAAGAACATGGCAGAAATGTATGGCATGGAAGTTGATAAATTAAAGGAATTCATTAAAGACGGCGAAAAGGAAAGCCTTAAGGAAGAATTAAAGCTTAAAAAAGCAGTTACACTTATTGTCGGTGCGGCAAAAGTTAAGAGAGCCGCAAAGAAAAAGGAGGAAAACGAATAATATGAGCTTAGTACCAATGGTTGTTGAGCAAACCAACAGAGGAGAAAGGTCTTACGATATCTATTCAAGACTTTTAAAGGACAGAATCATATTTTTAAGTGATGAGGTAAATGATGTAACAGCAAGCCTTGTTGTTGCGCAGATGCTTTTCCTCGAAGCCGAGGATCCCGATAAGGATATAAATCTTTATATCAACAGTCCCGGCGGTTCCATTACTGCGGGGATGGCAATATATGATACAATGCAGTACATCAAATGCGATGTTTCAACAATTTGTATTGGTATGGCGGCTTCTATGGGTGCTTTTCTCTTATCGGCGGGAGCCAAAGGCAAAAGGTTTGCCCTCCCCAACAGTGAGGTTATGATACACCAGCCGTTAGGCGGTATGCAGGGTCAGGCAACAGATATCAAGATTCATGCAGAACGCATTATCAAGATGAAAGAAACCTTAAACAAAATTTTGAGCGAAAGAACAGGTAAACCCTACGAAGTTATTTGTCAGGATACCGAAAGAGACAACTTTATGTCGGCATACGAGGCAAAGGAATATGGTCTTGTAGACGAAGTTATCGAAAAGAGAAAATAATAAGATTAGCCCGCATTAAGCGGGCTAATTTCTAAATTATTTGTAAGGAGTTTTATTAAATGAGCGACAAGCGCAAAAACATTACCTGCTCATTCTGCGGAAAAACACAGGATTTGGTTTCCCGCCTTATAGCAGGTCCAAACGGCGGCGTGTATATTTGCAACGAATGTATAGATATATGCAATGATATACTGGACACAGAGCTTGAAGACTTCGGCACTCAGGAAGCATTTGAATTAAACGAGCTTCCCAGACCTGCCGACATCAAGGAAATACTCGATATGTATGTAATAGGACAGGACGCCCCCAAGAAAAGCCTTGCCGTGGCAGTATACAATCATTACAAGCGTATCAATCATATTGACGCAGATACCGATGATGTGGAGCTTGCCAAGAGCAACATACTCATGGTTGGTCCCACAGGCTCGGGCAAAACTCTCCTTGCACAGACACTTGCCAGAATTATAGATGTACCCTTTGCCATTGCAGATGCTACATCTCTTACCGAGGCGGGCTATGTGGGTGAGGATGTAGAAAACATACTTTTAAAGATTATTCAGGCTGCGGACTACAACATAGAAAGGGCACAAAGGGGCATTATCTACATTGACGAGATAGACAAGATTGCCCGCAAATCCGAAAACCCCTCCATTACAAGAGATGTAAGCGGAGAGGGTGTTCAGCAGGCGCTTCTTAAAATTTTGGAGGGTACTGTTGCATCTGTTCCTCCTCAGGGCGGAAGAAAGCATCCGCATCAGGAGCTTATACAAATAGACACCACCAACATACTGTTCATCTGCGGAGGTGCCTTTGACGGTCTTGACAAGATTATAGAAAAGCGCATAGGCAAAAAAGCAATGGGCTTTGGTGCAGATGTCAAGTCCCGAACAAGCAAAGATGCAGGCGAGCTGTTTAAACAAATGCTTCCTCAGGATTTGTTAAAATTCGGTCTTATTCCCGAATTTGTGGGAAGACTCAGTGTAAACATAGCACTCGACAGTCTCGACAAGGATGCCATGGTACAAATACTCACAGAGCCAAAAAATGCTCTTGTAAAGCAATATATTAAGCTTCTTGCCATGGATGATGTAATTTTGGAATTCGAGCCGGAAGCACTCGAAGCTATTGCCGAAAAGGCAATAGAGCGCAAAACGGGTGCAAGAGGACTTCGTACCATAATGGAAGAAATAATGGGAGAGGTTATGTACAGCGCACCCTCGGAAAAAAATCTTAAAAAGTGTATTATCACAAAGGAATGTGTTTCAGAGGGCAAAAAGCCCAAGCTCATATCCAAGGCAAAAGCAAGAATAAGCGAAAAAACAGTTTCATAACAGAAAACAAAAATTTTATAAACACAGCGGTGTAAAAGGATTTTTACACCGCTGTTTGTTTAAATATTGGGAGTAATCAATGAAAACATATCATATACCGATATTTGTGCCTCACAAGGGTTGCCCGCACGATTGTGTGTTTTGCAATCAGAGGCATATTACAGGACAAATGACTGAAACCAAGGCAGAAGATGTTAAAAAAATAATAGACGACCACCTATCCACCATAGGTGGCAAGTATTATGCAGAGGTTGCTTTTTTTGGCGGAAGCTTTACGGCAATCGAACTGTGCAAACAAACAGAACTTTTAAGCGTGGCTTATCCATATGTTAAAAGCGGAAAAATAAATGGTATTCGTTGCTCAACAAGGCCCGACTGCATTGATGATACAATTTTGGAAAATCTAAAAAAATTTGGAACAGTTTGTATTGAACTTGGAGTTCAGTCCACAGACAGCGAGGTCTTACGACTTTCAAGGCGCGGACACACTTTTGACGATGTAATTAAAGCATCGCAAAAAATAAAGTTGTACGGTATAGATTTGGGGCTCCAGATGATGTTGGGGCTTCCCGGCGACACAAGGCAAAAAATGATTAAAACTGCAAAAGATTTAATAAGTCTTAAGCCAAAATGTGTAAGAATATATCCAACTTTAGTGGTAAAAGACACTGCACTTTTTGATATGTACGAAAAAGGTGTCTATACTCCTCTTACAACCGAGGAGGCTGTAGATATTTTGAGCGAGATTATACCAATGTTCAAAAGAAACGGAATACAGATTATAAGAACAGGACTTCAGACAACCGATGAAATCAACGAACATACGGTAAAGGGTCCGTATCACCCCGCCATAAAAGAGCTAGCCGAGGGCAGAATTGTGCGAAATGTCATAGAGAAAAATCTTAAAACAAACGAAATGGTTACAAAAGTTTTTTCAAACCCCAAAACAGTTTCTCTTGTGTCTGGGCACAAAAGTTGTAATAAAGAGTATTTCAAAGAAAAATACGGCATAAAAATCGAGGTTTCACAGGACAGTTCGCTTTTAGAAAACGAGTTAAAAATATACGATAAAATCATTGCAATATGTTAACTTTTGTGGTATAATAAACACAACTATAGTTCAAAAGGCATCCGCCTTTTGTTTTGATGTGTTTATTGAACCTCTAAATGAAGCAAGCCGTTAAAAAGGCTTGCACATATGGTATAATAAACACAACTATAGTTCAAAAGGCATCCGCCTTTTGTTTTGATGTGTTTATTGAACCTTTAAATGAAGCAAGCCGTTAAAAAGGCTTGCACTTATGGTATAATATTCCAGATAAAGCAGACTTTGTTAGATT
>JAZTYV010000022.1:0-29400 GCA_045637145.1 Clostridia bacterium | reverse complement strand
TTTACTAAAGTTAAAGTACATTAAGCTTTGCTCAAAGTACATTCTCAAATTAACGAGAACCTCATTTTACTTTATATGCTGTTCATTTTTCAAAGACCAAGTGTCTGCTTTAAAAAGGCTTCCCTCTCGCAAGCGACTTGTATATCTTATCACATGAGGTCGCTTTTTGTCAACACTTTTTTCACTTATTTTTCACTTATGTTGATTTTAACCAAGTAGTTCTTTTTTATTATCAGTGTTTTTAATGATATTTTACATATTTAATTGTTTATGCAATAAATTTTCGGGTTTTTTGTGTTTCAAATCCTTTGTTAACGAATTTGTATAAATTTAAATATTTAATTTTCTAGTAATTGTGTTGTAATTTTGTGTCATACTATATTATGCAATAAATATAATTTAAGGTATAAATCTAAAGCTAAATAATCCAAAAAAGAATTATACACATAATTTGACAGCATTTGATTATAAATATAATGAAAGGAAACATGGGCTTTTTAGTTTTTATGTACGAGGTATAACACTATGTCAAAAAACAACTTGATACTGTTTGATTTTATAGAAAAATTTGTTTCCGGCAATTGCATTGATGCATATAAATTTTTAGGGTGTAACAAGAGTAAAAATGGATATGTTTTCAGGGTATGGGCACCAAATGCAAAAAGCGTTAGTGTAGTCGGCGACTTTAACAATTGGTCAAAATCCGAAAATCCTATGTCACATATTAAAAGCGGAATATGGGAGACAACAATAGAGCAGGCAAAAAAATTCGATAACTACAAGTATAGTGTGCAAAAACCGGATGGGTCTTTTGTGTTAAAAAGCGACCCTTACTGTTTTCATAGCTGTACGAGACCGGAAAATGCGAGTAAAGTTTACGGTATTTGTGAATATAATTGGACAGACAGTATATATATAAAAAGCAAATCCAAAAAAAATATATTCTCATCGCCTGTAAATATATATGAAGTCCATTTGGGTTCTTGGCGCAAACATTCTGACGGAAACTTCTACAACTATCGTGACCTTGCCAAAAAACTCGCTCCGTATGTAAAAGATATGGGATACACTCACATTGAAATAATGCCCGTATCGGAATATCCGTTTGACCCTTCCTGGGGATACCAGGTTACAGGTTATTTTGCACCAACTTCCCGTTACGGCACTCCTGAAGATTTTGCTGAATTTGTAAATATAATGCACTCTTTTGGTATTGGCGTTATCGCAGACTGGGTCGGTGCACATTTCCCCAAAGATGAACACGGGCTGTTCGAATTCGACGGAAAAAGCTGTTATGAATATTCTGACCCATTAAAAAGAGAACACCCCGAATGGGGTACAATGATATTTGACTATACCAAGGGAGAGGTTGTGAGTTTTCTTATATCAAATATCATATTTTGGCAAGAGGTTTTTCATATAGATGGCATACGGGTTGATGCCGTGGCATCTATGCTCTACTTAGATTATGGCAGACAAAACGGAAAGTGGCGTCCCAACTGCTTTGGCGGAAACTACAACTTGGAAGCCATAGATTTCTTGAAAAAACTTAACAAGGCATCCTTTGGATACAACAATAATGTTCTTATGATAGCCGAAGAGTCCACAGCATTTCCTATGATTACAAAACCACCCGAAGACGGCGGACTGGGTTTTAATTTCAAATGGAATATGGGTTGGATGAACGATATGCTTGATTATATGAAAACCGACTCTCTGTTTAGAAAAGACAAGCACAACAACATCACATTCTCACTTACCTATGCATTTTCTGAAAACTTCATACTTCCTTTGTCTCATGACGAAGTGGTCCACGGTAAGTGCTCAATGATAGGCAAAATGGCAGGTCTCTATGATGACAAGTTTGCAAACTTGCGAACATTTTACGGATATATGATGGCACATCCCGGTAAAAAATTAACATTTATGGGCAACGAATTTGCACAGTTTATTGAATGGGATTATACAAAAGAGCTGGAGTGGTTTCTTTTGGAATATGAATCTCATAAAAAAATGCATAAATATGTAAAAGACTTAAATAAGTTTTATATTCAAAACAAGCAACTTTGGGAAAACGACACCAGCTGGTCGGGATTCAGATGGATTTGTGCCGATGACTATTTGCAATCTGTAATATCTTTTCTTAGAACAGACAATGATGGCAACGATCTTGTTTGCGTGTTTAACTTTTGTCCTGTAACAAGAAAAGGATACCGAATAGGTATTCCCCGAGAGGGCAAACTTTCGGTGGCTTTTTCAAGTTGCAAAAAAAAATACGGCGGAACGGGAGAAAGAGTATACGGATGCAAAACAAAGCGTCTTCCTATGCACGGCATGGAATACAGTGCAACAATTTCTGTTCCTGCGCTTTCAGTAACATATTACCGTCTTGAAACAACATAAATTTTTAGACATAAGGAGGTAATTTTATGTATCAAAATCATATGAGCAAAGAATGTATTGCTATGCTTTTAGCCGGAGGTCAGGGAAGCAGGCTTATGGTTCTTACAGAAAAAACTGCCAAACCCGCAGTGCCCTTTGGAGGAAAGTACAGAATTATTGATTTCCCTTTATCTAACTGTGTAAACTCCGGAATAGATACAGTAGGAATTATGACTCAGTACCAGCCGCTTGAACTAAATGATTATATTGGAAACGGAGGACCTTGGGGTCTAAACAGAAATTTTGGTGGAGTACATGTACTGCCGCCATATTCCAAAAGTAAAAAAAGTGAATGGTATAAAGGTACAGCTAATGCCATATATCAAAATATTCGTTTTGTAGACCGGTACAATCCAAAATATGTCCTTGTAATTTCGGGTGACCATATATATAAAATGGACTACTCTAAAATGCTTAAATTTCACAAAGAAAAAAACGCAGAATGCACAATAGCTGTTTTGGATGTACCCATTGAGGAAGCTTCTCGTTTTGGTATTATGAATACAAATGATGACGACTCTATATATGACTTTGAAGAAAAACCCAAAAAACCCAAAGGCACAAAAGCATCTATGGGCGTATACCTCTTTGATTGGGAAATTTTAAGACAATACCTTATAAGTGACGAGCATACAGACGGCTCTTCAAATGACTTTGGAAAAGATGTCATACCAAAACTTCTATCCGACAAAAAAAGGTTATACGCATACCGATTTGACGGATATTGGAAAGATGTTGGTACAATTCAAAGTTTGTGGGAAGCAAATATGGACTTAATTGACGATAATATTCCCATTGAATTAAAGGACCCTGACTTTAAAATCTATGCTCGAAATTATGCCCATCCTTCAAGCTACATTTCAAAAAGTGCAACAGTAAATAATTCCCTTATCAGCGAAGGTTGTGAGGTTTATGGAGATGTGATTCACAGTGTTGTTTCTACAGGATGTATCATTGAAGAAGGAGCTTTGGTAGAAAACTCATTCATAATGCCAAATACCACCATTAAAAAAGGTGCAAATGTTAAATACTCAATAATAAGTGAAAACTGTACCATTGGCGAAAATGCTACGGTTGGAGTTGATCCCGATGATATTGATGGTGTAACAAAAAACATATGTGTTATTGCAAAAGATTTGACAATTGCCAACGGCGAAAACATAACTGAGTAAGGAGGCAAAACTATGAATATGACAGGAATTGTTTTTTCTAATATATACGACACACCAATGGGCGATCTTACAAAAAAAAGAACTGTTGCCTCTATGCCGTTTGGAGGGAGATATCGCTTTATTGACTTCGTGCTCTCTAACATGGTAAATTCCAACATATCATCTATAGGAGTAATTACAAAATACAACTATCAGTCTCTTATGGACCACATTGGCGGTGGCTCCGACTGGGATTTGAATCGTAAAGGAGCAAATTTATATATTCTGCCCCCATATGCAACAGGTGTGACAAACATATACAGAGGTAATTTGGAAGCCCTGTACAACGCCATGTCTTTCCTCAACAAAACCAAAAACAGCTATGTCATTCTCTGTGATACTACGGTAATATGCAACATCGATTTTCGTGATGCTTTGAACTCCCACATAAAATCGGGAGCAGATGTTACAGCTATATGCAACAGCCACATTGAAGACTACGAATGTGACAGCAATGACCTTGTTCTTACAACCAAAAACGGCATAGTGGATGATTTGGCTATGGGGTATATGCTGGGAGGAAATGCAAAAATCAGCATGGGTATGTTTATTATGGAAAAAAACGCACTTATAGACATAATAAACAACTATGTATCCAGAGGAAGATACAGCTTTGAAAAAGATTATTTGCTTACAAGCTTTGTTAATAAATCTATAAAAATTAATGCCTATGAATTTAAAGGTACAGTTCTGCGCAATCACAACATAGTATCGTACTTCAAAAACAGCTTTAAGCTTATGAAACCCGAAATTAAAAAAGATATTTTTAAACGCGATGCGCTTATACGCACAAAAATTCGCGATGAAGCCCCAACCCTATATCGAGAAGGAAGTACAGTAAGCGATTGTCTTCTGGCAGATGGATGTGAAATCAAAGGAACTGCAGAAAACTCCATATTATTCAGGGGTGTGACAGTTGAAGAAGGTGCAATCGTGCGTAATTCCATCATTATGCAAGGAAGTAAAATATCGAAAAATGCATCTATTAACTATGCAATAATAGATAAAAATGTTGAAATATCCCAAGGAGCATCACTAACCGGCGCTCCCCTTACTCCCATTATTATCCACAAGGATCAAAAAATCTGACAAAGGCAGGTAACACAGATGAAAATATTATTTGCAACAAGCGAAGCTGCTCCGTACGCAAAATCCGGAGGTCTGGGCGATGTATCGGGCGCTCTTCCTAAGGAGCTGTCAAAAATTTCAGGCAACGAGGTATGCGTAATCTTACCTTATTACAGCTCTGTTAAATACAATACTGATATAAAAACAGAGTATGTAGGAAGCATATATGTACCTCTCTCATGGCGTAATGTATATGCGGGAATATTTAAAACAGTTATCAAAAACAAAGGTATAGGCAAAAACAAAAGAAACGACCTCGTGTATTATTTTATTGACAACGAATACTACTTCAACCGTTCGTCATTATACGGAGAATGCGATGACGGAGAAAGATTTGCTTTTTTCTCTAAAGTGGTTTTGGAGTGCCTGCCTCTTATAAACTTTGTTCCCGATGTAATTCACGCCAATGACTGGCAGACAGGGTTTATTCCTTTGTTTTTAAAGGCACACTATGCCAATATCGAAATGTACAAAAATATTCGCACAATATATACAATCCACAACATTGAATATCAGGGTAAAGCCGACCCCGACTTTTTAAGTGAAGTTTTGGGGGTGGATGAATCCTTCCGCAACATATGTACATTTGACGGACTTATAAATGCCATGAAAACAGGTATTGTGCTTTGTGATAAGCTTACCACAGTGTCAGAGACATATTCACACGAAATTCGTTATGCATACTTTGCATACGGATTGGAAAGCGTGATAAAACAAAACGAATATAAACTTTTTGGGGTGGTAAACGGTATAGATACAAATCTGTATAACCCCCAGAAAGATGCCAAAATTTCATTTCCGTACAAACCAACTGACCTTAGCGGAAAGGCTCGCTGTAAAGAGGAACTTCAAAAAAAGCTTGGCCTCGAATTGAACCCTGACATACCGATTGTTGCTATTGTTTCGCGTCTTGTGAAGCACAAGGGCTTGGAGCTTGTGGAAGGTGTGATAAACGAGCTGGCAAACGCCGACATACAACTTGTAATACTTGGCACCGGCGACCGCAAATATGAAGATATATTCAAATTCCTTGGCTATTCATATCCAAATAAGATTTCGGCAAACATAACTTTTAATCCCGCGTTGGCAAGCGAGGTGTATTCAGGCGCAGACTTTTTGCTTATGCCTTCAAAAAGCGAACCTTGCGGTTTGTCTCAGCTTATAGCAATGCGTTACGGCACAATACCAATTGTAAGAGAAACAGGAGGCCTTGTGGATACCGTACCTCCCTTAAACCCTCAAACTCTGGAAGGAATGGGGATAACCTTTAAGGCGTTTAATGCCCACGATATGCTCGATGCTGTAATGAGAGGTGCTGATTTCTATAAAAACAAAAAAGCTCTCGACAAGTTCCGTGCAAAAATTATGCGGTTTGACAGCGGTTGGAGAGAGCCTGCCAAAAGATACATGGAAATATACATCGGCTGAATATATAACGGATGGAATGTTAAAAATAATTTTGCCTTCCGTTTCTTTTCAAGTTGTACCAAAAATATGAAACATAAACTTTGTTTATGACTAAGAAGTATAAATTTATAATGAAGGATGATTGTTTTAAGTATGTCACAGGAAAAAAAGAACCCGGCAAAAACTACGACAAAACCCAAAACATCCCGCACTAAACCTACAGAATCAAAAGTTACACCCATAAAGCTGATGAACGAAAAATGCAAAAATAATTTTGGTTGCGAAATTTCAGAAGCAACGAAACAACAGGTTTATAAAACAATTTGTATGGTGGTAAGAGATATTCTTGCAGAAAAAAATGCCGCTTTTAAAAAGAAAGTCTCTAAAGACGAAAACAAACAAGTTTTTTATATGTCGATGGAGTTCCTGGTAGGAACCTCTTTGAGAAACAACCTTTTTAATCTTAAAATGGAAAAGGCTTTTCGAGACGCTCTTTGTTCCATAGATATAGACATTGATGAAATCTATAAAATAGAGCCTGATGCAGGTCTTGGTAACGGCGGTCTGGGAAGACTCGCTTCATGCTACATGGACTCTCTTACATCTTTGGGTATTTCAGCCACAGGTTACTCTATAAGATACGAATTCGGTATATTCAGGCAAAAAATTGTAGACGGATGGCAAATGGAGTTTCCTGATGACTGGCTGGGTCTTGGCGATGTATGGCTTAAAGGAAGAACAGATGAAGCCGTTGAGGTGCGTTTTGGAGGAAGAGTTAATGAATGGTTTGATGAAAACGGATACCACGCCGACCATGTAGACTATAATGTAATCCTCGCAGTTCCGTACGATATGATGATATCCGGTTATGATACAGAAGCTGTAAACAAGCTTGTTTTGTGGAGCGCAAAATCTCCCAAAAGATTTGATATGACAGCCTTTTCCAGAGGGGATTACGCAAAAGCAATCGAAGACAACACTAAAGCAGAAGTAATATCTAAGGTTCTATATCCGGCAGATGACCACATTGAAGGAAAAATATTAAGGATTAAGCAACAGTACTTTTTTGTAAGTGCTTCTCTGCAGACTATTGTAAAAAAACATTATACAAAATACAAAACACTCGACAATCTCGCAGACAAGGTATCTGTACACATCAACGATACTCATCCTGCTCTTTGTGTGCCCGAACTCATGAGAATTCTTATGGACAGCTACAACTACGGTTGGGATAACGCATGGGCTATTGCTTGTAAGACACTGTCATATACCAATCATACGGTTATGAGCGAGGCTTTGGAAAGATGGTCGGAATCCATGTTCAAACAACAGCTCCCGCGCATATATCAGATTGTAGCCGAAATAAACCGCAGACTTCTTGCAGAACTCAACAACATCTATCCCGGAGATAATGCAAAAATAGAGTATATGTCAATAATTGCCAACGGTGAAATCCGTATGTCGAACCTCTGTCTTGCCTGCTGTCATACAGTAAACGGTGTATCTAAACTCCACAGCGAAATACTTACACAAAGTATTTTCAAAGATTACTTTAACATTGCCCCCGAAAAATTTACAAATGTGACAAACGGCATTGCATACAGGAGATGGCTTTGTCAGTCCAACCCTTTGCTTACGGATTTTCTTAAGCAAACTATCGGTGACGGATTTATAAAAGATTCCACACACCTCGATAAACTCCTTGCATACAAAGGAGACAAAAAAGTTCTTGACACATTGTCTGGTATTAAACACAAAAACAAAATGCGTCTGGCTGACTATATTCTGCACGCCAACGGTATTAAAATTGATTCAAATTCTATTTTTGATGTACAGGTAAAAAGACTTCATGAATACAAAAGACAGCTTTTGAATGTTCTGCATATACTTCATATGTACAGAACGATTAAAGAAAATCCAAATGCAAATTATGAACCAAGAACATTTATTTTTGCCGCCAAAGCTTCAGCAGGATACTTTATGGCAAAACAAATAATACGCCTTATATGTGCAGTATCAAACACAATAAATTCGGACCCTGTTGTACGAGACATACTAAAGGTTGTATTTATAGAAGATTATAAGGTTTCTTTGGCGGAAATTATAATACCCGCAGCAGATATTTCCGAACAAATATCCATAGCGGGAAAGGAAGCTTCGGGTACCGGAAATATGAAATTTATGATTAACGGTGCCGTAACTCTCGGCACACTGGACGGCGCAAATGTAGAGATATTTGAACAAGTTGGTGACGACAATATGTTTTTATTTGGTCTTAAAGCACACGAAGTTGATGAACTGTGGCGTATGGGATACTCTCCTCTTGACTATATGAATACAAACAGTAACCTTAAGGCCGTAATAGATATGCTTACCTCTAATGTACTTGGCACCAGATTTGACGATATAGCAAAATCCCTATTGACCAATGCATTTGGCACAGCAGATGCGTATATGACACTTGCGGATTTTGAGTCATATGTAAAAGCACAAGAGAGGGTAAATGAAACATATAAAGATAGATACCGATTTTCAGACATGTCTCTTGTTAATATTGCAAAATCCGGCATCTTTTCTTCTGACCGCTCTATAAAAGAATATGCAAAAAACATTTGGAGAATATGACAATATGTAATTGAGTTTGATAACAGGAGGTGTAAAAATGTTTCACCTCCTGTAATTTATATGTACGGAGATAAATATGAGAATTCTATTTGACAGCAAAAACTCAGCATTTAAAAGTCCCTATGGATGTGTTACGAAAGATGAAAGCTGCACTATAAATATTCATATACCTCAAACATGCATTACAAAAAAAGTATATTTATATCTTGAGGGTGAAAAAGAGCTTAAATATGAGCTCCATAAAACCGATAATAAAAATGAATATGATGTTTTTTCTGTTACATTTTCCTTAAAAAACGCGGGACTGTATTTTTATTATTTCCATATAAAAACCACCCTCTCCTCTTTTGACCTGTTTAAGTACGGATATACTGACACAAATATAGGAGAGGGACAAAAATGGCAGCTTTCATGTATACCAAAGGATTTTAAGGTGGATGATTCTTTCAAAGGAAAGGTAATGTATCAAATATTCCCCGACAGATTTTTTAAACACGGAGAATGTGATCTTACGGGTAAACTTATGCCATATACAATACACCGCAATACACAAGAGTTGCCTGACTATCTTGCCAATGAAAACGGAGAAATATTAAACAATGATTTTTTTGGAGGAAACCTGAAAGGAATAGAAAAAAAGCTTTTGTATTTAAAAGAGCTTGGAATAAGCATAATATACTTGAATCCAATATTCAAAGCCTTTTCAAACCACAGATATGACACATGTGACTACAAAACAATTGATCCCATGCTTGGAACAGAAGAAGAGTTTAAAAACTTGTGCGAAGAGGCACACAGATTGGAAATTAAGATTATACTTGACGGTGTATTTTCTCATACTGGTTCTGACAGCATTTACTTTGATATAAAAAATCGTTTTGGAACCGGAGTTGTCCACAACCAAAATTCTCCGTTTTCAAGTTGGTACAGTTTTAAACAAAACGGAGAATATGATTGTTGGTGGGGAATAAAAACGTTGCCTTGTGTAAACGAACTTTCTGAAGACTTTGTAAATTATATAATAAAGAATGATGACAGTGTAGTTAAACACTGGTTAAATCTTGGTGCTGACGGATTTCGTCTTGATGTTGCAGACGAACTTCCCGATGAATTTATAAAACTTCTTTACAATGAAGTTCACAAAACAAAACCCAACTCTATTATTTGGGGAGAAGTATGGGAGGACGCATCAAATAAAACAGCCTATGGTGTACAAAAGCGTTATTTTACAGATACAGAGCTCGATTCAGTAATGAACTATCCGTTTAGAAATGCTATAATAGACCTTGTATGCGGGTATATTTCAACAGAGGATTTTGCAGAAAAAATTCTTACCATAACAGAAAATTATCCCAAGGAAGCTACAGATTGTTTGATGAACAGCTTGTCTACCCACGATACAATACGAATTATGACGGTTTTGTCAGGTGCGCCATGTGATTTGAACAGACTTGAAGCAGCAAAATATTTGCTCTCCGATGCACAAAAAGAAAAAGCAAGAGAACTTATAAAAACTGCCGTTTTACTGCAGTTTTTTCTTCCAGGTAATTCTTGTATATACTATGGAGATGAAACGGGAGCCTTTGGATTTGCAGACCCATTTAACAGAGGGTACTTTAACTGGAATAATACGCATAATGAAATAAGTGAATTTTACAAAGCTATATCAAAAATAAAAAATAACAACTCCGCTTTTGTAAAAGGGGAAATACAATTTTTAAACAAAGAAAACGGTATGTTGATAATGAAGCGAATTGATGATAAAAATGAAATATGCGCTATGATAAATTTTTCATCCAAAGCGTATAAAACAGATAAAAAAACTGCACTTATATGTCACAATACAACCTTCTTTGATAATGTTATGTATATACAGAAAAACGGTTTTATTGTTTTTTAAAGACAAAAAAAGACAGATACATTAAAAGTATCTGTCTTTTTTGTTTATCGTACTTGACCGTTACCGCTAATAATGTACTTATAGCTTGTAAGCTCTCTTAAACCCATGGGCCCTCTTGCATGAAGCTTCTGTGTGCTTATACCTATTTCAGCGCCAAAGCCGAACTCAAATCCATCTGTAAATCGTGTTGAAGCATTTACATATACTGCAGCTGCATCAATACAAGATGTAAATAACTCGGCGGATTTTTCATCTTTAGTTATAATGCATTCAGAATGCTTGGTAGAGTATTTTGAAATATGCTCTATGGCTTCGCTTGTGTTACTTACTGTCTTTACGCTTATTGCATAATCAAGAAATTCCGTTTCAAAATCCTTTTCAGTTGCTTCTCTAACGCAAGTGAGCTTTTGTAAAATGTTTTTTGAACCATACACTTTGACACCGTTTTCTTTAAACTTGATATCCAGCATATCATAAAAAGCACTTGGGATGTCCTTATGAATCAGTAGAGTTTCACAAGCATTACATACAGAAGGTCTGCTTGTTTTTGCATTCACGATTATATCCACTGCCATATTGATATCTGCTGATTTGTCCACATATATGTGACAGTTACCAACACCTGTTTCTATAACCGGCACTGTGGCATTTTGCACAACCGCATTTATGAGCCCCGCTCCACCTCTTGGTATGAGAACATCTATGTATTCTTTAAGACACATCATCTCTTTGGCGCTGTCTCTGGATGTATCTGTTACAAACCCAATTATATTTTCATCTGCCCCTACACTTTTCAGAGCTTCTTTCATAACATTTACTATTGCAATATTTGTGTTTACAGCTTCCTTGCCACCTCGGAGTATAACCGCATTCGATGCCTTGATACACAAAACAGCTGTGTCTATTGTTACATTTGGTCTTGCTTCATATATTATACCTACAACCCCAAGCGGAACTCTCCTTTTTTCTATTAAAAGTCCGTTTGGTCTTTCTATGGTTTCAAGTACATCTCCTACAGGGTCAGACAACTCACACACCTTAAGAATGCCCTCTGCCGATGATATGATTCTCTTTTCATCAAACAAAAGTCTGTCTTTCATAGCAGGAGAAACACCGTTTGCATCAGCATTTTTAAGGTCTATTTTATTTGCTTTTTCAATATCTGAGGTTCTTTTACAAAGAGCCTTAGATATGACTGTGAGAATTTTGTTCTTATATTCTATATCTGCCGTGTTTAAGAAATCGGCTGCTTTTTTTGCCTTAATTCCCAATGTTTGAAGCTCTGTCATATTATTTACCCCTTCGATATAAATCTTGTTCCCACTTGTTTTCCATCAAGTAAATCATATATTATTTCGGGGTCTGCACCATTCATAATATACATATCTATTCCGCAATTATTGGCTATAGTCGCTGCAGTAAGCTTTGTTATCATACCGCCTGTACCTCTGGAAGTACCCGCTTCTCCTGCAAGAGCACGAATTTCATCATTTACCTCATCTACCACAGAAATAAGCTTTGCATTTGGATTTTGATTAGGATTTGCATCATACAATCCGTCTATGTCGGAAAGAAGCACAAGAAGGTCTGCCCCTATAAGTTTTGCAACAAGTGCCGAAAGTGTATCATTATCTCCAAACTCAATTTGCTCTGCGCTTATAGAGTCATTTTCATTAACAATCGGTATTGCACCAAAACTTAGTAATGTTTCAAATGTGTTTATTGCATTAGTCTTTAAAAGTTCATTGTCCACAACATCTTTTGTAAGCAAAAGCTGAGCAACAGTGTGATTGTAATCTGAAAAAAGTCGAGCATAAAAATCCATAAGCTCGCACTGACCGATTGCTGCAAGCGCCTGCTTTTCCCTTGTAAGAGAGGGCTTTTCCTTGATGCCCATTTTACCCATTCCTATTCCAATAGCTCCACTTGTTACAAGGACAATTTCTTTGCCCTGATTTTTAAGGTCGGATAGTACTTTTACAAACTTTTCCATTCTTCTTATATTTATACCGCCGCCCGAATATGTAAGAGTGGATGTTCCTACCTTAAACACTACTCTTTTAGCATTTTCCAATGTTATCATAAGTTTTCATTCCTCCGCCTTAAAAAACAGCGGGTTGCTAAGGCATAAATGCACACAGCAACCCACAATTATTCACTAAAACAAAATTACTGACGCAGACTTTCTCTTCCCTGTCTGATTTTATCATTAACACTCTTGATATCCGTTTCTACTCTCTCCAAGAGGTCATCTGCAAATTTAATTGCAGCAAGCTTAATTTCTCTGCCGTCTTTCTGTGCCTTAGAAATAATATCATTGGCATTTGCAGTAGCTTGTTTTGTAATTTCGTGTTCATCAACAAGAGCCATAATCTTATGCTCTGCTTCCTTGATTTTTGCATCTGCCTGTTTTTGGGCATCACCTATAATCTTTTTGGAATCTTCCGCAATAGATTTAGCCACTCTTAGTTCATCAGGAAGCTGGAGGCTTATGTCGTTAATAAGTTCCATTACCTTTTCCTTATCAATAAATGTCTTTTTAATGATAGGAATTTCAAAGCCCTTTTCTATTATTTCTTCGAGTTCGCTCAACATTTCTATAACGTCCATCTTTCGTTCTCCTCCCAAAATTTCTCAATTTTTACTTCTTTGAATCAGGATTTAAAACCTGCATTGCTCTTGACATGATCTCTTCCTTCATTTCATCGGGAACGAGTCCGTCAAGGCACCCTCCGTGGCGTGCCACTTCCTTAACGATGCTTGAGCTTAGGTACTGATACTTGGCACTTGCCATCATAAACAAGGTTTCTATATCCTTGGAAAGCTTATGATTCATAAGTGCCATCTGAAATTCATACTCAAAGTCAGAAACAGCCCTTAAGCCCTTTATAATAATGCCGGCTCCCTTCTCGCGCATATAATCTACCAGAAGACCGGAAAAGGTGTCTACTTCAACATTGTCCAAACCGTCAGTTACCTTTCGTATCCATTCCATTCTCTTTTCTATGGAAAAAAGCGGTGTCTTGGAGCTGTTTACCAAAACAGCCACATAAACTTTGTCGAAAGTACGGCTTGACCTGCGGATTAAATCTATATGTCCGTTTGTAATCGGGTCGAAGCTTCCCGGATAAACAGCTATTCTCTTCATCAGTGCTTCGCCTCCTCCAAAACATAAATCCTTATCTTACCGTAGGTCTTGTCCTTAACTACATCAAACCCTTCACATTGTATGCTATATTTGGCGTCACATTCACATATTATAACTCCATTAGGAGATAAGATGCCTCTTTCTTTTATAATGTCAAGTACATCCTCATACAATCCGGAAGCATAGGGCGGGTCTAAAAAAATGATATCAAACTTTTTATCTGTACTTTTAAGAAAACGCAAGGCATCACAATGCTCAACATGTGTCTTGTTCTCAAGGCGACCCTTTTTGATATTTGTGTTTATTACCCTGATTGCGTCTAAAGAAGCATCTACGAAAGTGCACTCCTTGCCGTAACGGCTTAAAAGCTCTATTCCCAAAGCACCGCTTCCTGCAAACAAATCAAGGCCCACCGAATCTGCAGGTCTGTCAAAAAGTATGCTAAAAAGAGCTTCTTTGACTCTGTCCAAGGTGGGTCTGGTATCAATACCGGGCAAGCTTTCAAGCTTAAGTCCTCTTAATAAACCCGAAATAACTCTCAAAATAAACTCTCCTCAGCAAACGGGCACTTTAACCCATAGTCATACATATAGTTATTATATATTCAATGAGAAGAATTGTCAAGAAGTAATGAAAGATTTTTATATTAATTTGCAAAAAAAGTGTTGCCTTTCAGCAACACTTTATTTTTACTCTTCATCAAATTTATTTACCACATCTATCTGTGCATTGAGCATTCCTATAGCTCTGCTTTTATAAAGTTCCATAGATGTTTTTAATTCAGCAAGCTGTGTCTGCACTTTTGAAGCCTCAGCATTTGCTTCGTCTATGATTTTCTTTGCTTCAAGCCTTGCTTCATTTAGTGTAAGCTCTGCTTTTTCCTGTGCATTTTTGGAAACCTCTTCTGCTGCACTCTGTGCTACTATAAGGGAGTTTTTCATGGTGTCTTCCATTGCTTTATAAGTATCCAAAAGCTTTGTAAGGGTGTTGATCCTGTCTGTAGTTTCTATAGACTGTTTATAGACCTTTTCATAATCAGATATCACAGCTTCCATATATTCGTCTACATCTCTTTTGTCGTAGCCTCCTACAGTGGCTTTCTTAAAGGTTTTTGTACGCAAATCCATTGGTGTAATCATACTAAAATCCTCCCCTTTTTAAAACTTAATCATATGTATTTTTTTAAATTTAAATGTATTCTTCCTTTTTTCGTGAAAAGTCCGTCCGTTTCTACAATTACCTTTCCAAATCCTTTTAGCGATATTATATCGCCATTCTTAATATGGACAGACGGGTTCTTTACGACATCGTAGTTCACCGTTGCCGAGCCTTCCTCTATTAAAGATAAGCTCACAGAACGAGATTTATTTGCTGCAGCACTCAAAACACAGTCAAACCTGAGTGAAGAAACAGTAACAGAAGTTTCTTTAAAGCGCTTATTTGCTACGATTTTACTAAAATCATTTTCAAAAGAAATCCTTACCGAAGAATTTGCAACCTTAGAAAGATTCATCATAATAAAATCCGCAATATCCTCAATTACAAATACATATGCTCCATCTTCGGTTATTACTATATCTCCCGTAAGCTCCCTGTCTATGCCCAAAGCCAGTATTGAACCCAAATAATCTCTGTGCGAATATGTCCTTTTGCTTGTTGGATTTATTCTAAGTGCGCTCATTGGATATTCGGGTTCCTCCCATTGGGAAGATATAAAAGCCGCAACACACCTGTCCGCATCCGTATAACCCCCAAAATATTCAATATGTGTGCAGGGTGATAATCTCTCCTTTGACAGCATAATTTGACGGGGATTTAAGAATTTGGAATACATTATTTTGTATGTGTTTTCCGCCTTTTGTGCAAGGTCGCACATTCTTGATAGGAAAAACTTATCCTCATCATCTGTAATACCCCAGAGAATTTGTTTTCTATCAATCATATTTTAAAAGAAATCAAAAAGTGCATGGGTTTTAATTTCATCGGAAAAATCTCCCATTATGCCCATTGTATACGGAACAAGAAGCAATATTCCGTTTGCAACCTTTTGCATATTGCCATCTAAAGCATATACAGCACCGCTCAAAAAGTCTACAATTTTTCTTGCAGTTTCTTTGTCGAGTTTTTCAAGATTTACAACTACAGGCTTCTTTTCCTTTAAGTGTCCTGCAATTTCTGTAGCATCGTTGTATGTAGTAGGCTGAAGAACAACTACCTTAAGCTGAGTTGTAGCATGAATGTTTACAACCTTGCTTTTTCTTCCTGAATGTCCTGATGTATGCACACTTGAAATGTCGGAATATCTGGACTTTGTTTCGGGGGTATAGAATTCTTCTTTCTTTTCTTTTTCCTCAACAACAGATACTTCTTCGCCTTCCTCAACATCGCCAATTCCCATGAAGTTCAAAAATTTACTCATCATTTCTCCCATTGTATATAAAACCTTCCTTTCATAATGTTTCTTACTTAAAAAGTCCTGTGCCTATTCTGACAATTGTGGAGTTTTCCTCCACGGCAACTTCATAATCGCCTGTCATACCCATAGACAGACACTCCATACTAACATTATCTAATTTTTTAGACGATATGTCAACAGAAATTTTGTACAAATTTGAAAAAATTTGACGCAATTCGTCATTTTTTGCACCAAACGGTGCCATTGTCATAAGCCCCTTTACTCTTATGTGAGGAAATAAGCTTATTTCTCTGACAAAACCCTGCGCTTCATCAGGGGTGATACCACTTTTGGATTCTTCCCCCGATACATTAACCTCTACCAGAACATCCATCACTTTGTTTATTTTGGCACACTGTCTTTCTATTTCTTTGGCAAGGGACACAGACTCCACAGAATGTATCATACACACCTTATCCGCAATATATTTTACCTTGTTGGACTGTAAATGCCCTATAAGATGCCATCTTACATTTCCCTTTACAAGCTCATACTTTGCCAAAAGCTCCTGAACCCTGTTTTCTCCAATGTCGCAAAGCCCAAGAGACACTGCCTCGTTAATTCTTTCAGCATCTATTGTCTTGGTAACAGCAAGAATTGTTACTTCCTTAGGGTCGCGTCCGCTTTTTTTACACGCTCTTTCAATGTTTTGCGTGATTTCCTCCAGATTTTGTCTTATACTCATTTGATTTCACCTTTTTGTTTTATTTTTATTGTCCAATTTCTTATTTTTAAATGGTTGCTATGAAATCTTATCTCCAACCTTTAGCTTTCTTGGAGAAGAAACAACAACCTCGTCATAAAGCAAAACTCCTCCTTGAGACAAATTATCCTCTTCTGCTATTGCATAAACGGAATCTTTGTAGAGAATTTTTGCCTTTTTAAATTTTACTATACCATCTACAACAACATAAACACCCGCATTGCCGTCTTTAACCCTTAGGGCTTTTACAGGAATCTTGAGCCCTGAATATTTGTTCTTTATAAGGTCAATATTTACAAATCTGTCCTTCATTGCCCAATCACAATTTACATTTGATGTAACTATAACAACATATTTTCCTTTTGATGGGGTGGAAATATAGCTTACTGTTGCCTGTAAATCACCAGGCGAATTACTATTGCGTATATATACAGATGAACCTGTCTTTAGCTTAGATATTTCTTCCTCTTTGGCGATAAAAGCAACAGACCATGTGAAATTGTCTATAATCTTACACGGATAGCCGTTTTTCTTGATGTCTTCTTTGGATATATTCATGTTTTTGATCGAATTAAAATCATCGGGGGTCATTGTTCCTATGGCATCCGAAGTCAAAATCTCCTCATATCCATCTATATTGGTAGAATAAATTCCCGAAACAGGCGATAGTAAGTCTTGTTTGGCATTACCCAGCTTCTTTTCGTATTCTTCTTTTTCTTTAAGGAGACTTTCCAGCATTTTGTCCGTGTACTCGGCTCCTTTTTTCCAAACAATTTTCTTGTCATTCAAAAGATTGATGTCATTTTTTAGCGATATCGCCTTTTCCATGTTGCCTTCTTCCATTGCCAACATAAGCTCTATTACCTTATCATCTATTGCGGATTCTATCATAAAACCAGCAGATACAAGATTAGCGCTCTCTTCCTTTAGTTTTGTTATCTCCTCAATCCTCAAGTTTACATTTGCAAGCCGTGCTTTTGTATCTCCATCTACTTTACTTTCGAATATACTTGCAACATGCTTGTTTTTGCGTACCATTTCATTATCTTTAACCATAGTTTCAAGGACACCGTTTTTTTCCGCAATCATAACGGTTTCGTCACGGATTACCATTGCCTCGAACGAATATGATTTTTCCATTTCACCGTGTTGTACCATTTCAAGCTTTGTGGTGCGGCTAAAAATATTTGCGGCTATTACTATGACCAAAAACACGATCCAAACTGTTATGAGAATTTTTACGGTTTTTTTCATAACATATTCCTTTCTTCTATGAGTGTATAGCACTTATCTGCAACTTCTTCCGGTGTGTTGTAATCATCAAGATTTAACCAAATGCCCTCAGGATCTCTCTTAAACCAAGTAATTTGTCTCTTGGCATAGTGTCTTGAACCTTTTTTGATAAGCTCTACGGCATCATCGAAAGAGTATTTTCCTTCTATAGCATCTGCTATTTCTTTATATCCTAATGCCTGCATTGCTGTAGTGTCTCTTGTTACTCCGCTATTCAAAAGAGATTTTACTTCATCTATAAGACCGTCTTTTATCATTATGTCAACACGCGTATCTATTCGTTTATAAAGATTTTCTCTGTCTCTTACAAAATAAAACCTAATGGATTCAAAAGGGCTTTCTGTCTGCTTTGTATGTTCATTATGGCTGGATATCTTCTCTCCTGTTACATAATGATATTCAAGCGCGCGTATGACTCTTTTTACATTGTTTGGATGTATATTGTCTGCACTTTCGGAATCAACTTCTTTCAAAAGTTTATGTATGTACCCCGGGCCCTCTTTTTTACAAAGCTCAAGCATTTCTTCTCTGTAATTCTTGTCCGCAACTGCATCTTTTTTATATTCAATTCCCTTAATAAGTGAGTCGGCATACAGCCCTGTTCCGCCAACAACAAGTGCCGTCCTTTGTTTTTTGGAAATTTCATAAATCAAAGGTGTTGCCATGCTTACATAATCGCACACACTGAAATTGCACTTGGGGTCTGCAATATCTGTCATGTAGTGAACCACACCTTGGGCCTCAAAGGGTGTAACTTTGGCTGTGCCTATATCCATCCCTTTGTAAATTTGCATTGAATCACAAGATATTATATGTGTATCAAGTTTTTTTGCCAAATGTACGGAAGCCGATGTTTTACCAACTCCAGTAGGTCCTGCAATTAAAATAACTTTTGGTTTATTCATAGCTATATTATCCGTTTAAATTGTTTTTCCAAACTATACTTTGACATTTTTATCATTATAGGTCTGCCGTGAGGACAAGTGTTTATTCCATCCCCGAAAGACAGTACCGTTTCAGCAAGAACCTTCTGTTCCTGCTCATTTAATATCGTATTACCTTTCAGCGCCTTTTTGCAAGCTATCATATGCAATGCTTCCCCGTACATTTCTCTTGCTATGTTGTTTTTGTGTTTCAGAACAAGTGTTATAATCTGAGAAATGCAATCCTTTATATCCTGTTCCTCAAGAGTGCCGGGTGTGGAACGGACAATAATACTGTTTTGTCCAAAGTCCTCCACCTCAAATCCAAGCTGCGAAAAGAAAGACTTATTTTCGTTTACAGCTGCCGTCTCTGTGGGAGATAACACCATGGTAACAGGCAAAAGCATCATCTGCGAAGAAACCACATCTGTTTCAAACTCTTTTAAAAGCTCTTCAAAATATATTCTTTCGTGAGCCGCGTGCTGATCTATTACAAGAAGTTCATTGTCTTTTTGAATAAGAATAAATGTTCCAAAAGCTTGACCTATGAGCTTAAAATCAACATCTGCCACAACTTTTGAAGAAGTTATGCCCTCATCTTTTTTTTCATCTGTATTATGGTGCAAAGTGAAAGAAATATCTTGAGAAATTTTCCTTTGCATTGTCATTTCTTGAGTTTTTATGTTGTGCGAGAAACGAGAAACATCGCTGTCAGTTTCTTTTTTTTCATTGTCATCATTTTTCTCTGTATTGTCATAGAGCTTGTTCGGCGAATCAAAAAACAGGGAGTTCGTGTCCGCCTTTTCCAATGGAAACGACTTTTGTACAATCTGCGCCTGTTGTTTGAGATTTTCTTGTTTTTCACAGCCGGTGTTATCTATGTATGATTCTTTTAAAAAATCTATTTCCAGTTGCTTTGAACTCTCGTATGCGGGTGCGTTTTTAACTATGTTTCCATCGGCACTTTTGTGACCTAAAGAACTTTTTATTTCAAATTCAGGAACATATTTTTTATCTGTAAGGGCATTTTTTACTGCCCAGTAAATCATACTATATACCCTTTTTTCATCTGCAAATCTAACTTCAATTTTGGAAGGATGAACATTTACATCAACGGTCTTCGGGTCAACATCGGCTTTTAGCACACAAACAGGAAAATGTCCCGTCATAATTGTGTTTTTGTATGCTTCACTAACTGCTGCGCTCATTATTCTTGACATTATGTTTCTTGAATTTACAAAAAATATCTGATGTCTTCTGTCCTTTCGGGCAAGACGGGAGTTTCCCACATATCCTGTAACCTTAAATCCCGCTTCCTCATAGGACACCTCTGTCATATTGGAAGAATAATCCTTTCCGAAAACTGTGTATATACTGCTAATTAGCTTTCCGTCTCCATTGGAAGACAATACTGTTTTTCCATTATTTATATAGCGAAAACTAACTTCGGGATGGCTTATTACAAGTTTGTTTATAACTTCTGTAACATAACCTGTTTCTGTGGCATCATTTTTTAAAAATTTCATTCTGGCAGGAGTATTGAAGAACAAATTGCGGACAATCATAGTTGTTCCATCGGGGCATCCTGCATCATCATTTTCAATAACCTCGCCGCCCTCTATAACCACACATCTGCCGTGCTTAGCAAACGCAGTCTTGGAAAACACCTCTACCCGCGCTACCGCAGCAATACTTGCAAGAGCCTCACCTCTAAAGCCCAAAGTTGCTATGGCATCAAGATCTGCAGCAGTTTTAATTTTGCTGGTCGCATGTCTCTTAAAAGCGGTTACAACTTCATCTGCTTCTATTCCCGAGCCGTTATCGGTAACTCTTATATATGGTATTCCGCCCTTTTTTATTTCCACAGTAATACTTGTAGCACCTGCATCAATACAATTTTCCACAAGCTCCTTTACTACTGATGCAGGGCGTTCCACAACCTCGCCCGCGGCTATCATATTGGCTATTTCAGATGGAAGTATGTTAATTTTCACTCAATTCGCCTACCTTTTTTTGAAGTACAAACAACTCATTCATTGCTTCAAGCGGTGTAAGTGTAGATATATCTATAGACATTATTGTGTCATACAGTTCAGCAGATTTTATCTTTTGCTCGTGTACTTTGTCAAGTTTTTCTTCCATTGTAGTTTTTGTGTTTCTTTCGCCGTTTTCCACAGCAGACAGAACCTCTCTTGCCCTGTCTATTACCTGTTTTGGTACACCTGCAAGATTTGCAACCTCTATACCAAAGCTGTCATCCGTTCCGCCCCGTACAATTTTTCTTAAAAATGTGATGTCTTCTCCTCTTCTTTTAACAGCAACAGAATAGTTTTTTATTCCTTCTATTTGCTGTTCAAGTTCTATAAGCTCATGATAATGCGTTGCAAAGAGAGATTTTGCGCCTATTTTGGTGCATATGTATTCAACCACTGCCCATGCAATTGAAAGTCCGTCAAAGGTGCTTGTTCCTCTGCCGATTTCATCCAATATTAGAAGACTTCTGGGTGTTGCGTTTTTAAGAATATGTGCCACTTCATTCATTTCAACCATAAAGGTACTCTGTCCCGATGCCAAATCATCTGATGCACCTATTCTTGTGAATATTTTGTCCACAATTCCTATCTTGGCATTTTTTGCAGGAACAAACGACCCCATCTGTGCCATAAGAGTTATTATGGCGGTTTGTCTCATATATGTTGATTTTCCAGCCATATTTGGACCTGTAATTATAGAAAATCTGCTGTCCGTTGTATTTAAATATGTGTCATTGGGAACAAACATCGAAGACGAAAAACTGCTGTGTTCAACAATAGGATGTCTTCCGCCCTCTATGGATATTTCGTTTCCTTCATCTATCTGAGGACGAACATATCCGTTTGTAACACAAACCTCTGCTAAGGCACACAAAACATCTGTCACACTTATAAGTTCTGCCATTTTCTTGAGACGATAAGAGTTTTTGTTGATTTCCGAGCGAACATACATAAAATCCTCATATTCAAGGTCATTAACTCTTTCTCTTGCTCCAAGAATGGTGTTCTCCAAATCTTTTAATTCCTGAGTGATAAATCTTTCAGATCCGGTTAAGGTCTGCTTTCTTATGTAGTCCTGAGGAACAAGGTCTAAAAACGACCTCGTAACCTCTATATAATAACCATATACCTTATTGTAGCTTATTTTAAGATTCTTAATACCGGTTCTTTCTTTTTCCTTTGCTTCAATAGACGCCAGAATTCCTGTTCCGTTGTTCATAACAGAACGAAGCCTGTCGAGTTCTTTATCAAAGCCGTCCTTAATTATTCCACCCTCACGAATCGTAAAAGGAATATCCTTATCCACTATTGCATTATCCAGGAGAGTATATACATCCTTTAGCATATCAAATCCTGCATATGCTTCTTTCATAAGGCTGCATTCACACAAGGAAATCACCTTGTATATTTCCGGCAAAACCTCAATGCTCTGCTTAAGAGATATAAAATCTCTGGCATTGCAAGAGCCGTAAACAGTCTTGCTTATAAGTCGCTCTATATCGTTAACCTTTTTCAGACACTCTCTTAGGTCGGTGCGGACATCCTGCTTTTGAGCAAACTCCCCTACCGCATCAAGACGGCGGTTTATATGCTCCACCGATACAAGAGGTCTGTCAATCCATCCTTTTAGTCTTCTTGCACCCATACCCGTCTTTGTTTTATCAAGAATGCCATAAAGAGAGCCTCTTTTGGATTTGTCCCTCATGGTTTCTGTAAGTTCCAGGTTGCGGCGCGAAGACATATCTATCTCCATATAGTCACAGTTTTTATAAAAAATCACATTCTCTATATGAGACAAATCTATTTTTTGTGTTTCATTCAAATATTCAAAAATACCATTTAACGATCGTATTGAATAATCCTTGTCTTTTAACACATCATTTTCTTTTGAATTGTTAAACTTTGAATAAACAAAGTCCCGCCCTTTTTCTAAGTCAAAATACTCCTCAGGTATAAAACTTTCATAGAAGTCAAAGCGGCTTTTAAGCTCTAATATTGCATTGTTGTTTTTATATCCTTTGTCGTTTATTATTACTTCTTTTGGTTTAAAACAAGCCAATATATCTGTAAGTTGATTTTCTACAGGGTCATTTGGGCCTTCTGTAGTTATAAGCTCACCTGTTGTTACATCGCAAAGCGACAGCCCATAGTAATTATCTTCTATGTATGCACAGGCAAGGAAGTTGTTTTCATCAGAAGTAAGGACAGCATCTAAATTTGCAGTACCGGGCGTTACAACGCGGATTACATCTCTTTTAACTATACCTTTTGCCTCTTTAGGATCCTCTACTTGCTCGCATATTGCTACTTTTTTGCCGTTTTTTATAAGCTTGGCAATATAATTCTGTGCACTATGATAAGGCACTCCGCACATGGGTGCCCTTTCTTCCTGACCGCAGTCTTTGCCCGTAAGTGTTATTTCAAGTATTTCCGAAGCAGTAATGGCATCATCGTAGAACATTTCATAAAAATCTCCCAAACGGAAGAAAAGTATGCAATCTTCATATTGTTCTTTAATATCCAAATACTGCTGCATCATAGGTGATACTTTTGATTTCATTTCTCTTCTGTCCTTATTTGCTTAATTTATTTACATCCCTGGCAGCTTGTACAATTACCGGAGCACCCTCCCTGTTGTTCTTCACCTTTAACATAGTATGCAATTATTGCGTTAACCTGATCTATAAGCATTTTAAATGCATTATTTGCTTCTACATAGCGTTTAATGTTGTCGTTTGTCATAAGTTTTTGAAAAGCCTTCTCCATATCGTTTTGTATTTGTTCAAAGGATTCCTTTGTCGTGTTGGGGTCCTGCGCCTTTTTGGCTGCCTGCTCTCTGGCATTGGCATACTCCATCATGAGTTCCTGTGCAGCAGGGTCTGCAAGCTGAAGTTCCTCTGCACCCTTGAGTGCCTTTATTTCATCACTATCTGCAATCATTTGTCCAAGCTCTCTTGCTTTTTCTATAATATCATTCATATTTTTCACTCTTTCCTATTCTTAAACTGTTTTTCCCATAAGCGACCATGTTTTTGCATCTGTAATTTCAACATCTGCAAAACTGCCTATTAAACCAAAGTCGCCTTTAAAATTGACGGTTTTTCCGCCTTCTGTTTTCCCTGTAAGATAATCATCATTGTTTTTGCTCTTGCCTTCCACAAGTACTTTTAAAATTTTTCCCTCCAAAGCAAGATTTTTTTCTTTTGAAATCTCATCCTGGAGAGCAAGCATTCTGTCAAAATTACTCTTCTTTTCTTCGGGAGAAATCACATCTTCCATTTGTGCAGCAGGAGTTCCGGGGCGTTTTGAATATATGAAAGAAAAAATTGTGTCATAACGGACTTCCTTAAGCACCGTCAATGTATCTTCAAACTCCTTGGTTGTTTCTCCCGGAAAACCTACTATAATATCCGTAGTTAAAGTTATGTCTGGCATTTTTTTCTTTATTTTATTTATTTTTTCCATGTAACTTTCCCTTGTGTATCGGCGGTTCATGGAGTTTAGTACCCTGTTGTTTCCTGCCTGTATGGGAAGATGAAGCTGTTTGCATATCTTAGGTTCCTTTGCCATTGTTTCTATAAGCTTGTCGCTTATATCCTTGGGATGACTGGTCATAAAGCGCACCCTCTCTATGCCCGAAACCTCACATACCAAGGTGAGTAAATCTGCAAAATCTATGCTTTCGTCAAGGTCATTGCCATACGAATTTACATTTTGACCTAAAAGAGTAACTTCTTTACATCCGCGTTTTGCAGCATCTCTTACTTCTTTTAATATGTTTTCTTTTTCACGGCTTCTTTCTCTTCCTCTTACATAGGGAACTATACAGTAAGAACAAAAATTATTGCATCCATACATAACAGAAATCCAGGCGCACGGACCCTCTGCTTTTTTTACAGGAAGCTCTTCAGCAATAAATCCATCGCAATCAACAACATCCATTACTCTTACTTTTTCTGTAATTACTTTCGAAACAATTTCAGGAAAGCGGTAAAGAGAATGTGTGCCAAAGACTATGTCTATATGCCTATATTTTTTGCGGATTTGTTCTTTAACACTTTCTTGTTGCATCATACAACCGCAAACTGCCATTATTACATCGGGTTTTCTGTTCTTTAAGTGCTTAAGTGCCCCAAGATTTCCATACACTTTTAGTTCGGCGTTTTCTCTTACCGCACATGTGTTGTAAATTATAAAGTCCGCCTCTTCCTTGTCATGTGTTATGGTATACCCCATAGCATCAAGCATTCCTCTTATAATTTCTGAGTCGCTTACATTTTGTTGACACCCATATGTTTCAATAAAAGCTTTTTTAGAAAGTCCTTTATTTAGGGATGCAACATACTCCATAATCTTTTTCTGACGGTCTATATCTTGGGGGGGCACAATATTGTTTTGTTTCATAAGTTTTAAAATCCTCTATTACTTAATTGTTTTTTCGCCGCCCATATAAGGAACAAGTACATCCGGAATTGTAACAGAACCGTCTTCGTTTTGGAAATTTTCCAAAATTGCAGCTACCGTTCTTCCAATTGCTACACCGCTTCCGTTTAAGGTGTGTACATACTGTGCTTTATCCTTGGGAGAATTTTTGAATTTGATATTTGCTCTTCTTGCCTGGAAATCCTCAAAATTAGAGCAAGAGGATATCTCTACATATCTTCCATAGCTTGGCATCCAAACCTCGATATCATATTTTTTTGCAGCAGTAAATCCAAGATCACCCACACAAATAGCTACTACTCTGTAGGGAATCTTAAGAAGCCTCAACACCTTCTCTGCATCATTTGTAAGCTTTTCGAGTTCTTGGTAGGAATCTTCCGGCTTAACAAACTTAACAAGTTCAACTTTGTTGAACTGATGCTGTCTTATAAGACCCCTTGTATCCTTCCCTGCACTTCCTGCTTCTGCTCTAAAGCAAGCAGAATATGCAACATGTTTAATTGGCAGAGACGCTCCATCTAAAATCTCATCTCTGTACATATTTGTAACAGGAACTTCTGCTGTAGGAATAAGGAAGTAGTCGGTTCCCTGAACTTTAAATGCATCTTCTTCAAACTTAGGGAGCTGTCCTGTTCCTACCATGCTTCTTCTGTGAACCATATATGGAGGGAATATTTCTGTGTATCCGCTTTCTGTAGTATGTGTATCCAGATAAAAATTGATTACCGCTCTTTCAAGGCGCGCACCCAAGCCTTTGTAGAAAGTAAATCTTGTTCCTGTAACCTTTCCTGCTGTAGGTGCATCAATTATACCCAGTGCAGAACCTACATCCCAGTGAGCTTTTGGCTCAAATGTAAATTCTGTGGGTTCCATGAACTTCCTGATTTCTACATTATCTTCGTCTGTGTTTCCGTCAGGCACATCTTCGTTTGGAAGATTTGGAATTGTAAGCATTTTAGTATTTATAGCTTCGTCAAGTTCTCTTACCTTTTCGTCCAACTCTTTTATTTTATCCGACAATTCCTTCATTTCAGCAAAAATCGGAGCAACATCTTCTCCTGCCTTCTTCATTGCGGGAATCTTTTTGCTAACCTCATTCTGCTTGCTCTTTAAACCTTCTACTTCAAATATAACTTCTCTTTTGGAAGCATCAAGCGCCAATATTTCATCAATATCGACCTCTTCTTTTCTTCTGGAAAGAGCAGCTTTTACTCTTTCTGTTTCTGTTCTTAAAAGTCTAATGTCTAACATAATTGTCACTCCTCTATTATTGTATTATAAAGATTTTTTTGTGCGATGGTCATCGAAGATCTGTCAAGCTTTAACACAAGCGATTTTGCAGCATCAACATTTCCTCTTGTTTTCTCCAGATATGCACTTATCAAAGTTCTTGTAACATCTGAATTGCCACCATATCCGATTATTGCGGTTTCTTTCTCCTCATAAAAGCTTTCCTTTTTTTGTGTCATTTCATCAAGCTTAATCTGAAGTTCATTCACAGCAGCCTGCAAATTATCTCTTTCGGCAATAAGCGTAGAATTTTCCTTAGCAAGCGAAGAAAGACTTCGGCTGAGTTTTTCTTCCTCATGTGCCGACTCTTTTTGAGTAAGACCCGCAAACAAAATTAAAATAAGCGCAAACGAAAATAAAATCAATCCATAAATCCAAATAAATTTTGTGTTTTGCCTCAAGTTTACCACCCCTTGTCATAAAGCCAAAATTGCCCTTTTAAGACATTTTTGGCAATAGATGTGAAATCATATTGCACCTTGCAGAAAAGTTCAATACAGAAGACGGGTTTTTAAGCGTTTTGTTCTCAATTTCGCAAAATTATAAAAACGCCGTTTATTTTCTGTTAAGGATTTTTGTTAATCTCTCAAGTTCTTCCGAAGAATAATATTCAATTTGTATTATTCCCTTTTTGCCCTTGGAAGAAATTTTTACACTTGTTCCAAGAGAAGCAGACATTGATTTTTCTATTTCTCTAAAAGCAAGCTGTAAATTCAAATCTATCTTTCTCTCTTTTTTTGTATCTTTTGGCTTCTTTTTCAAAAGCTCTTCGGTTGCCCTTACACTAAGCCCTTCTTTAACAACAATGTTTGCAATTTCGTTTTGCTTATTTTGTGTTTCTGCAGAAAGAATTACCTTTGCGTGTCCAAAAGAAATGTCGCCCTCTTTTAAAAGTGTGAGAACTTCAGGCGGAAGAGAAAGCAGCCTTAGACTGTTTGCCACAGAGCTTCTGCTCTTGCCCATTTTTCTGGATATTTCCTCTTGTGTAAGACAAAAGTCGTCCATAAGTTTTTTGTACCCCATAGCTTCTTCCACAGGATTTAAGTCTTTTCTTTGCAGATTTTCAATCAATGCAACTTCTTGAGTTTGCATTTCGGAAAAGCTCTTTACTATGGCAGGAATTTTTTTAAGTCCTGCTTTTTTTGATGCCCTCCATCGCCTTTCTCCTGCAACTATCTGATAAAAACCATTGTCAGTCTTCTTTACTATTATAGGAGTTATAACACCATGCTCCTTAATAGACATTGCAAGCTCGTCCAGACTTTCCTCGTCAAAATGATTTCGCGGCTGCAACGGGTTTGGTTCAATTTCTATTATTTTGATATCTTCTATATACTCTCCTGCTCTCTCGGGAGATTTCGGAGCTATGATATCGTCCGCTTTTTCCTCGCCAAGCAGTGCATCAAGGCCCCTTCCTAAGCTCTTTTTTGCCATTTAAGGCTCACCTCTTTTCGTGTTTGCTGCAATAACCTCCGATGCCAAACTCATATAGCAGGCACTTCCTTTGGAGTTTTTATCATATATATTTATAGGTTGTCCAAAGCTTGGCGCCTCGCTAAGGCGCACATTGCGCGGTATTACAGATTTATAAAGTTTTGGTCCATAGTATTTTTTTACCTCTCTGGCAACTTGAACTGAAAGGTTTGTTCTTGTGTCATACATGGTAAGCAATACACCCTCTATTTCCAGTTCGGGATTAAATGCCGACTTAATTTTTCGTACGGTATTTGTAAGTTGACTTAATCCCTCAAGTGCATAATATTCGCACTGAATGGGAATGATTACACTGTCTGCGCACACAAACGAATTGAGAGTAAGAAGTCCGAGTGACGGCGGACAATCTATAATAACAAAGTCGTATTCGTCTTTTACTTTACTTAAAGCCTCTTTCAACAGAAATTCTCTGTTTTCTTCGCCCACCAATTCTATTTCTGCCCCCGCAAGATTTATGTTGGAAGGACAAACGAAAAGATTGTGATACTCTGTTTTTACAGTTACATCGGAAATATCATATCCATTTATAATAACATCATAAACACTCTTTTGGATTTCTTCTTTTACAAGCCCAACACCGCTTGATGCATTGCCCTGAGGATCGGTGTCTATAAGAAGAACCTTTCTGCCATATGCGGCAAGACAAGAGCTTAGATTGACGCTTGTTGTGGTTTTTCCGACTCCGCCCTTTTGATTGGCGACCGCTATACATTTACCCATAAATTCACCTCTTGGTTCCAACTATGTATATATGTATTTATTGTACCACAAATATATTTGTTTTTAAATAGTTTTTTGTAAAAAATTTGAGTTTTTCTGTGTTTTTTCAAAAAATGTTCCATGTGGAACATTTTTTATTAAGTATCTCTTAAATAAAGCATCGCAAAAGATAATTGTTCCATGTG
>JAZTYV010000021.1:0-19099 GCA_045637145.1 Clostridia bacterium | reverse complement strand
CATGTGGAACAATTATCCCTGCGATGCTTTGGAGGATTTATTGAATTTGTCATATTAGACCTTTTGTATTCGTATTATGTACTCATAGTAAGTGTCTGTTTCGTCTTTTTGTGCAGTTGCTTCTATTCCCTTTTCATTCATCAGTGAAACAGCCCTGGATATGGTTTTAAAAAACACCCTGACATCTGCGATGGATTTTCTTATTTTTTCTGCCGGCCTTTCTTCTATGCCAAACCGTATAATTTTGTCTATGAGGTCATCCGTTTGCTTTACACTTAAAGAAAAATCTACTATTCGCCTTGCAGCATAAATTTGTTTTTCCTCATTGTCAAGACGCAAAAGAGCTCTGGCGTGTCTTTCTGATAAAGAGTTGTCCTTTATGATTTCCCTAATACTTTGAGGAAGTTTTAAAAGTCGGATTTTGTTTGCAACAGCAGACTGTGTCTTGCCTATTTTTCTTGCAAGCTCTTCTTGTGTGAGGTTACACTTATCAAGCAGCTGCCTATATGCAAAAGCCTCCTCCATAAAAGAAAGATTTTGTCTTTGTATGTTTTCTACAAGTGCTACAATGGCGCTGTCTTCCTCTTCCATTTCTATAACTATTGCAGGAATTTTGAGAAGTCCTGCAAGAGATGCCGCCCTTAGTCGTCTTTCTCCTGCAATAAGCTCGTAAGTTCCCTCTCGCATTTTACGAACAGTAACCGGTTGGATTACTCCATATTGCCGTATAGATTCGGATAGTTCCTTTAATGCATCGTGGTTAAATGTTCTTCGGGGTTGGTTGGGGTTTGGCATTACAAGATGTATAGGCAGTTGTGATATTGTGCCCGATGCGGCTTTGTTATATGCCGACACCTCTCCAGTAATAAACTGTGCCTTTACCTTCTTTAGTATCTCCACAAAGCTTCCTCCTTTTTGTATATTAACTATACGGGGGTTTTCCCCCGTGTTCTTAAGCAGCTGCAAATGTTTTACAATACTGTGGCATAAAAACGCACACCCAAAAATACTCAGATACCAACTCAACTGCTTATGTAAATATTTTAACATTTCTTTTTGAAAAAAGAAACAAAAACTGTTCGGTAAAAAAAGACATAAAAAAATAAGAACCGCCTCAATAGAGCGGTTCTTTTGCCGGTTTTGGCGCCTTACGGGGATATCTTGTCGGTGTATGCGATATCTTTTTTATCACCACTATATTATGATTTAAATCCGTGTCGGATAAATCATAATTTTCTATTTTTTCAAGCTCTCCTCCCAGAAGTTTTATGGCATTTTTTGCTTCTTCTGCTTCCTCTTGTGCTTTTGGTCCCTTAAGACTTACAAAAAGCCCTCCGTTTTTTACAAAAGGCAAACACAATTCACAAAGTGTTGTAAGATTTGCAACAGCTCTTGACACACACATATCATACATTTCTCTGTAATTCTTATTTACACCCAGTTCTTCTGCTCTGGAATGCACTGTTTCAACATTTTCAAGACCAAGATGAGACACAACTTCATTTAAAAAGTTAATCCTTTTGTTAAGGGAATCCACTAATGTTAGTTCAATTTGTGGATTTGCAATTTTTATGGGTAGTCCGGGAAATCCCGCTCCTGTTCCTACATCAATTACTTTCATTCCCTCTTTTACCATACCATTTGCTGCATTCAAAGAATCAAGGAAGTGTTTGATTGCCACATCGTCTTCATCGGTTATAGCAGTAAGATTGATTCTTTGGTTCCATTCATAAAGAAGCTTATAGTATGTTTCAAAATCGTGTGCAATATTTTCGTTTATGTTATTATCCAAAAGTATCTGTTTAAGTGACATAGCATTTCGTAGCCTTTCTATATTTAATTAAAAGCTCCGGGGTTCAATATTTTTGAATTATATTAACCGTTTTTCCCCTGCAAGTATACCATAAGCACATTCATATCTGCAGGCGAAACACCAGATATTCTGGAAGCCTGACCTATAGATTCCGGCCGAATTTTATCAAGCTTCTGCCGCGCTTCTATTCTCAAGCCATACACATCATAATAATCGATTTCCGCCGGAATTTTCTTTTGCTCAAGTTTTTTAAACTGTTTAACCTGTGCTATCTGCTTTTTGATGTACCCATCGTACTTAATTTGTATGTTGACCTGCTCTGCTTCATATTTGTCAAGGTCTGGCCTTTTAAAATCTATCGATTTTAAAACATCATAATTAAGCTCCGGTCGGCGTATAAGTTCGCCGAGTTTAATACCTGTAGTTATTGGCGTACTGTTATATTTGCAAAGAAGCTCAAGCACCTTTTTTACAGGTCCTACAGATGTATTCTCTACTCTGTGTATTTCATCTTCTATTTTCCTTTTCTTTTCAAGGAATTTGTCATATCTGTCTTGTGATATAAGTCCGATTCTGTATCCCTTTGGTGTAAGACGCAAATCTGCATTGTCCTGCCTCAAAAGAAGTCTGTATTCACTCCTGCTTGTCATCATTCTGTATGGCTCATTAGTACCCTTTATAGTAAGGTCATCTATCAAAGTTCCTATATATGATTCGCTTCTGTCCAAAGTAAACTCTTCTCTTCCAAGGCATTTGAGTGCAGCATTGATTCCGGCTATAAGTCCCTGTGCTGCGGCTTCTTCGTATCCGGAACTTCCATTAAACTGTCCGGCACCGTAAAGACCGGGGAACATTTTGAATTCCAAAGTTGCTCTAAGGTTTGTGGAATCTATGCAGTCATACTCTATGGCATATGCGGTACGCATCATCTTGGCATTTTCAAGACCCGGAACTGAATGAAGCATTTCAATCTGAACTTCTTCAGGCAAGGAACTGGAAAACCCCTGAATATACATTTCTTCGGTATCCAACCCCATAGGCTCTACAAAAAGCTGGTGTCTCTCTTTATCTTGAAACCTGACAACTTTGTCCTCTATAGAAGGACAATATCTTGGGCCTATGCCCTCTATCATGCCGCTGTATAATGGTGAACGATGAAGATTATCTTTTATAATTTTATGAGTTTTCGGTGTTGTATATGTGAGGTGGCAAACCACCTTGTTTTCTCCGAGATTGTCTGTTTCAAATGAAAACGGAACAATTTCTTCATCACCCTGTTGAACTTCCATCTTGCTGAAATCCACACTGTTTCGATTAACTCTGGCAGGTGTTCCTGTTTTAAAACGCCTTAATTCTATGCCTGCATTTTTGAGACACTCCGAAAGCTCATTTGAAGGAAATACGCCGTCAGGTCCACTTTCATAGCTTACATCGCCCACTATTACCTTTCCCTTAAGAAAAGTACCTGTAGCAATTATAGCGCACTTTACTTCAAATCTTGCACCTATTTTTGTAAGTACGCTTTTTACGCATTTGTTATCATCAAAACCTATCTGTGTTATCTCTGCTTGTTTTACATCCAAATTTGGTGTGTTTTCCAGAGTATGCTTCATTTCGTCCTGATATTTTCTTCTGTCGGATTGTACACGCAAGCTGTATACAGCAGGACCTTTACCCTTGTTGAGCATCCGCGACTGTATAAAGGTCTTGTCCGCATTTTTCCCCATTTCTCCGCCCAGAGCATCTATCTCTCTCACAAGGTGTCCCTTGGCTGTTCCTCCTATACAAGGATTGCAAGGCATGTTGGCAAGAGTATCCATATTTATAACGAAAAGAATTGTTTTTGCACCAAGTCTCGCAGAAGCAAGAGCCGCTTCGCAGCCGGCATGCCCTCCGCCTATTACGGCAACATCATATTTGCCAGCAAAATATTCTGCCATTTTTATCCCAACTTCCCTTATGGTTATTTCCCTACACAAAAACTGTGGAAAATCTTGTCTACGATTTCTTCTCCTACCGTCTGCCCGGTTATTTCTCCCAAAGACGATATTGCATTTTCTATATCTATAAATGTCATATTAAGTTCTATTCCCGCTTCTATTGCTCCTATTGCACTTACAAGAGCTTCCTTTGCCTTTTCAAGAGCATCACGATGTCGTATATTCGTAATAATTGCATTATTGTCGATTTCAATTTTCCCAACAGAAAACATTTTAGAAACCGTATCTTCCAGCTCGCTAAGACCTTTTTGAGTTTTAACAGAAAATTCTATAACTTTATCCGATATTTCCATAAGTTTTTTTGTGTCACATATAATTTCATCTTCGGATTTGTTTATAAGTATGATTGTATTCTTGTTCTTAAGAAATTTAATAATATATTCATCATTTTCATCCAAAGGACGCATGGCATCCGCCATAAATATTACCAAATCAGCTTCATCCATAAGAGTTTTCGATTTTTCCACACCTATTTTTTCTATAGTATCTGATGTTTCTCTTATGCCTGCAGTATCAGCAAGAATAAGCATTACCCCACCCAAAGACACGCTCTCCTCAATGGAATCTCTTGTGGTACCTTCTATATCGGTAACTATTGCTCTTTCTTCACCGTACAAAAGATTAAGAAGTGAAGATTTACCAACATTTGGTTTTCCTACTATTGCAGTTTTTACGCCTTCTTTTAGTATTTTGCCTCTTTGAGCTGTTTTAAGAAGTTTATCCACATCACTCAGGCAGGATTTAAGACCATCAAGATACTCTTCATCAGACAACGGCTCCAAATCCTCGTCTGCAAAGTCTATAAGAACCTGCAAATGTGCTGTGAGAGTAAGGAGCTTTTCCCTCACCCGACCTATACTTTCCGAAACAGAGCCTTTAAGCTGATGGACAGACACTAAGTGAGCTTCGGAGGTTTTTGCATTTATAATATCAATAACAGACTCCGCTTCGCACAAGTCCATTCTTCCGTTTAAAAACGCTCTTTTGGTAAATTCTCCCGGTTCAGCAAGTCTTGCACCGCATTTAAGAACAGAGGAAAGAATCTCTTTTGTACTTATAAGTCCTCCATGGCAATTTATTTCTGCAATATCTTCTCTGGTATAAGTATTGGGAGCTCTCATTACAGATACAAGAACCTCATCTATTTCGGAACCGTCATTTCTTACGGCAAATCCATGAGTTATGGTATGGCTTTTTGCCGAAATCAGTGTTTTTCCGTATTCATTTTTAAACACTCTGTCTGCAACTTTTATGGCATCAACACCGCTTATACGGATTATTGATATTCCTCCTCTTCCTTGAGGTGTAGATACAGCGGCTATTGTATCGTCAAACTTCATAACAACTGCTCCTTTTTCTTATTTGTCACAAAAACAAAAAAGGTTGCTCTAAGGCAGCCGTGTACTTATTCGGCAAACCAATCGGCAACCTTTAACGATTTTTTAATATCAGTCTTTTTTAAGGTCAATAACTACCTTGCGTCTTGTTCCCTGACCAATGCTGTATGTTGTTACACTCTGGTGGTCCTGAAGAGTGGAGTGAATAATTCTTCTTTCATATGCACTCATTGGTTCAAGGGATGTCTTTCTTCCTGTTTTTTCAACCTTTGCAGCCAGTTTTTTTGCAAGATTTTCCAAGGTTTTTATTCTCTTTTCGCGATAGTTTTCAGTATCTACAGATACCTTTACAAAATCCATATCTCCTCGGTTTACAACAAGGCTTGTGAGATGTTGAAGGGCATCTAAAGTCTCTCCTCTTTTACCGATTACTATCCCCATATCGGGTCCGGAAAGTTCCACCGAAAGATTCTCTTTATCCTTGGTTACATCTATTTTTACTTCTTCACCTATAATTTCAAAAAGTCTTCCCAAAAACTTCTCTGCTCTTTTTGCAGAAGAATCGTTGTATGTAACCTTTACAACTGCATCTTTGCTGCCAATTCCGAGAAATCCCTTTGTGCCTTCTTCTACAACTTCTACTTCCACTTCATCAAGTGTAGCGCCTATTTCTGTAAGTGCAAGCTGTATTGCCTCTTCTTTTGTTTTTGCTGTTTTCTCTATTGTATTAGTCATTTTATCAACCTCTTTTTTTCTTTTTGATATTGTACTTTTTCATTCTTTCCTGTATTTTTTGCTCACGGATTCTGTCCTGCACTTCAATTTCTAAAGCAAGTTTTCTGTTGTAATATCCGTTCAAAAGCACAGTCTGCACGATAGAGAGCACATTGGAAACGGTCCAATACAAGCCCAATGCAGCAGGAAAAGTGAATGTCAAGAACAATGTCATAATGGGCATCATATATCCCATAGATTTTGTCACAGATTCACCCGTGTTTTCTCCTGTTTTCTTCTGGTCGGGAGAAAGCACTCTCTGCGGTTTGTTTTCTTTCTTTTCTTGCTTATTTGTTTGGTTTACGGCTGTACTAACCTTACTTGTAAGATATGTCGTAACACACGCCAATATAGGAATAACAAGCGCTGTAAGAGCTATTATTCCCAATTTGCCTGCCATAAAGGCTTTAATCTCATCCCAGGGAACGGCTGCAAGGTCAATTCCAAAAAAGTCAAAGTTAAGTTCGCCCATTTTTTCTGCCAGAGAAATCTGAGCGCCTCCGCTCTTTGCCGAAATTCCGAATTTAGAACAAAATTTTTCAATTTGGCTGGGAGAATATCCCAACACATACTGCACAGGTTTTTGAATAACCTGATAAAACGCAATAAGTATAGGGAATTGTATAAGCAAAGGCAGACAACCGCCCATTGGGCTTACACCATACTCCTTGTATAGCTTCATTGTCTCCTGAGCTGTTTTATCTTTATCGTCTTTATATTTTTCCTGAATCTCCTTTAGCTTAGGCTGCATTTTCTGCATTTTGGTCATGGATTTTTGTTGCTTAAGCGTAAGAGGAAGAACAATAATCTTTATAAGCAAAGTAAGTAAAATTATAGATATACCATAGTTTTCTATAATTCCGTATATAAGGTTTAGCATAAATCCAAACGCTTTATATATATAACTCATCTGATATCCTCCTATTTTAACGGATCATAGCCACCCTCGTGAAAAGGATGACACTTAAGGATGCGTCTTAAAGCAAGATATGAACCCTTTAGTGCTCCGTATTTCGTAACCGCCTGCAAGGCATAATCCGAGCAGGTTGGATAGAATCTGCAGCAAGGCTTCTTTAGGGGTGATATCTTTTTGCGGTAGAATTTAATTATGCAAATAAGTATCTTTTTCATACAAGTTCAGACTTTTCTATACAATATTTCATCGAAGAAATTACCCTTTCATAGGGTACATATGCCATTTTTGACCTTGCGGCTATAATCACATTATAGCCTGTCTGTGTTTTGGGCATACATTCACGGTAGGCGGCACGAATAAGCCTTTTTGCACGATTCCTGTCGTGTGCCTTTCCAACTGCCTTGGACACCGTGATACCAAGGTGATTTGAATCGGTTCTGTTTTTGTAATAATGAAAAACCATACAGTCGGAAACCACTTTTTTGCCTTTTTTGTACGCATAGACAAATTCCCGGTTTAACTTAACCGTTCCCTTCATACAAATTCCCCCTATTACAAAAAACGGAACGGTCGGAGCCAATACTCCATCCAAAGCCAGAGCACACTATAGATGTACCAAAGCTTAAAGACCGTTCCCTACAATATTTGTATCTTGTAGGATTGAGCCAAACACCCAATCGTTTCGGCAAAATTAAGCGGATAAAACTTTTCTACCCTTTAATCTTCTGCGAGCTAAAACTTTTCTGCCGTTTCTGTCACTCATTCTTGCTCTGAAGCCGTGAACCTTGCTTCTGTGTCTTACGTTAGGCTGGAATGTTCTTTTCATTAACTCTACACCTCCTTAAAATAGTACAGCTGAAACTGACAAGATTTCTGATAATATACACTTGAGCAAATATAGCAAAAACTGTATCTGCCTTCCGAAATTCAGGATTTCTGCCTGAGCAATGCCGGGCATTGCTATCGGGTCCGCCGCGTACAAAACGGAGTGTGGTATCTTGTCATAAATAAATTGCCGACTGAAAATCACACTTAATTATATACTATCGCATTTTATTTGTCAACAAAAATATTTCATATAACAGCAAAATCAAGCATTTTGTTCATATTTTTTCTAAATTCCCATAAATTTGTCCACATTTTGGATGTTTTTCCTTGCATGTTCTGTTTGTTACATATTATAATGATAACAGATAATCTTCACAAAAGGAGAATATATATGCGTCTTGATAAATTCCTGGCTTCTTGCGGTATAGGAAGCCGAAAAGAAATCAAACAGCTCCTAAAATGCGGAACTGTTAGAGTAAACGGAAAAATTGCAAAAGACCCTTCTAATCACATAAATGAAACCCTTGATGAAATAAAAATAGGGGATAAACCTGTAATATACCGGGAGTTTATATATCTTATGCTAAACAAACCCCAAGGATATGTAAGCGCAACATACGACAAGCATCTGCCCATAGTATGTGATCTTATACCAAAAGAATATATGCATTTTGATGCATTTCCCGTAGGCCGTCTTGATATAGACACAGAGGGGCTTCTCATACTGACAAATGACGGAGCACTTACACACAGAGTCCTGTCTCCTAAAAGCCATATAGACAAAACATATTTTGTAATTTGCGAAAACCCTCTTTCAGAAAACGATATTCATATGTTTAAGCAGGGTATAACATTGGACGATGGGTATAAAACAATGCCCGCAACACTTAGTATATCGGAAAACCCCAAAGAATGTACACTTATTATCAAAGAAGGAAAATTTCATCAGGTAAAAAGAATGATGGAAGCGATAAATAACAAAGTGATTTATCTCAAAAGAATAAAAATGGGTTCTCTTTCCTTAGACCCTTTACTAAAAACAGGTGAAATAAGAGAACTTACACAAAAAGAAATATGCCTTTTGGAAACAAAAGCGGAGGAGAAATAAAATGGACATAATAAAAAAAATCAGTGAGGAACTGAAAATAGGGGAAAATCAGGTCAAAAACACCATTGGGCTTATAGACCAGGGAAACACTATTCCCTTTATTGCCCGATACAGAAAAGAAGTTACAGGCTGTCTTACAGATGAAATTTTAAGAGAATTCGATGAAAAACTTAAATATCTTCGTTCTCTTGAAGAGAGAAAAGAAGACATACTTCGTCTTATTGATGAACAGGGAAAACTTACTGATGAACTTTCCCAAAAAATCAAAGATGCTCAAATATTGACCGAACTTGAAGACATATACAGACCCTTTAGACCGAAAAGAAAAACCAGAGCATCTGTTGCCAAAGAAAAAGGACTTGAACCTCTTTCTTTGAGAATTATGCTCCAAAAAGACAAAAGCGGAAATCCCGAAGATATTGCATCAGAGTATATAAATGTAGAAAAAGGGGTTGCTACTTTAGAAGATGCTCTATCCGGTGCAATGGATATAATTGCCGAATACATAAGCGACAACGCAGACTATCGTAAATACATACGGTCAATAACCTTTACTAACGGTATAATTACAACCAAAGCTGTAACAGAAGAAGACTCAGTATATGAAATGTACTACGATTTTTGCGAAAGATGCAAAAGCATTGCAAACCACCGTATTCTTGCCATAGACCGTGGAGAAAGGGAAGAAAAGCTTAAGGTCAACCTCATAGTTGAAGAATCGTTGATAACTGACTATCTTAAAAAAGAAATCCTCAAGGACTCCATATATAATGAAATAATAAAAAAAGCAATAGAAGATTCCTATAAGCGCCTTATTGCGCCATCAATAGAAAGAGATATTCGCACCTCACTTACAGAAAGAGCAGAAGAAGGAGCAATCAAACTTTTTGCCGACAATTTAAAACAGCTTCTTATGCAGCCCCCAATAAAAGGTAAAACTGTGTTGGGGCTTGACCCGGGATATCGAACGGGGTGTAAACTTGCAATATGCGATCCAACAGGAAAAGTTATAAAAACAGATATAATTTTTTGCACACTGGAACATCACAACAAAGAAAAAAGTTCCAAAACACTAATTAAACTCATTGAAGAGTATAATGTAGAAATCATATCTATAGGAAACGGCACTGCAAGCGGAGAAACAGAAAAGTTTGTTTCCGAAACCATATCTTCGCTCGACAGAGAAATATATTACATCATAACAAATGAAGCCGGTGCTTCTGTATATTCTGCCTCCAAGTTTGGCACAGAGGAGTTTCCGGATTTTACAGTAGAACAACGAAGTGCCGCTTCCATTGCCAGACGGGCACAGGATCCTCTTTCCGAACTTGTCAAAATTGAACCAGGCTCAATAGGTGTAGGACAATATCAGCATGATGTAAGTCAAAAATCCCTTGGCGAAACACTCGGAGGCATAGTTGAAAGCTGTGTGAACAATGTCGGAGTAGACTTAAATACCGCCTCTTGGGCTCTTCTTTCTTATGTGTCCGGAATAAGCAAAACAATTGCAAAAAACATTGTGGCATACAGAGAAGAGAACGGAAAATTCTCTTGCCGCGATGAGCTTCTAAAAGTAGATAAACTTGGTCCAAAGACATTTGTGCAATGTGCAGGATTTTTAAAAATCCCAAATGCAGAAAATCTTTTGGATTCTACAAGTGTACACCCTGAATCATATGATATTGCAAGTTCTTTAATTAGAGAGGCAGATATTGAAGAAGATATAAGACAAAGAAAAACAAAAGAAATAGAAGCAAAGCTCAAAACAATAGATAAAGAACAATTTGCTTTGCTTCATAATATAGGTAAACCAACACTAAATGATATTATTGAGGCACTTTTAAAGCCAGACCGAGACCCCAGAGACACTATGCCAAAACCCATTCTTAAAACAGATATTCTAACCATAGAAAACATTTATCAAGGAATGATTCTTACCGGGACTGTAAGAAATGTAATAGACTTTGGTGCATTTGTTGATATAGGAGTTCATCAGGATGGACTTATCCATATATCCCAAATATGCGACAAATATATAAAACACCCATCTGAAGTTCTTAAGGTCGGTGATGTGGTAAAAGTAAAAATAATAGATGTTAATCCTATCAAAAAAAGAATATCTTTGTCAATGAAACAAATTTAATTGTTAGTTTTTGAGTAAAAGATAAGTAAAATATAAAATTACAATAAGAATTTTGTGCATATACAACAAAATTCCAAATATGATTTAATGTCGAAAAATGAGTAATATAAGTTTTGCAATACAAATTTACCAAAATGCATCTTTAAATTGTGCAATTAGCATAATTTATTTTTCAAAACCCTTTTGCGCAAAAGATTTTTCTGTTTATTTTATGCAATCTGTATAATTTGAGACATTTATTTTGGCAATTTAACCATTGGACTTTTTTAAAAAATATGTTAGAATACTATTAAATCAAAATTGTACGAATATGCTTAGGAGGTATATATAATGTCAAGTTTAAGTTTACAACACATTTACAAGAAATATGAAGGCGGTGTTGTTGCCGTTTCAGATTTTTGTCTCGACATCGAAGACAAGGAGTTTATCGTTCTTGTTGGTCCTTCCGGTTGTGGTAAATCTACAACATTGAGAATGATTGCAGGACTCGAAGAAATTTCCGATGGTGACCTCTATATTGACGATGTTCATATGAACGATGTTGCACCTAAAGACAGAGATATTGCCATGGTTTTCCAGAACTATGCTTTATATCCCCATATGACTGTTTTTGATAATATGGCATTTGGTCTTAAGTTAAGACACATTGCTAAAGATGAAATAACAAGAAGAGTTGAAGAAGCTGCTAAAATTCTTGATATTGCTCATCTTCTCGACAGAAAGCCCAAGGCGCTCTCCGGCGGACAGAGACAGCGTGTTGCTCTCGGCCGTGCCATCGTAAGAGAGCCTAAGGTGTTCCTTATGGACGAACCTCTTTCAAACTTGGATGCTAAACTTCGTGTACAGATGAGAACAGAAATATCCAAACTTCATCAGAAGCTCCAGACAACATTTATCTATGTAACACACGACCAAACAGAAGCCATGACAATGGGTACAAGAATTGTTGTTATGAAGGACGGCTTTATTCAGCAGATAGATACACCTATGGGTCTTTATAGCAAACCTTGCAACAAGTTTGTTGCAGGATTTATCGGAAGTCCTCAAATGAACTTTACAGATTGTGAAGTTGTTGAAGACGGTAACGATATTTCATTATCCTTTGACGGTCAGAAAATTGTTCTTCCTGCAGGTGTTGCAACAAAGGTTAAAGAATCCGGTTGTGTAGGTAAGGAAGTTATACTTGGCATTAGACCTGAAGATATGCATGATGATGAGTTGTTTATTTCTTCTTCGCCTGAAAGTGTTATTGATGCTTTCGTAGAAGTTACCGAACTTATGGGTGCAGAAACATATTTGTATGCAATGGTAGGTTCTACACAGTTTACAGCAAGAGTTAACCCCAGAACAACTGCAAAACCTCAAACTAATATCAAAATTGCTTTTGACCTCAACAAAATTCATCTGTTTGACAAAGAAACAGAAACAGCTATTTTTAACTAATACTTAAATAACACCAAAAAGGCAGCCATTTTGTGCTGCCTTTTGTTATAACATACAGGAGAAAGGATGGTTATATGAATAAAAAGAAAATAATTGTATTATTCTTTGCAATCCTTATTATATTAACATTTTTATTTACTTTTATTATCCCGTTTGCTCTCGACATAACAAACTCACCGATATCTGAGAAAAATGAAGAAATCCTCATTGTAATTGAAAACAACACATCTACTTTTAAAATAGGCAAGTTGTTGGAAGACAGTGACATCATACGAAACCGTTTTGCTTTTCTATTTAAAGTTAAGTTGGGAAAATACGGTAATTTAAACAGCGGAACATATTCTCTTAACAAAAATATGTCGATTGAAGAGATTATTTTGAAGCTTTCCGAACCAAGAGCAGAAATTAAAACTGTAACCGTTACTTTTCCCGAAGGATATACTGTAGAACAAATGGCTCTTTTGTTAGAACAAAAAAAGCTCACTACTGCCAAGGCTTTTATCAATGCCTTAAGCGATGAATACGAATTTGACTTTATAAAAGAAATACCTGAGGGAAACTATGTTCATTCATTGCAGGGATTCCTTTTCCCAAGCACATATGATTTTTTTGAAAACTCAAGTGCACACGATATTATATACAAAATGCTTAGCCAATTTGAAACCGTATATTTGGCGAATGCAAAAGATTACAACAATATTTTTGATGTTATGACAAAAGCATCCATGATAGAAAAGGAAGCAAAGCTTGACAAAGAAAGACCTACAATTGCCGGAGTTATAGAAAACAGAATTGCCAAAAATATGCCTTTTCAAATTGATGCAACTGTTCTTTATGCAGCGACAAATGGTTTATATAACAAAAGCGACAGCGGATATATAGCAGACAAAATTGCAAGTCTTGAATCTCCATACAACACATACAAGTATCCGGGACTTCCCGCAGGACCTATTTGTAATCCGGGTCTTACCTCTATACAAGCCGCTCTAAATCCTCAGGTTCACTCATATCTTTATTATCATACAGATACAACTAAAAATGATGGTTCGCATATTTTTACAGAAAATTATAACCAACATATTCAAACTATGAATTGATAAATACTGCAATAAATAAAAAAGAGGATGTAAAGATTTACATCCTCTTTTAATATTATTGCTGAATTTCTGTTTCTTCCTCTTCGAGTTCTTCCTCTTTATCTGCCTTTGCAATAGAAACAACACTTATGTCATCAGCAAGCTTCATAACTCTTACACCCTGAGTTACTCTTCCAAACATACTTATTTCTTCAACACCGGTTCTTATTATTACACCATCAGAGGTAATCATCATAATGTCATCATCATCTGTAACAACTCTGCATCCTGCAACAAGACCGGTTTTATCTGTTATCTTATATCCGGTAACGCCCCTGCCGGCTCTTATCTGACATTTAAACTCATTTATATCTGTCTTTTTGCCGTAACCGTTTTCTGTAACAGAAAGAAGCATGCCCTCATTTTTGCACACATTGGCACCTATTACATAGTCATTTCCTTTTAGTTTAATGCCTGTAACACCGCTTGCTCCTCTTCCCATAGCGCGAACATCGCTTTCGGAGAATTTAATGCACATACCGTTTTTAGTACCAAGTATAATGTTGTCACCTTCTTCGGTAAGCGCAACCTCAATAAGTTCATCATCTTCTCTTAAGCCTATAGCAATTATACCGCCTTTTCGGTTGGAATCATATTCTGTAAGACTGGTCTTTTTTACAAAACCGCGTTTGGTTATCATCGAAAGATATTTATCCTGTGCAAATTCGCTTATAGGAATCGTTGCCGTAACCTTTTCGTCACTCTCAAGGGGAATAAGATTTACTATTGCGGTTCCCTTTGCCTGTCTTCCGGACTCAGCAATTCTGTATGCTTTTATCTTATACATTCTTCCCTTATTAGTAAAAAACATAAGATAATCGTGAGAAGATGCTGTAAATATAGTCTCTACAAAGTCTTCATCTCTTGTAGACAGACCCGAAATACCTCTTCCTCCTCTGTGCTGACTTTTATAAGTTGAAGTTGGAAGTCTCTTTACATATCCAAAGTGAGTCATTGTAATTACACAATCTTCTCTCTCTATTAAATCCTCATCTTCTATAAAGTCTACAGCAGGCTCTATAGATGTGAGTCTTTCATCTCCATACTTGTCTCTTATTTCCGCAAGCTCCTCTTTTATTTTTTCCATAAGCAAGGTTCTGTCGGAAAGGAGAGCTTTGTATTCTGCCACCAATACCGTCAGAGCATCATATTCTTCATCAATCTTTTCTCCGTTCAGCTTTTGCAGCTGTGCCAGTCTCATATCCAGTACACTCTGTGCCTGAATATCAGAGAAACCAAATCTCTGCATAAGTCTTTCTTTTGCATCGTCATATGAATTTCTGATTGTCTCTATGACATCATCAATATTAGCAAGAGCAATTTTTAAGCCTTCAAGGATATGCATTCTTGCTTCCGCTTTTTCCATATCATATTTTGTGCGGCGTGTTACGATTTCTTCCTGGAAAGAAATAAATCTTGCAAGAATATCTTTAAGTCCCATTGTTTTGGGTTTTCCGTCATCTATTGCTATCATATTGATGGAAAAACTGTCTTGTAGTCTTGTAAATTTATACAATTGATTAAGCACAACCTGAGGATTTGCATCTCTTTTCAAGAAAATTTCAAGACGGATACCTACTCTGTCAGATGAGTGGTCGTCAATATCAGAAAGTCCTTCTATTTTTTTATCCTTTACCAGGTCAGCAATAGATTCTACAAGCATCTTTTTGTTTACCTGATAGGGAAGCTCTGTTACAATTATAGAAGATGTACCGTCTCTTCTTTCTTCAATCTGCGCTTTTGCTCTTACAATAATCTTACCCTTACCTGTAAGATATGCACTTCTTATACCGCTTTTGCCCATGATGGATGCTTTTGTTGGAAAATCTGGACCTTGTATATACTCCATAAGTTCTTCTACAGTTATATCCGGGTTATCTATTTGTGCCATTGCCCCATTTAAAACTTCTGTTAAATTGTGAGGAGGTATATTTGTTGCCATACCAACAGCGATACCGGAGCTTCCGTTAACCAAAAGTGTAGGAATTCTTGTTGGAAGAACTGTTGGTTCTTTTCTTTTTTCATCAAAGTTTGGAACAAAATCCACAGTGTTCTTTTCTATATTTTCCAAAAGGGTATTTGCAAGCTTGCTCATTCTTGCCTCTGTATAACGGTATGCTGCCGGAGGGTCTCCGTCTACAGAACCAAAGTTTCCGTGACCGTCAATGAGAGGATATCTCATAGAAAAGTCCTGCGCAAGTCTTACCATAGCATCATATACGGAAGCATCACCGTGAGGATGATATCTACCAATTACATTACCTACTGTGGTTGCGGATTTGAAGAAAGGTTTGTCAGATGTAAGGTGTTCTTCGTGCATTGAATAAAGTATTCTTCTGTGAACGGGTTTAAGACCGTCACGAACATCAGGAAGTGCACGGCTTACAATAACGCTCATTGCATAATCAATAAACGCTTCTTTCATTCTTTTTTCTATATCTACATCTACTATGGTTTGTGTATCAAAGTATTCTTCAAAATGAGAATCTTCGTATTTTTTGTTTTTAGCCATTTTTTATCTTTCCTTTCAGCAGATTTAATTATAAAATCTTTACATTTCTAAACATCAAGGTTTGTCACATACTGAGCATTTTCTTCAATGAAAATTCTTCGGGGTTCTACTTCATCACCCATAAGTACGCTAAAGATTTTATCTGCTTTTTCGGCATCTTGTAATGTAACCTTAAGAAGAACTCTGTTCTTTGGATCCATTGTTGTTTCCCAGAGCTCTTCTGGATTCATTTCACCAAGACCTTTGTAACGGCTGATGTCTACTTTTGCATTAGGGTCGCCGTCTTTTAATTCTTCACTTATCTGGTCTCTTTCTTCATCACTAAAAGCAACTCTTGATTTTTTTCCTCTTGTAAGTTTATAAAGAGGAGGCTTTGCAAGATATATATGACCCGCTTCTATAAGTGGTGTCATAAATCTAAAGAAAAATGTTAAAAGCAACGTTTGAATATGAGCACCGTCAACATCGGCATCGGCCATAATTATAACCTTGTCATATCTCAATCTTTCAATATTAAATTCGCCTGCGATACCTGTTCCCAATGCTTGAATTACAGGTGTAAGTTTATCATTCCCGTAAACCTTGTCTGCACGCGCTTTTTCCACATTGAGCATTTTTCCCCAAAGAGGAAGTATTGCCTGGTATTTACTGTCTCTTCCGTTCTTTGCAGAACCTCCCGCCGAATCTCCCTCTACTATGTAGATTTCTGTCTTTGTGGGGTCTTTAACTATACAATCTGTAAGTTTACCCGGCAGAGTGCTGGAACCAAGAGGGGTTTTTCTTGTAGCTTCTCTTGCTTTTCTTGCTGCAATTCTCGCGCGCGAAGCCATAAGAGCCTTTTCAATAATCGCTCTTCCAACAACAGGATTTTCTTCAAGAAAATCTGCAAGCTTTTCTCTTACCATATTTTCTACAAGCGAACGCATTTCTGAATTGCCTAATTTTGTTTTGGTCTGTCCTTCAAACTGTGGTTCTTCCAGTTTTACAGAGATAACCGCAATCATACCTTCTCTTACATCTTCGCCGGTTAATTCTTCGTTATCTTTTAGAAGTTTATACTTTTTTGCATAATCTACAAGTACTTTTGTAAGTGCAGACTTAAAACCTGTTTCGTGTGTGCCGCCTTCTGTTGTGGAAATATTGTTTGCAAAAGACTCTATTACCTCATCATAACCATTATTCCATTGTATAGCAACTTCTGCCATAGAGCCTTGTCTTTCTCCGCTCACATAAATTACATTTTCATGAGTTAATTCCAGACTCTCCCTGCGAGACTTTTTATCACTGAAAAGATAAGAAACGAAATTCTTTATACCTCCGTCATAATGGAGTTCTTCCACTACGGGTTCTTCTTTTCTTAAATCAGTAAATATTATTTTTATGCCGCCATTTAAAAATGCTTGTTCTCTGAGTCTTTTAAGAAGTGTATCAAATTCGTAAACAGTTTCTTCAAATATTTCAGGATCTGCCCAAAATGTAACTTCTGTTCCTGTTGTATTTGTTGTTCCTATTTCATGGACTGTTCCCTGGGGAACACCTCTTTTGTAACTTTGATGCCATACTTTTTCGCCATCATGCACATTTACTTCGAGTTTTGTGGAAAGTGCATTAACAACAGACGCACCTACTCCGTGAAGACCTCCCGAAACCTTGTATCCCCCTCCGCCGAATTTTCCTCCGGCATGAAGAACAGTAAAAATTACATCTATTGTAGATATGCCCATTTTTGGATGAATACCGTGGGGCATGCCTCTTCCGTTGTCTTTTACTGTCACAGAGTTATCCTTGTTCAAGGTAACATTGATTTGCGTACAAAATCCTGCAAGCGCCTCATCTATACTGTTGTCTACAATTTCGTATACAAGATGATGCAAACCTCTTATAGAAGTAGATCCTATATACATACCCGGTCTTTTTCTTACTGCTTCAAGACCTTCCAATACTTGTATTTGACTTTCATCATATTCTGTATTAATCATATCCTTTTTCCTTTCTGATTTTATAAATATGATTCTGTATAATTTTAGTAATTTAAATGATTTCTCATTTTTATAACATAGAAAAATATCCTTTTAAGTTGTTTGCTCTTTTTAGAAGTGTGTTTGAGGAAATAGGGGATATATACATTATTATTTCCTTTTCTTCTTTAGTAACAACATATGATTTTGGGAGTTCTTCTTCATTTATACTTATTACTTTATTTTTTTGTTGAGTTTTCTTTAAAAAATCTCTTGTTATTTTGGAAATAGAACTTGTTTCCAAATCCATTATTGCTATAATATCTTTTATCTTAACACAAATTTCTCCTCCAAGATGAAGATACATATTATATTCCTTTCCGCAAATTTTTTAAAAAATTTGCTCTGCTTTGCCTTCTTTTACATAAAAATAACTTCCATTTCCACTTTCTGCAAAATTACGGTCAGTGCAGGTTATAATAACCTGCCTTCCCTTAATATTTTTTAAAAAATAATTTCTTCTTTCTTCATCAAGCTCACTTAAAACATCATCAAGAAGAAGTACAGGTTCTTCTTTTGTTATATTCTTTATAATTTCACATTCAGCAAGCTTTATTTTTAATACACCTGTTCTTGTTTGTCCTTGAGATCCATACTTTTTTAAGTTTTTACCATTTAGCATAACATCAAAATCATCTCTGTGAGGACCTGTCATTGTAATTCCTTTTTCTATGTCCCGTTCCATTCCCGATTTAAGTTGACTTATAAAGTTTTCTTTGTTTGTAAAATCATTTTTTATACTTGGTAAATATTCAATATAAAAAATTTCATCATTACTTTTTAATTTTTCTATATATTCATTTATTACAGATATTGCTTCTTTTCTGTATTCACATATTTTTACACCGTATTGACTTAATTTTTCATCCCATACATCAATGGTTGATAACATTCTTTTATTTTTTAAAATATTATTTCTTTGTTTTAATACTTTGTAGTAATTAATAAGATATTTAAAATATAAAGGTTTTATCTGACTTATAAAAACATCTAAGAAATTTCTTCTTATCCGCGGACCTTCTTTTATTAAATTTAGATGTTCCGGTGTAAATATAACCATATTTATCATAC
>JAZTYV010000020.1:0-39468 GCA_045637145.1 Clostridia bacterium | reverse complement strand
GAAATATAACGAAATCAAAGATTTCTATATTTCGGAGAACCTTGTTGTGCAAAGCACAATAGGACCTACTATTTTTTCACTGGTTTTTCCTTGAACAAAATCCATTAGAACCCGCGAGAATACTGGATTTTCTCGCATCCGATAGTATATGTAAATATCAAAATCGGCAAACTATTCTTTTAAATTGTATGGACTTGATACGAGTAAATTTGTTTTATCTCTCTTTTTAAAATTTGGAGCTATTTACAAACTATTATTGGTATCTTCCCCTTGAAAAGCTCTATAACTTCTTCATCATATACTGTGTAAAAATATGCATCTTCTCTATGATTTGACATGAAGTGCATATTACCCAAATTAAAGTCTGCAAATCTGGTATCAACTTCCTTCAAGTATATAATCGAATATTTAAAACTTTTGTCTTTATTTTTTATATAGTGATAACTATACCTTGTTCTATATTCTGATTTTAATATTAACAATCCTTTAATATCTTGTATATCAAGTTGTTTTTGAAAAAATGTTTTAAAAACAATTTTGTCATTGTCAATGTATAATCCGAATTTTCTTAATAAAGGACACAAACCCATATACAATAATGGCGAAGCTAACAACACCATAAACAAAGAAATTCTCCAATCACAGAAAAGAAAAGGAATCAAAATAATAATGGCTATCAATATCGTGCAAAAAGTTCCTATTTTTTCAATTTCTTTATGATTTTGTGGTATGAATTTTTTCATAATACCATCCTTCCAACAAAATTCGACAAAGTTCGTGTCAAGTCAGGAGAACAGTGAATAATAAGAACCATCACCCAACACGAAATCAAAGATTTCTGTTGGGTACCCGAGAACCTTGTTATGCCAAGGCATAATATGGACCTACTATTTTTCACTGTTTTTTCTGTATCACTTTTCATCAGAACCCACAGGAATATCAGATTTTCCTGCCCGATATGTAAATATTTATTATCGGCAAACTATTTTATTAAGTTTTTAGATTTGACAGAAGTAAAATTGATGCAATCTCAACTTGTGTTGAGAACATAAACTGACTGCCCTACACCATATTTTTTGTTTAATTCATCTAAAGCAGCTTTTCTTGCTGAATCTAATATACTAGTTTTATTATAACATTTCGAACATTCAGAATAACCTAAATTCTTCGCCTGACTAACATTGTAAATTCTAAATGATGAATCACCCAAATCACTACATCCATGCAGATGATACTTTTTCGAACTATCATTTACAATTACTGCATATTTATGATAAAAATCTAAATCATCGTCTTTTTCTCTGATTTCTTTATTTAATTTAGATATCTGCGTCTGTTTTTCATCTGTTTTTTGCTTATAATATTCTATATTTGCGTTAAGTTCATTCATTTCTACAAATTGTACGATATTTAAAATTATTGATGTAATTATCACCAATGATAACATCAATACTGTAGTGAAAAATTTATTGAATTTTATACCTTTAAAATATTGTTTCCCACAACCACTGCATTTTTTTGTTTGTGCATCAATTTGACCGCCACAAAATTTACAAAATCTAACTTTTAATTTTTTCTCCTTTTTCTTTTCGTCCAAATCACAAACCTTTTCTTCCTGCTTTGCAACAACGGGAGTAACTACTTCTACTGTTTCGTTTTTTGAAATTGCCAAGTCAATTTTTTCATTGTCAGTAATAGGTGCCTTATTGATATACTTTTCTTTCACTTCACTAAAAAGTGCTTTTCGTTTATAATAATAAACAATAACAAATGGATCAATTACGATAGCACGCAAGGCGTCAATTACTTCGTCGCCACCGCTTAAATTAAGTATAGTAAGTATAGCTAAATAAGTAATATTATATATTAATATCATTGCAAACAATCCAACCGTACACTTCCAAGCCGAATATTTCCACTTAGAAAGACCACGCAAAGCAATAACAATTAGAACAATTGCTGCAACCATGAACGCATAATCAATTATTTGCAATGTAGCAAGTGACTCGATCCCATATACTATAAGATTATATACTATCATTATCGAGTAATACACCAAGCCGAGAGGCAAACTTACATTCTTTAAAAAGTTATGGAACCTTAATGGAGTGTTATCTCTGTCGTTATATTTTTTCATTTATATTTCTCCTTTGCAATTCTTCTAATATTTCTTTGTTGTAGATTCTTTAGAATAATGCTTCATATAATTTTTTCTCCGAATCTCTTGGAATTCTCTTGCAAATTTAAAATCAGGCTCTTTCTCTTCAAAAGTAGTTTCATCAACATTCATATCCCCATTATCATCGTATTCAAACTTTAATAAATTGAAATTGCTCAGTTCTGAAAATTCAGTTGACATCCTCTTTATGCGTTCAAGAAAATATGCAAAATCCAAAAAAGCTGCTTTGTAATTGTTTTGATTGATATAAATTTGTATATTTTTAAATTCATTATAAAAACTCAACAATTCAGTTTTCTGCCACAAAGTATACTCTCCCTTTTTCCATTCCGAGTCATACTCAAACATCTGTTGAAATCTTGGTAGATTTAATGAAATAAAATCTACCAAGCACTCTTTTCTAGTCACTGTTTCTATTTCAGTAAAATTGTCAGCAGTCATTCGTTTATAGTATTCGTGATACCAACGATGTTGCTTTTTGATATAAGAATCTAAGTCTAATATTGAATCTTTGCTAAAATCAAAATTTATCGAATATATAATATTTCTATATAGAATCTTAAATTCATGCATAAACCTTGCTCTTTGTTTTATCTGTTCTCTAATTTTAATTTGCTTATCATTAAGATAGAACACCAAAGAAACTAAAGCAGATGTTGCCGCTCCAGTACCTAATCCCAGCAACAGATTTTGACACCATCCTTCATAAAATAAACTATTAGAAATCAATACATATGCCAAAATCGCCAAAAAAAGAAATAGTACCATTGACTTCAACTCAGATATAATTATTTTATACTCAGCTTTAATATTATTTAAATTCTTAATACTTTTTCTCATAAACTCTCCCTTATTAACTACACTTAAAAAGCATTATAAATCAATTTTCTCCATCATTCGACAAAAATTTTACTCGTGTCAAGACTGGAACAAAAAATATCTTGTAAATTTATTTACCCTACCCCTAACAATACATTACTTATCAAATCTTTCAACGGCAATTATAAAAGGTGCATCGAAAGAATTAACCATATGAAAGCGGGATATGCCATAGAGCTTTTTATCATATTGCGAAAGCATATCAAGGAGCGTTTCGCCCTCTGTTTTGCCTTCCGCATGACCGGGGTAGACAGATATTACAAGTACACCGCCCTTTTTGAGCATATTAACCGCATTTTTTACTGCACGCAGGGTACTTTGATGCTTTGTATGAACACTCTTGTCGCCTCCGGGGAGATAGCCGAGATTGAACATACCGCCATCTATTTCTCCGTCTATATATTGGGGCGAATTTTCATGGGTGTCGTGTATAAGTATTGTTTTTGCAGTAACGCCCGCATCACATAGCCGTGCCTGTGTATTTTCCAGTGCCTCTTTTTGTATATCAAAGGCATAAACCGTGCCTTTGGGAACAAGCGAACACATATACAGTGTGTCGTGTCCGTTTCCCATTGTAAAATCAACAAGTACACCGTCTTCTTTTATTTGTGCATTATTTAAAAAATTTTTGGCGATATCGAGCAGTTGAAACATAATATACCTCATTTATTTAAAGCTATGTTAAGTATACCATAAAAAACACCTATAATCAACAAAAAATCCGGAGCTGGTTGCTCCGGAATTTTTATTCTGTTCGCACTATATATTGGCAGTATACATACACATTTTGAATTTTTTTGGCTTCAACACCGTCATCCGCCTGAATAACGGGCTGTGTTTCGGACGGGGTTACATATAATTTAAACACTATAGCTCCCTGCCCTTTGCGTATATTGCGTACATTTTTATAGGTGAGGTCACGCTTTGCAATACCTATATAATCGAAAATGATTTTTTCGATATCCTGATTACTGAAACAACGCAAAATATCATCGTCATCGTGTACCTCAACAATGTGTTTTGCCTCCTCAAATGAAATGTTGGAACATTTGAACACGCCCTCATTGAGAACTGTCATTGTACTACTGTTATCAAGTAACAGCAAAGGTAATTTGTTAACATTTGTCATAAAGCACGCCTCCTTATTGATATATACTTACAATTGTATATTGTATGTTATTATTGTATCATTGTTTTTTGGTATTTGTCAATAAAAATTCTACATTTTTTTAGATTTTTTTGTGTACTTTTATTTGCTATTAACCGCAAAAGCGACTTCCCCCTTAAACCGGATTAAACAACTTACTTTGCAAATTAACGCTGTCGGCAGGTACGGACATATTTTGTCCCCAAATGTTGACAATATTTTGATTTAGTTGTATAATATATAGGTTAAAAAAGAAGGAACGGAGGATTTCCACTATGTATAACAAAGTTGACAATAATCTTAACTTTGTGGAGAGAGAAAAGATTATAGAAAAATTCTGGAAGGACAACGATATTTTCCAAAAATCTATAGACAGCCGTAAGGAAGGGGAAACATATACCTTCTATGACGGTCCGCCTACTGCTAACGGCAAACCGCATATCGGACATGTTCTTACCAGAGTTATTAAAGATATGATACCCAGATACCGCACAATGAAAGGCTACAAGGTGCCGAGAAAAGCGGGTTGGGATACTCACGGTCTTCCCGTTGAGCTTGAAGTGGAAAAACTGCTTGGTCTTGACGGCAAGGAGCAGATAGAAGAATACGGCCTTGAACCCTTTATAAAGCACTGCAAGGAAAGTGTTTGGAAATACAAGGGTATGTGGGAGGATTTTTCGTCTACAGTAGGCTTTTGGGCGGATATGGACGACCCGTATGTAACATATCACAACGATTTTATTGAATCGGAGTGGTGGGCACTTAAACAGATTTGGGAAAAGGGACTCCTTTACAAAGGCTTTAAGATTGTACCCTACTGCCCCAGATGCGGAACTCCCCTTTCCTCACACGAGGTTGCCCAGGGCTACAAAAATGTAAAGGAACGCTCTGCAATAGTAAGATTTAAGGTTGTGGGCGAAGATGCATATTTCCTTGCGTGGACAACTACTCCGTGGACACTTCCCTCCAATGTGGCACTTTGTGTAAATCCTGATGACGAATACTGCAAGGTAAAGGCTAAAGACGGATATACTTATTATATGGCAAATGCTCTTCTGGAAAAGGTTTTGTCAAAGCTTGCCAAGGAAGATGCACCTGCATACGAAATTTTGGAAAGCTATAAGGGTAAAGACCTTGAATACAAGGAATACGAACCCCTGTTTGACTTTGTGAAGCCTGTGTGCGAAAAGCAAAACAAAAAAGGTCACTACATTACCTGCGACAGCTATGTAACCATGTCTGACGGTACAGGTATAGTTCATATTGCCCCTGCATTTGGTGAAGATGATGCCAATGTAGGCAGAAAGTACGACCTGCCTTTTGTTCAGTTTGTAGATGCAAGCGGAAATCTTACACAGGAAACATCCTACGCAGGAAAGTTTGTAAAGGATGCAGACCCGTTGGTGCTTGTAGACCTTGACAAAGCAGGACTTCTCTTTGATGCTCCCAAGTTTGAGCATGATTATCCTTTCTGTTGGAGATGTGACACTCCCCTAATCTACTATGCAAGAGACAGTTGGTTTATCAAAATGACTGCTGTTAAGGATGACCTTATCCGCAATAACAACACAATAAACTGGATTCCCGAATCCATTGGTAAGGGCAGATTCGGCGACTGGCTCAAAAATGTTCAGGACTGGGGCGTAAGCCGTGACAGATACTGGGGTACACCTCTTAATATTTGGGAATGCTCCTGCGGTCACCGCCACTCCATAGGCTCCATAGCAGAGCTTAAACAAATGAGTAATAACTGTCCGGACGATATTGAACTCCACAGACCGTGGATTGATGCAGTAACAATAAAATGTCCCAAGTGCGATGGCGAAATGCACAGAGTATCCGAAGTTATAGACTGTTGGTTTGACTCGGGTGCCATGCCCTTTGCACAGTGGCATTATCCATTTGAAAACAAGGACATATTTGAAGAAAACTTCCCCGCAAAGTTCATAAGCGAGGCTGTCGACCAGACAAGAGGCTGGTTCTACTCTCTGCTTGCGGAGTCCACACTTCTGTTTAATAAAGCTCCGTACGAAAATGTAATTGTACTGGGTCATGTTCAGGACGAAAACGGTCAGAAGATGTCCAAATCCAAGGGAAATGCTGTAGACCCGTTTGAAGCACTCGAGCAGTTCGGTGCAGATGCAATAAGATGGTACTTCTACTCCAACTCTGCTCCATGGCTGCCCAACCGTTTCCATGCGGGTGCAGTTACAGAAGGTCAGAGAAAGTTTTTGGGAACACTGTGGAACACATATGCATTCTTTATTCTCTATGCAAACATAGACGGATTTGACGCTACAAAGTACGAGCTTGACTACTCTAAGCTTTCCGTAATGGACAAGTGGCTCCTATCCAAGCTCAACTCCGTTGTAAAGGAAGCCGACAACAATCTGGCTAACTACAAGATTACAGAAACTGCAAGAATTCTGCAGAGCTTTACAGATGACCTTAGTAACTGGTATGTAAGACGAAGCAGAGAGAGATTTTGGGTTAAGGGTATGCCTCAGGACAAGATAAATGCATATATGACCCTCTACACCGCATTGGTTACTCTGTGCAAGGTTGCAGCTCCCATGATACCCTTTATGACAGAGGACATATATCGCAACATGGTATGCTCCATAGACAAGAATGCTCCCGAAAGCATACACCTTTGCGACTATCCTGTGGCAGATGAAAAGCTCATAGACAAAGAGCTTGAAGCCAACATGGACGAAGTTCTTAAAATAGTTGTTCTTGGCCGTGCAGCAAGAAATGCATCTGCCATTAAGAACAGACAGCCTATAGGCAAGATGTATGTTAAGTCTGAGACTGCAGATTTGGACAAGTTCTTTACAGACATTATAGCAGAAGAGCTAAATGTAAAAGCTGTGGAATTTACTGATGATGTGGAAAGCTTTGTAAGCTACACCTTGAAGCCTCAGCTTAAGACTGTAGGTCCCAAATACGGCAAGTTCTTAGCACAGATAAGAACAATGCTCCCCGAGCTTGACTCCGGTGCCGCAATGCGAGACCTCGGAGAAAAGGGCTACATTGCACTTGACATTGACTCAAATGAAATAAAGCTGGAAAGAGAAGATTTGATTATAGAATCTGCAAAAACAGAAGGCTTTGCAACAGAGACAGACAATGCAATTACTGTTGTACTCGACACAAACCTTACCGAAGAGCTTATAGAAGAGGGCTTTGTAAGGGAAATTATAAGCAAAATCCAGTCTATGCGTAAAGACTCCGGTTTTGAAGTTATGGACCACATTGATGTATATGTGTCGGGCAACGAAAAGATAGAAGCTGTTATGACAAAAAATGCAGAATTCATAAAAGACGAGGTTCTTGCAGAAGCTATATATTCAGGAAAAGACACCGAAAACTCAAAACAGTGGAACATAAACGGCGAAAAGGTTAACCTCGGTGTAGAAAGAAAGTAATGTAAAGGAGTGTACAAGTAATGAAAAAGATTTACGAAGGAAAGACAAAAGATGTTTACAAGCTTGATAACGGCAATGTAATGCTCAAATTCAAAGACGACTGTACAGGCAAAGACGGAGTGTTTGACCCCGGCGAAAACACTGTTGGTCTTACTATTGAAGGCATAGGCAAAGAAAACTTAAAGACTTCTATCCACTACTTTGAATTGCTAAAAAAAGCAGGAATCAAAACTCACTATGTAGATGCAAACATAGACGAAGCTACAATGGAGGTTCTCCCTGCAACCGTGTTTGGCCACGGTCTTGAGGTTATTTGCCGTTTGGTAGCTACAGGAAGCTTTATCCGCAGATACGGCGAATACATTGAAGACGGCACCTGTCTTGAGGGCGGATATGTTGAATGTACATTTAAAAATGACGAAAAGGGCGACCCGCTTGTAACAGGCGAAGGTCTTGCGGCACTTGGTGTAGTGAGTCCAGAAATGTTTGAAAGCATGAAGGAGCAGACACTTAAGATTACAAAAATCGTTGCAGACGACTTAAAATCCATAGGTCTTGACCTTTGGGACATCAAGTTTGAGTTTGGCTACAACAATGACGAAGTAATACTCATTGACGAAATTGCTTCGGGCAATATGAGAGTATACAAGGACGGAAAGATTGTAGAGCCTGTTGAGCTTACAAAGCTTATACTCGCAAGATAAATTGGTTTATAACAAAAAAACCTACCGACAAAAAAATCGGTAGGTTTTTTTAGCTTTACAAGCCCAATGTATCTTTCATTTTTTCAAAAAAGTTTTTGTTTTGCTTGTAGTTGTTTTCGTTGGAAACCTTGGCAAATGCTTCGAGGGCTTCCTTTTGCTCTTTGGAAAGGTTTTTCGGAACCTCTACATTTACGGTTAATATCATATCGCCCCGCACACCGCTTCTTACGCTGGGTATGCCCTTTCCTCGCAAGCGGAACTCTGTCAACGGCTGAGTGCCCTCGGGAATGGTATATGTCATCTTTGACAGGGTGTATTTTTTGTCTTCATCGAGTATAGGGATGTCGACATCTGCACCGAGAGATGCCTGAACAAAGGTAATGGGGATAGTGCAGTAAACATCGTTTCCGCGCCTTGTAAACACATCGTGGCGTTTAAGACGCACGGTAACGAGAAGGTCGCCTGCGGGACCGCCCTTGGTTCCTGCATTGCCAAGTCCTCTGTAGCGCACTGTTTCGCCATTGTCTATGCCTGCGGGTATATCCACATCTACATTGCGCGCACGCTTAATCATACCCTTTCCTTTACACTTGGAGCATGGGTTTTTAATTATCTGCCCTGTACCTCTGCAGTGATTACAGGTAGTTACATTTACCATCTGTCCGAAAAGCGAATTGGTAACACTCTTTATTTCGCCGGTACCCTTACAGGTGGGACATGTAACTCTGTCTGCTTCGCTCTTTGCACCCTTGCCTAAGCATTCGTCACACTCTTCTACTTTGTATATTTTGATATTTTTCTTAACTCCGAAAGCTGCTTCTTCAAAGGAAAGCAGTACAGTTTCTTCTATGTCGCTTCCTCTGCGGGGACCGTTATTTCGGCGTCTTTGCTGACCGCCTCCGAACCCTCCGCCAAAGAATGAGCCGAATATGTCGCCCAAATCGCCGAAGTCGCCAAAACCGCCTCCAAATCCGCCTCCTGCTCCAAAGTTGGGGTCTACCCCTGCGTGACCGTACTGGTCGTAGCGCTGTCTTTTGGAAGCATCGCTTAGTACCTCGTATGCCTCGCCCGCTTCCTTGAACTTTGCCTCTGCCTCTTTGTCACCGGGATGGAGGTCGGGATGGTATTTCTTTGCTACCTTGCGGTATGCCTTTTTTATTTCATCGTCACTTGCGCCCTTTTGAACGCCAAGGACTTCGTAATAATCTCTTTTATCTGCCATAATGCACCCCTTGTGCCTGTTTTATGTAACAAATTATAAACTCAATACAGGGACCGCCCGAAAGGTCGGTCCCTTAAATTTATAATGTTTGTTCTTTATTTGTTATCATCATCTACTACTGTATAGTCTCCGTCATATGTGCCGCCCTGTGCACCGCCCATGTTGGGGTCCTGACCCATATCGGCACCTGCACCCTGAGGATTAGCCTGCTGATATATCTTTGCGGAAACCTCGTAGAACTTCTTTTGGAGTTCTTCGGAAGATGCCTTAATCTGCTCGGTGTCTGTGCCTTCCAAAGCCTTCTTGGTGTCTGCAATCTTAGCTTCGATTTCGCTCTTGTCTGCACTGTCGAGCTTGTCGCCAAGGTCCGCAATAGCCTTTTCGCACTGGTATACAAGGGAATCTGCGTTGTTTCTTACTTCGATTTCTTCCTTGCGTTTCTTGTCTTCTTCGGCAAACTTTTCTGCTTCCTTAACAGCCTTTTCGATGTCCTCTTCGGAAAGATTGGAGCTTGCTGTAATGGTGATATCCTGTTCGTTGCCTGTAGCCATATCCTTTGCGGATACATGAACAATACCGTTGGCATCTATGTGAAAGCTTACTTCTATCTGAGGTACACCGCGGGGAGCAGGAGCAATACCTGTAAGTGAAAACTTACCAAGGCTCTTGTTGTATGCTGCCATTTCTCTTTCACCCTGAAGAACATTGATTTCAACACTTGTCTGGTTGTCTGCAGCTGTGGAGAATATCTGGGTCTTCTTGGTGGGGATTGTGGTATTTCTTTCGATAAGCTTTGTGCAAACTCCGCCCATTGTTTCGATACCGAGTGAAAGAGGAGTTACATCGAGAAGAAGAAGGTCTTTTACATCGCCTGCAAGTACACCGCCCTGAATTGCTGCACCCATAGCAACACATTCATCGGGGTTGATGCCCTTGTGAGGCTCACTGCCTATAAGCTTTTTAACAGCTTCCTGTACTGCAGGAATTCTTGTGGAACCGCCGACAAGGAGTACCTTGTGGATATCAGATGGTGTAAGACCTGCATCGGAAAGTGCATTTTTAACAGGAATGATTGTAGCTTCTACAAGGTCTGCAGTAAGCTCGTCAAACTTGCTTCTGGAAAGTGTTACATCGAGATGCTTGGGGCCTGTGGCATCTGCAGTGATAAACGGAAGATTGATGTTGGAGGTGGGAACACCCGAAAGCTCAATCTTTGCCTTTTCTGCAGCTTCCTTGAGGCGCTGCATAGCCATTTTATCTGCACTTAAATCTATGCCGTTTTCCTTCTTGAATTCTTCTACAAGGAATTTGATGATTCTGTCGTCAAAGTCATCGCCGCCCAGACGGTTGTTACCGCTTGTGGCAAGAACCTCAAACACGCCGTCACCGATTTCAAGAATGGATACATCAAATGTACCACCGCCAAGGTCGTATACCATAATCTTCTGTTCGTTGTCCTTATCCATGCCGTATGCAAGAGCTGCAGCTGTAGGCTCGTTGATAATTCTTAAAACTTCGAGACCTGCAACCTTACCTGCGTCCTTTGTAGCCTGACGCTGTGAGTCGCTGAAATATGCAGGAACAGTAATAACTGCCTGTGTAACTGTTTCACCAAGGTAGCTTTCGGCATCTGCCTTGAGCTTTTGAAGAACCATTGCAGATATCTCCTGAGGAGTGTATTTTTTGCCGTCAATGTCTACCTTTTTATCGGTACCCATATCTCTTTTGATAGAGCTTACTGTACCGTCAGGATTGGTGATTGCCTGTCTTTTGGCAACCTGACCTACGAGTCTTTCGCCGTTCTTTGTAAATGCCACAACGGAAGGAGTTGTTCTTGCACCTTCTGCATTTGCTATAACAACAGGCTCGCCGCCTTCCATAACTGCTACACATGAATTTGTAGTACCTAAGTCAATACCTATAATCTTTGCCATAATAATTTACCTCCGTATATATTAGTAATATTTTTTTATTTTAGTTGGCAACCTTTACCATTGAGTAACGGATTACCTTGTCTTTGTAGGTGTAGCCCTTTTGAAATTCCTCTGCTACAACATTTTCTCCGAGAGAGCTGTCCTCGATGTGCATCACAGCGTTGTGAAGGTCGGGGTTAAATATCTCCCCTACCGATTTTATTTCGCATACACCGAGCTTTTCGAATATGTCTTCGGTCTGCTTTAAGACCATTTGAACTCCCTTGCACTCGTCACTTTCCTTGTCCTTAAAAGCATCTACTGCTCTTAAAAGATTGTCTATAACAGGCAAAAGTGAAGCAACTGTGTCCTTTACGCTGTCGGTGTAAATAGCTTCCTTCTCCTTTTGGGTACGCTTTTTGAAGTTGTCGTACTCTGCCATAAGTCTCTGATATCGGTCTGTGTTTAATGCAAGCTCCTCTTCTTTTTTTGCGAGCATTTCTTCGTACTCGGCTTTAGAGGGTGTGCTTTCTTCGTTTATATCCTCGCCGGTTGCTTTTTCTTCATTTTCACAGGTTTCTTCTGTAACATCTTTTTTCTTTTTTTCTGCCACTTTACGTTCATCTCCTTACTTTTTGGTGTCTTCTTCCGGATTTGAAAGACCTTTTAAGTATCCGGACATATAGTTAAGGGTAGATATAACCTTGGCATAATCCATTCTTGTAGGACCGATTATTGCCATCTTGCCCTTATAGTCTGAGCCAAGTGAGTAATCCGACACCACCATGCTGAGGCCGTGCTCTTTAAGCAGCGGATTTTCGTCTCCTATGATGACGGATACTTCCTTTTCGTCCGATGCTTTGGAGAGTATCTCCTTGATTTCCTTGCCCTTGCCCGCGCGGACAAAGTTTAAGAAATCCTTTGTCTTGCCTACATCGTTGAATTCGGGGTGGTTAAATATGTTGGTCTCGCCCGAAAATACAATGTCGCAATCCTCAAGCTCCTTAACCAGCTCCGAAATGAAGTTGAATATCAAATCGAGTGTAGCGCTTTCTACAGGTACAAGGTTTTTTTCCTCCTGCAAAATGTCGTCTGTAAGTGCTATGAGGTTGATGCCCGCAAACTTTGTGTTTAAATAGTTGGAAAGCTTTTCCAAAACCTCGGGGTCATACGGCTTTTTAAGCCTCATGGTACGGTTTTTTACAACGCCTTCGTTTAGCACTACAATCATTACAAAGCTTAACGCATCTATGGGAATGAGCTTTATTTGATATATGTTGTACTTCGAAGCTGTGGGAGTGGTAAAAACTGCCGTGTAATTGGTAAGAAAGCTCATCATCTCCGACACGCCCGAAAGCACCTTGTCAAACTCCATATACTGCTTTGCAAGAGCTGTTTTGATTTGTTTGATTTCGCCAAGTGTAAGGCTGTAATCCTTCATAAGTCCGTTTACATAGGTTCTGTAGCCAAGCACAGATGGTACTCTGCCCGAAGATGTATGCGTCTTTTCAAGATAGCCTGCCTCTTCGAGTGCCGCCATTTCGTTGCGCACGGTGGCAGAGCTTACTCCGAGGTCGTGACTTTCGAGTATATACGAAGAACCTACGGGTTCTGCCGTCATAATGTAGTCATCCACTATGGCACGAAGGATTTTTTCTTTTCTTTCGCTTAATTCCATTATTATCATCCTTTTTAGCACTCACTCACTTCGAGTGCTAACAATGTGTATGATATCACCATCTATTCACTTTGTCAATAGTTTTTTCAAAATTTACATTTTATTAACTATTTACCCAAAAAACGACACATTATACTGTTGGAAACCAATGCCGCCTCAGACCTTAATTTAAGAGAGTTTGGAGTGTTTGTTATGTAGGGGGACACCTCTTGTATGGCACGCGCATATCTGTCGTCCAAGCTAACACCAAAGGTGTCGTAAAACTTAGCTTTATCTACACCCGAATTTATCACTCTAAGACCAAGAATGATAAATTCGTCCATTGCTTCTTCCATATCCATTGTGTAATCCTCACAAAGAGCGTACGACAAAATGTATTCGTCAAAATCCCGGCTGTTGGTAAAACGGCGTCTTCCCTCCTTGGACGATGCGCCCAAGCCAAAGCCTGTGTAGTCTTCGTTTTGCCAGTATTTGAGGTTGTGACGGCTCTCTCTGCCCTGCTTTGCAAAGTTGGATATTTCATAGTGTATATATCCGTTTTTTACAAGAGTATCTCTTATATATCCGTACATATCTGCAAAGGTGTCTTCATCGGTTTCTGTAAGCTCACCGTTTTTGAGCATATTGCCAAACGGTGTGCCGTCTTCGATTTTAAGTCCGTAGCAGGAAATGTGTTCGGGATTTAAGTCTATGAGCTTTTGCATACTGTCGGCAAGTGTGTTTAGTGTCTGTCCGAAAAATGCATACATAAGGTCTATGCTTATGTTATCAAAACCTATTTTTCTTAAAAGCTCAAAGGTTTCCACGGTGTCTGACGGTGTATGTATTCTTCCAAGCGTTTTAAGCTCTGTATCCAAAAAGCTCTGCGCACCTATGCTTATGCGGTTTACACCCATAGATTTAAAAAGACGGGCTTTTTGAATATCCAATGTTTTGGGGTTGACCTCTACTGTAAATTCGCTATCTGCAGGCAGACAAAATACAGAATTTACCGCCTCTAAAAGTCTTTGGGTGTTGCAATACGAAAGCACCGAAGGAGTACCTCCGCCTATGTATACGGTGTCTGCTTTGGTGCCTTTGTATGCCTTGAATTCATTTATAAGAGCTGTTATGTATTCGTCCTGATTTGAAAGTCTGTTTGGATATGATGCAAAATCACAGTAATTGCATTTTTTTATACAAAAGGGTATGTGTATGTAAATTCCCTTCATAATCATTCACCACCGAAAATCAGTATATTTTTGTTGCTTTGATTTTAATACGCTATAATTTTAACACAATTCATACAGCCTTTCAAGACTGCAATATGTTTGAGACAAATATTTTATTTTGAATTGACAAGAGGTGATTTGTTCCCTATAATAAAGGAAATAAAGGAGGCACTAAAATGCGCGAAATGACCTACAGGGTTTTGCCCGAGGATGACGGCAGAAAGATAAAAAACATATTGAGACAAAAGCTTAATGTGTCTGCCTCTGTTCTTACACAGCTTAAAAAATCACCCCAAGGCATACTTGTAAACGGGGAAAGTGTATATGCCACAAAAGAGGTTAAAAGCGGAGATATAATTAAAATAAACATTGAGGACAAAATGTCTCAAAACATTGTGCCGTCCGACATTGAGCTGAATATAATATATGAAGACGAGGATATACTGTGTATAAACAAGCCGAGAAATATGCCCACACATCCCTCTCAGAACCACCATGCAGACACTTTGGCAAACGGAGTGATGAATTACTTTAAAGGTACAGACTTTACCTTTAGAGTGATAACACGGCTTGACAAGGATACCTCGGGAGTGGTGCTTATTGCAAAAAACAAGATTTCGGCATCTGTTTTGAGCGGGCAAATGCAAAACGGCGAAATAGCAAAGGAGTACCTTGCTCTGTGCCACAATGAACCGCCCAAATTAAAAGGCGAAACAGACGCACCCATAGCCCGCAAGGAAGGCTCGTCTATAGAGCGTGAGGTGTCGGCAAATGGCAAAAGAGCAGTAACCAAATACGAGGTTTTAAAAACAATGGATTCCTGCTCCCTTATAAAGCTCAATCCCATAACAGGAAGAACACATCAGTTAAGAGTTCATATGTCACATATCGGATGCCCTATATACGGCGATGATATGTACGGCTCGGATGCAAAAGGCGAAAGATGCAGACTTCACTGCGCCAAAATAGAATTTGTCCACCCCATTACACAAAAAGCTCTGAAAATATGTGCCGATATGCCCGATGATATGTTTGTAAATATGCCATAAAAAATGCCCATAAGCAGTTGCTTTCGGGCATTTATATATTATGAAATTTTCTTGCATTTTGTTTATCTGTTTCTACCTGTTTTTTAAGTTCATCTATGCTTTTAAACTGTATTTCATCACGAATAAATTTATGAAACTCCACAGTTATTTCTTTTGAGTACCAGTTGTCCGTGTTTTGCAAAATATGTGTTTCCACCTTTATATTTTTGCCGTTTTCTACGGTGGGATTTACACCGACATTTGTAATTGACGGGTATCTTTTGCCGCAATATACAACACAGGTGGCATAGACACCGCTTTTAGGGACAACGGTTAAATCCTCGGGATAGATGTTCGCAGTAGGAAAGCCGAGACTTCTGCCAAGATGCTTACCCGTTGTAACACATCCCTTAATGGAAAAAGGTCTGCCAAGATACTTACCCGCAAGATGAACACTTCCCTCGGAAATAAGCTCTCTTACATAGGTGGAACTTACAACATGGTCTTCCAGACTTACTGTGTCTATTATGATGACATCTATATTATCTTTAATGCAAAGCTCCTTTAACTTTAATGAATCTGCACTGCGGTCTTTGCCAAAGCGGAAGTTTTCGCCCACGACAACACAGCAGGCGTTTAGCTCTTGTTTGAGAACGTTGTGAACAAACCGTTCTGCAGAGATGCTCATAAATTCCTCGTCAAGCTCCTTGAAAACTACCTCATCTATACCAAGACTCTTTAAAATATCTAGTTTTCTTTGTTTGTCGGTCATTGCAGGTATGTCGCTCTTTTGCATTGAGTACACAAGGCTTTTTGCCCCTCTTTGCAAAGCTGTTTTTACTGCTTCATCTATAAGCTTTGCATGGGCAATATGCACACCGTCAAACTTACCGAGTACAACTACTGTTTTTTGTTCTATCATAAAAAATTCCTTTTAAATAAATGCTTTTACTATCTTAATGATGTTACCCTTTTCACCTTTAAAAACCTCACAAACGCCTATAAATTCTCCCGTTTGGCCATATGCACGGTATGTACCCTCATTGGCAGAAATTCTTGAAAGAGCGCCGTTTAAAAGACGCTGCTTTACTGCATCGGTCACCTTTATATCGGGGTAGGATTTAAACACCATATCCACACCCGAAAGCACACTTTGGGCGCCGTGTAAATCCGCCTCTTTTTTTAGCTCTTCCAAAGTTTTTGCATCTTGTATGCAAAACACCGAGGATTTTGTGCGCACCAGTTCGGTCATACACGCACCGCAACCCAGATACTCTCCTATGTCATGGCAAAGCGAACGGATATATGTACCCTTGGAGCAGTGTACCCTTATTTGAAAGGTGTCGCCCTCAAAGGATAAAAGCTCGCACTCATATATTGTAATCTTTCTTTTTTTGCGTTGTACCTCTATGCCCTCACGGGCAAGCTCGAAGAGCTTTTTGCCGTTTTGCTTGATTGCACTGTACATGGGAGGCATCTGCTCTGTTTCGCCTACAAAATGCTCTATGGCATTTTTAAGCTCATCGCAGGTCACATCTGCCTTGTTTTGACATAAAACACTTCCCCATATGTCGTAGGTGTCCGTAACAACTCCAAGCTTTACACTTGCAACATACTCCTTGTCGGAAAAGGTAAGCATATCGCACGCCTTAGTGCTTTTGCCCACACATATCGGAAGTACGCCTGTGGCATTGGGGTCTAAAGTTCCCGTATGCCCTACCTTGCGAGTACCGAGAATTTTGCGGACTACATTTACTGCATCGTGCGAGGTGTAGCCTTTTTCTTTATTTACAACTACTATTCCGTTTAATTCAGACATTATACAATCTTCTCCAGAGCTTCTACAATAATTCTTTCTGCTTTATCGGCATTTTCGTATATTGTTACACCTGCAGCGCGCAGATGTCCCCCTCCGCCCATTTGTTTTGCCACAGATGCAACATCTGCATATTCGTTGGAACGAAGGCTTATTTTACACTCATTTTCATCTTTTACCTTGATGTATACACCCGCTTCCACACCTGCAATACTGCGGGGCAGAGAAGCTATATCCTCTGCTTCATCAAACTGCATATCGTATTTTAAAAGCATTGGAGCGTCCACAAGAGCAACGCATATTTTGCCATTGGCATAAAACCTTAAATTACTTGTAACCTCGGCGCTGAGCTTTAGCTGGTTTGCAGTCTTACATTCAAAAAGTGTCCGCATTATACGCGGAGCATCTATGCCCGTTGCCATAAGCTCGGAGGCAACAACCAGGGTTTTGGGAGTTGTGTTGGAATACTGGAAACTGCCCGTATCGCCCGCAATGGCAGTATAGAGCCTCATTGCTATTTCATGTGTAACCTCACACATAAGGAAGTCTTTTATAAAGAAATACACAATCTCGCCTGCCGCAGCAGCACCGGCGTCTACATAGTTTAAGGCAGCATAGCCTGCATTGGTGGCGTGGTGGTCTATAAGGCATTTTACCTTTGCTTTGTCGTATACAGTTTCCTTTACGCTTCCCATGAGGTGTTCAGATGCCACATCTACTGCCACACACACATCATATACAAAATCCGTGTGCGGTGCAAAATAATCGTCCTCAACAAGAAAGTCAAGTCTTTTGGGCACAGAGCCGTCTACAAAAATGTGGACTGTTTTGCCCATACCTCTCAACGCCAAAAGCAATGCCGCTGCAGAACCCAGACAATCGCTGTCGGGGTTTTTGTGTATTGCAATGGCAATGCTTTCAGCTGATTTAACTGTTTCGGCTATATTTTTCATATTATTCACCGTCTTTGTTAATCTTGTTTAAAAGTTCATTTATGTGCATACCGTAATCTATCGAGGTGTCCAGAACAAATGTAGGATGCGGAACACATCTTAAGTTGAGCCTTGAACCGATTTCCTTTTTAATGTAACCGGTGGCGCTCTTTAATGCCATAATTGTACCCTTTTTTTCCTCTTCGTTTCCAAGCACGGACACATATACCTTGACATACTTTAGGTCCTTGGTAACATTTGCAGACACTATGCTTGTCATAGAGGACATTCTGGGGTCCTTGACAGTACGGATAACAGAGGATAATTCTCTTTTGATTTCCTCACTTATTCTTTCTGTTCTGTTAAAAGCCATAATAAATTCGCGATGTGACAGAGCATTATTTTAAAAAACACTCTGCCACATAAACCTTTCTTTTAATCTTTGATTTCTTCCATTATGAAGGATTCTATTCTGTCGCCTTCCTTGATGTCGTTGAAGTTTTCGATGCCGATACCGCATTCATAACCTGTTGCAACATCTTTGACATCATCTTTAAATCTCTTTAAGCTGGAAAGAACGCCCTCGTGAACAATTATGCCGTCACGGACAATTCTTACCTGAGAGTTTCTGGAAATCTTACCGTCAAGTACATAACCACCTGCAATAGTACCTACACCCGATACCTTGAAGGTGCTTCTTACCTCTGCATGACCAAGCAGGTTTTCTCTGAACTTGGGCGCAAGCATACCCTTCATTGCAGCTTCGATTTCTTCTATTGCGTGGTAGATAACCCTATAGAGTCTGATGTCTACATCATTCTGCTTTGCAGATGCAAGCGCGCCGTTGTCGGGGCGTACATTAAAGCCTACAATGATGGCATTGGATGCTGCCGCAAGCATTACATCGGATTCTGTAACACCGCCTACACCGCCGTGAATACAGCACACTCTTACCTCCTCGTTGGAAAGCTTGGTAAGCGACTGCTTAACAGCTTCCACAGAGCCCTGAACATCTGCCTTAACTATGATGTTTAAGTCTTTTACTTCGCCCTGCTTAATCTGGTCGAAGAGGGCATCGAGAGACACTGCCCCGCGAGATTTGATGCTATCTTCTTTAATCTTTTCTTTTCTCTTTTCTACAACGGCTTTTGCCTTTCTTTCGTCATCTACTGCATAAAGAATGTCGCCGCCTTCTGGCACTTCGCTAAGACCTATGATTTCTACAGGAACGGAAGGTCCTGCCTTTTTAACCTGATTTCCTCTGTCGTCAACCATTGCTCTTACTCTGCCTGTTGCAGTACCTGCAACAACAATGTCGCCCGCCTTTAATGTACCGTTTTGTACAAGTACGGTTGCAACAGGGCCTCTGCCTTTGTCGAGCTGTGCTTCGATAACTGTACCCTTGGCGCGTCTGTTGGGGTTAGCCTTAAGCTCTTTCATATCTGCCACAAGAGTAACCATTTCCAAAAGCTCATCTATGTTCTGATTGAATTTTGCAGAAATGGGAACACAAATGGTATCTCCGCCCCATTCTTCCGGTACAAGCTCATATTCCATAAGCTCCTGCTTTATTCTGTCGGGGTTTGCACCGTCTTTGTCCATCTTGTTTATGGCTACTATGATGGTAACTCCCGCTGCTTTGGCATGGTTTATAGCCTCTACAGTCTGGGGCATAATGCCGTCATCTGCCGCAACAACCAATATGGCTACATCTGTAACCTGAGCGCCTCTCATACGCATTGTGGTGAACGCCTCATGTCCCGGAGTGTCGAGGAAGGTAATCTTTTTGTCTCGGATGCGGACTCTGTATGCACCGATGTGCTGTGTGATGCCGCCTGCTTCCTTTTCGGTAACATTGGTGTTACGGATAGCATCAAGAAGCGATGTCTTACCGTGGTCTACATGGCCCATAACAACAACTACAGGAGAACGGGGTTCCAAATCTTCAGGAGCATCCTCCACATCATTGAACAGACGGTCTTCGTCTGTAATGATGATTTCTTTGTTTATGACAAAACCGAGGTCTGTGCCTATAAGTGCGGCTGTGTCGAAATCTATTGTCTGGCTTACTGCAGCCATTATGCCCAGTTCAAAGAGCTTTTTGACCACAACTGTGGGCGAAAGCTTAAGCTTTTGGGCAAAGTCGCCTACGGAGATTTCATCGGGAACTTCCACAATTTGAGGTTCTTGTTTCTTTGCCTCTTCCTTTGCCTTCTTTGCTTCCTTGGGATTTTGCATTTCTGCCTTTTTGTCAAGCTTTTTGGAAGACTGTGCGTTCTTTTTAATCTTCTGCTTCTTTTCTGCCTTTTCTTCGATGTCTATGTCAACAAGCTTTTCTATTTTTTCGGTATCGAGTTTTTCCAAGTCCACTGTATTGTGACGAGTGTCTACAACCTTTTGTTTGTTGTCTTTTTTTATTTCGATTTCCTTAATTTCTTCCTGAGGCACATCTTCAATTTGTTCCGAAGCTTTTTCTGAACCCTTTTCTGTCTTCTTTTCCTTGGCTTTTGCCTCTTCTTTTTCCATATGAAGCTTTGTATAATAGTCTTCGATGCTTGAGCCGTCATCATATTTATTTAAAAGTGATGTAAGCACCACATCTGTCTGGTCAAGCTCGAGTGTTGTCATATGGTTTTTTACGGTTATGCCGTATTTTTCCAAAAGTTCTATGAGAACCTTGCTTGTAAGATTTATGTCCTTACCCAATTCATGTACTCTAGGTCCGGTCATAATATGTCACCTCCATAAATACTTTGCTGCAAACACTTTTCTATACTTTTTGCAAAGCCATCGTCAACAACGGCTATTGCGGCGTTAAACTTATTTCCCACAGCGTGACCCAAGCTATCCTTGGCGGCTGTTATGTAATACTTAACATTGTAGTATTTGCAACTGTCTGTAATACTTTTTTTTGTATTATCGCTTGCATCTTCGGCTATGATTACAAGCTTTGCTTTTCCAAAACGAACTGCATCTTTTACAGCTGCCTCTCCCAAAGCAAGTCTGCCTGCTTTTTTGGCAAGACCTATAAGTCCGAATGCCTTTTGCATATAATCACTCTCCGTCTGCAAGATTTTTTAATTCATCATATATTTCTGTGTAAACCTCACACTTCAGGTTTCTTGTGAACCAGTTTTTCTTTTCTGCTTTCAAAATGCAGGCTTCTCTTGGGCACACATATGCTCCCCGTCCGTCTGCCTTGCCCGATTCGTCTACAATAGCCTTTCCGTCTTTTGTGCGTACTATTCTTATAAGTTCTGTCTTTGGACGGCGGGTCATACAACCCAGACACATTCTTGTAGGATACGGATTTTTGCTCATTTGGTTCACCTCATCATTAATTACTGTACATCGCTCTTAATGTCTATTTTGTAACCTGTAAGTCTTGCTGCAAGGCGTGCGTTTTGACCTTCTTTACCGATAGCAAGCGAAAGCTGATGTGCCGGAACTATAACATATGCTTCCTTATTGTCCGCATCTACATCAAGGCTTATTACTTCGGCAGGATTTAAGCTTGCTGTAATAAATTCCTTGGGGTCATCGCTATATTTAACTATATCAATCTTTTCGCCGTTTAATTCATCAACAATACTCTGAACTCTTGTTCCTTTTGCACCTATGCAGGAGCCTATGGGGTCAATGTTGGGGTCGTTGGAGCAAACTGCAATTTTGGTTCTTGAGCCCGCCTCGCGCGATATGCTCTTTATTTCCACGATGCCGTCATGAATTTCGGGGATTTCCTCCTTGAACAATTCCACTACAAGACCCGGCTTGGTTCTGGATACTGTAACAAGGGGGCCCTTGGTTGTTCTTTTAACTTCGCTTACATATACCTTCATTCTCTTGTGGAAGGTGTATTCCTCTGTGGGAACCTGCTCATTGGGTGCAAGGTACGCCTCTGTCTTACCGATGTCCATATATATGTTCTTCTTTTCTATGCGCTGTACCACACCGCTTACAATTTTGTGTTCCTTTTCGGAAAATTCATCAAAAATAAGTGTTCTTTCCGCTTCTTTGATTCTCTGCATTACAACCTGTTTTGCTGTCTGTGCTGCAATTCTTCCAAAGTCTCTGGGCTTTTCTTCAAGGTTAACAAGGTCGCCTATTTCATAGCTGCCGCTTATTTCTTTTGCTTCATCTACACAAATCTGTGTAAAATCGTCCTCTACGGTTTCTACTACTTCTTTCTGCTTGTATACCTTGATTTCACCGCTTTCACGGTCAATGTTTACCACTACATTGGAGTGGTTTGTGTTGTAGTTTCTCTTATAGGCGGAAACCAGAGCCGCATCGATGGCATCGAGCAATATGTCTTTGCTTATATTTTTGCCTTTCTCGATTTCGTCTAATGCATTAAGAAATTCACTGTTCATTTTTTATAATCATTCCTCTCAATAAATTTTATATTTTTAAAAAACTACTTTCAGTCTTACAAAAGATGCGTCTTCTCTTTTTACTTCGGCATTTTCTTTGCCGTCAAAAACAGTGATAACACCGTCTTTTAAGCCAACTAATGTTCCTTCGATGAGTTTGGTGCCGTTTAACTGCTTATACAGACCTATTTCAATTTCCCTGCCGGCAAAGCGGACAAAGTCTTCATCTTTTTTAAGCGGTCTGTCAAGTCCCGGCGATGTAACCTCCAGCATATATGCATTTGTTGTGGGGTCGCATTCATCGAGCTTTTCGCTTAAGGCTCTGCTTACATTTTCGCACATTACAATGGAAACCGGTGTGATGTCATCCAAACTGTCTAATGTAACACGCAAAACATAGTCGGAGCCTTCCTTTTTGTACTCAACCTCGTATACCGTGCATCCGCACGCCTGGGCTATTGGAAGCGCCATAGCATATACAGAGTCGGTAACCTTTGAGCCTTGTGCCATAAAATCACCTCTTTTTTTAACAGAAAAGAGTGGGTTTGTCAACCCACTCCGTAAGTAAATACTATGAAACAATAATCATTGTACACATTATATCATATGTTTATTAGAAAATCAAGTGTTTTTTACAAAAAAAGCATTGCAGTAACACAAAAAATGATGTATAATATTGGGGTATGTGAATAAAAACAACTTCAAAGGAATAAATAGTAAGAAAGGTTGATACAAATGAAGTTAGGTATAGTAGGTTTGCCAAATGTTGGTAAAAGCACATTGTTCAATGCCATTACTCAGGCAGGTGCTCAGTCCGCAAACTATCCCTTCTGTACTATTGAGCCGAACGTCGGCATGGTAGCAGTTCCCGATGAAAGACTCGAAAAACTGCGCGATATGTACAACCCCCAGAAGTTTACCCCTGCAACTGTGGAATTTGTAGACATTGCAGGTCTTGTAAAGGGTGCTTCCAAGGGCGAAGGTCTGGGCAACAAATTTCTGTCACACATAAGAGAGGTTGACGCCATAGTTCATGTGGTCCGCTGCTTTGAAGACCCTAACATTGTCCATGTAGACGGCAAAATAGGTCCTGCAAGAGATATTGAAACCATAAATATGGAGCTCATCTTTGCCGATATGGAAATGGTTGAAAAAAGAATTGATAAAACAAAAAAAGCCATGAAAGGCGGAGACAAAAAATATTTGGCGGAGCTTACTATGCTCGAAAACATCTATGCTGCCCTCGAAAACGGCAAGAGTGCAAGAACTCTTGACTACACCAAGGAAGAAAAAGAAATATTAAAGGAAATATCTCTTCTTACATTAAAGCCCGTAATATATGCGGCAAACGTGTCCGAGGACGACTTTGCAAATGGTATTGATGAAAACCCGTTTGTAAAAGAACTCATACAAATTGCCAATGAGGAAGGCTCTGAAGTTATGCCCATATGTGCAAAAATAGAAGAAGAAATAGCCGAGCTTGACGACAGCGAAAAGGAAGAATTTTTAAAAGAACTCTGTATTGAAGAATCGGGACTTAACAGACTTATAAAAAAGAGCTATCACCTGCTCGGTCTTATAAGCTTTTTAACCGCAGGCGAGCCTGAAGTAAGAGCATGGACTATCAAAAGAGGCACAAAGGCACCTCAGGCAGCAGGAAAAATCCACACCGATTTTGAAAGAGGCTTTATCCGTGCCGAAGTGGTGGCATTTGACGACCTTATGGCATGCGGTACATATGCCGGTGCCAGAGAAAAAGGTCTTGTGCGCCTAGAGGGTAAGGAATATATAATGAACGATGGCGATATAGTTCTCTTTAGATTTAATGTGTAATTTATATGGGATGTAAATCCCCTATTATTAACACTTTGTTCACTCTTTTCCAAAACAAGGCGAATTTAGAAGAAAAAGGAAGATATTTAAAGCTATTTTTATTTAACCTTGTTTTTTGGGGATTGCAATAAAAACATCTAAATAGTAATATATGCTTATGTCGGTTAGCACTCGCAGTATTAGAGTGCTAAAATATAAAATTTGTAAATATTGTGCTATGCACATTGAAAGGAAGTTATGAAAATGACAATTAAACCATTGGCAGACAGAGTTGTTATTAAAATGGCAGAATCCGAGGAGACAACCAAAAGCGGTATTGTTCTGCCCGGCAGTGCAAAGGAAAAACCCCAGGTTGCACAAATTGTTGCTGTGGGACCCGGCGGTGTTGTAGACGGCAAAGAAATAAAAATGGAAGTTAAGGTTGGCGACAAGGTTCTTATAAGCCAGTATGCCGGCACAACAGTAAAGCTTGACGGCGAAGAGAACATAATTGTAAGACAGAGCGATATTCTCGCTATTGTTGAGTAATATAAGGAGGTTTTTAAGATGGCTAAGCAAATTTTATTTGGCGAAGAAGCAAGACGCGCTCTTCAGTCCGGTGTAGACCAGCTTGCAGATGCAGTTAAGATTACCCTCGGACCAAAGGGCAGAAATGTAGTCTTGGACAGAAAGTTCGGTTCTCCCCTCATTACAAATGACGGTGTAACCATTGCTAAGGACATAGAGCTTGAAGATGCATTTGAAAACATGGGTGCTCAGCTTGTAAAGGAAGTTGCCACAAAGACAAACGATGTGGCAGGTGACGGTACAACTACCGCTACACTTCTTGCACAGGCAATAATAAGAGAAGGTCTTAAGAATGTAACAGCAGGTGCTAACCCCATGATAGTTAAAAAAGGTATACAGAAGTCTGTAGACACTGCTGTAGAATATATCCTTAAGAGCGCAAAGAAAGTAAGCGGAAAAGAAGACATTGCAAGAGTTGCTTCTGTGTCTGCTGCAAATGAATATATAGGTCAGCTTATTGCCGATGCTATGGAAAAGGTAACTGCAGACGGAGTTATAACCGTAGAAGAGTCCAAAACAGCAGAAACCTACTGCGATGTTGTAGAAGGCATGCAGTTTGACCGTGGATACATTTCTCCATACATGGTAACAGATACCGAAAAGATGGAGGCTGTACTCGATGACCCCTACAGCCTTATTACAGGCAAAAAGATTTCAAATATTCAGGCTGTTCTCCCCGTGCTTGAGCAGATTCTTCAGCAGGACAAAAAGCTCCTCATAATTGCTGAAGATATTGAGGGCGAAGCTCTTACAACTCTCGTAGTAAACAAACTCCGCGGCACATTTACCTGTGTAGCTGTAAAGGCTCCCGGATTTGGCGACAGAAGAAAAGAAATGCTCCGCGATATTGCAATACTTACAGGCGGTCAGGTAATAAGCGATGAACTCGGCTTTGACCTTAAGGAAACCACGCTCGATATGCTTGGTTCTGCAAAACAGGTTAAGGTTCAAAAAGAACTTACAATCATCGTAGACGGAAGCGGAAATTCCAACGAAATTGCAGACAGAATTTCTGCAATCAAAGGTCAGCTTGAAGAAACCACAAGCGAATTTGACAGAGAAAAGCTTCAGGAAAGACTTGCTAAGCTTTCCGGCGGTGTTGCAGTAATCAAGGTTGGTGCTGCTACAGAAACAGAAATGAAAGAAATGAAGCTCAGAATAGAAGATGCTCTTGCAGCTACAAAGGCAGCTGTTGAAGAAGGCATCATTGCAGGCGGCGGTACCTCCTACATCAACGCAATTCCCTCTGTAGAGGCTCTTCTTGCCTCCACACAGGATGCAGACGAAAAGACAGGTGTTCAGATTATACTTAAAGCTCTTGAAGAACCCGTTAAGCAGATTGCAAAGAATGCGGGACTTGAAGGAAGCGTGATTGTAGATAAGATTAAAAACAGCAATCCCGGTGTTGGCTTTAATGCTCTTATTGAAGAATATGTAAACATGGTAGAAAACGGTATTGTTGACCCTGCCAAAGTTACAAGAAGCGCTCTGCAGAATGCTGCAAGTGTAGCAAGCATGGTTCTTACTACAGAAAGCATAGTAGCAGACAAGGAAGACCCCAACCCTGCACCTGCAATGCCCGCAGGAGGTATGGGCGGCGGTATGGGAATGTATTAATATACCCACTCAAATTATTTAAAATAAATTTAGCGTCTGTAGAATTTACAGACGCTTTTTTATGTATTTAATCATAAAAAAAAGATGCGAAATCCTTAATAAAAGGGGGGGGGATTTCGCATCTATAAAAAACACTTAGTTATGTAAATTAGTCTTCCCAGTTAAGATGTACTGCCAATGCTTTTGTTCTGTCTTCCATAAGCATATGATACATTTCAACAGCATTTTTGTAGCTTGTCTGGTGAGTAATCATATTGTTAACAGTAATCATATCTTTTTCAAGAAGCTTTAAGAAGTACTCGGAATCTGCTCTTATTGTCCATCTGTCTAAGTTTGTTACTTTGTTAGTATGTTTTATACCATTGTGCGCAGATATAATTGAAACACCTCTGTGGCTGCACAAGTCAAAGTCAACAACAGATTTACCCTTGGGACTGCTGGTTATGATTAATCTGCCGTTTGTTTCAACGCATCTTACTTCAGTATCAATAAGACCCTGGAAACCTGTTGTTTCAAACACGATATCAGCAAGTCTGCCGTCATTGTTTTCCTTAATAAAGTCTGTTATCTGTGTAACATCGAGACCTTTTGTGTTAATGGTTTTAGTAACATTGTCCTTGGGAAGCATACCGAGTCTGTAGTCAGAAACATCAGCTACTATTACATTGATTGCACCGGCAATCTTTGCAAGTCTTGCAACGAGCTGACCGATGAGTCCTGCGCCGAATACAACTGCTGTTTCACCGGGGCGAATCTGTGCAGTTCTGATACTTGCAAGTGTAATCTGTGCTATGATACCAAAAACCGCATCATCAGAAGCTACACCATCGGGAACCAAACTGAATGCAAGACCGTCAGGATCCACTACATCATATTTAACATGTTTGCACTGTGTAAGCGCTCTCTTGCCTATAAGTGATGGGTCTACACCCTCTCCTACTTTGACAACCTCACCTACATTGGAATATCCCGGATGTGCAGGAAAACCAATGATATAATCCATCCACGCAGAATCGGGGTCTACATTGGCTTCAAGCATTGTAAGCTCTGTACCTGTACTAATCTGTGTAACCAAAGTCTTGATAAGAACCTGACCGGGTGCAACTTCGGGCATGGGAACTTCATTAAGCTCAACCTTGTTCTTATCGGCAAAAACTACTCTGTAATTCTTTTCCATTTTTAGTGCCTCCATTATTCAATATTGAGATTAACTTAAGATTAACATTTACGCCACACATATTCAAGAAAAAACTTGACCTAAAGTAGTAAATTTTTAACATTTCTCTTTTTAGTTCAAAAATGCGAAATCCGTTAAGACAGGATTTCGCATTTTAAATAGTATTTAATTGTGTAATGAGTATTATTATTCAAATCAATAAATTATATCATTTGTATAAGCAAAATGCTTAGAATGTATATCCTATATTTGCAGATTTTTGAGATTTTTCTTTTTAATCGTACTGGGAACAACACCCGTCACCTTTTTAAATACATTATTGAATGTTCTGATGTTTTCATATCCGCATGCAAGCGAAATCTCTGACACTGTCATATCTGTGGTAAGAAGCATATCCATTGCTTTTCTAACCCTGATATTGTCAAGGTAATACTTAAAGTTAACTCCTATCTGTGTACAAAACAATCTTGAAAGGTACGCCGAGCTGTAATTAAACTCGTTTGCCAGAGATTGTAAGGTGAGTTTTTCCGCATAGTTTTCAGAAATATATTCCAATATCTTTTGAGTGGAAATTAGCTTTTCAATATCTCTTTTATATGTTTCGTCTTTTTTTTCAAAGTATCTTAAAAGTATTCCGTAAATATGCAAAAGATTTGCTTTAAATATAATTTCTCTGTACTTTTCGTTACTCTTACCTTCAAAATACAAAATTTCAAAGCACTCGGAAATCTTTTGTTCAACTCCGCATTTTTGAAGTTCCTCAAAGGTTATGTGGTGCTTTAAATTGCTTATATCTACCTTGAGATTATACAAAAACATAGGTTCAAATGTGCATATATACACCTTGTAATCGCCGTATTTTTGATCAAAACGGTGTATTTCACCGCTTTTTATTACAACAATATCACCATCCTTTGCTGTATAGGTTTTTCCGTCAATTACAAAGTCACACATGCCATCCAACATCTTGCATATTTCCATTTTGCTGTGCCAATGGTCATAACCCCTTATAACTTCCGGTGTTTTTTTATACTCATTGAAATTTATGTTGAATTTTGTTAATATTTTTTCACGGTGAATTGTCATTTTTCTTCCCGCTTTCATATTGGAATAAAACAAATTACTTTATAAAGCAATATTGTTTATAAAATTATATATTAAACACAGCAATATGTCAATAAATTTGAAAAAACTTGCCTCATATATAGTAAATTTTACAGTTGCTATCAAAACCGTTGAAAATTTTTTTTAAAACTCTTGACAAGGCAAAGTATATGTGATAGAATGTTACTTAATTTGAAACGCTGAGATGGGGAATAGTATGCAAAAACTTTTGCCTTGAGAGAGATGTCGGGTGGTGCAAGACATCGGGAGAGATTTGCTGAACTCACCGCGGAGCGGCTGCCGTGAACTTACAGTAGGGACAGACGGGAACTCCCGTAACAGAGTTGAGATGTGTTGGCATCTAAAGGGCATCCTGCTTGGATGAAAAAGAGTGGTACCGCGGAGGCACTGAATTTAACAGCGTTTTCGTCTCTTTGAACTGACATAGAGACGGGAGCGTTTTTTTGTTGGTATAAATAACTTTATATCTTGAAAGGGGTTTTCAAAATGAAAACAATCAAAATCACAGACATTACTCTTAAAAAGCTTTCGGAGGATCGTGCAATTTCGCTGCTGTTCCGTGAAAAATCTGCAATAGCAAATTGTGCATATGGACTCGGCGCATCCGCTATTGAATTGCCGCCTGTTAAAAATCTCCGTGAGGATACAATTATATACAAAACAATAGCTCAAAATGTTCAAAATGCAACTCTTGCGCTCCCAGTAGGATTTAATAAGGAAGATATAGCATCTGTATGGGAATGTATAAAAGACGCCAAAAAACCCCGACTCCAGATTGAACTTCCTGTATCAACAATTCAAATGGAATATACATACCATGTAAAACAGGCTGTTATGCTTGAAAAGATTGCGGAACTTGTGAAAGAAGCAAAGACATATTGTGATGATGTGGAATTCTCTGCACTTGATGCAACAAGAGCAGATATCGACTTCCTTATTTCAGTTGCAAAAGAAGCAGAGGTAAACGGCGCAAGCTTAGTAAATGTTTGCGATGATGCAGGTGTATCAACTCCTGAAGATATTGCAGATTTGGTTTCTAAAGTTAAAGAAGCGGTAAGCATTCCCGTATATGTTCAGGTATCAGACCGAATCAATATGGGCGTTGCATCGGCATTTTCGGCAATATCAAATGGTGCAGACGGAGTAAAATGCGCTATGGCGGGCAAAGATATTCTGTTGACAGGAGAATTTTCGGATGCGATAAGTGTATGCGGTGCACAGATTGATGCCAAGATAGAACTCAACACCACAAAAATACATGCAAGTATTGACGATATGCTTTCTGATATAAATCACGAAAGCTATGAAAATGAAGATGTTGTAAACGAAAAGAAAAAGATTTTGCTCGACTCCGATTCTTCTGTTTCTCAGGTAACTTATGCGGCCGAAGTTTTGGGATACGAGCTTTCCGATTCGGACATAGGCAATGTATACAAAGCGCTTATGCAGGTATGCGAAAAGAAAGGTGCGGTTGGTTTAAAAGAGTTTGAAGCACTCATAGCAAGCTCTGCCATGCAGGCTCCCTCTACATATCACTTTGAAACCTATACAACAACAAGCAGTAATGCATCAAGCTCCATGTCGCAGGTTACACTTAAATGCAATGATGAAATCATATGCGGTGTTGCAAGCGGTGACGGTCCTATTGACTCTGCTTTCCGTGCAATTGAACAATGCATAGGGCATCATTATGAGCTTGATGATTTTCAGGTTCAATCTGTAACAGAAGGCAAGGAGGCTTTGGGTTCTGCACTCGTTAAACTCCGTAACAACGGAAAGCTTTACTCCGGAAACGGAACATCAACCGACATAATTGCCGCAAGTATAAGAGCATATATAAATGCGCTCAACAAGATAGTTTTTGAGGAGGCATAATATGAAGATAGTATTTTCAACCAAGAATGTAAACCGTGCGACCTTTCTTGATACATGCCGTTATGCCTTTGATTATGGATTTGAAGGCTTTGAAATATATGATGCTGTAAAAGAAAGAAGCTCTCATCACGACAGTATATTGCGCCGTGACCGTATGGCTGATGCAAAGCGAAAGCTTGTAAACAGAAATCTTGCTGTTTCTGCACTGCGTATGCCCTATGGTATAGAAAATGAAAATACAACTCAGGAATTGATTAACAAGTATGTTGATATGGCGGCCAACTCTGGTATATCCAGTGTGATTGTCCGTATGGAAGAAAAAGTTTCGTTTGATGTTTTGGACGAAAAGCTTTCTGCTGCTGTAAAAAAGGCAGAAAATGCAGATGTAAACATATTGTTTGAAACCGTTGGAGCGTTGGCAAACTCAGAAAAAGTAATTGATATAATCAATCACTTTTCTTCTTCTGTCATTGGCGCATCGTGGAATGTGAGAGGTACATATTTTGATGCCGGCGAAACATCGGAAACAACCATTAAAACATTGGGTGCATATATAAAGTATGTTCGTCTTGGGGATATGAAGGACTCAAAAACTGTTCTCATAGGTGAAGGTGAGCTTGATGTAGCAAAGCTTATAGGTGCGCTTTCCTCCCTCAACTTTGAAGGATACATATGTGCTGCATGGAACGAAGAAATCAATGATGCAGACATAGTCCTCACCCATTTTGCAAACTACATTTCTCAGCTTAACCGAGAAAAAAAGTGTTATGACAAGGCATATTATAATAGGGATAAAACAGGTACATTTATATGGAAAAAGTATGATGTTATTGATGCAACCTTCTCTGATGTTTTAGATGAAATGGTTAAAAATTATCCGGACCAGTATGCATTTAAATACCCTACCCTTGACTACACAAGGACTTACGAGCAATTCAGACGGGATGTTGATGAATGTGCCGCTGCACTCATATCTTTGGGCGTAAAAGCCGGAGACCATGTTGCTGTATGGGCAACAAATGTGCCTCAGTGGTTCATAACATTTTGGGCAACAACAAAAATCGGTGCAGTTTTGGTTACTGTTAATACTGCATACAAAATCCACGAAATTGAATACTTGCTAAAGCAATCTGACACACATACTCTTGTTATGATTGAGTATTGCAAGGATATAAACTACAAAGAAATAATTCAGGAGCTTTGCCCCGAACTTGAAACCTTGGAACCGGGCAAACCTCTGTATTCTAAAAATCTTCCGTTTTTAAGAAATGTTGTAACTGTAGGATTTACCATGCAGGGATGTCTTACATGGGATGAGATGCTTTCGCGTTCTTCGCTTGTTCCCCGTGAAGAAGTAAGAAGAAGAGCATCACTCGTTAAGCCTGACGATGTTTGCAACATGCAGTATACATCAGGTACAACAGGATTCCCGAAAGGTGTTATGCTTACACACAGAAATATAGTAAACAACGGCAAAACAATAGGCGACAGAATGGATTTGTCGACAGCAGACCGTATGATGATTCAGGTACCCATGTTCCACTGCTTTGGCATGGTGCTTTCAATGACATCTATGATGACTCACGGCGGTACTCTTTGCCCCATACCGTATTTCTCACCGAAATCATCACTTGCCTGCGTAAATGATGAAAAAATCACTTGCTTTAACGGTGTACCTACAATGTTTATTGCCATGTTTAACCACCCGGATTTTTCAAAAACAGATTTCTCATATATGAGAACGGGCATTATGGCAGGTGCAAACTGTCCTGCAGATTTAATGAGACGCGCCTCTGAAGAAATGAATATGGGCGAAATTATTTCTGTTTACGGTCAGACTGAAGCTTGTCCCGGTTGTACTATGGGCGAAGTAAATGAAGACCTTGACCACAGAGTTGAAACTGTCGGAAGTGCTTTCCCGGGTGTTGAATGCAAGATTATTGACCCCGAAACAGGTGAAGAACTTCCGGACGGGGAAAGCGGTGAATTTGTTGCCCGCGGATTTAACATTATGAAAGGCTACTACAAAATGCCGGAAGCAACTGCTCAGGCAATAGATAGCGATGGTTGGCTCCATTCGGGCGATATTTGTATGAGAACACCTGACGGATACTACAAAGTAACAGGAAGATTAAAGGATATGATTATCCGAGGCGGTGAAAACCTGTATCCCAGAGAAATTGAGGAATTCTATCTTACAAATCCTAAAGTTCGCGATGTACAGGTGGTTGGTGTACCCGATGAACGATACGGCGAAGAATGCTGTGCATGGGTTATTCTCCATAAAGGCGAAACTGCAGACGAAAATGAAATGAAGGAATTTGGTTATGCTTCAATTGCAAGACATAAGGTTCCCAGATACTTTATGTTTGTAGATGAATTTCCAATGAATGCAGCAGGTAAAATTCTTAAGTACAAAATGCGCGATGAATCTGCCGAAAAGTTGGGATTAAAAAAATAATTTGGACTTTCGAAAGGCGATGAATCCAATGAAGAAATACAAAATAATAGATGCTCATTGTCATATATATCCCGACAGGATTGCACAGAAAGCAGCAGCAGCTACCTGCGATTTTTATGAAGGTCTTGGTTCTACTCTTGACGGTACTGTGTCTACTTTGTCAAAGGAAGCAGAGATTGCCGGAATTTGTCACTGTATAGTGCAGTCTGTTGCAACAACGCCAAAGCAGGTTTCAAGCATAAACAACTTTATTGCAAAGTCCGTTTATGAAAGTAATGGTAAATTTACAGGCTTGGGAACACTGCATCCCGACAGCGAGGATATGAAAGCCGATGTTGATGAAATAATAAGTCTGGGATTAAAGGGTGTAAAGCTTCACCCTGACATACAAAAGTTTAAAATAGATGATTACCGTATGCTTAAAATATATGAATTTTGCGAGGGCAAGCTTCCAATACTTATTCATACGGGCGACCATCGATATGACCTTTCAAATCCAAACAGAATGATGCCTATTCTTGATATTTACAAAAATCTTACTGTTATAGGCGCACATTTCGGCGGTTGGTCTATTTGGGAAGAAGCTACCCAAAAGCTGTGCAAGTATAAAAACTTTTATGTGGACTGTTCTTCCTCGCTTTATGCTATGCCACCTCAAAAGGCAAAGGAGCTTATTATGACATACGGGGAAAAGCGTGTGCTGTTTGGCACAGACTACCCTATGTGGGAGCCGCAAGATGAAATTGAAAGATTTATGCAAATAGACCTTACGGAAAAACAGCGCAAGGATATACTGTATAACAATGCTGCGAAGCTGTTTGATATACAATAGAAAAAAATCGAACTTTTTTTGAAAAACTATTGACTTTAGCGTTCTAAAGTGCTACAATGTGAGTAATTAAATGCGTTTGAGCAGAAATAAGTAAGCATGGAAAATGCCTTGAGAGAGTTGCCGCTTGGTGCGAGGCAATGGTGATTGCCATGACGAATTCCTTCTGTTAGCAGTGCACTGAACAAGAGCAATCTTAAGTAGGTGTTACCGGGTGTTCCCGTTACAGAACTAAGGTATGTCAGTACCTGATAAGCTCGCTACCGTGAGATAGCGGCGAACTGAGGTGGTACCACGGAAATGATGTTTTCGTCCTCTGTATCCTATAAGGATTGCAGAGGGCGTTTTTTTGTACAAAAAATGTGTGCCTAAATCCTGCAGTCCAAATCAAAATTTTAATTGAAGGAAGGATGAAGAAAAATGGCTCAAAACTATTACCAAAAAGAAATTGAAACCATGTCTGTAGAAGAAATGAAGAAGCTTCAATCGACAAAACTCGTTAAACAGGTTAAACATGTTTACGAAAATGTTGAGTACTACCGAAACCTTATGGATGAAAAAGGTGTTAAACCCGAAGACATCAAAGGGATTCAGGATTTACATAAGCTTCCGTTCCTTACAAAAGCTGATTTACGAGATGCCTACCCCTACGGATTGCTTGCAAAACCACTTGAAGACTGTGTGCGCATACAGTCTACATCGGGTACAACAGGACGCCGTGTGGTTGCTTTCTACACACAAAAAGATATTGACCTTTGGGAAGATTGCTGTGCTCGTGCAATTGTAGCAGCAGGCGGAACCAACAAAGATGTTTGTCAGGTAGCTTACGGCTACGGACTATTTACAGGAGGCGCAGGATTAAACGGCGGTTCTCACAAGGTGGGATGCCTTACACTTCCAATGTCCTCCGGTAACACAGAGCGTCAGATTCAATTTATGACAGACCTTAATGCAACAATGCTTTGCTGTACACCTTCTTATGCTGCATACATTGGTGAAACATTAAAAGAACAAGGCTACAAGCCCGAGGATATTCCGCTTAAGGCAGGTATTTTCGGTGCAGAACCATGGACAGAAGAGATGCGAAGAAGTATCCAAGAAACTCTTGGTATTAAGGCATATGATATATACGGTCTCACAGAAACAACCGGCCCCGGAGTTTCATTTGAGTGCAGTGAGCAAACAGGTATGCACATTAACGAAGACCACTTCCTTGCAGAAATCATCGACCCTGACACCGGCGAGGTTCTCCCTGAAGGCGAAAAGGGCGAATTGGTATTTACTTCTCTCGACAAAGAAGCATTCCCCCTGCTCCGCTACAGAACAAGAGATATTTGTGTTCTTTCACGCAAGAAATGTTCCTGCGGAAGAACTCTTATAAAGATGGCTAAACCCATGGGCAGAACAGACGATATGCTTATTATACGAGGCGTTAATGTATTCCCCAGTCAGATTGAGACAGTTCTCCTCAACGAAGGCTATCAGCCCAATTATCAGATTGTTGTTGACAGAGCAAACAACACAGATACATTTGAAGTTAAAGTGGAAATGTCCCCCGAACAGTTTACAGACAAAGTAAGTGATGTACTTGCAATGGAAAAATCTCTTGGAAACGCTATGAAGACAATGCTTGGAATAAATCCGACAGTTCATCTTGTTGCTCCAAAGAGCATTGCAAGAAGCGAAGGAAAAGCTGTTCGTGTAATTGATAAGCGTAAGTTAATCTAATTGAGGAGGAAGATGAAAATGGCTATTAAACAGTTAACAGTTTTTGTTCCAAACAGAAAAGGAACACTTGTTTCGATAACAGATATTCTTGCAAAAAACAATGTGAACATACGGGCGCTTTCCATTGCAGAAACAGAGGAGTTCGGTATTCTTCGTCTTATTGTAAATGATGAAAAAACTGCAGAAAAAGTGCTTAACGAAAAAGGCTATCTCATTAAGACAGTTGATGTTGTGGGCGTTAAAATCGGCGATGCCCCGGGCAAACTTACGGCAGCGCTTGATGTACTTGACAATGAAAATATAAACATTGAATACCTGTATGCATTTATGGCACGCACACAAAAGCATGCTTATGTAGTGCTTAGAGTTGAAAACAACACTTCAGCAGAAACAGCACTCGAAAATGCAGGATTCCACCTTATAACTGAGGCAGACATCTATAAGCTTTAAATCGGATTTTAAATTTAAAGAGAGTCAATTGCAAAAACGGGCAAATCATCAAAAGTGTTTGCCCGTTTTCTTACATTTCCAATGCATATCCTCACAAAACAAGAAATACCATAAGAATTTATGAAATTATGAAATAAAATTTATATCCGCTTAATTGAAAACAAGCAGTATTTTATTTTTGAAACATCTAAATTAGTTGAATTGCAGTTATTTTTATAGTATAATATATTAAAAAAGGATAATATCAAATGCAACAGAATAACAGCCGTATATCAAAAACAAGAGGAATATATTTTATGCGTTTGATTGGAAGATTTATTGTATTCCTCATTGCAATTTTGATTTACATATTTAACAAAGAAAAATTTAATATAGCGGATGGATGGAATTTCTTTGATGAATTCTCCCCTTTGCATCTTTTATGGATAATCTGGATGTGGGATATGGTTCTGCAGCTTATGCCTGTTAAGGCACATATATCAATAGGCTCTCAAAAAGTGTTTGAATCGTTGTTCAAACCCATAAAAGAGAAAATAAACTATAAGAATTTAAAGCAATACATCAAAGACACAACCGCATCTGCATACAAGGTCATGGTAATATGGATATTGCTTACAGCAGTAATCAGCATTCTTCATATAACAGAAATTATTGATACAGGTGTAATGATACTGCTTGCAACATTCTTTTATGTGTGCGATTTAATATGTGTACTTATATGGTGTCCGTTTAGACTCATAATGAAAAACAAGTGTTGTACCACCTGCAGAATATTCAATTGGGATCACCTTATGATGTTCCTGCCAATAGTAACAGTAAACAGTTTTTATTCCTGGTCACTCGTTATTTTCTCATTTCTGATATGGCTTGTATGGGAAGTTTGTGTATTTACATACCCCGAAAGATTTTGGGAAAACAGCAATATGGCACTCAGATGCTCGGAATGTACAGATAAGCTTTGCACTCAGTATTGCAGAAAACTGAGAAAGTAGAAACAAAGGAGACAGAACATTATAGTTCTGCCTCCTTGTTTTATATGAAAATCTGTTTCTATTTTACAGGCTTACACTTTACAATCATTTCAGTATGGAGAAATTCACAGGAGACTCATTTAGAGATTTAACAAGAATTGCCCACATAAATGATGTTATGTGGAGTGAGCTTTTTGTAGCAAACAAATATGTTCTCCTGAATCAAATGGATGTATTTATGGATAAATTTAAAGAATTAAAAGCAATGCTTCAAGCTGAAGATATAGATGGAATGAGAAAAATGATGCGTCATTCTACAGAACGCAGAGCTTTATTTGACAAAAAATAACTGTGATGCGGCATTGTACATATAATCAAAGCAAAAAGAACCCTACTGACGTAGAGTTCTTTTTATTTTGGTCGGGATAACAGGATTTGAATACCCCTGCGAGTATTTCTTCGCTTCGCTCAGGGCACCTGCGCAGTAATCCTCTGAGGTCTTGTGCTGCAAAGCACAAAAGAATATGTATTGTACAATTTTGAAAAAATATTTTCATACATCTTTATTATCCGCACGCCGCAGATTCAACTTTTTATTATAATCAAAACAAAAAGAACCCTACTGGCGTAGAGTTCTTTTTGTTTTGGTCGGGATAACAGGATTTGAACCTGCGGCCTCTTCGTCCCGAAGCGCTTCTAGAACATACTTTATAGCATTTTTGACTCTTTTTAGCCCTTTTCGCTACATTCAATATACTCTTTGGACATCTTATCTCCACTGTTTCCGTCTGTTACATTTCTAACTGTGGGTTTACATGTGGTCAAAATGTTACCTGCATTATGACTAGTACAGTAGAATTATACCATACATTACACGGAATTGCGATGGTACACGGTGAAATCGCCCATGTAAGACAATAGAATGAATTAAGGCAGGATGAAATCGTCAATTATTCTTAAAAATGACATAAGACCTTTTTGAGCCAATTACAACAAAGCAAACTATAATAGCTATATCAAAATATGACACACCTTAAACAAAGAATAGGCGAGATTGAAATTTGCGAATCAATCTCGCTTGTTTTATGTCCAAATTATAGTATTATTGAAATTAAATTTATTCAAAATAGAGAAAATTGCGTTTTGGTATTGCTTTTGTTCTAGTTTTAGAATATAATAGAATTATTAAAACAAGGAGTGAAAAACCATGAACTATATGACTGCAAGAGAAGCAGCTGATAAATGGGGCATATCTCAAAGACGAGTTGCCGTGTTGTGTTCTGAGAATAGAATAGAAAATGCTGCGCGGTTGGGAAATATGTGGGTTATCCCAAATAACGCCGAAAAGCCAATCGACGCAAGAAGCACTCGATATAACATAAGTACCGATAAATGCGTTAAGCCATTTTTAAAATGGGCAGGCGGAAAAGGTCAGTTAATTAGGGAAATCGAAAAATATTATCCCTTCGGCACAACAATAACTAAGTATGCCGAACCCTTCGTAGGTGGTGGTGCTGTTCTCTTCGATATACTAAACAAGCACAAAGTTAATGAAATATATATTAGCGATACAAATGCTGAACTAATAAATGCATATAAAATAGTGAGAGATAATATTGAGGAACTAATTGAGTTACTTCAAACATATCAGTCAGAGTATATCCCCCTTGAAACTGAGGACAGAAAAGAATACTATATGAGCAAAAGAGAATCCTTCAACGAACTAAAGGTAAATGGAAACGAGAAAACCAACATTGAAAAAGCAGCGCTGATGATATTCCTCAATAAGACCTGCTTTAATGGATTGTATCGAGTGAACAAAAAAGGATTATTCAATGTGCCAATGGGCTCATATAAAAACCCTATGATATGTGACGAAGACAATCTAAGAAGAGTATCTTATAAACTGCAAAATGTAATGATAGTATGTGGAGATTACAGAGAGTCAAGAGACTTCATTGATGAGAATACATTCGTGTACTTCGATCCGCCATATAGACCGATAACGGATACAGCAAGCTTTACGGCCTACACCGAGAACTTGTTTAACGATGAAGAGCAAATAGAACTTGCAAGATTTGTAGATGAAATGCATAAAAAAGGAGCTAAGATAGTCGTAAGTAATTCTGATCCTAAAAATTCAAATACAGAAGATGACTTCTTCGATAATATCTATAAAGCACATAAAATCAAAAGGGTTGAAGCTACGAGGATGATAAATTGTAACAGTGAAGCTCGTGGTAGGATTAGAGAATTGCTGATATCAAACTACTAAACCTAAACTAACAAAATAAAACAACACTGCGGACATGGCTCTGCAGTGTA
>JAZTYV010000019.1:0-52099 GCA_045637145.1 Clostridia bacterium | reverse complement strand
TATACTCTGGTAACACATACTGTAACTAAAAACTCAAAAGCATATCTGAATTTAAAAAGTATTGCACACAATAAAATCACAATAATAAAGGTTAACGTTTCATTTAAAATGAGTTCTACACCGCATTTGTAAACTTCTTTCTCTTCCGAAAGAATTATGTTGTTTTTTACATATAAGCCCGCAATATAATTTGATAAATATTTTATCATTTTAATCCTCCTTGTAAAAATACTGTTTCATTAATCCTTTTATTATTACAGATATACCTGAAATTCTCTAAATTCTACCACATATTTACAAATTTGTCAATCAAGCAAAAAAGGCTGCCTCCCAAAAATGAGGCAACCTTTTTTGCTTACTTTGCTACAATATCATTTTGTTTTTCGAACTCTTGTTTAAGAGTTTTAAGGAATTTATCCACATCGGAACAACAGTATATCAAAAACAGTACAAGAGTCAGTGCGCTGCATCCGGACTTGCCGTGGTCGAGGTCTATATATGACCTAGGGTCCATGGAAAGTTTGTCTGCCATTTGACATTGTGTAAGGCGGCGTTTGTCTCGCTCCCTTATAAGCTGTTCATAAAATACTTTTTTCAAAATTCCCAAATAGGTCTTTCTCATATGGTCTCCTTCTTTCGTTAGAAATTTTACCATATTCTAACACATTTCGACACGGCAATATATGAGATGAAACTCAGGTTTTAAGCGGGTTTCAGAGCTTTTTTATAATTTTGGCATCTTGAAAATTCATCCATCCGAGATGCTGTCCGCAAGCATTGCAATAATTCATATATTCTCTTTCCACACTTGCCCTGCATCTTGGACACAGAGGGAATTCATCTCCATTTATTCTGTGGATAATCTCGTATACTTCAAGGCTGATTCTGTAGGACTCTGCATCTGATTTTTTTGTGTGAATATTCATTTTTGTCTCCATGTTGTTTTTTGTAATAATATAGTATGATAATATAATGCGTTTACAAAACAAATGAGACCAACCACACAAAAATAAGATGTAAAACTTTATTTTACATCTTATTTTTGTATATAAACCTATTTTACTTTTACATTGTCTATGCCTACGGTATCGTACAGTTTTGCTATGAGTGAGTTAGATATATTTACTCCATGTCCGCTGTCTGTCATAAGGCGTTGCCCGCTGTCTTCAAAATACACACATAGCAAATTGGTGCCCTTGTTTTCGCTGAGTATAGGTTTTATTTCGGCAAGCATACCCTTGTCCGAAAGGCGTATATACAACACAGGATTTTGAGGCAGAGACATAGCATCTAAGCTTGTGGCGGATATCAAAGAAAGGCTTGTTTCTTCGTTTCGCTTTTTTACCTGTGCGGTAATGCAAAGAGGTACGCCCTCAACAAGAATGGCACGATATTTGTTGTAGGTGCTTTCAAAAGCAGTAAGCACAGCAGTATCGTAATAATCCGAAAAACTCATATTGCACAAAAACACACCGCTTTTTGTACGCGTGGTATTGAGCTTTGTTATAACACCGCAAAGGGTAAGCTTTTTGCCCTCGTGTATTTCTCCGTCATTTACATTAAAAATAGCAGCATCCGACAAAAGCGCTGTATACATAAGATACTCACTCATTGGGTTTCCGCTAAGATACATGCCCGAAAGGTCGTTTTCGTATGCATATTTTTCTGCAGGGGTAAAGTCCTCTACATCCGTAAGCTCTTTTTCCTCAAAAACTGTATCTTGAGTTAAGTCTCCAAAAAAGCTCACCTGATCGGCAGATTTGGCATATGCATCCTTTTGAGCAGCATCAATCATAACCTCGTAGCTAAGAAGCAAGGACTTTCTGTTGGAATATATGCTGTCGAATGCACCGCATTTTATAAGCACTTCCACAGAACGCTTGTTCATATCATATACTGCCATACGGGTTATAAAATCGGCAAAGCTCTTAAACTGTCCCCTCTTTTCGCGTTCTTCTGCAATTGACTTTGGAAAAGACATTCCAACATTTTTAAGAGCCGAAAGTCCAAATCGGACATCTTTACCTTCCGCACTGAAACCTCCATAGCTCTTGTTTACATCGGGAGGAAGCAGCTTTATTCCGTAGCGTGAAAAACCTGTAACATATTTAAAAATCTTATGCGAATTACCCAGGAGACTTTCCAAAAGTGCCACAAGATACTGGGTAGGATAGTTTGCCTTAAGGTATGCCGTTTGGTATGCTACCCTTGCATAACAGGCTGCGTGCGATTTGTTAAATGCATAGTTTGCAAAATCTGTAAGCAAATCGAATATTTTGTTTGCTGTGTCATCATCTATGCCGTTCTTCCTTGTGCCTTTAACTATTACAGTTCCGTCTTCAAAGGTAAGTCCGTTTACAAAAACTTCTCTTTCTTTTGCCATTTGGTCCGCCTTTTTCTTTGCCATGGCACGCCGCACAAGGTCGGCTCTGCCCATGGAATAGCCCGCAAGCGTCCTGACAATATTCATAACCTGTTCCTGATATATTATGGTGCCGTAGGTTGGCTCAAGTATGGGTTTTAACAACGGATGAAGATATGTTATGCTGTCGGGATTTTTTGTGTTTTCAAGAAATTGGGGTATCTGTTCCATAGGTCCCGGACGGTAAATGCTTGTAGTTGCAATTATGTCTTCCAGCGTTTTTGGTTTAAATTTGCGCATAAATGCTTTGAGCCCCGGGTTTTCAAGCTGAAATACACCATCGGTATCACCCTTTTGCATGAGTTCAAAGGTCTTTGGGTCATCGTAATCCATAGCTGACATATCTATCTTTTGACCCGTGGTTTTTTCTACAAGTTTTACCGTATTTTCAATAATGGTTAAATTTCTCAAGCCCAAAAAGTCCATCTTGAGAAGACCTATTTTTTCGAGGCTGCCCATTGGATACTGAGTCAATATACCCTTGTCGGCAATTTGCAGAGGAACATAGCTTGTGAGGTCCTCATCGGCAATTACTACTCCTGCTGCATGTGTGGAAGCGTGTCGAACAAGTCCCTCTGTTTTCATAGCTAAATCCAAAAGTTTTTTTATGCTTGCATCGGTGCTGTACAGTTTATTAAGCTCGCTGTTTTGTTTTAGTGCATCGGAAATAGTAATATGAAGTGTCTCGGGTATGGACTTTGCAACCTTATCCACAATTGATGGCTCAATTCCCAGAACTCTGCCGACATCGCGCACTGCAGCTCTTGCTGCCATGGTTCCAAAGGTTATGATGCTTGCCACTCTGTTTGAACCATATTTTTTTGTTACATATTCCTTAACTTCGTCTCTTCGTTCATTGCAGATATCTATGTCGATATCGGGCATACTTACTCTTTCGGGATTTAAAAACCTTTCAAACAAAAGGTCATACTTTATAGGGTCAACCTCTGTAATATTAAGTGTATATGCCACTATACTTCCTGCTGCACTTCCTCTGCCCGGTCCTACCGGTATGCCGCTATCCTTGGCAAACTTGATGAAGTCCCATACTATAAGGAAGTAATCCGTATATCCCATAGCATTTATTACGCCAAGTTCATAGTCTATTCTGTTTAATATCTGCTCTGTAACATCATGATATTTTTGATTTGCTCCATCTACACAAATTTGTCTAAGGTACTCTTCGTGTGTAAGATTTGTGTCTATGTCTATTTTAGGAAGATGAAGCGTGCCAAAATCTATTGATAGATTACACTTTTCGGCAATCTTAACTGTATTTTCCACAGCCTGCGGTATATCTGCAAAAAGCTCCTGCATCTCTTGGGCACTTTTTAAATAAAATTCACTTCCATAGAATTTGAGCCTGTCGGGGTCATCGAGCTTTTTGGCAGTTTGTATGCAGGTAACTACATCCTGAAGAAGACTGTCATCACGGTTTATATAGTGAGCATCATTTGTTGCCACAAGGGGAATTCCTGTATCAAGACTAAGCTTCCGCATACCTTCGATAACCTTTTTTTCATCTTCTATGCCATGATTTTGAATTTCGAGATAATAGTTGCCCTCGCCGAATATTTCCAGATACTTAAGTGCCTTTGCCTTTGCACCCTCATAATCCGAAGAAACAAGACAAGCACTCACTTCGCCTTTGAGGCATCCCGAGAGTGCTATAAGTCCGCTTGAATATTGTGATAAAAGCTCCATATCCACACGGGGTTTGTAGTAAAACCCCTCTGTGTGTGCAATAGAAACCAATGTCATTAAATTTTTGTATCCTTGTTCATTTTTGCACAGCAAAACAAGGTGTCCGTAGTCGGAGTCCACCCCATATATACGCGAATGTCTGCTTCCGGGAGCAGTATACACCTCGCAACCTATAATGGGTTTTATGCCTCGCTTTAATGCCTCTTCATAGAACTCCACCGCACCGTACATAACTCCATGGTCGGTTATGGCAAGAGAGTCGAAACCAAGCTCTTTTGCCTTGTCCAAAAGTTCTTCCACTCTGGATGTGCCGTCCAGAAGACTGTATTGTGTATGAATGTGCAAATGAGTAAAACTCGTCATCAACTATTCTCCGCAATCTCCTGAATTTTTCGTAATCTATGATTTACTCCCGATTTACCAAGCGGGGGATCCAGCATTTCCCCAAGTTCTTTTAACGAATGTTCTCTGTACTCAAGACGAAGCCTTGCCACTTGCTTTAAATTGTCAGGAAGAAAATCAAATTTACCGTTTTCTATAAGCTTATTTATTGCCATTACCTGCTCCATGGAAGCATCTACCATCTTTTGCAGATTTGCTGCCTCACAGTTCATGGCTCTGTTTACATTGTTGCGGATTTCCTTTAATATCTTTGCATTATGAAAATCCATTAAAACCTTGTATGCACCCATAGTTGTAAGTATATCGGCTATTTCCTCACTGTTTTTAAAATATATTACCATATTGGAATTTCTTATAACAACCTTGGGTTTTAGTCCCATTAACTTCATTATTATATACAGGTCATTGTGAAGTCCGTAACTGCTTGTTGCAAACTCCATGTGATATTTCTTGTCGGGACTCATAACAGCACCCGTTGTAAGAAAAGCACCTCTCAAAAACGCTTTCATCTTGGCGCTTTTATCTATATACTCTGTGTTTACTCTAAGAGAAGTAAGGTAGTTTATATCTGATGGTTTGGATATAAACCCCAAACCAAGCATAAGTGCAACGGCATCTGCATTTTCGGTATAAACATAGTATACAATTTTGTTACTTCCAGTTTTGTGAATCTTGATTTTGGAAGTAACATTTACGGTATCTTTCATAAGCTGAAAAATACGCCTTGCAATTTTGGGGTTCTCCGTTACGGTAATAAGCTTGAAGTTTCGACCCTCACGCTTAAATCTGCTTCCGTAAGCTATCGCACCCATAAGTTCGCAAATTGCAGCCGATGTGGACACATTATTCAATTTTACAAGTTCGTTTTTGGTATCTGATGAAAATGACATATACACACCGCCTTTTTACCAACTGTCTTAAAAATTAAAATTCAGGAAACTGCCCTACAAATCTAACCTCGGGCTCCAATATGACACCGAATTTGTCATAAACTATTCTTTTTATTTCCTTCATAAGATTAAATATATCGGTACTTGTGGCTTCCTTGTAATTTATAACAAAACCGCAGTGTTTTTCCGACACCATGGCTCCTCCCACGCTAAAGCCTCTAAGTCCTGCATCATCTATAAGTTTTGCAGCAAAGTATCCATCGGGTCTTTTGAATGTACTGCCTGCACTGGGATACTCCAAAGGCTGTTTTTCGCGTCTTTGTGAGTTAAGCTTGTCGCAAAGTGCCTTGATATCTCTGCTGTTACCTTTTTGAAGCTGAATTTTGGAAGAAAGAATTACATCGTTGGGTGTAAACCTGCTCTTTCTGTAACCGAATTCGTGCTCGTCACCGTTGCAAATACATACCTTTCCATCCTGAGAAATATATGTAGTCTGAGAAACCACATTTTTAATCTCACCGCCGTAGGCACCTGCATTCATCATAACTGCACCGCCAAGACAACCGGGAATTCCCGATGCAAACTCAAAACCCGATAAAGAATTTCTTGATGCTTCTGCCGAAATACGAGAAAGCAATGCCCCCGCCAATGCAGTAATACATGTACCCTCCACGGTAATGTCGGACATTTTTTTGCCTATGCATACTACAGTTCCGTCAAAGCCATCGTCCGACACAAGAAGATTGGAGCCGTTTCCTATTACAATATATTTTTCTTTGTTATCCTTTAAAAATCCAACAACTTTTACTGCCTCATCACACGAAGATGGTGTAACAAAATATTTTGCTTTTCCTCCCGTACGAAAACTCGTATGATTTGACATGGGTTCATCTTTTAATACATTTTCTTCTCCTGTAATACTTATGAGCATATTAAATGTGCCTATTTTGACCACTCCTATAATTTATTTGCCTAAAAATGCCGCACCCACAATACCTGCATCATTGCCAAGTTTTGCCATTACAATATCTGTATCTCTTAAATTTCCGTAGCTTCTTTCTCTGATGCAATCCTTAACGGGATTCAAAAGATTGTTTCCTTCTTTGCTGATACCTCCGCCTATTGCAATGACCTGAGGTTGAAATATATTGATAAGATTTACTATACCCTCACAAATATGGTTAACATAATTGTCTACCACTTCTTTACCAACGCTGTCTCCCGCTCTCGTTGCATCCCAGGGTATCTTTCCGTTAGCTTTTCCGCCGTTTTCTTTAATCAACTTGGCAACAACAGAATCGGGATTTGCTTTTGCGGCACGTTCGGTATCTCTTATAAGTGCTGTAGCAGAGGCATATGCCTCCCAACATCCTTTTCTTCCGCAACTGCACTTTTCACCGTCTTCTACAATAACCATATGTCCCGCTTCTCCTCCTGTACCGTTGCATCCGGTAAAGAGATTTCCGTCTATTACAATGCCGCTGCCGACACCTGTACCAAGAGTTATGGCAATGAAGTGTTTTATGCTTTCATCATTCAATGCATAGTATTCGCCAAGAGCTGCACAGTTTGCATCGTTTCCTATGTATATGGGTTTGTTTATATATTTACCGACTTCCTTACACAAAGGTGCATTGTTAATATTTAAATTTTCTGCACACAACACAAGACCGTTTTTATCATCTACACTTCCCGGAGCACCCATACCTACAGACACGATTTCATCCATAGAAACGCCTGCCTTTTTAACCACATCAAATGCAAGGTCTGCAATCTGCTTTGCAAGAACTACATAACCTGCTGTTGAATCTGTAGGAACAGAAAGCTTTGATAAAATATCACCGGTTTCATTTACCAATCCGCCTTTTATTGCTGTTCCGCCAATATCAATGCCGATATAATACATATGTGTCCTCCTGCCGAAATTAACTATTTGATGTTTTTTCCATTTCATTCATAAGTCTGGTGTTCAACGCCTCTGCAGCATTGTAGCCCATGCGTTTTTGACGGTGATTTATTGCAGCGACCTCTATTACAACTGCAAGATTTCGTCCAGGTTTTACCGGAATGGTAAGTGAGGGTATTTTGATACCCAAAAGGTCGGTATATTCTGTGGTGAGACCCAGGCGATCATACTGCTTTTTGTCTTGCCAAATTTCTAAATTTATAATAAGGTCGACCTTTTCTGTGTTCTTTACAGCACCAATACCAAAAATATTTTTGACATCTATAATTCCTATACCTCTTAATTCAATGAAGTGACGGATGATGTCGGGCGCACTTCCAAGAATGGATTTGTCGGAAACCCTTTTTAATTCTACAGCATCGTCTGCTACAAGGCGGTGCCCTCTCTTTACAAGCTCTACTGCTGTTTCACTTTTACCAACTCCGCTGTCTCCCAAAAGCAAAACACCCTCGCCGTAAACCTCTACCAAAACTCCATGAGTTGTCATTCGAGGTGCAAGCTCAATGTTTAAAAAAGCAATGAGCGCCGCTATAAATCTGGATGTAGGCATAGAACATCTCAAAAGAGGAGTGTTGTACTTTTGGGCAAGATCAATCATAACCTCGGGTATATCCATACCTCGAGTTACAATGACACAAGGAAGTGATTTTTCAAAAAAACATTTCAATGCTTTTTGCCTTTGTTCATTTCTCAGATGACTTAAATATGAAGTTTCAACTCTGCCTATTACCTGAACACGAGTATTGTCAAAATAATCAAAAAAACCTGCCATTTGAAGACTTGGCCTGTTGACCTCATTGTTGCAGACAAGGACATTGTTCATACCATCTGACTCATAGATAACCTCAAGATTGAACTCATTTATTATTTTTTTGAGTTCAACTGTATATTTATGGTTGTTTTCCACTGAGAACACCTCTCTTTTTCATCTAATTATACACTATAATGATATCATAAATATGTAGAGAAATCAACATTTAAATGATTTTTAATACAGGTGTACCAAAGCAAAAGAAGGCTATCATATGCTTTTTGGCAAATTGGCTATTGTGTTTTATTATTGACAATGATATAATATAAGAATAGTTAAACAAATATACAGGAGTGATTTATATGAAAAAGACCAGAAAAATAGTAACTGCTGCTCTGCTTACTGCATTTACATGCATTGCAACCATGATAAGCATAGGTCCCCTTCCTCCTACAAACGGATATGTTCACCTCGGAGATGCACTGGTACTTTTGTGCGGTTTTATTTTGGGACCCGTATATGGCAGTATTGCCGCTGCAATAGGCTCTGCTCTTGCCGACATAACACTTGGATATGTATTATATGCTCCTGCAACCTTTATTATTAAATTTCTTGTTGCAGCATGTGCAGCTTTGATGTATTCTATAAAAGACAAAGGTACAATTAAACTCATTTTTGCCTGTGTAGTTTCCGAACTCATTATGATATGCGGATATTACATATACGAAAGTTTTATTCTTGGCGGCGGAATAGGTGCTGTAGCTGCACTGTCGGGTGTGCCTGCAAACATATTCCAGGGTGTTTCTGCAATTATAATAGCACCTCTCATTTTAAACACATTCAGCCAACACATTGAGAAAATCCTAAACAAATAAACCAAAGGAGTTGTAAAGTATGAGCTACTCAAGAGAGGAATTTGCCTTACATATGAAAGAATGGAACAATCTTCTTAACAATTACAAAATGCCTTCTTGGGAGGAACTTCCTATTATTGATTTATACATGGATCAGGTTATTGCCCTTATGAGCGAATACCTAAGAAACTTTGCCTCGTCTGATACGGAAGGTACACAAATCATCACTCCGCCTATGATAAACAATTATGTGAAGCTAAAGGCAATGCCGGCACCCGTAAAGAAAAAATATTCCAAAATTCACATTGCTTACCTTATAATGATAAGCTCTTTGAAACAAGCTTTAAGCATACCTACAATTCAAAAAATACTGCCCTTGTATAGTGAAGAGGACAATGTAAAAAAACTGTACGAAACATTTTGCAAAAATCAGATTAAAGCGTTTTCGTATATTACAGAAAAGGTTTGCGATGTAACTGATCCCATTCTAAAAGAAGCAAATGCAAATCCAGAGAGAATGTATGACCTTGCAATACAAATTGCCGTAAGCTCCAATGTGTTTAAAATGCTTTCGGATGATGTGGCAGCAATTAAACATCAACAGTAAAAATCATAACAAAACAAAATAACAATATACTTCTTTGAGATTATATTGCCATTAAATTTAACATAATGCAAAGTTAAAAATAAAAATATTTTTTTGCATTTAGGTATAGACAAACAGTTTTTTTTGTGATATAATCTCTTTTGTTGTGATGCTGTTGTAGCTCAGCAGGTAGAGCACTTCCTTGGTAAGGAAGAGGTCGGCAGTTCAAGTCTGCTCAACAGCTCCACGAAAAAAGACATCCCCTTGGATGTCTTTTTTGTTTTATTATTCTTTGGCAAATTCCTTTTTATTGCTTTTCTTCTTCATGTCCGTTTGCAGGAAGCTTATCATTATTCATAAGACTTCCAAAGGTTATAGTGCCTGTTCCAAAGCGATTTTCCAAATCAAAAGCTGCCTTTTGCACTTTTTCTCTTTTTTCGTCTGTGTCCGCTTTTTCAAAAAAGCTCATTTGTTCCTGCACACCTTCGCCCGAAAGCTTAACAGCACGAACAGTAAGTGCCCGCACATTTTTTTGCCATGTATATTTTTGCTTGAATAGTTTAAAAAGCACACTTGCAATTTCGTATGCACTATGGGTATCGCACCCAAGGGATGTCTGATATTCTTTTACACCAAGCTCTGAATCTTTGATTGTTAAAGAGCAGTTTGATGCAAGAACACCTTTAAAACGCAGAGATTTTTCAAGTTCTCTGCTTAAGTGATATATTACCCTCCATACTTCTTCATCATTTATTAAATCTTCCTTTAATGTTCTGCCGTGACCTATGCTTTTGGCAGGAGGTATATAGTCCTGATGGCAAACCTCAGAATCATCCATACCGTTAGCATTTTTCCACAAATGAACACCCATCTTACCGAATCGGCTTTCAAAGAATTCATATGGCGCATTTGCTATATCGCCTATTGTTTTTATACCGAGTGCATTTAATCTGGCAAGAGTAGATTTGCCTACACCTATTATGTCTTCCGCGGGGAGCTTCCAGACCTTTTCTTTATAATTTTCTCTGGAAATTTCTGTTACTGCATCGGGCTTTTTCATATCGCTTCCAAGCTTGGCAAAAACCTTGTTAAAAGAAACTCCCACAGACACCGTAAGTCCTGTTTCTTGTCTGACCTCTTTTCTGATTTTTTCGGCTATGGTAAATCCATCGCCAAAAAGAAGACGGCTTCCTGTAACATCAAGCCAACACTCATCCATACCAAAAGGCTCTATGAGGTCAGTATAGCGCTTATAGATTTCCCATACCATTTTGGAATATCTTCTGTACTCTTCAAAATGAGGACTTACTACAGTAAGCTGCGGACACTTGTTTTTTGCCTGCCATATAGTTTCGGCGGTTTTAACTCCCATTGCCTTTGCGGCTTCGTTTTTGGCAAGCACTATGCCGTGGCGGTTTTCTTCATTTCCGCATACTGCCACATACTTGTCTTTTAGTTCGGGTTTTAGCAAACATTCCACCGAAGCGTAAAAATTATTTAAATCACTGTGAAGTATTACTCTGTCCACGGCACAATCACCTCCTATGCGGACACTTGAGTCCTCTCTATATATTATGAGTATTTTTTGTCACAATTTCAATAGTAATATTAAAATTGTTTATATGCTATACTAAAGTCATAAAATATTTATACCTTTTTGTTAAGCAGTGGTATAAAAACTCTACTCCAAAACGGGTTCGGATACTAACAAAACTGCTTATTGTTTCCTTGACACCTTTGAAATTTGGTGATACAATAAATAGGTAACAGCAGATTTTAAGGGAGGTTTAAACAAATGAGCGAAGAATGTACACATGATTGCAGCAGTTGTTCTGCAGACTGCTCATCCAGAGATAAACAAGATTTTTCTGCGGCACTTAACCCTGCCAGCAGTGTAAAAAAAGTTATAGGTATAGTAAGCGGCAAGGGCGGAGTAGGTAAGTCTATGGTTACTTCCATGCTTTCTGTTCTTATGCAGAGAAAAGGCTTTAGTGCCGCTATACTTGATGCGGACATTACCGGTCCTTCAATTCCCAAGGCTTTTGGAATTACAACCAAGGCATTTGCTGACGAAAGAGGCATTGTTCCCGTACCCACAAAAACAGGAATTGATGTAATGAGCATCAACCTTCTTTTGGAAAACGACACCGACCCGGTTGTGTGGAGAGGTCCTGTAATTGGAGGAACAGTTAAACAGTTTTGGACAGATGTAATATGGGAAGATATAGACTTTATGTTTGTAGATATGCCCCCCGGAACAGGTGATGTTCCGCTTACGGTATTTCAATCACTTCCTGTGGACGGTATAGTAATAGTTACATCTCCTCAGGAGCTTGTATCTATGATTGTAGGCAAGGCTGTAAAAATGGCTAAACTCATGAATATACCAATTCTTGGTATTGTAGAGAATATGTCTTACTTTGAATGTGATAATTGCAACAAAAAGCACTATATATACGGCGAAAGCCACATAGATGAGGTTGCTGCAGAACACGAAATCGACACAATAAGCCAGATTCCTGTTACCCCCAAACTTGCGGGTGCAACAGATGCAGGACTTATTGAACTTTTTGAAGGCCCTTGGCTTGATGAACTTGCCAACAAAATTGAAAATCTATAAATGAATATCTTTAAGGGCGATTGTCAAATCGCCCTTGCAAATTTTTGATGATAATTCGGAGGTTTATTATGGGCAAATTTGACGGTATCCTTATAGCCACAGACTTAGACGGCACCTTAGTATCCGAGGGGAGTATTTCAAAAGAAAATGCCGATGCAATCCGATATTTTCAAAAGGAAGGCGGACTTTTTACCTTTGCAACAGGGCGATATGCATCTCATATAAAGGAAAATTTCGCAGATGACATAAAGCCCAGCATATGTGTAATGACCTTAAACGGTAATATACTGTATGATATGGCTGAGAACAAAAAACTCCGTGTATCTAAAATGGACAAAGAAAACACAAAAGACATACTGAATTATGCCACAGACAGATTTGGAGACAAAATAAACTGGATAAACATCTGTGACGAAGATGAAAGCTACGAATACAAGGGCATAGTGGAAAGAGATACTTGTAAATGTGTTTTTGTACTGTATGACGAAGAAAGTGCAATCGAATTAAGAGACAATTTGCGCAAAAACTACTCACACCTATATAATGTAGAAAGAAGCTGGCCTACAGGAGTTGAAATCTACAACAAAAACAGCGGCAAAGGCGAAGCTGTAAAGTATATATTGGAAAATATAGTAAAAAACATTGAAACTGTAATTTGTGTGGGCGACTACGAAAATGATGTGAGTATGCTTAAGATGGCGGACATTGGATTTGCTGTGCAAAATGCCACCGAGGAAGCCAAAGCGGCAGCAGATTGTATAACAGATGTAGACAATGATAACCATGCTATAGCCTGGATTATAAATAAACTTGACAAAGAAGGCATATGAAAATGACAAAGACAAACGCAATGCGAATGCTCGACAAAGCAAAAATACAATATGAGGCACTTGAATACTCTTATGACGACAACGATTTAAGCGGTGTTACCATAGCAAACTCTGTGGGTCTGCCATGCAAAATGGTATTTAAAACAATTGTTGCAAAAGGCGACAAAACAGGCCCTATTGTGATATGCATTCCCGTAGATAAAGACATAGACCTAAAAAAAGCGGCAAGCGTGTCGGGTAACAAAAAAGTGGAAACGGTAGCTGTAAAAGAACTATTGGGATTGACAGGTTACATCCGCGGAGGATGCTCGCCCATAGGTATGAAAAAGAAGTTTCCCACCTTTATGGAAAAATCTGCACAGGATATCGAAAAGATAGCTATAAGTGCAGGCATTAAAGGCTGTCAGCTTCTTATTGAAGCAAGTAAACTCATTGCATTTGTTGATGCAAAAACAGCCGAACTTACAACAGAATAATCAAACGGGATGTAAAAATGAATTTTTACATCCCGTTTTTTAAATATTACATAAACAATAACCCGTATGCTTTATTGAATATTTTTCAAAACATCAACAATACATAATATATCTTTATCTTTGAGATTTTCAAATCCTTTTGTATTTTTGTTCATTTGAACAGACATCGCATTTTTGAATGCCACATTTCCTTGTTTTATCTTTGAATTATATGCATTTTTTATTTCGTAAAGTTCCCTTGCGTATTTTTCGTCAACACCGTCAAGTCCGGATTCTTCATAAAAATCAAGTATTATATCATTCTCTCTTTCAGGGAACTTTTCGTGAGGATGTGTAGAGTCGAACACACAAAAATTCAGTTCCCTCGAAACCACCATGTCAAGACTGTATGGGTCAAAACTGCAATAATACTGTTCTATATCAAAACCACAATCCAACAAAGCAGACGAAAGCTTTTTTAAAAAAGTTGATTTTCCGGTACCGGGTCTGCCTTTAATGAAATATCTCGTTGGCAACCTCAATGTAAGATTGTCTATAAAGTTTATGGGACCGTTTGGGGTTGTGGTACCGAAAAATCTTTTGTAAACCTTGCCTGATCCGTATTTGCTTTTTGATTTTACAAGGTATGAAATCATATCTTTACAAAACAAATCAAGCCTTGAAAAATCCATATTGTTAATGTATATCTTTTCCCAGTCATCGTGGATTTTTTTTGCCTCTTTATATGCATCCTCCATATCCTTGGGAATAGTGTGGCTGTCTTGCGGTATGCTTTTGAGTTTTAAAATTTCATCGATATCTACAATTTTTTTGCCGTCTGCAAAGTCAGAAACAACAGCAAGTTTTCGGTTTTTTGATATGATACCCGACTTTAAGTTCTCGGTTCCCGGAGCAATTATTTTGTCGAATTGTTGTGAACTTTCGTTGCAATAACACCTTAAAACCGCATCAACAATATATTTGTCGGAACCTTTTAACTCGATTACATTTTCTATGTCGAATACATTATCCGATGTAAAATTGCAAAAACCACACGATGTATTTGCACAGGTATAAAATTTCATAAAAACCAGCTCCCTTATTGTTTATATTATGAAAGCTTTGCTTTTTCTATGCCCAATGAAAAAAGTACACCTTTATAAAGGTGTACTTTTTTAATATTTACTGAATTTTAAAAGAATCCTTGAGTGTTGCAGTAAGATTGAATACCACATTGTCCTCGGTGGAATACTTGTCCACTGTAAAGTATCCGTTGCGCATAAACTGGAAGGTGTCGCCGGGTTTTGCCAAAGCAAGATCTGCATCAATCTTGCAATTTTTAATAACTTCAAGCGACTTTGGATTCAAGTTTTCCAAATAGTCTTCAAGTTCTCCGGGATTGGATGTAACGAAAAGCTTGTCGTACATATTTACAGTGGCATTTAAACAATTGTTTGCATCAACCCACTGAATTGTTCCCTTTACTTTTCTGCCGTCAGGTGAATTACCGCCCTTTGACTCAGGATCGTAGGTGCAGATAAGCTCGCAAACTTCGCCGTTTTCGTCCTTTACAATTTCCTTAACCTTAATGAAATATGCACCTTTTAAACGAACCTCGTTGTCGGCAGTAAGCCTCTTGTATCCTTTGACGGGAACCTCCATAAAATCATCTTTTTCAATATAAATGTTTTTGGAAAAAGACACATTCTTCGTGCCTGCATTTTCATCATTTGGATTAATGTCTACAGGCAAAAGTTCGCTTTCTCCCTCAGGATAATTTTCAATTGTAACTTTGAGAGGATTAAGAACAGCCATTGCTCTGGGAGCCTTCATGTTGAGGTTTTCCCTTACACAATGTTCGAGCATAGCATAGTCTATTACGCTAAATGCTTTTGCCACTCCTATTCTTTCTACAAAATCTATAAGAGCTTCTGCCGGATATCCCTTTCTTCTCATACCGCATATTGTGGACATTCTGGGGTCATCCCAACCGTCTACAATACCGTCTTTTACAAGGTTTAAGCACTTACGCTTACTTGTGAGGGTGTTTGTAAGGTTGAGCCTTGCAAACTCTATCTGTCTTGAAGGTACAGGGTAATCGCAAGCCTTAAGAACCCAGTCGTAAAGAGGTCTGTGATCTTCAAATTCCAACGAGCAAAGGGAGTGTGTTACACCTTCGGCAGTATCGGAAATCGGATGTGCGAAGTCGTACATGGGATACACACACCATTTGTCACCCGTACGGTGATGGGTTGCATGGAGAACTCTGTATATTACAGGGTCTCTCATATTTATATTGCCCGATGACATATCTATTTTGGCTCTTAACACCTTGGAGCCTGTTTCAAATTCACCATCCGTCATTCTTTGGAACAAATCCAGATTTTCTTCTATGGTTCTGTTACGATACGGACTTTCTTTTCCAGACTCTGTAAGCGTTCCTCTGTATTCTCTTATTTCTTCTGCAGTGAGGTCATCTACATAGGCAAGACCTTTCTTTATAAGCTTAACCGCACATTCATAAATTTCCGGGAAATAATCTGATGCATAATACACATTGTCCCAATTGAAGCCAAGCCACTTAATGTCCTCCATGATGGAATCGACATACTCAACATCTTCTTTAGTGGGGTTTGTGTCATCGAGTCGCAAATTGCATGTGCCTCCGTATTTCTTTGCCGTAGAAAAGTCTATGTTTATAGCCTTTACATGACCTATATGAAGGTATCCGTTCGGTTCGGGAGGAAATCTTGTCTGTACTTTGTCATAGACCTTTTCTTTTAAGTCTTTGTCTATTGCATCGTGTATAAAGTTGGAAACAGGTGTATCCATTATGCCATCGCTCCTTTGTATGCTGAAATTCTGTTTAATACTCTTTCTTTGCCGATTGTCTTCATTATGGAATACAAATCGGGAGATTTTGTTCTTCCTGTTATTGCTACCCGTATTACATTACTTACATCGCCAACATGTCCCTTAAACAAATCGGGGTTCTGCTTGTATTCTTTCACTTCTCTTGCAAAACCATGCTTTTGGGCAACATCTTTAAGAGCATTAAACCATTCGTTATTGTCAGCGCACTCTTCATATGTCAAAGCATATGTGTCTAAAATTGCTTTTATATCTTCTTTTGAAACATTGGGTATTTCGTCATATCTGCCGTCAAATAGTTCATCAAACATAAACGAAAAAGCTTCTCTTACCTCAGACCATTTTCCTATATCCTTACGGGGCTTGTCGGGGTTACGGTCAAAGTTGAACATAGCTGTGGAAAACTCTTTGTCTCTTGTAAGAAGTGAGTAAAGCTCTTTGTCATACTGCTGTGCCCAGCGTGAAGCAAGTTCGTATACTTTGTGGGCTGTATATGATGCAATTTTGTTTTTGCATATATCATTTAGTTTAATTAAATCGAACAGTGCGCCGGAGTTGCTCATCTTGTTCATTTCCAATTTGAAATCTGTCCATGGTGCATTTTTATTAGCACGGCGGAAATCCTCAAATGTGTAATTTGCAAGATTAAGAAGATACTCAATTACTCCATCTACAGGATAACCCTCATCACTGTACCATGTAACAGCAGCTTCGGGGTCTTTGCGCTTCGATATTTTGCGTTTGCCTCCCTCATCTTCTTTCATAATGGGAGCGATGTGGGAATACTTTGGAACCTTAAGTCCGAGCATGGAGAACATCTGTATATGGATAGGTACAGATGATATCCACTCATCGCCTCTTATTACATTGGTGGTTCGCATAAGGTGGTCGTCCACAACATGCGCAAAATGGTATGTGGGAATTCCGTCAGATTTTAATATTACAACATCAACTATATTCTCCGGAAGCTCAATCTTGCCTCTTATACCGTCTTTGAAATTAATTCTTCTGTCCTCGCTTCCCGAAGATTTGAGTCTTAACACATATTTCTTGCCGGATGTAATATTGGCCTCGATTTCTTCAAAGGTAAGATTACGGCAATATGCATGCTTTCCGTGATATCCCGGAAGGATTTTTTGTTCCTCTTGTTCTTCGCGTATTTTAGCCAATGTTTCTTCGGAGCAAAAGCAAGGATACGCCATGCCCTGTTGTACCAATTTTTTTGCAAAGCTTTGATAAATCTCTGCTCTTTGGCTTTGCTTGTAAGGACCGTATGAGCCTTCTTCCTTATCAAAATCCACAAAGCCTTCGTCTATCTGTATGCCAAAGGATTTAAGACCCTCTATTATCTTGGAGACACCGTCATCTACTTCCCTCTTTTTGTCGGTATCCTCTATCCTTAATATAAATTTTCCTCCGCTTTGATGAGCAATCCTTTCGGATATAAGTGCAGCAAACAGTCCTCCTATGTGCAAAAAACCTGTGGGGCTTGGTGCAAAACGGGTAATCTTTGCTTCCTCGCTTATTTCTCTCGGCGGATATATTTTTTCATAATCCTCGGGAGTTTTATCAATTGTAGGGAACAAAAGTTCCGCAAGCTTCTGGTAATCCACTAAAATCATCCCTTTATCTAAATAAATATAAACAATAAAAATCTATCTTATATAATACCATAAAATACTTCTGTTGTCAAAATAAATATTTTCATATATAATGCAGATTGCCCTTGCATTTAAAATGACATGACAAATCAAATAACATTGCTGTTTTTTTAATTCCTATTTTAAAAGTAGGATTTTGCCGTGTTGTTTGTGTAAAAGCAGATATAAGTCAAAAAAATCCAATCATTTTTCTTTTGTATTACAATACATGTTCACAATTCTTAAAATGCATATTTACAATTCATACCACTCTAATATGAATTGTTTTAAGGATGTTTTAAACAAATATCACAAGCCCAACAGCTTATGGTGGCTGTTCTTTTTTTCTTTTTGTAAGTTTTCTACAATAATTACCTGCAGAAAAAGTCAAAAAATGTACTGTTAATTATTGAATTTAAAAATATGTTGTGGTATAATTATTAAATACCATTAGATTGGGGTGATGTATCTTGACAGGTGAAGGAATTGTAATCAGAACATCGGGTGAAACTGCAACAGTTAAAATCAAAAGGTCATCTGCCTGCGGTCATGACTGCGGAGAATGTAACCTGTGCAAAAATCCGGATATTGAAGTTGAGATATTAAATCACATAGGTGCTAAAGCGGGAAACAGAGTTAAAATAGCTACAGACACCGCAAAAGTACTCAGAGACACTTTTTTTCTGTATATGCTTCCCGTTTTGGGTGCATTGGTATTGTATGTAATTTTAAGCGCATTTGGACTTAGCTCTGCCATTTGCATCGTATTGGAAGTTATATGGTTTTTGCTGTGGTATTTATTTATACGATATTACAGCAGGCACAGCGTCACAATGAGTTGTGCAGTTGAAATTTTAAAGTGAGGTGACCGTATGAAAAGGATCAACATCATCACAGGACACTACGGCAGCGGTAAGACAGAAATTGCAATAAATATGGCACTCAAGCTGAAAGAAGAGCATTCCAATGTGGTAATATGCGACATGGATATAGTTAATCCGTACTTTCGCACCAATGATGCGAGGACATTTTTGGAGGGAAAAGGCATCAGGGTTATCTCTCCCGATTATGCTTCAACCAACATAGATATTCCTGTTCTTCCGGGAGACATTCTCTCGGTGTTTACAAACAAAGACTGCTATGCAGTGCTTGACCTTGGCGGTGACGATGACGGTGCCGTGGCATTGGGACAGTTTTTCCGCTATCTTAAAGATGAGGACTACGAAATGTACTTTGTTTTAAACGCTTTAAGACCTGATACAAGCAGTATTGACGATATAAGAATGCTTGCAGCAAATATAGAACACATGAGCCGTGCAAAAATAACCGGGGTTATAAACAATACAAATCTGTCATATTTAAGTGAGCCAAAACACATTACACAGAGCATGCAATTTGCTGAAGATGCGGCATCTGCTCTGGGTGTAGAAGTAAAATTTATTACCGGTACAAAGGAAATGCTCCAAGACCTTACAGAAAACCCAAAGGCTATGGAAATAGAACTGTTTATGAAATTACCATTTGACGCTATGGCGTAAAATGATAAGATATAATTTTATATTATTTTTGATAAAGGAGGAATCATTATGGCTAAAGTTACTTTTAGAGAAGACAGATGCAAAGGCTGTACTCTTTGTACAACCGTTTGTCCCAAAAAGATAGTCGTAATGGCTACAGACCGAATTAACGCAAAGGGATTTAACCCTGCAACAGTTATTGAAACAGACAAGTGTATAGGATGTGCTTTTTGTGCAACTATATGCCCCGACTGCGTAATTGAGGTAGAAAGATAAGGAGGTAGCAAAAAATGGCAAACAAAGTTTTGATGAAGGGTAACGAAGCTTTGGCTGAGGCTGCAATCCGTGCAGGCTGCAGACACTTTTTCGGTTATCCTATTACACCTCAAACAGAGGTTTCTGCTTATATGGCAAAGAAAATGCCCAAAATCGGCGGTGTGTTTCTTCAGGCGGAGTCTGAAGTGGCTGCTATAAATATGGTATACGGCGCAGGCGGTGCCGGTGCAAGAGTTATGACAAGCTCTTCCAGCCCCGGAATCAGCTTAAAGCAGGAAGGCATCTCCTACATAGCAGGTGCCGATGTTCCCTGTGTAATAGTAAACATTGTAAGAGGCGGCCCCGGACTTGGCGGTATTCAGCCTGCACAATCCGACTATTATCAGGCAGTTAAAGGCGGCGGACATGGTGACTATCACCTTGTTGTTCTTGCTCCAAGCTCCATTCAGGAAATGGTAGACCTTACCTCTGATGCTTTTGACATAGGCGACAAATACAGATGCCCTGTTATGATTATGCGTGACGGTATCCTCGGTCAGATGATGGAGCCTGTAGAATTCAAAGATACTGACACTGCTGTTCTTCCCGAAAAGCCATGGGCTACAAACGGAACAGATATGAAGAGAAAGAAAAACATCATAAACTCACTCTTCATTGAACCTAAGGACCTTGAAGACCTTGTACTTGAAAGACAAAAAAAGTATGAGCAAATCGAAAAGAACGAAGTGCGTTTTGAAACCGAGGGTATCGAAGATGCAGACATCATACTTGTGGCATACGGAACAACCGCAAGAATTGCAAAAACAGCTATGGCAAAGGCAAAAGCAAAAGGACTCAAGGTTGGCATAATAAGACCTATTACCTTGTGGCCGTTCCCCTATGAAGCATTTGAAAATGCTCTTAAAGACGGAAAGAAGAAAACATTTCTTGCTGTAGAAATGAGTATGGGACAAATGGTAGATGATGTTAAGATTGCCGTAAACGGAAGAGCCAATGTTGAATTCTTTGGAAGAACCGGCGGTATAGTGCCTACCCCCAATGAAATATTAAACAAAATCGAAGAAATTGCCGGAGGTGACAAATAATGGAAAAAGTATTTTCAAGACCCCACGCACTTACAGATGTGCCTCTCCATTACTGCCCCGGATGTCCTCACGGTATTGTACACCGTTTGGTTGCCGAGGTTATAGACGAACTCGGAATTGAAGGTTCTACAATAGGCGTAGCTCCTGTTGGCTGCAGTGTATTTGCATACAACTATTTTGAGTGCGATATGCAGGAGGCCGCACACGGCAGAGCTCCCGCAGTAGCTACAGGTATCAAAAGAGTTCATCCCGACAAGGTAGTATTTACCTATCAGGGTGACGGAGACCTTGCTGCTATAGGTACAGCGGAAACTGTACACGCGGCAGCCCGTGGTGAAAATATTACTACTATATTCATAAACAACGCTATATACGGTATGACCGGCGGACAGATGGCTCCTACCACACTTATAGGTCAGGTAACCCAGACCTCCCCGTACGGCAGAGAACAATCTGCAAACGGAAATCCAATAAGAGTAAGCGAAATGCTTGCTACCTTGGATGGTCCTTCGTATATTGAAAGAGTTACAGTAGATACAATCCCTCACATTAAAGCTGCAAAAAAAGCCATAAAAAAGGCATTTCAAAATCAGCTTGACGGAAAGGGCTTCTCACTTATAGAAGTTGTGTCCACCTGTCCTACAAACTGGGGAATGAGCCCCACAGAGTCATTTGACTGGATGAGAGAAAATATGCTTCCCCACTATCCCTTGGGTGTATACAAGGACATTGATGCAAAGGAGGATAAATAATTATGACTTTTGAAACAATATTTGCCGGATTTGGCGGTCAGGGTATCCTCTTTGCAGGCAAAGCCATAGCTTATGCAGGTATGATAGAGAACAAGAATGTATCTCATCTTCCATCCTACGGACCCGAAATGCGCGGGGGAACATGTAACTGCCATGTTATAGTATCTGACGACCCTGTGGCATCTCCCATAATTGTAGAGCCAACTGCTCTTATTGCTATGAATGCCCCTTCGTTTGACAAGTTTGAAAACCAGCTTGTACCGGGAGGAAAGGCTATCCTCGACAGCACACTTATTTCCAGAGATGCAATCAGAACTGACATTGATGTATACAAAGTTCCTGCTACAGATATGGCAAACAAAATGGGACTTCCCAAGCTTGCCAACATGATATTGGTAGGAAAACTTGTTAAGGAAACAGGTATGTTTACCCTGGAAGAGCTTAAAGCTGCTATAGCAAAGCTTGTACCTGCTTCCAAACCCGAACTTCTTGAAAACAACATTAAAACTATAGAAGCGGGATATAACTATTAATACAAATAAAACAAAAAAAGGCTGCGGCAATAAGCCGCAGCCTTTTTGTATTCAAATTATTATCCTTGTTTTACTGCTGCAGTAACAGCATTTCTCATAAGTGTTGCAATGGTCATGGGGCCTACACCGCCGGGAACAGGAGTTATAGCTCCCGCTACAGTACAAGCGGAATCAAAGTCTACATCACCGCAGAGTTTGCCGTTTTCGTCTCTGTCCATTCCAACATCTATTACTATGGCACCTTCCTTAATGTAAGATGCATCTATCATTTTGGCTCTGCCGACAGCTACCACAAGTACATCTGCTCTTTTGCACACTTCTTTTAAATCCTTTGTTTTGGAGTGACATATGGTTACTGTGGCATTTTTGTGAAGAAGAAGCATAGCCTGTGGCTTACCTACAATGTTGCTTCTGCCCACCACAACACACTCCTTGCCGGCTAAGTCTATGCCGGATTCTTCGATTAAATCCATAACACCTGCCGGTGTACACGGAAGGAAATCGAAATCGCCAATCATAATCTTACCCACATTTACAGGATGAAATGCATCTACATCTTTTTTTGGGTCTATGGCATAGAGTATTGTTTCCTCATTGATGTGCTTGGGAAGAGGAAGCTGACACAAAATTCCGTGGATATCTGAGCGTCCGTTGAGTTCTGCTACAAGATTTAAAAGTTCTTCTTCTGTTGTTTCCTCGGGGAGTGCATATTCTTCGGAACGAATACCAATGTATTCGCAAGCCTTCTTTTTGTTGTTTACATACACTCTGGATGCACTGTCGTTTCCTACTATAATAACTGCAAGTCCGGGGTTTATGCCTTTTTCTTTCAAAGAAACTACCCTGTCCTTAAGTTCGTCTTTTACCCTTTGAGATACCTTTTTTCCGTCTAAAATCTGATACATTTTTTCTGTCTCCTTTATGCGATGAATTTTTATATGATTTAAAATTTTCTGTTTTAAGAGGTCTTACAAGGCACTTAGGACCATAGCCAATAAGGTCTTCCCTGCCCGCTTTTTTAAGAGCCTTTATTACAAGGGGAATGTTTTCCGGTACTCTGAACTGTAAAAGTGCTCTTTGCATACGCTTTTCTTCCATATCGCGAGGAACATATACCTCCTCCATAGTAAAGGGGTCAAGCCCTGTGTAGAACATACAGGTTGACATGGTAAACGGCGTGGGATAGAAGTCCTGAACCTGCTCCGGATGAAGATTATGCTGTTTGATATAAAGGGCAAGTTCTATGGCATCATTAAGCGTTGAGCCGGGGTGACTCGACATAAGGTACGGCACCAGAAATTGTTTTTTTCCTATATCTTCGTTTATCTTATAGAATTTTTCACTGAAACGGTCATACACCTTTCTTCCGGGTTTGCCCATATATTTAAGTACATTGTCCGATATGTGCTCCGGTGCCACTTTTAGCTGACCGCTTACATGATGCTGCAGAAGTTCTTTAAAAAATGTGTCGTCTTTGTCCGCTACAAGATAATCATATCGTATACCCGAACGGACAAAAACTTTTTTAATTCCGTCAATTGACCTGAGTTTACGCAAAAGCTCCATATACTTTTTGTGTGTTATCTTGAGGTTGGGACAAGGCTTTGGATACAGGCATCTTTTGTTTTTGCAAGTACCCTTTTCCAACTGTTTATCACATCCGGGACCGTAAAAGTTGGCTGTGGGCCCTCCCACATCGTGAATATAACCCTTAAAATCGGAGTCCCATACCATTTTTTTAACTTCGTTTATTACGGATTTTTCGCTTCGGGACTGAACTATTCTACCCTGATGGAAAGTAAGGGCGCAAAAATTGCATTGACCATAGCATCCGCGGTTATTTACAACACTAAACTTAACTTCTTCGATTGCCGGCACTCCCCCCGCCTCGTTATACATGGGATGCCATGTGCGCATATACGGGAGTGCATATACTGCATCCAATTCCTTAGTATTTAAGGGCATCATGGGTTTATTCTGTACAAGATATCTGTCATAGTGCTTCTGCACAAGCGCTTTGGAATGTATTGGGTCTTGATTGTCAAACTGTATTTTTGTTGCTTCTGCATACTTACGCTTATCAGCTTGAACTTCCTCACAGGACGAAATTTCTATATACGGACCTATATTTTCTAAAGATTTGCGTACATAACAACATCCGTCTACATTTGTGTCAGAAAGATTTTTGCCGTTTTTGAGCGCATCGGCAAGCTCTATAATTGCCTTTTCCCCCATGCCGTATATAAGAACATTTGCCCTTGTGTCCAAAAGTATGGAACGGCGCACTTTGTTGTCCCAGTAATCATAGTGTGCAAACCTCCTGAGGCTTGCCTCAATACCGCCTATAATCATAGGTATTCCTGGGTATGCCTCGCGTATCCTGTTGCAGTAAACTATGGTAGCTCTGTCGGGTCTTAAGCCTGCTTTTCCGCCGGGTGAATAAGAGTCCTCCGAACGAGGCTTTTTGTTTACGGTATAATGATTTACCATAGAATCAATGTTGCCTGCCGACACAAGAAAGGCATATTTGGGTCTTCCGAGCTTTTTAAATTCTTCGGCAGTCCTCCAATTCGGCTGAGAGATTATGCCCACAGTATATCCGTGGCTTACAAGCACACGGGAAATAATAGCATGTCCAAAACTTGGATGGTCCACATAGGCATCTCCGCACACATAAACGAAATCCAGCCGGTCTATATTCAGTTTATTCATATCTTCTTTCGATACAGGAAGAAAACCTTGATTTGACATAATAAATTACCTTTAAAAACCATACGGTTTATTATTTCATGAGCATCTCGTTGTATTGGTCTCTGGTTATAAGAACCTGTCTGGGACGGTTGCCGTCAAGCCCGGATATGATTCCTCTGGCTTCCATCTGGTCTATGATGCTTCCGGCACGATTGTATCCTATGCGGAAACGCCTTTGCAGAAGCGATGTGGAAATCTGTCCGCTGTCTACAGCCATTTCTATGGCTTCGGGAAGAAGCTCGTCTGCATCACCCGGGTCATTACCGTCAGGGTTGTACTCCTCTTCCTTTTCAAGCTTTTCTATTACAGACGGGTCATAAACTGCCTCACAGTTCTCTGTAACTGCAGATACAACTTTCTTTACATCGGCATCAGACACAAATGCACACTGCATTCTTGCAGGCTTTGTTTCGCCTACAGGCATATAGAGCATATCGCCCTTTCCTACGAGTTTTTCGGCTCCGCCCATATCAAGAATAGTCATAGAGTCCTTGGCACTTGCCACCATGAAGGAAATTCGGCTCGGTACATTTGCCTTTATGTTACCCGTAATAAACTTAACAACAGGGCGTTGAGTTGCAATTACAAGGTGCATGCCTGCTGCTCTGGCAAGCTGAGCTATGCGGCACACATAGTTTTCTACATCTCCGGGAGCCACCATCATAAGGTCTGCAAACTCATCTATGATTATAACTATAGATGCCATCTTATTTTCGGGAGTACCTTCCGCTTCCATAAGCTTATTGTAACCCTGTATGTTTCTTACATTGTATTTTTCAAAAGTAGAATATCGCTCTGTCATTTCCTGCACTGCCCACGAAAGAGCTCCTGTTGCTTTTTTTGCATCTTTAACAACAGGTATCAAAAGGTGCGGAATTCCATTGTATACACCCAACTCAACCTGCTTGGGGTCAATCATTACGAGCTTTACTTCGTTGGGATCTGCTTTGTACATGAGGCTTACTATAAGGGTATTTATGCACACAGATTTACCTGCACCGGTAGCACCTGCTATAAGAAGATGGGGCATCTTGGCAAGATCCATAATTACAGGTGCACCGCTTATATCCTTGCCCAATGCTACTGCAAGCTTGGATTCGTGATTTTTAAATGCATCGGAATCTATAACCTCTCTTAGTGTAACCTTGCTTGGATTTGCATTTGCTATTTCTATACCTATTGTAGATTTTCCGGGCACCGGTGCAATCATCACCCCGCCCTTTGCTGCGAGCTTTAATGCAATATCCTTTGAAAGATTGGTAATCTGGCTTACCTTAACTCCGGCAGCAGGCTTTACTTCATAGCGCGTAACTGTAGGTCCGCAGCTTATTTCCACAACCTGAGCATCTACATGGAAGCTCTTTAAAGTTTCCACAAGCTTGGCTGCATTTTCTCTAAGCTCTTTGCTCATATCTCCGCTTTCTGATACGGCATCGGGTTCTTCGAGCAAGTCAAGTGACGGATAATTATATACCATCATGGATTCTCCGCCATCCACCTCGCTTTGTATTTCATCTTTAAGGCTCTGCTTTTCCGCTTCGGAAATGGATATTTTTTCATCATCCAATGATGAGCTTTTGTCGTTATATATGTTTATCTCGGGTTCGTCAATCATAGCATTAAGCTCTTCGGGGGTCCAGTATTCATGTTCCTCGGGAGGATGAGGCAATACATCTGCGTCATCATTTTCACCGTTGAAATCAGGTTTCTTTCTTGCTCTGGATTTTGCTTCGTTGGAGGCATCTTCTTCAATTTCCTGCTTTGCAGAAGTGAATATGCTTACAACTCCTCTGTAGATTGATGCAACAATATCGGAAAAGGACAAATTGAATATAAGTACAAGCATAATTGCAAATATTGCAAAAAGCACTACCCCTGTGCAAACCTCTCCTATAAGACTTATAAGAGGAATTGAAATTACTGAGCCAAAAAGTCCGCCCGATAATCCATGATGCTTTAAGCTGTAGCTGTATATGGTCTCCAGAGTTTCTTTTTTGGCAAACAATATGTGGCAAATAGCCATAAAGTCTGCAAGAACAACAGAAAGCATTATATACACACGCTTTTTGTTTAGTGTCTTTAATGCAAAATAGTGAACCACCATTGCCACTATCATAATGGGTATTACATATGCACCAAGACCGAATGTTCCCCGCATAGCACCGGAAATCCATTTGCCAAGCGCTCCTGCTTTGTTGTCTGTATATACACACACAAAGAGTATAATGCTGAGTGCTGCAAGGCATATACACATTATCTCGGTATTGGGGTTGTTTTTCTTTTTTGTTTTGGATGCCTTTGAAACAGGCAACACCTTTTTCTTCTTTGTTTTTTGCATTTTATTCACCTTATTGATTAGACTGTTTTTTTGTTTTTAAACGGCTGATGAATTCCTCATTGTTTTTGGTACGGATTATGTTGGTTATAACAGTTTCCGTGATTTCCTGAGGATTGTTGTTTAATGAACGCCTTATTGCCCATGCGGCGTCTCTTTCTTTTGGGTCAAGAATAAGCTCGTCTTTTCTTGTGCCCGATTTATATATGTCTATGGCAGGGAATATTCTTCTTTCGCTAAGGCGTCTGTCGAGGTGTACCTCCATATTTCCCGTACCTTTGAATTCCTCAAATATTACATCGTCCATACGGCTTCCCGTTTCTATAAGTGCAGTTGCAAGTATAGTCAGGCTTCCGCCGTTTTCTATGTTTCTTGCTGCGCCGAAAAACTTTTTGGGTTTATGAAGCGCTCCCGGGTCAATACCTCCCGACAGGGTTCTGCCCGTAGGAGGAATAGTGAGGTTATATGCTCTTGCAAGTCGTGTGATGCTGTCTAACAGAATTACGACATCCTTGCCGTGTTCCACAAGACGCATTGCCCTTTCCAAAACCATTTCTGCAACCTTTATGTGATGTTCGGGAAGCTCATCGAAGGTGGAATAGATAACCTCGCCGTTTATACTTCGGCGCATATCTGTAACTTCCTCGGGGCGTTCGTCAACCAAAAGCACAATGAGGTTTACCTCGGGGTTGTTTTTGCTTATGCTGTTGGCAACGCTTTTTAAAAGAGTTGTTTTGCCCGTCTTTGGCGGAGCTACTATTATACCGCGCTGTCCCTTGCCTATAGGCGCCAGGAGATCTATAAGCCTTACTGCATAGTCCTCCCCTTCGTTTTCGAGTCTTAATCGCTGATTGGGATAGATTGGAGTTAAATACTCAAAAGGCTTTCTTTTCAAGGTTTTGTCTATTGTGTCTCCGTTTACGGTTTTTACATATATAAGTGCATCAAAACGCTCGCTCTCACCTGCCGGGCGTGCTATTCCATAGATGTAATCTCCCGTCTTTAAGTTAAATCTTCTTATCTGTGTGGGAGAAACATACACATCATTTGGTGTAGTAAGATAATTGTCACCACGCAAAAAGCCGAAGCCGTCTATGTGGATATCAAGTATTCCTTTTACCTCTGTGGTATTATTTTGATTTTGATTGGAATTGTTTTTTTCTTGAGAAGGGGTTGTGCTTGAAGAAATATCACAATCGATGTTGTTTTCTTTAGAAATATCTTTAGTATCTTTTGAATTTTGCAAAGGTATGTCGTTGGTTTGATTTTGCTTTTGGGCTATAAGCTCCTCAAGCTCACTCTTTCTGAGCTTGGAGACAGACTTTATACCCAGTTCCTTTGCTTTCTCTCTAAGAGATGCAAGTGAAGAAGCAGTATGTGTTTTGGGCATATACATTCTCCTTATGATTATAAATATACATAATAATTATAACATAAATTTCATTTTAATCATATGTAAATTTTGCACTATATTCTTGAAATATTTTGTGTATTTTAACGAAAACTATTGTATGGATTTTTGCGGACAAGTATTATATAATTAAATTGTACATTTGGTTATTAAAATGAGGTTGCCAATATATGAATAGAAAAAAACGAAGTTTTATAAAACTTATAACTATGTATAGTCACAAGCTGATAAAACACGACACTTTCGGACTTACTGCAGAAATGAGCTTTTATCTGCTTACGGCTTTGTTTCCGTTTTTTATTCTGCTGTTTGTAATTGTAACTCAAATCAGCGACAATATGCAGAATTTGCTGTTGAGTTTAATTACATTTTTGCCGAGAGATATGGAAAATATGATAACATCTCTGCTTTTGAGCTTTAAGCAGACCATTCCCATTATTGTAATATCTTCTGTCTTGGGCTTGTGGTATATGTCCAATGTTATAAGCACCCTTACCAAAGCCTTAAACAGATTTTACGGTGTTAAAGAAACAAGAGGATATTTTCGATTAAGAGCAATGTTTTTGTTTTTTGCTGTATCTATAATAATTCTTGTAACACTGAGCTTTGCGCTTATTGTATTTGGCGAAGGAACACATTTCTGGTTGGAATACACAAATCTTTTGCCTTTTTTAAGTGTAGAAAAAGTGTGGAACTATGCGCGTTACATCACCATAGTGCTTGTTATTTTTATTACTATACTCATAGTGTTTAAGCATCTTCCAAATAAACAACTGTCTTTGAAAGCTGTTGCCGCAGGTGCCGCACTCACAACAATAGCATGGTGCATTGCATCATACGGATTTGCATTCTATGTAAACAGTTTTTCTAAGTATCATGTAATATACGGTTCTCTTACAAGTATTATCATACTTATTACCTGGATATACCTGTCTGCATTTGTAATACTGTTTGGAGGTTCCATAAACGCTTTTTGGTACAGAATAAAAGTGGCAAAAAAGATAAACAAATACAGAAAGCTGGCCAGTGAAGAACCAATGTAGCAGTTTTAAATAAAAAAAGACATTATTTGCGGTTTTAATTGAGTTTTTTTACGATTTTATCAAAATATTTTCAAAAAAGACTTGCCAAACGGAGTTTTTTTTGATACAATATACCTTGTGTTTATGACCGAGAAGAATTTAAGTGGTTGTAAGCATCGCATTACAACCGTTAAGAAATATAATCAATTGGATTATCAATAGGAGGTGCATATAAATGGCAAAGTGTGAAATCTGCGGTAAGGGTGTAGCTTTTGGCATTAAAGTCAGCCACTCACACAGAAGAGCCAACAGAACATGGAAGGCTAACATAAGACCCGTTAGAACTGTTGTTAACGGCACATCTAAGAAGATGAACATTTGCACAAGCTGCTTAAGAACTTTAAAAGCAGGTAAGGCTATATAATTATGAATTATTACATGATTAAATAAAACGAGGACTTTTGGATAAAAAAGTCCTCGTTTTACTTTGTCATCGTATTCTGAATATTTTTTTTAAAAAACCTCTTGCAAACCGAGGCAATGTAAGTACAACCACCTTCATTACAGACACCCCTTTTTAATGTTTCCTTAAGCAAATGCAAAGGACGATAATAAGTACACATTCTACCACCGCAATGGCTATTGGCGGAAGAAAGAATGCCATAAGAAGTCCAATTACAAATCCAAGAATTCCGAATATAATACAATTTCTTCCTATACGCCGCAAAAACATTCCGGTGCCTCCTTTTACAATTTTTAAGTCAAGAAGCTGAGAATTGTTGATTCTACTTAAATTATATGCACAAGGGTGTCTTGTGGTTACTGTATGGTTGAACTGTTCTTTACATGATTTCGCGTGATGTATGTCATATACAGCTCGCTTAGCGAATTTATAAATTCTCTGTCAAGTTCGGCTTTGGGTTCAAGACCGCTTATTATCATAATTTTTTCTGCCGCTCTTTGAGTAGGTGCATCATACACACCTGTTATTATAACCTCATCAAGATTTTCAAGTTCCATAGAAAGTGCCTTCATCATAGCTTGGATTACATACAAACTCAATGTGGCATCTCCCACCTCTATGGGAACCGCAAGCTCATCAATAACCTGCACAAGTACATTTCTTTTGTTTTCTCTGTATATTCTGTCGTATTCTTCTATTATTTTGTCCCAGGTATCGTTGTCTACCTCTCCTGTTTCGTACAGATTGTTGTTTCTTTGAAAGCTTCTTACACTGCTTTCCGTCTGCGAACCGTATATTCCATCGGGAATTACCCTTTCTATTCTGTCATCAAAGAAAGATATCTCTCTTAGCATTGTTTGTATTTGTCTGATTTCGTCTTCCATTATCATACCTCCGATATAGAGATTTCATTGCCTTTACAGGCGTTATTCTTCTCTTCTGATGGTAGTTCCGGGATAGCTTAAAATGTTTATGTCCGGAATAAGTACAGTGTTGCTTACGCCGTCATATGCCCTGTAGAGTTCATCCCATGTTCGTCTGCCCACAACTCCGTCTGCCACAAGCCCCACTGTCCTCTGGAAAGCTATAACCGCATCTTCGGTAAGCTCGCCGAAATACCCTGTGATGGGTACTGAGGGGATTGTTTCGTAAAATTCACTGAGAATGGATAAGAAATACTGAAGCGTTGCTACATAATCGTTTTCATCGCCAAGTCTGAGTGCCTCAGGATAATCTAACGAAGAACCAAAAATGGTAACACCTACACTGTCGAGTTCCGCCAGACGAAGTATGCCTACATAGAGTGTTACAAGCCTGTTCCATGTTGCCTCGCCCACTATTCCATCCGGAGTGAGACCAAAAATTTGCTGAAATGTTCTTACAGAGCGTTCTGTAGATTCTCCAAATATTCCATCTACTGTAACACGGGGAATAGCAGGATAATTTCGTGCTATGGTGTTTAATTCACGCTGTATAACAGTTACACTGTCGGACGAATCTCCTCTTCTCAGTGGATACCCCGGATAAAGAGAGCGAATGTCGGTGATAGGTGTATTTTCTACAAGCTCTATGTCATCGCCGTAATAGTACTTTAGTATGCCCGTAGAATTATAGCCCTGACGCGCAAGATATTCACTTCCCCACTGCGATAGTCCCTCACAGGTTACGGTTGTGCCGTTGCAATATTTAGATGCAAGAGGCTCAATTCTTCCTATTCTGCGTATGTATGTGGTAAATATCTGGTCTACTATGCGGCTTATGTTTTCAAAGATTGTTCTGCCCTGTATAAATTTTTGGTCATATGCAGTAGAACTTGTTATATCAAAATCATATCCTCTGCTTCTGTAAAAGTTTGTATATACTCTGTTTAAAGCATAAGAAATCTGTGCATAAATATTTGCATATATAGCAGAATCGTTCCATGTAGGATAAATTTCGCTTGAAGCCACATTTTTGATATACTGCGGGAATGATACGGTAACATTTTGTGCGTTGGAATCGGGCGAACCCAGATGCACTGTTATATACTGAGGTATAGAGGGGGTTACAACTACAGCCATATATATCCCTCCTTATAAATTTTGGGGCGTCTGTACAAATTCATCCGCCCTCATATCGTGCCGTTCATTTTCTATAAGCGGTATCAACGTTGTATCTACTACAGTGGTCTGGTCCGCAAAAATCTGAACATTTTTTATAAGCACAGTATAGTAAGAAGGTTCATCTACCCTTACATCTACCACTGTAAATACATCGCCGTTTCCCGGGCTTTGACTTAGTGCCTCATCGGGTGCACTTATGGTAATTAAGGGTATTTGTCCGTTTCTGTCTGTTGTCCTTTTTCCTATAATGTTTTGTGTGCCGCCCACATCTTTCGATACAGTAACTATTGCACCTTCAACGGGTATTGAACCTCTCGATGTATATATTCTTGCGGCAAGGTATCCATTCTGTGCCATTATATCACCTCTGAAATATTATATTAAATAAATCAATCCCCTTATGCCTTAGCGCACAAGGGGATTTTGTCTAAAAATATCATTTTTTGAGTGATTTAACATTAACATTGACTGCATCTGTGTAAACAGAAGCATACTTTTCTATAGCTTCTTTTACATGTGACTTTATATCTTCCGAACATTTGCGGATGTTCTTGCCGTATTCAATAACAACATCTATATTAAATATTACATCCGTACCCGACTTATCCACGGTTACCCGTATAACTCTTTCAACACCCGAGCAGGTTGATGTTTCATAGGATGCAAGAGAACACAAAACAGTATCGTTTATGGAAAAGTCTCCCATATAGCTGTATGTGGGACGCACAATGGATTTGTCCTCCGCAGAAGATGAAGAAATCAATGAGTTTTTGCGAAAAACTCTGAGAGGGTCAAGAAAATAACCCGAAAAAGTCTTTCGTATTTCCATAACGGGAACAGGTATTACATGCTTCCCCTGAACCTGCCGTGTAAGGCGGGCTTTGGATATTTCTTCTTCGGTAGAAATGTTTTCTATTTTAATAATTTCGGTATACTCGGGAAGTTCCAGCCTTTTTCGGATTTTTTCCACCATTTTTACGCTGGTTCCAAGCACAAGAATGCCTTTGGGCTCTGCCTTTGATATGGCTTCCTTCATTTCCTTTAGTCTTTCATCATTTATAAATACTGCACATTTAACAGCATCTATAATATTGGCTTCCCTCTTTGCAGATGTGCCCGCAACAACCTTATTTTTGTTTATAAGTATTCCATCGTCAATTATATAGTCGAGCTTGTATTTGGCAGCAAGGTTTATTGAGTTGTAGCTCTTACCTGTACCGCTTTCACCTACCAATGCATATGTTTTCATGGCATACCTCCAACATGAGTATTGGTCTTGATTTTGCAGTCTATGTTATAAATTTAAAAAGCCGCTCGCAAGTAATATAACCCACGAGCGACCCTTAGATACATTAAGCAGTATAATTACTGTAATTCAACAGTTGCGCCTGCTTCTTCGAGTTCTGCCTTAAGCTTTTCAGCTTCTTCCTTAGGCATACCTTCTTTGATTGTGCTGGGAGCACCGTCTACTAAGTCTTTAGCTTCCTTAAGACCGAGACCTGCAGCATCCTTAACAACCTTAACAACCTTAAGCTTGGAAGCACCTGCATCCTTAAGTACTACATTGAAGTCTGTCTTTTCTTCAGCAGCAGCACCTGCAGCAGCACCGCCTGCAACTACAGCAACGGGAGCAGCAGCGCTTACGCCGAATTCTTCTTCCATCATCTTAACTAATTCTGCAACTTCTAATAATTTTAATTCTTTGATATCAGCAATGATCTGTTCAAGATTAGCCATTTTTATTTACCTCCTATAGTAAATTATTTTAATAAATTTTAAATTTTGTTTTTATTGTGCCGAAATTTATTCAGCGGGTGTTTCTTCTGCTGTTTCTTCAGCAGGAGCTTCTTCAACTGCGGGAGCTTCCTCTGCAGGAGCCTCCTGTGCAGCAACTTCTTCTACTGCAGGAGCAGCTTCTTCAGCTACGGGAGCTTCCTCTGCGGGAGCTTCTTCCTTAGCAATGTTGATTTCAGACGGTTCTACACCGTTGTCAACGAGAGCCTGCAATGTTCTTACTAAGTTAGAAATAGGAGCATTGAGGCTTCCCATAATCTTAGCAATAAGAGTTTCCCTCGAGGGAGTGTTAGCAAGAGTCTTCACTTCTTCCAAAGAAATAACATTTCCATCGATGAAGCCTGCCTTAATCTGAAGGCACTCTACATTCTTTGCAAAATCTGCAATAACCTTAGCGGGAGCTACGGGGTCCTCTGTGCTTACAGCAAGAGATGTAGGTCCGTTGAGCTGTTCATCAAGACCATCGAGACCAACTTCCTTAGCTGCAAATCTTGTAAGAGTATTCTTAACAACCTTATACTCAACGCCTGCTTCTCTGAGCTTTCTTCTGAGGTCTGTATCCTGTTCAACAGTAAGGCCTCTGTAGTCTACGAGAACACCTGCCTGAGCTGTTTTTAATGTTTCAACGAGATCTGCTACGATTTGTTTTTTCTGTTCCAATACGCTTGCACTTGGCATATGTTTCACCTCCTAATATTTGGCTAAAGTGTATTAACACTTAGATTATTATACAAAAAGGGTTCCCCACAAAACGCAAGGAACCCATAACAATCAAAATAAATCTTTACTTTAACTATATGTTCCTCGGTAGGATTTACGCCTTAGAGGCACCTACTGTCTGTGGACCTTTTATAATATAACACAATGATGTAAATTTGTCAAGACTTTTTTTAATTAGTTGCCAAATTTAGATGTGTTGAGCTTTACGCCGGGGCCCATGGTGGAGCTTACAGCGATGCTCTTAAGATACTGACCCTTAGCAGCAGCCGGCTTAGCCTTTACAATAGCTCCAACCAATGTGTTGAAGTTTTCTGTAAGCTTTTCTACGCCGAAAGAGCTTTTGCCGATGGGGCAGTGAATAATGTTGGATTTGTCGAGTCTGTACTCAATCTTACCTGCTTTGATATCTTCAACAGCTTTAGCAACATCGGGAGTTACAGTACCTGCTTTGGGGTTAGGCATTAAGCCTTTGGGTCCCAATACTCTACCGATTCTACCAACAACACCCATCATATCGGGAGTAGCAACTACTACATCAAATTCAAACCAGTTTTCACTCTGGATTTTTGTAACCAATTCTTCTGCACCTGCATAGTCAGCGCCTGCATCAAGAGCTTTCTGTACATTGTCGCCCTTAGCGAAAACCAAAACTCTGATTTTCTTACCTGTACCATGAGGGAGAACTACAGCACCTCTAACCTGCTGGTCAGCGTGTCTTGAGTCAACACCGAGCTTAAAATGAGCTTCAACTGTTTCGTCAAATTTAGCTTTGGAAGTTTTGATAACGAGATCAAAAGCTTCGTTTGCATCGTAGAGCTTGCCTTTTTCGATTAATTTTGCACTTTCTAAATACTTTTTACCTTTACGCACTATTCTTTCCTCCTTATGTGGTCAAACAGAAACTCAATTCCTCCCACTTATTCCAAACAATTAGTCTTCTACTACGATACCCATGCTTCTTGCAGTACCTGCTATCATGCTCATAGCAGCTTCTACACTTGCAGCATTAAGGTCGGGCATTTTCTGCTCAGCTATAGCTCTTAAAGCGTCCTTGCCTATTGTAGCAACCTTAGTTTTGTTGGGAACACCGGAACCGCTATTGATTTTACAAGCTTTCTTTAAAAGAACAGCTGCCGGAGGAGTCTTAGTGATGAAAGAGAAAGATCTGTCCTGATATACTGTAATAACTACAGGAATAACAAGACCCGCATCTTTTGCTGTCTTTTCGTTAAACTCCTTACAGAACTGCATGATATTAACACCATGCTGACCGAGAGCAGGACCTACCGGGGGAGCCGGATTAGCCTTGCCGGCTTCAATCTGAAGCTTAATGTAACCTTGTACTTTCTGTGCCATTTTGCGCACCTCCTTAAAAAATGTGGTAAATAATCGGGTTATTTAAAACCCTCCCACTCCAACAAACGCACCAAAAGAAGCGCTTGTCCAAGCATCCGCACACAAAATATGTGCGAAACCGCCGCAAGCGGCGCTTTATAATATCGGCAAAAGCCGGTATTAACTTATATTATATTGATTCTACGCTTGACATGTCGAGCTCCAAAGGAGTCTTTCTGCCAAACATTACGACACTTACATTTACCTTTTTGGCTTTGGTGTCTATAGAATCCACTATGCCAATCTGATTTGCAAAAGCACCCGTAATAATCTTTACATTGTCGCCTACTGCATAATCAACATTTACCTCTCTTACTTCTACGCCGAGAGATTCAACTTCCTCTTCGGTAAGAGGAACAGGCTTTGATGCCGGACCTACAAAGCCGGTAACACCGGTAGTGTTGCGGACAATGTACCATGTGTCATCGGTCATAATCATTTTAATAAGTACATAGCCGGGGAAAATCTTACGGGTAACAACCTTCTGCTGTTCGCCCTTTGTTTCCACAACATCTTCGGTAGGAACTCTGATATCTACTATAAGGTCCTCTAAATTACGGTTTTCTATAGCTTTTTCAAGATTGGTTTTAACCTTGTTTTCATACCCGGAATAAGTATGAACAACATACCATTTGGCATTTCTGTTTGTCTTGCCTGCGCCCATATTCCGGCCTCCTTAAATTTAAGTACGCACACCGCATACAAGGGCAAATTGCACCCAAAGCAACGGATATGCTGCACGCTAAGTGTTATTTGCCTCTCTTAAGCAAGAGTTCGAACAATCCCCACTGGAAGATAGAATCGAGTATTGCAATAATAACACCTACAATAACCACTACAGCAATAACTATTAAAGTATTGTTGATAACCTGCTTTCTTGAGGGCCAAACTACCTTCTTCATTTCAGACTTAACTTCTTTGAAGAATTTAACTATTCTGCTTTTCTTTTTTGCATTTGCTTCTGCCACAATGCTTCACCCCTTTTGGTAGAAAATAAACAGTTTGCCGTAACATTTAAATATTTTTACACGGCACTGCCCTTAAAAGAAATTACTTTGTTTCCTTGTGCAAAGTATGTTCTCTGCAGAAACGGCAATATTTCTTCATTTCGAGTCTGTCAGGATCATTCTTCTTGTTCTTCATTGTGTTGTAATTTCTCTGCTTACACTGTGTACATGCTAAAGTTATTTTTACTCTCATTTTGGAGCACCTCCTAAAGTTTTATCGTGCTTGTATCAGATAAATTCATTGTGTGAAAAAATATTTTTGCACACAAAAAAAAGACCTTTTTATCAGCACTCATTATGATATCATAGAGACGGGGTAAATGTCAAGCAAATTTTTCAAATTTGTTAAAATAAATTTTACCTGAATTTACCTGTGATAAATGTCTTTTTTTGTTTACATATATTATAGTAGGTTTTGGCAAAATCTACAGTATTTTTTCTAAGTTTAAATATGCATTATTAAGAGTATCGTTTTCATACACAAGTTTAAGTGAAAAAAACGGGGCATCTTCATCAAGAAGTTTAAGAAACACTCTGTCGCCCTCCCAAAGATTTAAGGTTGCAATTTCTTCTTTGGGTATCCACATAAGCTCTCCCTCATCGCACTCGGCAAAATCAAAGCTTTGAACCGTTGCGGTAAAAAGGTGCATATACTCGCCCTCGTACCTGTCCGACACAAAGGTTACTATGCCGCGCATCTTCCAGTTCTTTGGCAATATGCCCGTTTCTTCATACACCTCACGGAGCATACACTCCTCGGGACTTTCGTTCTCCTCGAACTTACCCCCTATGCCTATCCACTTGCCTTTGTTTGCATCTTCATCTTTTTTTGTGCGGTGAAGCATAAGAACCTTGCCCCTACACTCTATATAGCACAGTGTTGTGTTTATCATAGTTCCTCCGAATTATATTTAGAATTTATATGACATAAATATTTTATCACACCACGCATATGTGTGCAAGCCCAAATGCTGTTATATTATATATTTATAAACAGTAGGATTTCGCGCGCGTTTTATATTTTTTTATAATTATTTATAATTATTTATATTTATTATATGTGGTTAGCTGTTGGTTAGGTGTCGGTGAGATATTGGTTTGGGGTTGGTTCTTTGTGGGTTAAAAACTAAAATATTTATTTCAAAAACCGCCTTTAGCATCGGCAACTTCACCTGATTTCTACAAAATTACTCCGTAGCTATAGCGTAGTGGCTGTTCTTCTTTTTCGGTGGTTGATTCCTTAGTTTTATCTTTTGTATTCTGATATTTTTCAAAGTCAGTTATGTGAACTATAGTATACTTATTTGTGCTTGTTCTCTTTATATCACCCGATAATTCCAAATGATTTAGCGCAGTACGCACATTCTGCTCGGATATGCCCAGGCGTTCGGCTAAGACCCTTCTGCCTACAACTGCGTCTCCCACATTGAGATTGATGCCGTTCCACTGTGCCTTCTTCCAGTTGGCTATGAGCAAAAGTTCAATATAAACACTCTTTGTTATGGGGTCGTGATACCAACCCCAGTCCCTTATACTTCTGTGCAGTTTAATCCATGATTTCATTAGTTGGTCACTCCTTAAGATTTTTATTTATCTTAATTATACTTCATTTGTACTACACATTTCGCCTACTAATGAAAAAAACACATCATTTTGGTTTTCCAAACTGATATGTCTGTTTTTATAAATTTTCGTTTTAATGCTTATGTTTCAAGGTTCCAAAAAATGTACGTCACCAAATGGCTCACAATCTCCTCGTGAAATGCAACAAAAACTGCCCCGTCCCTAAACTGCCGTCCCTAAACTGTATTCATTTCCTCTTTATCCCCAACACATAATCCGCACTTACATTGTAATAATTGCAAAGTGTTATTAAGTGGTGAAGCGGCATTTCATTGGCTCCCCTCTCATACCTTGCATACATGGTTTGTGAGGTTCCCAGCATCTCCGCAATTTCCGATTGGGTTTTGTCATGATCTTCCCTCAAATCTCTGATTATTTTGATATAATGCGCATCCATAAGCACACCTCATTACTTTGATATAATTTTATTATATCAAGTAAATAAATTTACTATTGACTTTAGTAAATATTTGTACTATAATGTGCTTGTATTCCTAATATATTCAGAATTTCAATGTACAGAAAGAAGGTTTATTATGAAAAAATTATTGCTTATATTGATTGTTGTATCTTTTGTTTTTAGTTTCACAGTTGTTTCTGCAAACAATGATATTCAAGTGAAAATTGATGGCACATTAATTGAATTTGATGTTGCCCCTCAGGTCATAAATAATCGCACTATGGTACCAGTAAGAAAAATTTTTGAATCCCTTGGTGCTAATGTTGAATGGAACAACAATACGCAAACCGTGACATCTTCAAAAAACTCTGATGTTGTTAAATTGACTTTGGATAAAGATATTATGTATGTAAATGACATTGAAATTATGCTTGATAGTCCTGCCTGCGTTGTTGAACAAAGAACACTAGTTCCTGTTAGAGCCGTATCTGAGGCTTTCAAATGTGAAGTGTTCTGGAATTCTGACAATAGCACAGTGTACATTACAACAAACCCAGAAATATGCAAATCCGGTCATAGGTGGAGTAAAGAAACATGTACATCAGCAAAAACCTGTATTAACTGCAAGATAGAAGTTGGAAAACCTCTTGGTCATGATTTAACAAATCCTACAACGATAAGAAATGCGACCTGTTCTACAACCGGAATTCAAAAAGGATATTGCACAAATTGCAAGAAACTTTTATTAGAAGTAGAGATTCCTAAATTAGAGCATATTCTAGGCATGTTGGAAGTTGTCCCAACACAAACATCAATTGGCAAAAAAGTTAAAAAATGTACTCTGTGTAATCAAATATGTTATGAAGAAGAATATGTCAAAAATGAATATCAAGAAAAAATGGATTACAGATATTTTTGCCATCTATATGACTATCCTAGTTTGCTAAAAGTTGCAGATGTTCAGAAAGGAAACAAAGCCCGCGTTATAGGCTCTGTAATGCAAGTTATCGAAGAGGAAGACTTTCTTATTTACCTTATTGAAATTACTAAAAACAGTTTTACTTGGGACGATATTGTAATGATAAGATATGAGCGCAATTCCATAGACCCAAGACGATTTGGCGAAGATGCTGTCATTGAAGCTTGTGGCGAAATAGGTGGTTTAATTACTTACGAAACTGTATCCGGTAATTCAAATACAGTTCCTCTAATAAATGCCAAATACATAGATGAGGGATACATTATCAATTATGATTAAATCATATTGCTAAATAAAAACAGGGAGGGCATATGCCCTCCCTTAAATTTTATGAAAATTTATCTATTAATACATTCCTGTATAGCAACTGTCATACCAACCATGTGGTTGTTACCTGCGCCGATAAGTCCCATCATTTCAACATGCCACGCCCACTTCGTGGTCATGGCGGAGGGGTGCAGTAATGCAGAAACCCTGATAAAACAATGAATTTCTTTGTATGTTACTTTTCCTTTAGTCACATCAATTATTGTGATTCTATACACTCATTATACCATAATGTGATTACTCTGCAAAACTAAGTTTCTGCAAGAAAATATAACTTGACATATTTCATAAAATATGATAATATAAGCGTAGCAAGAGGGAACGACATCAGTTGTTTCCGCAAAGTAAATCGTTTTATTTAAAGCCGTCTACTTGGCAGAGTAGGCGGATATTTCTTTATGTAAATAATTATTATCATAACTAATAATGTAAATGACAACACATATTCCATAACTAACACCCCCTTATCTACGAGGTGTCGGAAACAACCGCCGCCGTTTCTCTTGCTACGAATGGCATTTTAACATAAAAGGCAAATTGTGTCAAATAAATAAAAGGCAATTCCACCTGTGTGAAATTGCCCTTTTTGAATATATAGTTTCAAAATAACACCAAAAATACAGGTTCCAAATGACTTTACTTCTTACTCATCTTTTCCATATATTCTTCATATGTCATCCTTCTCCTTGCTATGATTTCTTGCGTTTTATAATCATACAAATTAACAAATTCTTCTTCATCCGCTGTATAATACATCATATTATAATTATCAGCATTCATTATAAAACAACAACTCCACGAACAATTAAAATCAAACAACACAAAGTGTAATCTTAATACTATGTCCATATCCGTTTCAACAAATGCATCTATTGCAGTCATAAAATCTTTAATTCTGTAATTTGCCCAGTTCAAAGACTTTATATTTTCGGGCTTTACCGATATTTTGTCTAAGGAATTCAATAAAACCTTATCAAGTTCTCCTTTGTTACATATTGTTCTTTTTTCCTCCAACGTTACAATTTTATTCAAGCTTCTCCAGTCATACAGCTTTTCGGTATTCCAATCATCATTCGATTGAGCTTCTGTTTCTTTATTACAGATATACCAGCAGTAAATACCGCATATGATTGCCACCAGAAACACCATAAAATTTTCTTTTATCATTATATTTCCTCTCTAAAATCAAAAAAGTGTGCACAACCGAAGTCGTACACACTGAAAAATGCAAACCCCGGATTTGTTGTCACACAAACTAAAACTATTAAGGACATGTTATTTACGCGCACAATAACAGTGAGATTTGCATTTTTACCAAATCTATGTTATTGTGCACAAAAACAAAAGCATTTAATCAAAACGCCTTAATTAGCAATTATTCAGTTTGTGTGACAACATTAGTATAACAGATTTTTTATTAAATATCAAGTTTTTCGGCATAAAACATTTCGATTTTTAATTCGCCAAAGAAGGTTTCCACAGCTACATTATCCATGCACTTGCCTTTGTTTATATCTTTATCTTTTTTTGTGCGATGAAATATAAGTACATTACCACACCATTTTACATAACAAAGGCTCGTGTTTATCATCATTTTCTCCAGAAGAATTAATTTTTTCTTTTATATTATTATAGGAATGTTAAGTTTTAAGTTCCATGGGATAAAAAAGATGATTAAATTCGTATGTGGCTGATTATATTTAATTATCAACCAAGGAATGTTATAAGCATGCCAATCACAAGTTCTGCACACATAACCACTAAAGTACTTATCATTTTTTTGCTTTTGGGAGCAGGTTTATTAGGTTTTACTGTACCTATAATATTAAGAAAATAAAATTAATACAAACATAATCATTCTGATTTTGTCAGGTACCACATATTCGTATTGATTTCTCTCAAACCAATATTCAGCTTCTTTAACAAGCACTTTTTGTGTTCCTATCACTCTTGTCAATGTAATTATACCAAGGGTAATAACAAGCTTATACAAATAAAATACATCCACCTTTGTATCCTTTTCTTATTCCTGAGTATCCAACAATTTCTTTGCTAAAGGTAAAACTTCGCCACAAGTTGTGCAAAAGTACACAGAATCCTTGTTTTCTTTTCCGCATTTTCTACAGTGTTTCATATACAATTCTCCTTTGCTTTTATATCCAAATAGGTATATTTATGAATATTATATACTATAAATGTTAAAATGTCAATATATCCAAATAGATATTTTTAGGTGGTGTTTAATTTGGCACATTATAAAAGATTACGAGATTTGAGGGAAGACAACAACTACACACAAAAAGAAATTGCTGATATCCTATATACTACTCAACCACAATATTACAGATACGAAAGCGGACTTCGCGATTTGCCATGTGAACTGCTTATTATTCTTGCAAAATTCTACAATGTATCTGCAGATTACATTTTAGGCATTTCAAATAACCCTAAGGAAAATAAATAAAAAACCGACTATCTTTCGCGAAGATAGTCGGTTTTATTTAATACGCTTATAAAATATGCACCGCAAAAAATTGCGGTGCATATCAATTGCCGTATGGCAAATTATTTATTCATACATTCCTGTACTGCAACAGCAACTGCAACGGTCATACCAACCATCGGGTTGTTACCTGCGCCGATAAGTCCCATCATTTCAACATGGGCGGGAACAGAAGAAGAACCTGCGAACTGTGCATCGGAGTGCATTCTGCCGAGAGTATCTGTCATACCGTAGGAAGCGGGGCCTGCAGCCATGTTGTCGGGGTGGAGTGTTCTTCCTGTACCACCGCCGGAAGCAACGGAGAAGTACTTTTTGCCAAGGGCAACACATTCCTTTTTGTATGTGCCTGCAACGGGATGCTGGAATCTTGTGGGGTTGGTGGAGTTACCTGTAATGGAAACATCTACGCCCTCCAAGTGCATTATAGCAACGCGTTCTCTTACATCATCGGAACCGTAGCAACGAACCTTTGCTCTTTCGCCGTCTGAATATGCCTTTTCCTTAATGATTTTAACCTTGCCTGTAGCATAGTCAAACTCTGTCTGTACATATGTAAAGCCGTTAATTCTGGAGATAATCTGTGCAGCGTCTTTGCCAAGACCGTTTAAGATTACTCTTAAGGGTTCTTTTCTTACCTTGTTGGCACTCTTTGCAATACCTATGGCACCCTCTGCAGCAGCAAACGATTCGTGACCTGCGAGGAAAGCAAAGCACTTTGTTTCTTCTCTTAAAAGCATAGCGCCGAGGTTACCGTGGCCAAGACCAACCTTTCTGTCGTCTGCAACAGAACCGTCTATACAGAAAGCCTGAAGACCTTCGCCGATAACTTCTGCAGCATCTGCAGCAGTTTTGCAACCCTTTTTGATAGCAAGGGCAGCGCCTACAACATATGCCCAAGCAGCGTTTTCAAAGCATATGGGCTGAATTTCCTTTACGATGGTATATGGGTCTATGCCCTTGTCATCGCAAATTTTCTTTGCTTCTTCAATGGAAGCAATGCCGTTGGCATTGAGTACTGCATTTATGTTATTTATTCTTCTTTCGTAACTTTCAAATAAAGCCATTGTAGCGTACCTCCTCCTGATTATTCGTGTCTTGGGTCAATGAGCTTAGCGGCACTGTCTACGCGTCCGTACTGACCGGAAGCCTTTTCGAGTGCTTCGTTAGCGTCCATGCCCTTTTTGGTAATCATTTCCATCATTTTGCCGAGGTGAACAAACTTGTAACCGATGATTTCATCATCTTCATCAAGAGCAACCTTGGTTACATAGCCTTCTGCCATTTCCAAGTATCTGGGACCTTTGGCAAGTGTACCATACATAGTACCAACCTGGCTTCTTAAGCCTTTGCCGAGGTCTTCAAGGCCTGCACCTACGGGGAGACCGTCTTCGGAAAAAGCCGTCTGAGTTCTTCCGTATACAATCTGGAGGAAAAGTTCTCTCATAGCTGTATTGATAGCATCACAAACAAGGTCTGTGTTGAGAGCTTCTAAGATTGTCTTGCCGGGGAGGATTTCCGATGCCATAGCAGCGGAGTGTGTCATACCGGAGCAACCGATAGTCTCAACAAGAGCCTCCTGAATGATACCTTCTTTAACATTTAATGTGAGCTTGCATGTACCCTGCTGAGGTGCACACCAGCCAATACCGTGTGTAAGACCTGAAATGTCCTTGATTTCCTTGGACTTGGTCCAGAGACCTTCCTGAGGAATAGGAGCAGGGCCGTGGTTAGCGCCCTTTTTAACTACACACATATTTTCAACTTCTGAACTGTAAAGCATAATTCTGCCCCTTTCTTACCATTATAAATTGATGTAAATATTTTATCACAATATTCGTCAAGATACAAGTAATTTTTTTCAATTTAACCACTTTTTACAGTTTTTTAAGCCTATATTGTATAACAATGATGTGAAATAACAAAAAACGAAAATGCAAACAGCACTTTCGTCTTTTGTGTTATGTTATTTATTGTCGTTGTTTCTTATTTCCACTCTTCTTATTTTACCGCTTATGGTCTTTGGTAACTCTGTTACAAAGTCGACTATTCTGGGGTATTTGTAAGGAGCAGTATGTGTCTTAACATAGGTCTGGATTTCCTTTTTAAGTTCATCTGTACCCTCGGTACCCTTTACAAGAACAACAGTAGCCTTTACAATCTGTCCGCGGATTTCATCGGGAACAGCTGTAATAGCACATTCGAGTACATAAGGAAGCTCCATGATGACATTTTCAATTTCAAATGGTCCTATGCGGTAGCCTGAAGATTTGATTACATCGTCAATTCTTCCTACATACCAATAGTAACCCTCTTCGTCCTTCCACGCAAGGTCTCCTGTATGATACATACCGTCATGCCATGACTTGCTTGTAGCCTCTTTGTCTCTGTAGTACTCGCTAAAAAGTCCGGGAGGAACAGCTTTGTCTGTTCTTACAATAATTTCGCCTGTTTCACCCACACCTACACTTTCGCCCTTGTCATTGACTATGTCTGTATCGTACATGGGGCTGGGTTTGCCCATAGAACCCGGCTTTGGCTTCATGCCGCGCAGTGTACCTACGGTAAGGGTTGTTTCTGTCTGTCCAAAGCCTTCCATAAGAGTAAGACCTGTAGCCTTTTTCCACTGTTCGAACACTTCGGGGTTTAATGCCTCACCGGCTGTGGTGGAGTATTCAATGGTGGAAAGGTCGTATTTGGACAAATCTTCTTTTATGAAAAATCTATACATTGTGGGTGGTGCGCAGAAGGTAGTGATGTTGTATTTCTTGAACATTGGAAGTATATCGCCCGCATCAAATCTGTCGAAGTCATATACAAACACTGCCGCTTCACAAAGCCACTGACCGTAAATCTTGCCCCAGAGAGCCTTGCCCCAGCCTGTGTCCGAAATGGTGAAATGCAATCCATCGGGATTGACATTGTGCCAATACTTAGCTGTGATAAAGTGGCCCAAAGGATATTTGTGGCTGTGTGCTACAATCTTGGGATAGCCTGTAGTACCTGAACTAAAGAGCATAATGAGGTGGTCGTTGCCGCAGGGAGTATCTGCCTTTCTTTCGTATACATCGCTAAAGCGGTACATTTCCTCATCAAAGCTATGCCAACCCTCTCTTTTGCCATGGCTCATCACCTTGATTTCTACACTTGGGCATTTGTTGGCAGCAAGCTCAGCGTGATGTGCTGTTTCTCCGTCTCCTGTGCAGATGATTGCCTTAACAGATGCCGCATTAAACCTGTATTCAAAGTCGTGTTCCACAAGCTGATTGGTTGCAGGGATTGTAATTGCACCTATTTTATGTAGTGCAAGGATTGAAAACCAGAACTCATAATGTCTTTTGAGAACAAGCATTACCACATCGCCTTTTTTGATGCCAAGGCTTTCAAAGTAGTTGGCTGTCATATTGGAATACTTCTTTAAGTCTGCAAAGGTAAATTTTCTTTCCTCTTTGTCTCTGGAAACATGCATCATTGCCATCTTGTCGGGGCATTTTTCTGCAAGTGCATCAACACAATCAAATGCAAAGTTAAATGTATCTTCATTTTTAAAGCTTATTTGCTGAAGTCTCTTCTTATCATCTTTTACAGTGTTTACATACTTTTTGTATACGGCAGTCTGTGGCTGTTCTACAATCGAAGCCTCTTTGCCAAAATCATATGCGGTTTCTGCCGATTCCTCGCCATGCATTACCATAGCATAGATTTCTACATTTTTGCCGTCTAATGCAACAAGGGCATGAGGCACTGTGCTGTTGTAATATATGGTGTCGCCCGGTTCGAGTATTTCTACACTGTCGCCGATGTGTGCTCTAAGTCTGCCGCTTATTACTATGTCAAACTCCTGACCGCTGTGCGCAGCATAGTGAGGATTTTTTTCGTCCTGCTCACTATATGGAATATTGACCCAAAACGGTTCTGCAACCTTCTTTTTGAACATAGCCGCAAGGTTTTTGTAGGTGTATCCTTCGCCTTCGCGTCTGGTAATGGGGAGACCTTCGCCCTTTCTTGTAAGCTCGTAGCCGGAAAGTGTTGGACTGGAGCCTTTGATAAGGTCTGTAGGGTCTACACCGAATGCCTTGGCACATTTGTAAATAAATGTAAAGTTAAAGTCCTTTGTGCCGTTTTCGTACTCATTGTAATCCTCGAGGCTTACGCCTGTCTTTGACGCCATTTCCTCTGCACTAAGTGAAAAAAGCTCCCTTGTCTGCTTAATTCTTTGCGCAACCTCCATAAGCTGCTTCATTTCCTGTGCCTGTTCAAATACTTCGCCGTTCATAAATTACCATCCTTTCATAATTTATTGCCTGTGCTTCGGCGGTATTCTAAAAATAAAAAAATTCCGCCTCAAAGTTTTCTTTGAGACGGAATACATATTCCGCGGTACCACTCAAATTGTGTATGCCTTAAGCCTACACCACTCACAGACTCCAACAAGTCCTATGCACTAACGCTGCATTTCTCGGGATACGCCTACTAACACAAGCTTTCGGGCATCCGGCTCGGAAGTGATGGGTCATTGGAAAACTCCGCCATTGGCTCGCAGCAACCGCCAACTCTCTCAAAGCTTTGTAATCCGACCGTCTTCGTCACAGCCTTTAAAATATTGAACTATGGAAGTATATTATCACACACAAAATGATTTGTCAACGGTTTTTATAAATTTTTCTCTTTTTTCGGATGCCTGATAAAAAAATATTGAATTGCAAATAAATTTAATATATACTGAAATCAGAGATATTAAAATTTAAGGAGGTATTGTTATGAAGAAATTATCAATTAGTTTATTGGTATTTGTCCTTATACTGTTTTCTGCTATTTGTACTGTGTGTGCGGACGGACACACATATATACAAAAATGTGTTTCATGCCCTGAGGGCGAAGAATATATGCAAACCTCCTACCCCATATTTCGCAGACTTTGTGCACGCTTTGCAGACACCAAAACGCCCATAGCCCTTTGCGATTACTACGAGGGTAACATGTGGGTTAATATACACCAAAAAGACAGCGAAAGGCCTATTGAGGTTTTCCTTGCAGACGAGGCTTCGTTTAAAGATTATGACCCAAATGCTTCAAACAGCTTTCACTTTTATGTGGCAGAGTCTCTGTACTACCGAGGTGTAATGATAGGCAACGAAAAAGGAGAGCTTCTGCCTGAAAACGCAGTAACAAGAGCAGAGGCTACAGCCATGATACTTCGCTTTCTCGGATTAGAGCCTGAAACATACGAAAAATCCGTATTTGAAGATGTGCCCCAAAATGCGTGGTATTGCAATACAGTGCAGACAGCCTTTGAATATGGAATAGTTGCGGGAGACAGCAATACAACCTTTAGTCCTGACAGACTTGTAACCCGCGAAGAACTTGTTTCGATGGCAGCAAGGGCAGCGGTATTTTGTGAGCTGAGGTATATGAGCAGCATTACCTCTCACAATGAAATACGCAGCAGCTATGCCAGGGAATACGACTGGAAAGACAGAATTTCAATATCACCTTGGGCAATTTGTTCATACGACACAGTATATCATTGCTTGCTGTCGGATATGACAGACCTTGAACCGATTATACTTGAAAACGGAGAAATGGAATTTCCTGTAGAAAGACACCTGAATCCTAAAAAATATGCCACAAGATATGAAGTTGCAGATTTACTTACAAATATAATGGATTACTATTTGTTATTCCCATCACAAGATGCAATCAAATTTGGATTTGACAAAAATATGCCCACGATAGACGGTTCTACATCCACATATCCTTTTACCGATGCGGTATACGCAAGCTTATTTATGGGCGGATTCTATCATCCGCAGAAACCCGAAAAGCACAGCAAAAGTCACATTTCGTATCAAAAGCTTATAAACGGCGAGGTAGACATGATTTTTGCCTCTGTGTATCCGTCATCGGACATACTTGCTCTTGCAAAAGAGAATGGTGTTGAAATTGAGCTTATACCAATTGCATATGATGCTATGATATTTTTTACAAATGCCGACAATCCCTTAAAAGGACTTACAAAAGAACAAATATCCGACATATATGTAAACAATGCCTATACCAACTGGAAAGAATTGGGCGGAAACGATGCTATCCTTGTACCATACTGCCGAAATAACGACAGCGGCAGCCACGCACAAATGGAAAAGCACTTTTTAAACGGCAAACAAATCCACGAAAAAATACAAAAAGAAACCACCTCTGTAACCATGTCCAATGTGCTTACCGATGTAATGGCGGCAAAAAGCGAAGAGCCTTTGAGCTACGGACTGGGATACAGCATATACTATTATTTCAACAACATGGATTTGTTCTACAACACAAAGTCTACCCTAAAATTGCTGGAAATAGACGGGATAGCTCCTAATGACGAGACAATTGCTGATGGAAGCTATCCGCTGTCTAACAACACCTATATTGCAATACTAAAGGATACTCCCAAAGACGCCCCTGCAAGAAAGATGGCAGAGTTTATGCTTACTCAAAGTGGGCAGGACTGTGTTGAACAGGCAGGATTTGGAAGACTTATAAAAAATTAAACAAAAGACATTTGACAAAGCATTTTATTATTTATTTTGTTTTATAACAAAAAACTATTGCAAAATATATTTTTTTGTGATAGAATGCTTTTATATGAGAAATTCAAATGGAGGTGTAACAGATGGTTGGAACAATTCTTACAGTTGTACATGTTGTACTTTCTGTCATATTAATAACTGTTGTATTATTACAGTCAGGCAAGTCTGCAGGTCTTTCCTCTTCTGTAGGCGGCGGTGCAGAAACATTTTTTGGCAAGAATAAAACAAAAACACTTGACGGTATGCTCGAAAAGCTCACAGGAGTTCTTGCTTTTTTATTCATTGTTACTTCTTTAGCACTTGTTTTAATTGTAAAATAATTATGTTATTTTAAAAAAACGCACCGATATTTTATCGGTGCATTTTTTGTGTTATTTGTATTTAAGAACCCTCATTATTTCTTCCCTATCCTCAAATGAATATGTGCCGTTATTTACCATATGTGCTTCCATATTTCTGTAAAAATCTTTCGTGTCGGAATAGTTTACTGCATTTAAAAGTCTTAAATTCTTTTTAAGTTCATCGCTGTCAATATTGTCTATTTCCAGCTGTTTGCCAAGCGATGTATTTACGGTATCCGTAACAAAAGTCGAAATTTCGTTTTCATTGTATATATCTATAATTTTAAAAATATGCATAATCGTTTCCAAGCAGGATTTTATACATATGCGTGCCACTCTTTTGGCTATATTGCAAAGCCTCTTGTTATTTTTGTCAGCGAACATAACATTGGAAAAAGTAGAAAACATAGTGTTTTTGAAACCATCTTCGTTCTTTTCGTTTCCCTCTATTATTATCAAAGAATTTTTGTCATATTTCTTTGTTTGACTAAAGGTCTCGCAGCAATACGGCAAAGTAATGGAATAATATGTATTGGTACTTCCGCAAGACAAAATTTCGGAACTGTACTTACTTGAAAAATGACACAAGATTTTGCCCCGTATCTTTTTGTCCTTTAGAGAATTTACAAACTTGGGTATATCGCTGTCGGGATATGCAACAAGTAAGATATCGGCATTTCGTATTGCATCTTCAAAATATGAATATGCTCTGATGTTTAGTTCAACTGCAACACTTGTGGTTTCTCTGATAGTTTTGCACATAACACCCGAAAGGACAATTTGGTTGTCATCTTTAAAATATTCAATTTGTTTGAGCATTTTGGCAAATGCAAAGGCTGTGGGGTTTATACCAAACAATACGGCATTCATCGGGGTGTAAATCCTTTCATATGACTATGGGTGTTGTAGTGTAATCCAGTGAGGCTTTTCTGTTTGCGCAAAGAGATGCTATGTCTGTGGAAAGTATATCCTGAATGAGCATAGGATTATCCTTTTGAGAGGAATTTGTAATTTTGGTTATAACCTCAAGTGATGTATTGTCTTTTACTTGTTTTAAAATTTGTGCTCCTTTTGAATTCAGAGCAAGCACCCTCAAATACTCGGGTGCAGGTGCATCGGTTATACCAAGGAGCGAACACAAAATTACCCTTCTTATGCGATGGTGGGTATACCTTTTTGAAACACATAAGTTTACAAACTCTTCAAAGCTTGTACTTTGCTTGCTTTTTTCTGTAATCCTGTTTGCAAGTCCGGGTTCCATTCCTGCAATGTTTTCAAGCTTATCTGTATTTGCTGTACGAAAAAATCCCAAAATGTATGAAGATATATTATTTATATCATATACATAATTGCTTGTACATAGCAAATAATCGGAAATTTTGTCGCCCAAGGATATATTTTGTCTAAGTGCAGAGGCACTTGCAAACCTTCCGCCCAAAGTGTTTGAGTGATATTCGTTTTCGCGTTTTTCCACATGTATTTTTAATTTGGGATTTACAAGCATTTTAGAAGCTATATATGATATACCCAAAGTAGAATTGGGCTGTGTAATCTCATTGGGCAACTTTCCAAGTACCTTTTCGGCAGCCATCTGGCAAGATGCAGGATATCCGTATCCGCTGTCCAGAGCCTTTTTTAATTCAACAGTATAATCATTTGGTTCGCAAATCTTAAGATTTGCCAGCTTTGTAAGAAGGTCAACATCTGTACATTCACTTCCAAAAGAAATTCCCTCTGCTCCCATTGTGTTCGCAATTTCAACTGCTCCTCTTGCAAAAATATCTGCAGATTGCAGTACATAGCATACAGGAAGTTCTACCACAAGGTCTGCACCGTTTTCCACCGCAGCTTTTGCCCTTGTCCATTTGTCAAATATAGCAACATCGCCCCTTTGAACCATAGAGCCGCTCATTATACACACTACCCCATCGGTGCCTGTTTTAAGCTTGGTTTGTTCTATTAAATGCTTATGTCCGGTGTGAAAGGGATTGAATTCCGATACAATTGCAAAAAAATTCATTTTTTTCTCCTTTTTTTAAAAAAGTGCTTGACAAATGCTGTTTATATGTGTATAATAATCAATGTTGACTCGGTACGCACCATTAGCTCAGTTGGTAGAGCACCTGACTCTTAATCAGGGTGTCCCGGGTTCGAGTCCCTGATGGTGCACCATATCGGAACAAGCATGGCTTGTTCCGAT